>NZ_JBNAGG010000002.1:0-625493 GCF_049801075.1 Maritalea sp. S77 | reverse complement strand
GACTTTTTTCAGTCGGACGTTCACGTTTGTTCTTTTGGGGAAATGTGGCTCAAAGCCTTGATTTTCCTAGAGGAAAAATGGTGCCGGTTGAGAGACTTGAACTCCCGACCCACTGATTACAAATCAGTTGCTCTACCAACTGAGCTAAACCGGCTCCGAGGCGCTTGCTATCACCCTAATTTAATTTGCGCAAGACTGATTTTCCAAAAATTTTTCGAAAAATCCAAGCTCTTGGAGAAACTATGTGTTTTTCACCGAATTAGACTTCCACTTCCGCCCCTGAGTATGCAATCAATAGAGCCATCAGCATCGACAAGGGTTGCGGTCGTGTCTCAGGCGAAATTTGAAAAAATCTGCTTTATTTCCAATGGTTCCGACCAGTCCAAAGCGGCATTGCAGGAGCTGGTGGTGCTCTATGGCAATTGCGAATTTGAAGATGCGGACATCATCGTGCCCTTGGGCGGCGACGGGTTGATGCTAGAAACATTGCACCGCGTGATGGACCGAGGCATCCCAGTTTATGGCATGAATTTCGGCTCCATCGGCTTTTTGATGAATGAATTTCGCACGGAAAATTTGCGCGAACGTCTACAAGCCGCAGAACAAAGTGATATCCACCCTTTGCGCATGAAGGTCACAACCAAAGCAGGTGAAACCCACGAAGCACTGGCGCTGAATGAAGTGTCTTTGCTGCGTGCATCTTATCAGGCGGCTAAATTGCAAATCTTGATCGATGGCAAGTCTCGCCTAGACGAGTTGGTGTGTGACGGCATATTGGTGGCCACCCCAGCAGGGTCAACAGCGTACAACCTTTCTGCACATGGGCCGATTTTGCCCATCGATTCGCCTCTGCTGGCCCTCACCCCAATTTCGCCCTTCCGGCCGCGGCGCTGGCGCGGGGCAATTTTGCCCAATAAAGCGGAAGTGACACTGATTCCACGCGAAGTGGACAAACGCCCAGTCAATGCGGTGGCAGACAGCAAGCCATTCAAGAAGATCACACGTGTCTCCATCAAAGAAGACCGCACGCACAAAGTGAGCTTACTTTTCGATCCGGGCCATAGCCTAGACGAACGCGTCCTCAATGAACAATTTGGCTATTAGAATTAGTTTGCTAAGCCGCTGGCAGCGCTAAGGCTTCACCGCGCAACTGCGTCACCGCCATGCGCGCTTCATTCGGTGCCCGATCGCAGAATGTAGCCATCACGCCCCGCGCCGCATTGCGCGCCAATGTCACGTTCAATTCGTTGAGATAAGCAAAAATCGCTTCCAACGTCTCAGGCACATCGCCCTCATGCTCATCAATCAAAGCCGTGATCAATTGTGACACCACAAAATGGCGCGCCGCTTGATCTTCAGCCAAGTGGTGATGACGAGAAACGGTCACCAAGCGACACATCAAGTTGCTTAACGGTGCATCAAACCCACATTTGAGGAACAAAGCATACATGCCCCGGCGAGAGCCTTTATCCAAGATGCCGCTCACTTTGCGATACGGCACGCGGGCCAATTGCCCCACACAGGCATCAAAGAAAATATGGCGGCCAAACAAATATGATTGAATCAGCAAGCGCGGGGTCAAACGCCCGCTCTCGATCAATGCTTCAATATAGGCATGGTTGCTTTGATCAGCGATGTCATCGCCAATATGGGTCGTTGCATCATCGACAAGATCCCGCATAATCCGCTTTAAGCGCGCAGGCTGTATCGCGCCTTTCACATAGCGCATCTCTGCCAGGTCGGCCGCGATTTGCTCGGTCAGCAAATATCGTCCAGCCGCTGGCAGGCTCGTCTTGTCCAGCAATGCGCCGCGCACGTCCGCATCGTCCGTCCAACGGTCACAAAGTTCCAACAAGCTACTTTCAGACAAGCGCTCAGCATTATGTTCAATCAAACGCAAATCAACCGCGCGGTTTTGCTTGGCCAATAACGCGACCACCAGTTTGGGCGAAAGCGTTTGTCGGCCCGCAATTGAAAGCAAAACAGGTTCATCCCCTGCCTTGATCAACACATTGAGATCAGCTTCCTGCAAAACAGGAGAATATTGTACAACTGCCGTTGCGATAACGGGATCATCTTGCGCAAGGGCAAACATCACAGGTCGTGGCGCATAGGCAGAGCGCAAAAGCTCATAGGCCAATGCTGCCCGCACTTTCACACTCGTATCGTCGAGAAAGCTCAACACCGCCGCATAAAGTGCCGCGTGCTCATCTGCCGGCCCATCATGGTCGAGATAGGCGCGCGCCGCGATACGCGCTGCCTGCCCACGATCTTCGGCATGGGGAGACTGAGAAAGATCAAGATAATCTTGATAACCAAGCACGCAAATTACCCTTTTACTCACAAACTAGCCCATAGATTAGCGTGCAAGAATTAAAGAAGCGTTCACCATAAATGTGGCGGTGCGGCTTTTGAGTTATTTCTTATAAAGAGAACTGAAAAAGCTTTGTTTTTCAGTACCTTTGCTAGACTCGTCAGGTGCGTAGCTGGTGGATGGCACGCCGGTGGGACGATAAAGAGATTCAAATGGATTGACCAAACTCGCTGGTTGGCGCACCGCAAAAGGCCCTTTGCTATCCAGCGCCATCTGCTGCGCCGCAAACTGGGTAGCCGCCGCTTGATCTGAGTTTTCAGGCGCGTGATGGCGCACCAAAACCTGATAAACTTCCTTGATCGTGCGCGGTTGATCGCCCTTGTAAAAAATGGGTCGGTTCGCACGGGCTTGTGGGCCAAAATGCTCTGCCGCAATCGCATTGGGCTGTTCTAGTCCCAGACTAAACAGCTTCTCCGCCCCGCCTGCACCAAGAAAATGCGCTATATAAAGTTCGCCCGGACTCGGCATACGGCCAAATTTGTCTTTCAAATATTCGCCGTTGCGCCTTGTGAACGCCGCTGCCAAATCTGCCGCCAATGCCGGATCTTCGCGCAACGCCAAAATGCCCGCCTTCTCCTGCGGGTTGATCACTTCATAGCCACGGTCTGTGCGGGTAATCTTGTTGGCCAAGTCTCCATAGCCGAGCTTGCTGCCCTCTTCCTTAATCACCTCAAGCCAGGTGCCCTCCAAAAACTGGAACAGCCCCACCGCTGAGGAAGTGGCAGCCTTAGCTTCTGGATCAAGGGAGCTTTCGCGCATGGCCGTTTGCAACAAATAGCCAAAATCCACGCCATTCTTATCCCCTGCACGCGTCAGGGCACGCGTCAGTTCTGGCGGCAAGCTATTTGGATCAATGGTGGGCACGTTAGACCCCGCAAATTATTGGTTTATCGGGTATAATAATAGCAAACTTTGCATAGTTTGCCCAATTATTCGTGCCAATAGCTCACCACATCACGAAGATTTGGTCGATCACGCTCCTGCGGGGCAACTTCAGCTGTGCCCATATGCACGAAGCCAACAAATTGTTCGCCATCTTCCGCACCTAACATTGCGGCAGCATCTGCATCGAAGCTGAACCAACGGGTCACCCAATGCGCGGCATAACCGTGCGCATGCGCAGCATGAACCAGATTAAAGCACACACAACCGGCAGACAGCATCTGTTCCAGCTCCGGCACTTTGGGATGAGCTTGCGGCTTTGCCAAAACGCCGATAGTTACGGGTGCCGGTAAAAAGCGCTTGCGCTCTACCTCGAGAACTTCATCATCCGCTTCCGGGTGCTTCTCTTTCCAAATCTGCGCCAGCTTGTCGCCAATGGCTTCCCGCATCGCACCTTGATACACCACCGTGCGCCACGGCGCGATTTTGCCATGATCTGGCACCCTGATGCCAATTTCCATGATTTGATCAAGCTCAGCCACGGTTGGCCCAGGCGTGGTCAAAAAGGGCCCGGTAACAGATCGGCGTGTTTTCAAATACTCAATCAGCGCGTCTTGATGCGGCATCAGCAATTCCTTCTGATCTGGACTTTTTATAAACCAATTGCACTTATGTCATAGCTGATGCACATTCTGAATATGCATTGCCAAATTTTGAACCAAATCTAAGCTAAAGTGCACTTATGGTCATCACAAAACGCCGCTCCGCTCCATTGGCAGCATCCCTTTTTCTTGCTTTGGGCCTTTTGGGCCAAAGCGTAGCAGCCTTTGCGCAGGAAGTGGCTCCCGTGCCGCCGCCACGGCCCGCAGGATTGGAAGGCGCGACCGAAGCACCATCGCAAACGACCACCCCGCAAACACCAACACCGACAGTGGAAAACACGCCAAAGCCCGGCAAACCCCAGCCAGTGACCATTTCCGCGAAAGTAGCGGAAGATGGGGAAATTATCCCCCAAGGCATTGTGTGGCGCGTGTTCAGCACCACGCCAAATGAACAAGGTGAGCTGGAACTGTTGGATAAATCCGAGGCGACCCCGGCAATTTTCAGCCTATCACCCGGCCAATATGTGGTGCATGCGGCCTATGGCTTGGCGCAAGCATCTGACACGGTCACGGTGGAACCCGGCCCGAATCAACTGGACATCATTTTGGATGTCGGCGGTCTAAAACTGGGCGCAGCCATTTCTGGCGACATCAACATTCCAGACCGTTTTATCCGCTTTAATGTGAACACCCGCGATGCGGAAGGACAATCTGTTCTCGTGGCACGCGCTGTGCAACCGGGACAATTGCTACACCTCAATTCCGGCACCTATTCGATCACTTCCTATTTCGGCAACGTCAACGCGACCGCCAAGGCGGATTTGCAAGTTAAACCGGGACAATTGACCGAAGCGACGCTTTATCACCGAGCCGCGCAAGTCACCTTTAAACTCGTCTCAGAGCCCGGCGGAGAAGCCATTGCCGACACCAGCTGGATCGTGAAAAACCTTTCCGGCGAAACGATTTACGAAGAAGCCACCGCTTTCCCAGCAACGGTGCTGGCGCAAGGCGAATATATATTGCTGGCCCGCCTGGGCGACCGTGTGTTCAACCGAGAATTTGAGGTTTTGCCCGGCCTGCCACGTGAAATTGAAATCATCACACAGTGATTCAACTAATCTGACTGCCCGCATTGCGCGTAGATAGCCCAAACAATGGAGTTATCTATGCGCAAGATCTTTTTGATTATGGCAACCTTTTTCTCTTTCGCCGCTGCCAGCACTGCAACTGTGGCCCAGCAATTTCCGAACCTCGACACAAAGGATTTGAACGGAAGAGAGCTCAGTCTCCCGACAGACTTTAACGCCAATCGCGCCCTTTTGCTCATCGCGTTTGAGCAAGAGCAGCAACCCCAAATCAACACTTGGCTGCCCTTTGCAGAGAAGTTGGAAAATGCAGGCCAAGCAAAGTTTTATGAATTGCCCGTTCTGCCCTCAGCCTTGCGCTTGATGGGCGGGATGATTGAAAATGGTATGCGTTCAGGCATTCCATCGCAAGCAACACGCGCGAAAACCCTGACGCTTTACACCAATGTAACGCGCTTTCGCAAAAATCTCGGGCTGGGTGGAAAAAACCAAATTTATGCCGTGGTGATTGATCGGCAAGGCCGCGTTCTAGCGGTGCAAAGCGGCGCATATTCATCAGCCAAAGCCAAGCAAATACGCGCCGCTCTATAATCTATTTCAAGTCAGGAGGTGTGGCTTCCGCCGCCAAAGCAGCAACCGCTTCTTCGACGCTCACCACCTTCTGGCCTTTTTCGCCAAGGCGACGAACTGAAACGGTGCCTTCTTCCGCTTCACGCTCACCCAGCACCAAAATTGCTGGCACTTTTTGGGTTGAATGCTCACGCACCTTATAGTTGATCTTTTCGTTGCGGAAATCAGTCTCAACCCGTAGGCCAGCCGCTTTCAGCTTCTCAACCACTTTCATGGCTGCAGGATCAACATCAGAAATAATGGTCGCGACCACAACTTGTGTAGGTGCCAACCACATGGGCATACGGCCCGCATGGTTTTCAATCAAAATGCCGATAAAGCGCTCCAAAGTGCCCAACACAGCGCGGTGCAACATAACTGGGCGTTGGCGCGAACCATCTTCTGCGATGTAAGACGCGTCCAAACGTTCCGGCAACACAAAGTCGAGCTGCAAGGTGCCACACTGCCATGAACGGCCAATGGCATCTTTCAAATGGAACTCAAGCTTCGGGCCATAAAATGCGCCCTCGCCTTCGGCAATTTCAAACTCACGGCCAGTTGCCCGCAAGGCATCGCCCAAGCCTTTTTCTGCCTGATCCCAAGTCTCGTCGCTACCTGCCCGCATATCAGGACGTGTCGCCAACAAGATTTTGACCTCGGTAAAGCCCAAATCCTGATAAACAGAATCAAGCAATGCGCAGAAAGCCTCAGTTTCTGAGGTGATCTGATCTTCACGACAGAACACGTGGCCATCATCCTGGGTCATTTGACGTACGCGCATCAAACCATGCAATGCACCATGCGCTTCGTTCCGGTGGCAACAGCCAAACTCGGCAAAGCGCAATGGCAAATCGCGATAGGATTTAATGCCCTGATTGAACACCTGAATATGCGCTGGGCAATTCATCGGCTTCAACGCCATCAATTTGGAATCAGGTGCCACATCCAACTGCTCAGCATCAGAGGCAAATTCCAAATCCGGCACCACAAACATGTCCTCACGGAACTTGCTCCAGTGGCCGGATTTTTCCCACAATTTGCTGTCCATCAGCTGCGGGGTTTTGATCTCTTTATAACCAGCAGCATTCACCTTGCGGCGAATATAGCTTTCCATTTGATTATAGATGTTGAAGCCTTTTGGATGCCAGAATACAGAACCCTGCGCCTCTTCCTGCAAATGGAAAAGGTCAAGCTCTTTACCCAATTTGCGGTGATCGCGCTTTTCAGCTTCTTCGATCATGTGCAAATAGGCTTTAAGCTGCTTTGGGTTGACCCAAGCAGTGCCATAAATGCGCGATAGCATTTTGTTGTTGCTGTCGCCGCGCCAGTAGGCACCTGCTACCTTGGTCAGTTTAAACGCCACACCAACATCTTTGGTGCTGCGCATATGCGGACCGCGGCACAAGTCAAACCATTGACCCTGCTTATAAATTTTCAGGTCTTCATCACCGGGAATGGCGTCGATCAATTCAACTTTATAGTCTTCGCCTTTGGCCGCAAAAACGCGCTTGGCTTCCTCGCGATCCCAAACTTCCTTGGTGAACACCGCACCACGCTCAATAATTTGAGCCATTTTCTTCTCAATGGCTTCAAAATCTTGCTCGGTAAAATGCTGATCACGCGCAAAGTCGTAATAAAAGCCATTCTCGATCACTGGACCGATGGTCACTTGAGTGTCCGGCCAAAGCTCTTGCACGGCCTCAGCCAACACGTGAGCACAATCGTGGCGGATCAATTCCAGCGCAGCTTCATCGTCGCGTTGCACAAATTCAATTGCGCAATCCTCATTCAATGGATCGGACAAATCAGCCAACTCGCCATTGATCCGCATCGCAACGGTTTTCTTCGCCAATGACTTAGAAATGGAGTCTACGATGGTGGTGCCGGTGGTACCCCGAGTATACTCTCGAACTGCACCATCAGGAAACGACACATTGACCATGATCTTTCTCCATTTCATCTCGTCAATTGCCACGCGCACTATTGCGTCGTGGTCCGTCAAAGAGGTTGCTTTAGCATGTTTTGAAATTATTTCCAGCGCCCAAACCGCCAAGGGGCATACCATTTTGCCTTTTTTGGCAAAGTTTCTGGCACTGGATCAAAACCTTTGGTCCCCCCGGGGCGACATCGGTAGATCCGCGCTGCCCCCATCCAGCCCCCGGGCCAAAAGCCATATTGCTTGATCGCCAACAGCGTAAATTCGGAGCAAGATGGGGCATGACGGCACGTTCGGCCCATAAAAGCCGACAGCGTGTAGCGATAAAGAGTGATCAACCCGATCGCCAGCCAGCGAAAAGGAAAATCAACAATCCGACCAATCAGCCGCAAAATGCTCATGCGCTTTTCGCTTGCAACTCAATCTGGTCGAGCGCATCACAAATCGCCTCAAAAACCAACATCACAGACGCATGGCGTTGCGGAAAGTCTTTGACTGGCTCCAAATATTTCAAATCTTCGAACCGTCCAGTTGGCGGCGGCCCATCCGCTTTAAGCATGGCTTGCATTTGCGTGCGCACAAGCCGCAACTCATCCGCCGTTGCGCCCACAATATTGTGCGCCACAATGGAGGCAGATGTCTGCCCCAACGCGCATGTCGCCACTTCATGGCCATAGGCAGCGACAGTTCCATCTTCCATCTTCAAATCAATCTCGATGGTAGAGCCGCAAACCCGCGAATGTCGGCGAGCGCTGGCATCTGGTGCATCCAAACGCGGCAAATCAGGCAAATTGCCTGCATATTCGAGAATCATTTGATTGTAGATATCGCCAAACGACATTGTGAACTCATCTGGTACGGGAGAAGACTTGTTTCTTTTTAGATAAGCATCATATAGTGCAGGTCAATCAAAACCAAGCCAGTGCCCGGAATTTCACTTTGGCGTGTGAAATGGCAATCCGTTCAGTCTCTGGCTCCGTATAATAGGTCGACGCCATCAGGAGATGATCATGGATGCGACCGTTAAACCCATAAAAAAAGACATTTCTGAGCCCAAGCCTGTCGCACGTCCTTCGCGCGCGCAGGCAGAAGAAGCCGTGCGCACCTTGCTCGCGTGGGCGGGTGAAGATGTAACCCGCGAAGGCTTGTTGGAAACCCCTAAGCGGGTGGCAAAAGCATATGAAGAATTCTTCGAGGGCTACAATCTTGACGCAGAAGAAGTGCTCAATAAGACCTTCCGCGATGTGGGCGGCTATGACGATATGGTGCTGGTGAAAGACATTCCGTTCTTTTCACACTGCGAACACCATATGGTACCGTTCGTGGGCAAAGCGCACATTGCTTATCTACCAACAGACAGCGTTGTCGGCCTATCCAAACTGGGCCGTGTAACCGATGTGTTTGCTAAGCGTTTTCAAACTCAAGAGAACCTAACCCAGCAAATCATTGATGCGATCAATGACAATCTAAATCCGCGCGGCGCCGCCGTGATGCTGGAAGCAGAACATATGTGCATGTCGCTCCGTGGCGTAAAAAAACATGGCGCGACCACCCTCACCCAACGCTTTACGGGTGTGTTTGCAGAAGAGCCAAAAGAGCAGGATCGCTTTTTCCACCTGCTCGCCCTGCAAAAATAACCACATTCGATATAGAAATCTTCATAGGCGCATTCTATAAAGCGCCTATGAGCAATTTGATCGATCCCAAATCCATTTCAAAGACTGAACTTGAAGCTGGCGAAATTTTCGCCCCGCGCTTTGATGAACATGGCCTTATTCTCGCCGTCGTCACCGATGCGGAGAGTGACGCCATATTGATGGCAGCCTATATGAATGAGGAAGCTCTTCGCCTCACCTTCGACACAGGTTACGTGCACTTTTTTTCTCGCTCTCGCAATAGCTTATGGAAAAAAGGCGAATCATCAGGCGAACTGCTGAACTTCGTTGAAATGCGGGTAGATTGCGATCAGGACATTTTGCAGGTCCGCGCCACCCAGTCAGGTTCAGGCGCCGCATGTCACACAGGCCGTAAAACCTGCTTCTACCGTGCTGTAGAAAAATCAGGTAATGGATTTGCCGTGCAAGATCTTGGCATCAATCCACTTTTCGATCCAAAAGAGCGTTACAGCAAAGGCTAAAACGGCCGCCGCTCCAACCACGCCACAGCGAAGAACCCAGCGATGAAACCCGCAATATGGGCTTCCCAAGCAACATTTGCGCCTTCCATGCCCATAAGCTGCGGAAACAGGCCGAACAATAAATTGACGCCCATCCAAACCACGGTAAAGCCGACAGCACGTTGATCTTTCAACAATTCTGCAGGGGTGGCTAAGCGCCGACCTAAAATGTGCACCTCGCCTGTCTCCTCATCCACTTCCTTCAAAAGCGGCTGATACATGAAGCGCAACGCGCCCCCCATCAAAGCGGACACCGCACCGGATGCACCGATCAAAACGGCGACAGAATTAAAGTGCAGAATCATATAGCCGATCACGCCACCAATAAGGCCCAATCCGAATACGATGGCGAATCCAACGGGCCCATAACGGCGGGCGATGGGTGTGCCGAAAACGGCGAGCCAAAGCATGTTGAAAGTGAGGTGCATCCAATCGGCATGGAGGAACCCATGCGTGAAGGGCGTCCAGAACAAGGCACCCACTCCGCCGGGCATTTCCGGCGCATATTGCAACCGCAACGGTGCAAAGCCAAAAGTTAAGAAAAACCGGTAAAATGACTCATCGGACAGAATCAGGCTGGCGCTGAAATGAAGCAAAACCATAAAAATGATGAGCGCCGTCACGACAGGCGGCAAATTCACAATCGGTGGATTTTGCCCTGAATTCTGCGGCTTTTGCTCATTTTGGGGATTATTCATGTCTACTCCAAATCCTGTAAGGTCCCGTTTATGCCCGCTATTTTCGAATTTTTCCACATCTTGCCCACCGCGTTAACCTTAATAAAGGTTTAAGGGCGATTTTTCCGATCGTTTGAGTCACATTGAGCCCAACTTAAAGATCAAAAAAACGGCGTCGAAATTCCCATCAAATTTTGACGAACCAGTGGGGCGAAACGAGACCATGCAGAAGCTAAGCACGCGCACACTCTATAATTACTGGAACAATCTACGGGGCACCCGCAGCGCGCCTGAGCGTCGCGACGTGGACCCTACTAAGATTCGTCATGCGCTGGCCAATACCTTTATTCTGGAAGCAGACAAGTTGGGCACAAGTTTCAACTTCCGTCTCGCTGGGTCACATATTTGTTCTGCCTATAATCGTGAGCTGAAAACCCGCCCTTTCCTTGATTTGTGGCGCCGCAAAGATCGCGACGCGATTGAAACATTGATCAAAGCTGTGACAGATGATCACGCCGCCGCATTGGTGACCTTCACTGGCACAAGCCAGCACAATCATCCGCTGTCATTCGAGAGCATTCTGCTGCCATTGCGCCACAATGGCGCCACCAACACCCGCATCATCGGGGCGATCACAGCCGTTGAGGAGCCCTATTGGTTCGGCACGCACCCAATCATGGATCAGAAGATCACTGGTTTGCGCCTCATCTGGCCTGACGATCACCCAACAGATCTGTCCGGTCGTGACATGCAGGCAGAGGTTGCTCCAGAAAATGACCTGGTGGACTTGCAGGAGAATTATGGCGGCTCAGTGTCTGTGTTTGGGCGCTCTGCCCGGCGCTACCAGCACTTGGCAGTCATTGACGGCGGCAAGCAATAAAAATTTGAACAATTTCAACTCACTTACACTCGGTTAACCAAAAACCGATATGGTTTGTCCACGATCTTAGTTTTGTGGATAACCTTGTGAGTATGTTGAACGCGACCGCACAGAAATTTGCTGCTCATATGCCCCCCAGTTTTGATGAGTCCCGCTTCCAAAGCGTAAAGGTCTCTCTTTTGGGGCGTTATATGCTGGAAGATCGGCGCGAATTCCCTTGTCAGGTTATCGAAATGTCGCCCGGCGATGCGCATATTATTGCGCCTGCCAGCGGACAAGTCGGCGAAAAGATCATCGCATATCTCGATCATATTGGCCGAATTGAAGGCACAATCATCGAATTGATTGATGGCGGCTTCCATATGGAAGTGAAAGTGTCGCCACGTAAACGCGACAATATTGCGGCCCAACTTACTTGGTTTGCGAACAAAGACATTCTCAACCTGCCAGAAGATCGTCGGCATGATCGGCAAGTGCCCGACATTCGCCATTCGAGCATCATTCTGGACGATGGGCGCAAATATAATTGCAAGATCATCGATATTTCTTTGTCTGGCGCGGCCATCGAAATCGATGTGCGCCCACAAATGGGTACGCCCGTCACCCTTGGTCGCATGCGCGCGCGTGTCGTGCGTCACTTTGATGATGGGATCGCGGTCGAGTTCTCCTCTGTGCAGGAGGTGTTTTCCGTGGTGCAAAGAAACCTGCACACAAACTAGCATACCGCCCCAAGCATCATTAGAACAATAGTCCCGCGGCCCCGCCGATCGGGGCTTTTTCATGCTTAACAAGCGTTGAATCTATTGGTTCAATCTTGATTAAAAGCTGAACATATTTTTTCGCGAGGGCGAAAAGTCTCTTCTTCATTCTGGTCTCTGTCAGGGAGATTTGAAATGAAGAACTTTTACGCCACTGCGCGAAAACTATTTTTGGCTATGAGTGCGTTGCCCGCTCTTTGGGCTGCACCAGCTTTGGCCATCAGCGAAGACCAAGCCTTTGTGTTGGATGTACGCGAAACATCCATCCCCATTGGACACGCACAATTTTGCCAATCTCGCCCAGCTGAGTGTGGTCAGAACTCCAATCTGATCACTTATGAGAACTTGACTCAGGCGAAATGGGATCAATTGCTGCAGGTCAACGCCCATTGGAACGAAACCATCCGCCCGATCAATGATATTGATCTGTACCAAACTGAAGAGTTTTGGACCTATCCCCGCGAATATGGCGACTGTGAAGACTATGTGCTGGCCAAGCGCCGCAGCTTGATTGAGCGCGGCTGGGCCCCAAGCACCCTTTTGATCACTGTTGTGAAGCAAGCCAATGGCGAAGGCCATGCCGTGCTGACCGTTCGCACAGACCGCGGCGACCTGATTTTGGACAACCAAGAAGGCTTGATCAAAATCTGGAGTGAAACCAACTACACCTACGTTAAGCGTCAATCTCAGCAGCATCAGGGCCGCTGGATGGAGCTTGCAGACAATCGTGGGGTTATCCTCGCGTCACGCTAATTCGGCCACCCTTCCAACCCCTGACACTCTCGGCCGAATAGAAGGGTCAGCTTCCCCGAGCTGGCCCTTCGCCTTTTCAATCAGCCTATCTCTCTTAAATCTTTTGCAAAATGCTGCGCCCGTTCAATATAACGCTGCGCCTGATCAATTCGTTCATCCATGGTGCTGGCGTCCAAAGTCTTTTTAATGCGCCCAGGCTGCCCCAACACCACGGAAAATGGCGGCACTTTTGTTCCTTCAGTGACAATCGCCCCAGCACCGACAATGCTACCCTCGCCGATCACCGCACCGTTCATCACAATGGCGCCCATGCCAACAAGCACACCTTTTTCCAATGTGCAGCCATGCACGATTGCTGAATGCCCAACAGTGCAATAGGCCCCAATAATAGCTGGAAAGCCTGGATCGCAATGCACCACTGCATTGTCTTGCACATTGCTGCCTTCACCAATGGAGATATGATCTGCATCGCCACGCAGAACGGCGCCAAACCAAATGCTTGTTTGGTCAGCAGCCGAAACCTTGCCCATCACCGACGCGGTTCGCGCAACAAAGATGGAATGGATATTTGGCTCTTCCGCGCTTAGCTGATAAAGCGGCGCCATGGGCTTAAGCGCCCAAGATGCTCAGGAATACGCTTAGCGCCAGCAAGCCCGTGATAAAGCTCCAGCCAAATGCGATGAAGGCAGATAACAAGACACCACTCATCGACAAAGAGCTTTGGCCTTCATTGCGCCAGCCCAAATGCAACATGATCATCGGCCCGCAAAGAAAGCTCATCAACAAATGACCAAGCGAGCCCAAATATGATGCGCCATCAAAGCGCAACATCGCTTCTTGTTTGAAAATCATTTGATAAAGATAGGTACCAACACCGGCCACGGCCAATCCAACTGCGACGATATAAAGTGCAATAAAGAACTCGATGGACATGGCTTCCCCGTTTGCATTTTAGAAATTTCTTAACACTTTGTTAAACATATTTCCGCCTACATCAAAAGTCACGTCCCAAAACTACGAATGGTTAATGCCGAAAGCTAGAAATTGGCCCGCAAGAAACTAAGAAAAAATACTAAAAAACAAAGTGTTATCATGAACAGCCTGTTCCTGATGGCCTTGTTATCGATTGTTGGGCTGGGGATAATTTATGGATTTGAGGCGTTAAAGCCGGAAAAAATCCAAGTTGATCCAGAATTTGTCGGCAAGAAACGCCAAATAACATTGGGCTTTGGCGAAATTTATGTGCCCGAAAACTGGATGGTCACTGAATTGGACGATGCCCAACATGCGGTAGAGGGATTGCAATTGCTGATTCCGGTCCAACTGGATTCGGAGGTGGCAGAAATCAATGTGGATTTAGTGCAGGCCAGCCGCACAACGCCAAGCGCATTTCTGCTCGACGCGCTCTATATACATCGCTTCTCATCTGACCCGGCAAAGTACCAATATGGACTTGTTGGTCGTCAGCTAAAGGATGGTGATGGATATAAGGATGAAAGTGTCTGGTATGATCCATTACGGCCACAACCCTTTGTTGCCAAGTGCGTAAAGCCATTGGCGGATGAAATTGAAGCACCAAATTGTTTGGAAACAAAGCTGGTCACCAAGCGTGTCGCTGCGGTGATCAAATTTCCGGAGCAAGTTTTGCCCCAGTGGAAGGCGTTTGACGCACAAATGCGCGCCAAACTCAACATCATGACAAAGGCGGATTAACCCGCAACTTCGTCCAAATCGATATCCAAAATTGCCATTTGGAAGTTGAAAGAGCGCTCGCCCTCATCTTCATCCAGATAAAGCACGCCGATAAACTCTTCACCGAGATAAACCTCAGCCGAATCTGTCTTTTTAGGGCGCGCCTTCACCAGCAATTGCGGATTGCCAAATTTTGCCTGCAAATATTTCTGCAGGTTCACCAGTTCTTCTTTTGTCATTATGCACTCCGCATCTTCTAATTCGTTTGATGGGGCAAGATAGTCAGTTTTGCCCAAGCCTCAAGTTGTGGTGAGATATTTTTAGAAACTATCCTCACCTTCCACAAAAATATGGAATTGTTTGCGCCATTCGTCCTTTTGATAGCGCCACAAAGACATATGTGTCGTCAACCGACCATCTGCCTCAGGCACGCGAAAGGCCAAACAATAGCTGTCTTTTTGCCCCTGCTCGCACCACATTAGACGTGCGTCATCTGCAGACAACCGAGCGGAACGCAGCAGCGCGGTGAATTGTTCCCCATCAAGCGCGTTGCCATTTGGAGCAAAGCTCACAAAATCCTCAGCAAAAGCGGTGCCAGCAATTTCGCCATGAGCCAAGACTTTTTGCTCACGCGCCCAGACCATTTCTGCCGCGTTCATTTGATCACCTAAATCCATAATAAATTAGTTGGGCTCGTCGATCAGCATTTGGTCCATGCGCAGCGCTGGCTCAGCGCATCCAGCCTCGCCCACCACTTTGGCTGGCACACCAGCCACGGTCATGCAGGTTGGCACGTCTCGCAACACAACAGAACCAGCAGCCACGCGAGCGCAATTGCCAATCTTGATGTTGCCCAAAATCTTCGCCCCAGCACCAATCATAACGCCAGAACCGATTTTTGGATGCCGGTCACCATCTTCTTTACCCGTCCCACCAAGAGTTACTGCATGGAGAATAGAGACATTGTCGCCAACCACAGCCGTTTCGCCAATCACCAGGCCAGTCGCGTGGTCGACCATGATACCAGCACCAAGCCGCGCGGCAGGGTGAATGTCCACTTGAAATACCTGAGACACGCGACTTTGCAGATATTTCGCAAAATCCTTGCGCCCCGCATTCCACAACTCGTGGAAGAAGCGATAGGTTTGAATGGCTTGAAAACCCTTGAAATAGAGCAAAGGCTCAATCGCGCGATTGGTCGCGGGATCACGTTCCAATGTCGCCGCCAAATCTGTGCGGAAATAGTTCGCCAATTCAGGCTTCGCCTGCAACATATCGTCAAAGGCGCGGCGGATGATCGCTGCCGACATATCCGCATGTTCCAACAGTTCAGACAAACGATAGGCCATCGCCTCTTCTAAACTGTTATGATTCAGCACATTTGAGATCACAAAGTTGGAAAACGCAGGTTCATCAGCCATGATTTGCCGCGCTTCAGCGCACACATCATGCCACACCGGGTCCACAATTCTGGGTTTTTCCTCGCGGTTGACGTTGCCAGCCATAGCCATATCCAATTCGTTCATCAAAACTATTGCTCTATCCTGCGGGATAGACGCGTTTAAAGAAGTCTAGCACACCTTCTTTAAACTGTTTATCCCCAGTCGCGCGCATGTGATCACGCCCTTCAATCACAAGACTTTCACCACGATCCATCAAGGCAGCCAAGGGTTCTGGCCGTCCGCCAACTTCATCCTCGCTACCAACAGCAACCAAAACGGGCACGTCAATTTTGGCAACATCTTGTTCAGAAATCTTTTGCCGAGAACTACCCATACACGCCGCCAAGGCCTTCAAATCACTCTTGGTATGTTCGGCAAAAATGCGAAAGGTCCGCCCCGTGCGATCTGTCACCGCTTCCAAGGTTGGCGCCAACAAGGCATCAACGATTGTAGTTGAATTGCTCATGCCCACAGTCATGCGTTCGCCCAGCCCGCCAAATACCGCACAAGCGATCTTGTCCGGCGCAGTCATTGACACATAGGCTGAAATGCGTGCGCCCATGGAATAACCCATAATCGCGACTTGTTTAACGCCGAGATAGTCAATCAAATTGATCGAGTCTTTAGCCATCTCACTAGAGGGATAAGCGCCAGTATCATAGATTTTTTCTGATTTACCATGGCCGCGATTATCAATGGTCACCACGCGATAGCCCGCTTCAACCAGCGCATCCACCCAACCAGTATCAACCCAGTTCACTTTGCCATTGGAGGCAAACCCGTGCACCAAGAGCACTGTTGGCCCTTCACCATAGATCGAAAAGGCAATTTCATAGCCTTCAGATGTAAAAGTTGGCATCGCGCGTTATTCCCTGTTCAACAAACCAAAACTTTACACTTTCAAGTGGTGTTTGCTCTGGTTTTTTCCATTTGTCTCGGTTAATGTCCGCCACACTTAACCTCTCGCATTCAATTGGGCAATGAGTCGATAAGACAATGGCAAATCAAATCACACCACATTTTCAAAACAGCATGGGCGTCGCTAAAATTGAAATCGGCACCAAAGAGTTTAAGTGCATCGGTGCGCTGCCGCCATATGATCACCCACATGTCTATTTGGACATGGGCGATGAAACTGAAATTGTGTGCCCCTATTGCTCGACCCATTATGTGTATAATGCAGACCTCGACAGCGCTGCCGCGTCCCCTGCTGAAGCAGCCTATAACAAAAAGTCAGCTTAATTCTTAATCAAAGCTGGAGTGCCGAATGGCCAACAGCGACAAGACGATCTCAATTGCCGGGGCTGGCATTGCGGGCCTCACCATGGCTATTGCGCTGGCCAAGTTTGGCTTTCGCGTTGTGGTGGCGGAAAAGCAAAGCACGCCAGGTGAATTTGGTGCAGGATTGCAAATCAGCCCGAACGCGCGACGGGTCATCAACACCCTTGGCCTTGATGAAGATTTTGCGGCCAACAGTTTCGCGCCCGAAGCCGTAGACATCTATCCGCACAAGCACCAAACACCCATTAATTCAGTGAAATTGGGCGAATTTGCCACCAAACGATATGACGGCGTGCCCTACGCCGTGGCGCATCGGGCTGATCTTCTAAACTGCCTTTATCGCGCGGCAAAAAAGTTTGCCAATATCGATATGCATTTTGGGATTGAAGAGATTGACGCCACCCAAACTGCAGATGGCGTTTCAATTCTATTGAAAGACAAATCCGGCGCGCCCTATCCGGTGACAGCCCGCGCCCATATCGGTGCCGACGGCGTGCGCTCACAAACGCGCATTGACCACATCAATGGCAAAAAACCTAATTTCACTGGATATGTGGCTTGGCGCGCCCTCGCGCCCATTGATCACATCGCCAAATTTTTACCAACGGATCACACGTCACTTTTTTGGGGACCAGACTACCACGCCGTCCTCTACCCGCTGCCACACCAGCAAAGCGTCAACATCGCCCTATTTTCAACGCATAGGCACAAATCAATCGCACGCAACCAAGAGCTGAATCTAAATCCGGACAAGCTTTCTATTAAAGAAAACAGCACTTTATCGCCCCTTCTAGATTCACTTTATGATCAGTTCACACCGTGGCCGCTTTTCGGCATTACGTGTGATGATTGGTACAAAGGAAATATCGCATTAATCGGCGATGCAGCTCACGCCATGTTGCCCTTTCAAGCGCAAGGTGCGGCCATGGGTATGGAAGATGCAGGCTTGCTTGCGGTGCTGATGGCCGCTGAGCCAGACAATGCAAAGGCCTTCGCGCAATATCAAAAATTGCGCAAACCCCGCGTCGACAAGGTGCAAAAACAGTCAGCGGAAAATGGGAAAATCTTCCATATGCGCCCGCCAAAGGCGTGGGCGCGGAATTTTGTCGTTGCGCGCCAGTCGCCTGACGCGCAACTTAAAAGACTTGATTGGATCTATAGTCATGACCCATTTGAGGGCATGCTATAAGGCTGGGCCAAACTTACCTGCCGAATAGTCTTGGAATGCGTGATAAATCTCGCTCTTTGTATTCATCACAAAGGGTCCACCCTTCGCAATCGGCTCATCCAGCGCATGGCCTGTGGCCAGCACAAAGCGTCCGCCAGTATCGCTGTGCACTTCCACTGCGTCACCTGCCTTGCTCAATTCAATCAAACTGCCTTCGCCATAAAGCGCTGTGGTCCCATCTGCATCCAAAATGCTGACAGTGCCTTCCACCACCAAAATGAAACCTTGGCGTCCTTCAAGTGGCTCTGCAAACGTGCCGCCGGACAACAATTCCACATCAAGGATAAACGGCCGCGTTTCCCGATCCAGAAAATGCCCCTTTGTGCCTTGGCTGGTTTCGCCCGCAATCACGCGCAGGTTGGTTTTCTCACGTTTCTCCACTTCCAGCTTGGAAATGTCGAGATTGGTATATTCGGGCTGATCCGATTTTTGGGAAGCTGGCAAATTCAACCAGAACTGCAAGCCAGACAAATCGTCATCGCCTTCCACTCGTGGCATTTCTGAGTGGATAATGCCACCAGCGGCTTTCATCCATTGCACACCACCGGGCCCCACTTCTGCCGTGTTGCCGATATTGTCGCGGTGACCCATAAAGCCGCTAAGCATCAAGGTGATGGTTTCAAACCCGCGGTGTGGATGCGGCGGAAAACCGGGAATTGACCCCTTAGGGCTTTCCACTTTAAACCAGTCCAGCATCAAGAAAGGGTTGATCACATCAATATCGGGCGTGCCGATATAGCGATGCACCATAATCCCTTCACCTTCTTGTACATAATGGCCACGACTCGTTTTTGCTGCATGTTTTAAATTGGACGTCATATTCGCCTCCATTTTCTGTACCAGCGAAAATAGGCGCATTTTGATTTACAAAAATAGCGGTAACGGCAAAGGATTGTTCACGTTCTTAAATCTAATAGGGAGATTTCCACCCTCGGGTGGTTCAATATTGACTTGCGTTCCCTATATCCAACATGTCTATTGACGCAAAATACCCGCCTAAAGGAACATCATGACAGCAGCAAAGAATTCAAAGCTGGCGCTGGCCTTCATTCTGATCACTGTTCTCATCGATATTATCGGGCTGGGCATCATCATTCCTGTGCTGCCGCACCTGATCGAAGAGCTGACAGGCGGCACAGTGGCGGAAGCGGCCGTTTATGGCGGCTTTTTGCTGTTTGTTTATGCGTTGATGCAATTTATCTTCTCACCCATTCTCGGCAATCTGAGCGATCGCTTTGGTCGTCGGCCCGTTTTGCTCTTGTCGCTATTGGGTCTAACGCTGGATTATATGTTGATGGGCTTCGCTCCCACTATTATCTGGCTGTTTGTCGGGCGCGTTCTATCTGGCATTATGGGCGCTGCCGTCTCCACCGCCACCGCCTATATTGCTGACATTTCCACCCGCGAGAAACGCGCACAGAATTTCGGCCTGATCGGCGCTGCCTTTGGCGCTGGCTTTATCATTGGCCCTGTGGTGGGCGGTCAGCTGGGCGAATTTGGTCCCCGCGTACCCTTCTTCGCGGCAGCGGGACTCGCCTTTGTCAATTTGATCTTTGGCTATTTCGTCTTGCCGGAAAGCTTGACAATGCGCAAACGGCGCCGCTTTGAGATCAAGCGCGCCAATCCGCTGGGCACGCTCATGTCCTTGCGCAAATTCCCGTTTGTACTGTCCTTTATCGCTGTACTGTTTTTCTTCTCGCTGGCCGCCCAAACCTATCCCAGCATCTGGAACTTCTTCACCATCGAACGGTTTGACTGGTCGCCATCGCAAGTGGGCTATTCCTTGGGTGCATTTGGCATCATGTTTGCCATTGTGCAGGCCATCATCATCCGCCCCTCCATGAAATGGTTTGGCGAAGTCAAAACCGTCATGATCGGCATGAGCTTTGCAGTTTTTGCCTTCTTCGGCATGGCTTTTATCGACACGCCATTGGGGCTTTACACATTCCTTGCCATGGGCGCCATGGGCGGCTTGGTCGTGCCTGGCCTTACCGGGCTTATGGCCAACCGTGTGGATGATAACGCGCAAGGTGAGCTGCAAGGTGGCATCAACGCGGTCAACTCGATCACCTCGATCATTGGCCCCTTGGCGGCTACACAACTCTTTTCGTTTTTCACCACCTCGCCCAAGGCTTTCACCTATTTCCCAGGTGTGCCATTCTTCGCCGCTGGTATAGCGGTAACGCTGGGCGCAGCGTGGTTTGTGGTGACATCAGTTCGCGCAGGATTGTTGCTGCGGCGCAAAGCCCATTATGGACAATCCGCCGCCACAAACGAACCCGACGAATAACCTTATTTCCCAGCCCAAATGTCGTAAATGGCGTTGGCCACCATCAAATCGAGATGGGCACCGCCGCCATTTTTGAATAGCGTGATATCATCATCACCTGCACGTAAAGTGCAATCGGGCTGCACCATGTCATAATAGTCCGCCAGCACATCTGCTGCGCTGATCACCCCACGCGCGATGGGATCTTTCAACTCACCAATATGATCGATGGTTGTCTCACGACTATCGACAAACAGTTTCGCTTTTTGCATTAACGCATCGTCTGCTTCGCGCATCCCATCCTTGAAAGCACCGATCAAATCGAAATGCGTGCCCGGCTTGGCCCACTCGCCCTTGATAAAGGGCTCCCGCGCCATTGTCGCGCTGGTCACAATATCAGCCTCGCCAACCGCAACCGCCAAATCTTCCACCGCTTCACACTGCTTTTTCTCAGCCAGTTCCTGCGCATTCGCATAGGTCCGGCTCCAAATTTGGATGCGCTCAAGGTCGGGGAAAATCTCGCGATACGCATCAACAAGTGATTCCGCCACCACGCCAGAGCCAACCACCAGCAAGTTGCGCGATGTCTTACGTGCCAACAAGCGTGCACCCAACACAGAATCAGTCGCCGTTTTCCATTTGGTCACCAGCGCCCCGTCAATCAGCGCTTTGATCTGCCCCGCATCGTCATCAAACAAAATCACCACACCATGGATGGTTGGGATTGCAGGTTCGCGCTGTGCATTTTTTGGATAAACCGTCACCGCTTTCATCGCCAAGCCAAGATCATCAATCCAGGCTGCACGGTTCAGCATGGTGGAATTGTCTTCCACGCGATTCAAAAACAAATCGCCCAATCGCGCTTTGCTGCGCTTGTGCCCATCAAAAATTGCATCCGCAATGCTGGTCCAGCGCAACTGATCTTCAACTTCATTCCGGTCGATAAATGGAATTGACATATTGATCCCCTTTTTTCCCCATAGTGCAAAATTGCTGCTGCAAATTCAAAGCGGATGCGTCGATTTTCGACCATTTGCACGATAATGTCGTAGAAATTACATAAAGAAGAGGCTAAGTCCGAGCCAATGAATGGAGTAAATCTATGAAAATCGCAGTTATTGGCGTGGGTTATGTGGGCTTGGTGTCTGGTGTGTGCTTGGCCGAAATAGGTCACGAGGTGACCTGTGTTGATTTGGACGCGCAAAAGATCAACAAGCTTAACCAAAATATCGTACCGATCTTTGAACCGGGCCTAAGCGACATGGTCGCCACCAACCGCGAAACAAGCCGACTGCACTTCACCACAGACTTGGAAGACGCGCTGAAAGACGCTGAAGCTGCGTTTATTGCAGTAGGCACTCCATCACGCGAAAGCGATGGCCATGCCGACTTGAGCTATATCTACGCCGCTGCAAAAAGCATCGCCGAAAAAGCCGCGAAGCCTCTTGTGATCATCAACAAGTCTACTGTCCCCGTTGGCACTGGCGATGAGGTTGAGGAGATCGTAAAATCTGCTCGACCGGACCTGCAGTTCGATATTGTGTCTAACCCCGAATTTCTGCGCGAGGGCGCGGCCATCAAGGACTTTATGGCCCCCGATCGAATCGTGGTCGGCGTGGAAAGCGAACATGCGCAAAAGGTACTAGCCGAGATTTACGCGCCATTTGCGCAAAAGAACTATCCCATTCTTTATGTGAACCGCCGTACCAGCGAACTCTCCAAATATGCCGCCAACTCCTTTTTGGCGCTCAAGCTGGCGTACATCAATGAAGTGGCTGAACTGTGCGAAGTGGTGGGTGCGGATATCAAAGGCGTATCCAAAGGCATTGGCCTTGATCCGCGTATAGGTGAAAAGTTCCTCAATGCGGGTCCCGGCTATGGTGGCTCCTGCTTCCCAAAGGACACGCTGGCCCTTGTGCGCACCGCGCAAGATCATGAGCGCCCGCTGCGCCTCATCGAGATGATCGTGTCGATCAACGAATATCGCAAACGCGCCATGTCCCGCAAAATCGCGCACATGTGCGAAAATGGAGTCAAAGGCAAGAAGATCGCCATTTTGGGCCTCACCTTTAAACCCAACACCGACGATATGCGCGAAGCCCCCTCCATTTCCATCATTCAAGGCCTGCAAGATATGGGTGCCGAGATTTGTGCCTATGATCCCGAAGGCATGGAAAATGCAAAGCATATCCTTAAAGACGTGACCTATTGCGACAGCGCCCTCGCCTGCATTGACCAAGCAGATGCGATGGTGATTGTGACGGAATGGGATGAGTTCCGCGATCTGCCTTTTGCCGAGATTAAAAAGAAAATGCGCAAACCCGTTCTCGTGGATCTGCGCAATCTTTATGATGGTCAAACCCTCAAGGCTGAGGGCTTTGATTATCAATGTGTCGGTCGGCCGCTCGAAACAGTGATGTCTTAGGACCGTCCAAACTCATCTTCGAGGCGGATAATATCATCCTCACCGAAATAGGAGCCGGTTTGAACCTCAATCAGCTCAAGCATGATCTTGCCCGGATTGGCCAAACGGTGCACTTCGCCTTGTGGAATGTAGACTGACTGGTTTTCGCCCAACATCTGCACCTTATCGCCGACAGTCACTTCTGCGGTGCCCGTTACCACAACCCAGTGCTCTGCTCGGTGGTGGTGTTTCTGTAAGCTCAATTGCTTGCCCGGCTTCACAAACAAACGCTTCACCTGAAAACGCTCGCCCATGACGAGGGAAGAATAGCCGCCCCACGGGCGATAGCTGGTTTTGTGGGTTTCCGTCAGCGCTTGGGTCTCTTCATGCCCTTTAAGGTGCTTCACAATATCCCCCACACGCTGCGCTTCGTTCAGATTGCCCACAAAAACGGCATCTTCACTCACCACAACGGCTACATTTTCCAGCCCATGCACGGCCACATGCCCTGCATCAGAATAAACAAGGCTGTTTTTGGTGTCAGACAAGGTCACCTCACCGCGCGCAACATTGCCGCCCGCATCGCCTTCGCCCACCTTCCACACAGCATCCCAGCTGCCAAGGTCAGACCAAGAAAACGCGCTCGGCACAACAACGGCACGATCCGTCTTCTCAAAAATCGCATAATCGACTGAAATGTCAGGCGCTTGCTCGAAGCTCTCTTTATCAAGCCGAACAAAATCCAGATCACTTGCCGCCTTGGAAACTGCATCGCTCACCGCCGCATGGGTCTCTTGTGCCAACTGCTCACATTCCGCAACAAACCCATCCCGCGGCATCATAAAGGTGCCGGAGTTCCAATAGTAACCGCCAGCGTCCAACATCTCCTGCGCTCGCTCAAGCTGCGGCTTCTCCACAAACTCAGCAACCTTATGCCCGCCATTGGCCAAGCCTTCGCCCTGCTTGATATAGCCATAGCCCGTCGCAGGCTCGGTTGGCGTTATGCCAAAAGTCACCAGCGCACCATCCTGCGCACAGTTTGCGGCCAACTTCACCGCGTCTTGATAGCCTGCATCGGCTTTCACCTTATGATCAGATGCCAGCACATAGATCAGCTGATCTTCTTCATCTTGCTGCTTCAAATAAAGCGCAGCGGCCAAAATGGCGGCCGTGGTGTTCCGTGCCGCTGGCTCCAGCAAAATTGCACCAAGCTCAATGCCCATTTCCTGCGCCTGCTCCGCCACCAAAAACCGATATTCGTCATTGGTCACAATAATCGGCGCCGCAAACCGATCAGAATCAGCCACCCGCTGCAATGTCTCTTGGAACAGACTGTCCTGCCCCGCCAGCGCCAAAAATTGCTTGGGCCGAGACGACCGCGAAATCGGCCATAACCGCGTGCCGCGCCCACCAGCCATAATCACTGGAACAATTTTTGAAAGCTGATCAACCATAAGGATTTCCCGTTGGTAGGGGTAAACATTGTCGAATAAAGTCAAGACACTATACGGAAGCAACATGACGATCAATCGCCACGCCAGCCCATTTCCCCAATGGCGGCGATTCCCATTTGCAATGTGATTTTTTTTCGACTATGAAAATGCCACTCTCGGGGTCACCCGACGCTGCGGACGTGGTGAAATTGGTAAACACAAGGGACTTAAAATCCCTCGCCCTAACCGGCTTACGGGTTCAAGTCCCGTCGTCCGCACCAAAACTTCTCCCCCCTTCCCCGAATGAGATTCCCCCCCCAATCAAAGCCCCGCCCAATAGGCGTAAAAAGTCGACTCAACGATTTTTCCAGTTTTACGCCGTCTATTCTCGTTTAGAGAGGTGTGGCGACCATTCAAAAAATAGGAATTTTTGACTTCAGGCAGGAGTTCATTTGAAAAGCTATAAAGGCAATCCTCAAGCCGAAAAGCAGCAAAATAATCGCGCAACTTGTCCTGCCACGCGCGGATGTTCGGATGGTCAAATGCTGCGAAAAGCGGCATTCTGAAAACTATCCCTTTTTTGAAATAGTCAACAGACAATGCCCCATTGAATAAAGGCATATGGGCACTCCATCCCATGAAATGGAACTTGTTCTGCCCATATTTCACGAGCCCATAGCCATAGTCGAAATCCTGATATTTGGGGTCCGCGATGTAGTCGACGATTACATTTATCTTCGCCTGATATGCTTTCGGCAGTTTGCGGAACATGTGCGCGAAAACAAAAATGTCATGAACCAGCGGCAGGTCTAACGACCCATTTTCATAAAGAGCCGGGTTAACAAGCCGCTTCGAACGATAGGACTTGGGTATGGAAAAGACTTCTGGCTCCACATAAACATCGAATTTGAGCGGCGAAGTGGCGACAAAATCATGAAGCGTATCGATCCGGTCCAACACTATTTGACGGACGATTTCATCTTCATCTCCGCCGATTAAAAGATATCCGGCCACAATGTAGCGCGCCAAAGCGCCATAAACTTCAGTGTTCCCACAATCGCGAACAAAATCGAGATAGCGCATCCGCAATTCCAGTGAGAGAATATCCTTGCTTTTCACGCCGAATGACAGAAGTTTGCCAAAACAATTCTCAAAGCACGCATCACTGCTGCCGAGGATGGTTGCCATCTCCACAATGTCCGGAAATTTGCTCTTCCAATAGGAGATTTCTGGCAGCGCGAGAAGGTTCGCATAGTTTTCTTCAAACGCCGCGCTGGTCTCGTCGCCCTCAAGTTTGAACAGCAAATTTCGGATGGTGACACCACAATTGCTTTTCAAGTACGCAAGCTGCTGCTCGCGCTCTAGTGCATTGTGAATGTGGGTGTCACTTGGTGCCAACTCGCTTTACAGCCTTTAACTTGATCAATGCCCGCTCCCGCGCGACAGTTAGCTGCATCAAAAACAGCACAAGCGCGACAGTCAAGAGCGCCATCGCGGCGATAAAGCTAAAGGAGATATAGGCCGTAAGGTCTGGCTCCACATGGTCGCCAAGGAAAATCAGAATAACCACGATGCAAACCAATATCGCGGTCATCACGCATAGGCGGCTCGACCACATAATATAATGAATGCGGCGCACATCGCGGGCGCAACCGGCATCCCAATCTTCATCAGACTTGAGTTGGTCAACCGCACGCGAAAGGTGGGTGCCTAGCACGTTCAGCAAGCCACCAATAGCAGCCAACAAAAAGACAGGCGCGAAAGAAAGTTGAATTTCTTCCGCGATTGACGACGTCGAAACAAGCGTTTCCATAGATAAAGCTGTGTCCACTCAGAAAATTGATTAGTCGCCCACACCATCGCGGATTGGCGGCGCGTAAGACACATCCATATCCCAGGGGAAGTAAATCCAAGTGTCCTGGGAAACTTCGGTGACAAAGCTATTCACCAAATCCCGCGCCAAAGGCTTGGCATAAACGGTGGAAAAATGCGCATTTGGCAACATGGCCTGCACAGCGCGACCAGTTTTGCCTGTGTCCACCAAATCATCAATGATCAACACGCGACCAGTTTTATCGAGATCAACGATTTCCTGACAGATCGGTTTCACAACTTCCAATTCGCCCTGATCTTTATAATCATATGATTTAACGGACACGCTTTCGATCACCCGAATGCCCAGCTCACGCGCGATAATCGCAGCAGGCACAAGGCCGCCACGGGTGATGCAAACGATGGCGTCAAACGGCTCTTCATTCATCAAGCGCCAAGCCAAAGCGCGGCTGTCGCGGTGAAATTGATCCCAAGAAACCGGAAATGATTTATTCTGCGGTTCGGTCATATTGTGGGTCCCTGTCCCTTTTTTGCTTTCTCAAACAGATCGTCCACAATCGCCTGAGCCTCGTGGCGCACCTGCTCCAATATTTTTTCATCGCTAGAGCGCATAACAATCTGGGTCATATAGTCTTTAGACCCCAATTGCGGATAAGAGCCAATTTTTACCGTTTGGTATGAAGATTGCAATGCTGCAAGCGGTGCAGAAAGCACACCTTCCCCAACTTGTGAGTTCACAAACACGGAATATTGCGGCACGCCGGTCTTCAATGTTGGCGCAATGCTCTCCAACATGGCCTGCAAAATCTTCGGCACCCCAGCCATCACAAACACATTCTCGATCTGAATGCCCGGCGCACCCGAAACCAGATTGTCGATCAACTCACCGCCTTCAGGTATCCGCGCCATACGCAAACGCCCTTCGGTCATTTCATAATCTACAAACCGCGCCTGCATCGCATCAATCGCACGCTGGTCGACGTTCAACTCAACACTAAACGCCTTGGCCACCGCATCGGCAGTAATGTCATCATGGGTTGGCCCAATGCCGCCACTGGTGAACACATAATCATATTTGGACCGCAGCGCATTAATGGCCGCAACGATCTCGTCAATCTCGTCCGCCACAATGCGGGCCTCGCTAAGATCGATGCTTAGATCGGCACAAAAATCTGCCACCGTGCCAATATTTTTATCCTTGGTGCGGCCAGAAAGAATTTCATCGCCCACCACAAGCATGGCGGCGGTTACAGCTTTGGGTTGGTCTTGTTTTGTCATCATGTCTTTGAAATAAAGGATCGAACTTGAATTGCAACTTATTTCAACGTTTGGACCACTCAATTGGATTTCCCTTCCCCGCTGCTGCACGGCACGCTGATCAAACGCTACAAACGGTTCTTGGCCGATATTCGCTTGGATGATGGCGAGATCATCACAGCCCACTGCGCCAATCCCGGTGCCATGTTGGGGTTGAAAGAGCCGGGCCTGCCTGTCTGGCTGTCTAAATCCGACAATCCAAAACGCAAGCTGCAATATTCGTGGGAACTCACCGAGGTGAACGGCCATCTGGTGGGCATAAACACGGCACTACCGAACCGCATCGTGGCCGAAGCTCTGCTCAACAAACAGATCAAAGAGCTTGCCGCCTACAACAACATTCGACCCGAGGTTAAATATGGCGAAAAATCCCGCATCGATTTTCTGCTCACAGCCGACGGCCTGCCCGATTGTTATGTGGAAGTGAAAAATGTGCACTTGCTGCGCGAGGGTTCTCTTGCAGAATTTCCAGACAGCAAAACCGCGCGCGGCGTTAAACATCTGGGCGAACTTAGCAATATGGTCGCCGCGGGCCACCGCGCAATAAATCTTTATTTGGTCCAGCGCACTGATTGCACCCAGTTCAGTTTCGCAGCTGATTTAGATCCGGCCTACGCCCAAGCGGCTGAAAATGCCTTGAATGCGGGCGTTGAATTTCTATGTTATGATTGCACGATCGATCAGAACCAAATATGCCTCCACCGACCTCTTCCAATTTTACCTGTGAAGCGGTAGGTTCAGCGCAAATACGAGAATTAAAAAGAGCATTCCATGGTCACCTATACCCAAGCAAAACCCGATCAAAAACGCACACCCGGCATTATTCCGCTGCACGGTGAAGAAGGTTTTGAGGGCATGCGCAAAGCCGGCAATCTGGCCGCCCAAGCGTTGGATATGCTTTATGAATATGCCCAACCCGGCGTCACCACCGCTGAGCTCGACCGTCGCGCATTTGAATTTGCGATGGACAATAATGCTGTGCCCGCCACGCTGAATTATCGTGGCTACCGCCACTCAATCTGCACCAGCATCAACCATGTGGTGTGCCACGGCATTCCAAACGAAAAGCCGCTGAAAAATGGCGATATCGTCAATATCGACATCACCTTGATTGTTGATGGTTGGCATGGCGACACGTCACGCATGTACCCAATTGGCGATGTGTCACGCAAAGCAGAACGCTTGATCGAAGTGACCTATGAAAGCCTTTTCCGCGCGTTGGAAGTCGCCAAACCCGGCAAAACAACAGGCGACATTGGCCACGCCATTCAAAGCTTTGCCGAAGCAGAACGTTGCGGCGTGGTGCGCGACTTTGTGGGCCATGGCCTTGGCCGCTTGTTCCATGACGAACCAAACATTCTACACTTTGGCGACCATGGCACTGGCCCAGAGCTGAAAGCTGGCATGATCTTCACCATCGAGCCAATGATCAATTTGGGCCGCCCAGACGTGAAAATCCTGGGCGATGGCTGGACCGCTGTCACCAGAGACCGCACGCTATCTGCCCAGTGCGAGCATTCAATCGGCATCACCGAACATGGGTGCGAAATCTTCACCCAGTCGCCAAATGGTTTGTTCAACCCACTCGAAGCGCGGCGGTAAATGAGCGACGCAGACGAGTCTCAAGCCGATCAGCCAGCCCTGGGCAAAAAGCCTAAGCTGCATTATCACGGCCACCGCGACCGTCTGCGCCAACGTTTCGAACGCGACCTCGGCTCGTCCTTCGAAGATTATGAATTGCTAGAGCTCTTGCTCTTCCGCATTCTGCCGCGCCGCGACACCAAACCCATCGCCAAGCAATTAATCACCCGCTTTGGCAGCTTTTCCCAAGTCCTCGCCGCCCCGGCCAATTTGCTGCAGGAAATTGATGGCATTGGCCCCACCGCGGCCATGGACATCAAAATCATGCTCGCCGCCGCAAAACGCTATTCAAAGGATGCCTTGCCCGAACGGCCAATCCTCAATTCGTGGGATGCGCTGCTCGATTATTGCAAATCAGAAATGGCTTTTGAGGATAAAGAACAGTTCCGCCTGCTCTTTTTAGACAAGCGCAACAAACTAATCGCCGACGAAGTGCAGCAAATCGGCACGGTGGACCACACCCCTGTCTATCCACGCGAAGTCATCAAACGCTGCCTAGAACTCTCCGCCACCGCCATGATCCTTGTGCACAATCACCCCTCTGGTGATCCAACCCCGTCCAACGCCGACATCCAAATGACCCGCGCCATCGCCGACATCGCCAAGCCCCTAGGCATCACCCTGCACGACCACATCATCATCGCTAAAGATGGTCACAGCTCCCTACGCGCGCTGAAACTGTTTTAAAATTGCTCGATAAATATTTCTGAGCATACCCCACGCAGCCATCCCGGCCCTGAGCCGGGATCAAGTCCGGGGCGGCCAATTACATTAACCCGACACCAACCAACCCCACCCGTCATTTCCGGACTTGATCTTGCAATCCATTTGCGACGTCAAAACCCACAAGTGCTCGATGTAAAATCACTTCCGTTTCCACAAGCGGACACATCAAATGGATTCCCGGATCAAGTCCGGAAATGACGCTGTGCGTTTACGTCAAATTCTTTGCAGGAAAATCACGAGGCTAGTCAACAATGCACCATCCATCCACTCTGTGCCCAGTGCGCAAAGAGATTGTAGGATGCGTGCCGCCGCCCCTATTCAAAATAGGGGCAAGGCGCGCCGACGCCAAAGCTCGACGCGCAATGGGCACAGCCCTAGCCGAAGTTTTGGAGGACGGGGAATGTCTCCAACAACCAAAAACTAATCCGCGTAAAATCACCCGTCAGGAACAACACACCTGTGATGATCAAAAACACGCCCATCACCTTCTCGACGGTGCCAAGGTGCTTTTTGAAATTCTGGAAGAAATTCATAAATGGACGAATGGCCAATGCGGCAGCAAAAAACGGCAAGCCAAGCCCAGCGGAATAAACCGCCAATAGCCCAGCCCCCTGCCACGCGGTTTCAGATGTGCCCGCTATTGGCAAAATCGCGGCCAGGATTGGCCCAATGCATGGCGTCCAACCAAGGGCGAAGGCCAAACCAAGCCCGTAGCCCCCAAGGGGGCCAGTGGCCGTGGTCGGCCCACTCATCCGCGCTTGACGATAGAGCAAGCCGATGCGTAGTAGGCCGAGGAAGTGCAAACCCATAACAATAATTACGATGCCCGCCAATGGCACCAGCCAATCCAGCGCGGAACGCAAGGCGCTGCCCAAGAAGGTGGCCGAAGCGCCCATAAGGATAAAGACGGTTGAAAAACCCAAGATAAAGAACAGCGATGTGGTCACGGTCTTCCACCAGACTTTGCTGCCGGTGTTGCTTTCATCTTGCAGCTGCTCAAATGTTGTGCCCGCCATATAGGAGAGATAAGGCGGCACCAGCGGCAACACGCAGGGCGACAAAAAGCTCAAAACACCTGCGCCAAATACAACTGGTAAACTGATGGAAAGCATCACAACATCCTTGCTTGTTTTGCAACGCGCCTCTTTTGAACCCGTCAAAAGCCAAAAGCAAGCGACCAGATGTCGCTCTAACGCAATTGTGAGAACAGGTGAAGATTCATCCTTTGGGCAATTGGCATTTGATAACCATTGTGCTAACCCCGCTTACATATCCCAAAATATAGCTGGCTAAAGATCAGGGGAGCCCCCAAATGAGCCAATTGCCAATCAAAATTGCACCTTCAATTCTTTCTGCTGATTTTGCCCGTTTGGGCGACGAAGTCCGCGCCATTGATGAAGGCGGCGCCGAATGGGTGCATGTGGATGTGATGGACGGTCACTTTGTGCCCAACATCACCATTGGTCCAATGATTGTGGAGGCCATTCGCCCCGTCACCAAGAAAATCTTGGACGTGCATTTGATGATCGCGCCAGCTGATCCTTATCTTGAAGCTTTTGCCAAGGCTGGGTCTGACATTATCACGGTGCATGCCGAAGCAGGCCCGCACCTTGATCGTTCCCTTCAGGCCATCAAGTCCATGGGCAAAAAAGCCGGTGTCTCTCTCAATCCTTCTACCCCTGTCTCTGTGATTGAGAATGTTATTGACCGGTTAGACCTCATTTTGATTATGAGCGTAAACCCCGGATTTGGAGGACAAAGCTTTATCCCCCAAGCCATTGAAAAAATTAAACAAGCCAAAGCATTGATTGGCGATCGCCCAATTGACCTTGAGGTTGATGGTGGGGTCACCGCAAATAATGCTGAGGAAATTGCACGCGCCGGGGCAAATGCACTGGTGGCTGGGTCAGCCATCTATAAAGGCAATGACCCTGCAAATTATGCCCCACGCATAAGCGATATTCGCCAGGCCGCTGAAAAAGGTCTGCAATCGCGCCGAACGTAACCGCACATCATAAAGGTCCCTATTTATGTCTATGCGCAATTGGCTCTTCTTTGTTTTCTTCTCTCAGCCGGTCGCGCTTGGCGCCTGGCTTCCGCGCATTCCTGAGGTGCAAGAAAAACTTGCCCTCAGCCCTGCTGAACTTGCAATCGCCCTTATCGGCGCCCCCATCGGCACTTTGTCGTCCCTGCTGGTGGCTGGTCGCATTGGCGATTGGCTCGGCGCCCAAAAAACAATGCTGATTTTCTACCCATTGTTCTTTTTGGCGATGACCCTCCCCTTCCTCGCCAACTCCCAGCTCACTTTGATGCTTTCTTTGGCCGTAATGGGGTCTACGCTGTCCATTCTCGAACTCGGCATGAATGTATCTGCTGACCTTTACGAGAAACAGCGCAAAAAGCTGGTGATGAGCCGCGCCCACGGTCTTTGGAGTCTTGGCTTGATGACGGGCACAATCGTCGGCTCAGCGTCAGCCGCCGTGCGCTTCGATCCATTTTTGATGGAAGTGGCAATTTTCGCTGTTCTTATCCTGCCAAGCCTTTATGCGGTGAAACAGGTAAATCTGGATCAACCAGCGCCAGCTGCCACAGCAAACACTGGCAAAACACGCTTCACCATGCCCCACATCCTGCTGCTGGGCATATGCTTGTTCACCTTCGGCACCACATTGACTGAAGGCGCCGTTGCCGATTGGGCGGCGATCTTCATGCGTGATATTCACGGCGCGTCCCATGGCTTCGCAGGCTTGTCCCTCACCTTCTTCACCATGTCCGTAGCGCTGACGCGTTTGACTGGTGATAAGCTGCGCGAGCATTTCTCCACCACAGACCTAGCCCGCACATTGGCCATTATCGGCGTGATGGGTCTTGGCGTGATTTACATTGCCCCCAATGCGATTATTGCCATGCTGGGCTTTGCCATGCTGGGCAGCGGCGTTGCCCTTGGCTTCCCGCTCGCGGTAACGGCTGCGGCCAACGCGCCCGGCAAAAGCTCCGCGTCCAACGTGGCCGTGCTCTCTTTCTTGGCGCTTACCGGCTTTTTGGTCGGCCCAATTTCCATCGGTTTTGTCGCTGAAGTCACCAACATTAAAATCGGCTTGATGGTCATCACGCCAATGTTGGCGGTCAGCGCCGTGCTTGCCAGCACGCTAAAACCTTCTTCCTCCCACACTGAAACGAGTGAAAGTCAAACCACATGATCCCCCGTTATTCACGCGATGAAATGGTGTCCATCTGGTCACCAGAATCCAAATTCCGCATTTGGTTCGAAATCGAAGCCCATGCCGCATCTGCGCAAGCCAAACTCGGCATCGTGCCAGAAGAAGCTGCCAAAATTGTATGGGAAAAAGGCGAAAACGCCCAGTTCGACGTTGAGCGGATTGATGAAATCGAACGCGAAGTTAAACATGACGTGATTGCATTTCTCACCCACTTGGCTGAGATTGTTGGTCCCGAAGCCCGCTTTGTGCACCAGGGCATGACCTCATCTGACGTGTTGGACACTTGCCTTTCCGTGCAATTGACCCGCGCGGCAGACTTGCTTTTGGCCGATATGGACAAACTGCTCGCCGCCCTCAAAAAGCGTGCCTATGAGCAAAAAGACACCATCACCATTGGTCGCTCTCACGGCATCCACGCCGAGCCAACCACCTTCGGCGTTAAATTGGCGCAAGCCTATGCAGAATTTGACCGCTGTAAAAAGCGTCTCGAAATCGCCCGCGAAGAAATCGCCACATGCGCCATTTCTGGCGCGGTTGGCACCTTCGCCAATATCGACCCTTCCGTTGAGCAATATGTCGCGGAAAAGCTGGGCTTGGCCATCGAGCCTGTTTCCACTCAGGTGATCCCACGCGACCGTCACGCTATGTTCTTCGCCGTGTTGGGCGTGGTGGCCTCTTCCATCGAACGTTTGGCCACCGAAGTGCGTCACTTGCAGCGGACCGAAGTGTTGGAAGCAGAAGAATTCTTCTCCAAAGGCCAAAAAGGCTCTTCCGCGATGCCGCACAAGCGCAACCCAGTATTGACTGAAAACCTCACAGGTTTGGCCCGCATCGTGCGCGGCATGGTCACCCCGGCGCTGGAAAACGTTGCCCTTTGGCACGAGCGTGACATCTCGCACTCTTCTGTTGAGCGCATGATCGGCCCAGACGCGACCGTCACCCTCGATTTCGCTTTGGCACGTTTGACCAATGTGGTGGAAAATCTGGTTGTGTACCCAGAAAACATGAAAGCCAATATGGACAAGCTGGGCGGCTTGCACAATTCGCAACGCGTTTTGTTGGCCCTCACCCAAGCTGGTCTGTCCCGAGAAGATAGCTACCGCGCCGTTCAACGCAACGCCATGAAGGTTTGGCGCGGCGAAGGCGAATTTGCTGCCTTCTTGAAAGCAGACGAAGAAGTGTCCAACGCCCTGAGTGATGCCCAAATCGACGATATGTTTGATGATGGCTACCACCTCAAACATGTTGATACGATTTTCGCCCGAGTCTTCGGCGAATAAACATGCAAAAGCCCGGCATTTTTGCCGGGCTTTTCTTTGATCAGCACTTTTGATCTTTCCATCTCAAAATATGATAAGCAGGCGAAACCTGCATATAAGTCACTGCAAAATAACGTCTTTTGAAATAAAAATACATTCAATAAATTGATTTTGATTTATTTTTTGCTTCGTATGAAAAATGTGCCTGCTTGACCAAAGTCAGCGGTACTGTCCTAATCGCGCCAGTTTTTGATATGATGCGCGGAATGCCTTTATGCCCGTAAAAGATTTCTTCCTTGCCCTGCTCGTTGTGGCCATTTGGGGCTTCAATTTTGTCGCCATCAAAGTGGGCGTAAATGACATTCCGCCGCTCATGCTCAATGCCATGCGCTTCTCGCTCGTTGTGATCCCATGGATCTTTTTCATCAAAAAGCCCAATATTGGCTGGAGCTACATTATCGGCTTCGGCATGTTTTTAGGCGTCATCCAATTCGGTTTGCTCTTCACCGCCATGAAATGGGGCATGAGCGCATCGCTGTCCTCCATCGTTTTGCAACTGCAGGCTTTCTTCACCATTCTATTTGCGTTTTTGCTGTTGGGCGAAAAGCCCAAAAGCTGGCAGATCATGGGTGCCTTCGTCGCCTTTTCTGGCATCGGCATCATCGCAGCAGAGCGTTATACCGGCGGTGCGCTTGTGCCGTTTCTGATGTGCGTTGCCGCCGCCTCCTCTTGGGGCGTGGCCAACATCATCACTAAAAAGGCCGGGCAAGTTGATATGCTCAACTTCGTGGTTTGGGGCAGTTTAATCCCGCCGATCCCACTGCTGATCTTATCGTTCATGCTTGAAGATCATGCCGCGATCTGGGCCGTATTCACCAACCCGCAGCCGCTCTCCATCGCCGCCGCCTTTTATTTGGCCTACCCGACCACCATTTTGGGCTTCGGCATTTGGAACCAATTGCTCAAAAAGCATCCTGCCAGCCTTGTCGCCCCATTTTCGCTGATGGTGCCCGTGTTCGGCGTCCTGTCCGGCACAATATTCTTGGGCGAGAGCATGAGCAGCGCCGCCATCATTGGCGGCACCATCATCTTGCTGGGACTGATGCTGAATGTTTTTGGCGGCCGCCTATTTGTCAAACGCGCGTCGGCTTAGGCCGCCAACGCGACAAACCGATCAGCAAACCCGCGCATCATATCGGCCCATGCATTTGGCGATTCAAATGCCGCCTTCATCTCTGCCGCCCGTTCGCCATAATTCTCTAGCAAGCGATGCGTCAGCGTCACCTCGGTCATGTCACCTTTGCTCTCAAAGGTCACATAGACTTCCGTGTCCAGCGCCTCATCACGCGCCCAATCAGCAGTGAGCTGCCAGCACAACAGCAGATGGTCGCCCCGCTCAAAGCTTTTCACAAAGCCCCAATCGGCTTCATTGCCTTGGCTATCATGCTCATACCAGCGCCCCTGCGGAGTTAACTCCACCACCACATCCTGCACTTCATTTTGCAAAATAGAATGGCTTTTCGGCCACCAGCTGCCCATCCGCGCCACAAACACATCAAAGGCTTTGCCTGCATCCGCAGGCACCATCACTTTTTTCGAAACGCTCATTGTCTCAGCCATTTTTGTCCTCCCTGAATTCCTGCTGATAATTTGCCAAAGCCTCATCCCAAAATTCATCCATCCAGCGCCGAAGCCCTGCCAGCCCGCGCTGATCCGCAAAATAGATCTGCCGTGTGCCTTCTCTTTTGGCCCCAACCAATCCCGCCTGCAGCAACACTTTTAGATGTTGTGACACGGCAGGTCGGCTCACTGGCAATTGATCAGCCAATGGCTGCACATGGCTGGGGTGCCTCGCCACCAACTCAAATATTTGCCGTCGCGTCGGATCGGCCAACGCATCCCATGCTTGCTGTTCCATCATCACACCAAATGTTAGCATTCACTTACGGTAAGTAATTACTTACGAGGAGTCAAGATATGAAATTTTGATCGACTTTTCCCTTGCGCCATCCCGCAAAAATCGGCATCACACTCATATGAAAATCGCAGAAGCAGACATATTGATTGTGCCCGGTTTAGGCGGCGCCAGCGCCGACCACTGGCAAACAAATTGGGTCAACAAAATGCCCACCGCACAACTGGTAGAGCAAGAAAACTGGACCAATCCTGACCCGGAAAAATGGTCAGATAAGCTGCATCATGCCGTTATGATGAGCACTCGCCCTGTGGTGCTGGTGGGCCATTCGCTGGGCGTGCACACGATTTCCCGCACCGCGCAAAAGCTGACCGACACCAAAGTGGCTGGCGCCTTTTTGGTGACGCCGCCGGATATTGAAAACAACAAGAATGTGTCGAAGAAATCAAAGCGCTTCGCGCCCATTGTGCAAGATCCTATGCCCTTCCCCTCGCTGCTGATCGGATCAAGCAATGATCCATTTTGCGATGTGGAAGCCGCCGCTCAAATGGCTGCCGCATGGGGTTCTGTCTTCAACGACGCAGGCGAAATTGGTCACGTCAATCCAAAGTCCGGCTTTGGCCCTTGGCCAGAGGGCCTCATGGCTTTCGCCAATTTAATGCGCCGCATCTAAAGCCTGCTATCCAGCACTATGTGAAGGCCACACGGGATGGTGACGGTCGATTTTAAAGCTATGGCTGTGCACAATCTCATCATGCTTGTGCGGATGGGTGTGCGGTTCTGGTCCCTCCCAACCTTCATGTTCGTGCTGGTGATGGTCCCCATGAAAATGCACATGGTCGTGATAAACCTCATCATGCCGATGCGTCATGGGCGCATAGCTCTCCTTAGGCCAAAACAGCTTTGCCACGATCAACGCCACAAGGCTCAGCGCTGCGAAAGCATAAAGCGTTGCGCCCATGCCTAAGACGCTTGGTAAAAAGCCAGCCATTGGATAGGCCAGCAACCAACATGCGTGCGACAATGCAAATTGCGCCGCAAGCAGCTTGGGCAAGTCCTCTTCATTTGCAGAGCGTTTAAATACACGGCCAGCAGGCGTTTGCACCAAGCTATATCCGAGGCCAAGCAAAGGCCAAATCATCAGCAAAAACACATAGGTCAATCCGCCAAACATAATTGCGGTGAGCGATACACCCGCAAGTAGGATCGTTGCCCCGGCAAACATCACCCGGCGGTCGCCCCACCTTTGCGTCAACTTCGGCACAAGAAATGCTGCAATTAAAGACCCACTGCCAAATGCGGCCATGGCAAATGCCAGCTCGCTTTCGCCCAAGCCCAATTGCTCGCGCACCAACACCACGCTATTGACGATCACCATCGCCCCGGCGAAGGCCACAAGAAAATAGAGCACGAAAACTCCGCGCAATCTGGGTGTTTTTGCATAAATCTGGAAACCCTGCGTCAGCTTGCGCTTCAGCGGATCGGCCACATTGTCCAACGACAATGGCGGCACAGTCGCCCTGGCCACAAGCATAGCAGAAATCAAAAACGCAATGCCGTTCACCACAAAGAAACTCTCAAAGCTCACAAACACCAGCAACAGCGCCGCAATGGTCGGGCTCAACAAATTTTCCAAATCATAGGCCATGCGCGACAGGCTGAGCGCTTTGGTATAATCCTCATCCTTCTCGAATAATTGCGGAATGACAGACTGGAATGTGGGCGTGAAACCCGCCGACGCTGCATTAAGCACAAACATCAGCAGATAAATCTGCCAAATCTCCGTCACAAAAGGCAGCGCCAGAACGCAAAGCGCCCGCACCACATCAAGTCCAATCAACACCTGCTTGCGCAATTGCCCCGGTATAATGGCACTAATCACTGGTGCTATAAAAATATAGGCAATCATTTTGAGTGTCAGCGCGGTGCCCAACACTTGGCCTGCGTCTGCTCCAGCCAAATCATAGGCCAAAAGCGCCAGCGCAATGGTGGTCAGGCCAGTGCCCGCCAGCGCAATCACCTGCGCCCCATAAAGCTTGCGATAATCAGAGTTTTTCAACACGCCAAGCGAAATTTGCATAATGCCTCCAAACAGAGTTGCAGATTTCCATGTTCCCGCACAAAAGAAAAGGCCCGAACTGCTAAGTTCGAGCCCTCAAAATTCATCGATACAGTGAAGCCTAGTCGGCTTCTTTAACCTGCATCTCCGCTTTCACATAAAGCGTGCGCATTTTGTCGCGCAAATCAGCTTCTGAAACGTCAACGCCAGCCGCTTTAAAATCGCCGCTTACTTTGCGGTAAACATCTTCATCGCCAGCTTCTTCAAAATCTGATGCAACAACTTCAGTCACATAAGCATTCACGTCTGCATCGTCAGTTTTGCCCAAAAGGCCAGCGGCCCATAGGCCCAACAATTTGTTGCGCCGCGCTTCAATTTTAAACTTCAGCGCTTCGTCATGGGCATATTTGGCTTCTTCTGCCTTTTCGCGATCGTCAAATCCGGCCATTTTGGTCTCCGTGAAATAAAAAGGGAACACCCTTCAAACAAACTCCAGCTACGAGATAAAGCGAAAAGGGAGGAAAATCAACGATTCTGCGGCGCAATTTGCAAATTCGCGGCAATTGGCCGCTCAAATTTGACATTCATCCTCAAAACCCACAAAGAATGCGGTAATAATTGATTAAAGACTTGCTTTTTACCCCCAAAAAGGGACATGAAGCGACCATACATTACATTTCAGGAATCGCGGGTATTGAACATGAGCCGTCGGCGCCGCCTCTATGAAGGCAAAGCGAAAGTTCTCTATGAAGGTCCAGAACCGGGAACCTTGGTGCAACATTTTAAAGATGATGCCACCGCGGGTAACGGCGAAAAGCATGAAGTGATTGACGGCAAAGGCGTGTTGAACAACCGCATTTCCGAATTTATCTTCACCCATGTGAATGATCTGGGCATTCCAACCCATTTTATCAAACGCCTCAATATGCGCGAACAATTGATCCGCGAAGTTGAGATCATTCCACTAGAGGTGGTTGTGCGCAATGTGGCCGCTGGCTCCATTTGCAAGCGTTTAGGTGTTGAAAGTGGCACACGCCTGCCCCGCTCCATCATCGAATTCTACTATAAAGACGATAAGCTCAACGACCCGATTGTCGCCGAAGAGCATATCACTGCGTTTGGCTGGGCCAATCCGCAAGAGCTGGATGACATCATGTCCATGGCTGTGCGCATCAATGACTTTTTATGCGGCATGTTCATGGCGGCTGGCATTCAGCTGGTCGATTTCAAGATCGAACTTGGCCGTCTTTATGAAGATGACACCATGCGCATTGTGTTGGCCGATGAAATTTCGCCAGACAGCTGCCGCTTGTGGGATGTCAAAACACAAAACAAGCTGGATAAAGACCGCTTCCGCCAAGATTTAGGTGGCCTTGTGGACGCCTATCGCGAAGTCGCCCAACGTTTGGGCATCTTGTCCGAAGCTGATAACGCGCTGGCCACTGGCCCTCGCCTTGTACAATAATCAAAGATTGAGACGAAGATAAATGCACGCACGCATATTTGTTACATTGAAAAATGGCGTATTGGACCCACAAGGACAAGCCATTGAAGGCTCCTTGTCCAGCTTGGGCTTTGAGGGTGTAGACGCGGTCCGCCAAGGCAAGATCTTTGATGTTAAACTCGAAGAAACCGATCACGAAACAGCAAAAGAAAAACTCGCCCAAATGTGCGAGAAGCTGCTTGCCAATACAGTGATCGAGAACTATTCCATCGAGATCGTCGACTAATTAACGATAATTTCTTCACCAATTGCGGCCACATTGTGGGAACAATGTGGCATCTGGCGCGTTGGCTATACAAATAAAAATGTCACAACCATATGATAGGGACGGTGAATAGATACTTTTCGCCGAATGGGTAACTCTTTATGATTAAACGACTTTCGCTTACAGCAGCATTTTTTCTTGCCTTGGCGATTATGGCTGGCGCTTACGGAACCGTTCCAATCACATAAGCAAATTGCCACATTTCAGTTTTAAATATTGTATTTAGGGAGGCTCCAACGCCTCCCTTTTTTGTTAATAAAATATGTAAAGTTTTAGTTTTTAAGCAGAACAATTAACCTCAACATTGATTAGTTACCGATCAAAAGAATGTAACCATTTTTTTGTTTACCTATCCGCTGTATAAACAGAACAACTATACTTGCAAGGGTGGACATAATGGCAAGCGCAAAACGTTTAGACTGGGTAGATGCCGCGAAAGGAATTTCGATCCTTTTGGTGGTGATGATGCATTCAACATTAGGTGTGGGGCAAGACGCTGGCGATATCGGCTTTATGCATTATGCCGTCACCTACTCCGCGCCATTTCGGATGCCAGAGTTCTTTTTGATATCAGGCCTATTCTTATCCTACGTAATTGGTCGCGACTGGGGCCGATATGCTGATCGGCGTGTGGTCCATTATCTCTATTTCTACGCGCTTTGGGCAATCATCCAGCTCTTTTTCAAGAACGTCGTCGCCTCGGGCGACATTGCGGGCTTTGTATCTGGTATCTTCTTCGCCATTTTCGAGCCTTATTCGATCTTGTGGTTCATTTACATGCTGGCGTTTTTCTCTGCCGTCACAAAATGGCTTTACAATAACCACGTGCCACATTGGTTGGTGCTCGCAGTCACCGCCGTGTTGCAAATGCTGCCTACAGGCAATCAGAGCACAATCATCGCCTATTTTGCTGAATATTATGTATTCTTCTATGCAGGTTATGCTTTGGCACCCCAAATATTCAAGCTGACGCGCTGGGCGCAAGACAACGCGCTGCTTGCCATGCTCGCTCTGGTCGCATGGGCTGGCATAAACTTTGGCCTCGTATTTTGGCCAAGTGTCGATATGCAACCAGACCACGTTACCGCAGGATATGCTGCTCTACCGGGCATTCACCTTGTGCTGGCTTTTGCTGGCACCACTGCGATCTGTGTGTTCTCTGCCCTATTGGCAAAGTTCAACATGGCAAAGCCTTTGGCATGGATTGGCGAGCGTTCACTTGCCGTCTATGTGGCTTTCGTGATCCCCATGGCAATCTTCCGCACCATCCTGTTTAAACTGGGCATCATTTCCGATGTCGGCGTGATGAGCGTATTGGTCATCATCGTGGCGGCAACAGCGTCATTGATTGCCTATGAGATTGTACAGAAAATCGGATTTGGCAAGTTTTTGTATGAGCGGCCTGAGTGGGCGAAACTTCAGGCAAGCCGGGAAAAACCTGACCAAGAAGTCAAAAACAGCGCTCCAGCTGAATAGTTTTTGCAAAAAACCGAGAATTCTTTGAAAAAAGCGGCGCGAGACCTCTCGCGCCTCTTGCTTTTTGGGGGCTTTTTGAACCATTAAGAGCCAAACCCAACCGCATCTTTTAAGCGCCCATAACGCAGATGCAAATTGTGCCTTTGCACACCGAAAAGGAATCACGCTCATGAAGTCTGCAGTGATTGTCTTCCCCGGCCTCAACCGCGATAGAGACATGATCGCCGCACTTGAAAAAGTGACGGGAGAAAAACCACATCTAGCTTGGCACGGCGATAGCGACTTGCCAGACGTTGATTTGGTTGTGGTCCCCGGCGGTTTCTCATATGGCGACTATCTGCGCGCTGGCGCCATCGCCGCCCGTTCGCCGATGCTTAAGCGGGTGAAGGAACATGCTGATCGTGGCGGATTGACTTTGGGCGTGTGCAACGGCTTCCAAATCCTCACCGAAACGGGTCTCCTGCCCGGCGCATTGATGCGGAATCGGGATTTGAAGTTTTTGTGCAAAGTGATTCATTTAAAAGCAGAAAACACCACTTCGCCTTTCACCACCGCCTATAAGGGCCACGAGGCATTCCCATGCCCCATCGCTCACCATGATGGCAATTACTTCATTGATCAGGATGGGTTGAAAGCGCTTGAAGATAACGGCCAAATCGCGTTCCGCTATTGCGATGAAAACGGCAATGTCACCATCGAAGCCAACCCGAACGGCTCCATTGAAAACATCGCCGGCATCACCAACAAGCAAGGCAATGTGCTGGGCATGATGCCTCACCCGGAAAACCTTATCGAAGCAGCCCATGGCGGCATTGAAGGCCGCTACATCTTTGACAGCCTAGTGGCAGCGGTGGCGTAAATGTTGAAAAATCAAAATATCGAAATCACACCCGAATTGATCGCCAGCCATGGCATCAATGAAGAAGAATACGCCAAAATTCTTGAGCTGATTGGCCGCGAACCGACATATACCGAGTTAGGCATTTTCTCTGCCATGTGGAACGAGCACTGCTCTTACAAATCCTCAAAGAAATGGCTGAAAACGCTTCCGACAACTGGCGACCGCGTAATCCACGGCCCTGGCGAAAATGCCGGCGTTGTGGACATTGATGATGGCCACGCCGTGGTCTTCAAAATGGAAAGCCACAACCACCCATCCTACATCGAGCCATACCAAGGCGCTGCGACAGGCGTTGGCGGCATTCTGCGTGACGTCTTCACCATGGGCGCGCGGCCCATCGCAGCGATGAACGCCCTGCGCTTTGGCGCACCAGATCACGAAAAAACCCGTCACCTCGTGTCCGGCGTTGTGGCTGGCGTTGGTGGCTATGGCAACTCTTTCGGCGTACCCACAGTTGGCGGCGAAGTTGAATTCGACCCCCGTTACAATGGCAACATCTTGGTCAATGCGTTCGCCGCGGGCCTTGCCGATGCCGATAAAATCTTCCTTTGCGCGGCCAAAGGCGTTGGACTACCCATCGTTTATCTCGGTGCAAAAACCGGCCGCGATGGCGTTGGTGGCGCGACAATGGCGTCTGCCGAGTTCGGCGACGACATCGATGAAAAACGCCCCACCGTTCAGGTTGGCGACCCGTTCACTGAAAAATGCTTGCTCGAAGCCTGCTTGGAACTGATGCAGACCGGCGCGGTGATCTCCATTCAGGACATGGGCGCCGCTGGCCTCACCTGTTCTGCTGTGGAGATGGGCGCGCAGGGCAATCTCGGCGTTGAGCTTTATCTTGATGACGTGCCCACGCGCGAAGAAGCGATGACGGCTTACGAAATGATGCTGTCTGAAAGCCAAGAGCGGATGTTAATGGTGCTTGATCCTGAAAAAGAGGATGTGGCCAAAGCTATCTTCCACAAATGGGATCTCGACTTTGCCATCGTCGGCAAAACAACAGACGATCTGCGCTTCCGCGTGATCCACGAAGGCACAGAAGTCGCGAACTTGCCGATTAAAGATTTGGGCGATGAAGCCCCTGAATATGATCGTCCACGCACAGCATATCCTGCGCCCTCAACACTTGGCGAAATCGACAGCAATATCGATATCTCGCAAGCCTTGTTGACCCTCGTGGGCAACGCAAATGGCGCATCGCGCCGCTGGGTTTGGGAGCAATATGATACGCTGATCCAAGGCAATTCAGTGCAAGTGCCCGGTGGTGACGCTGGTGTCGTGCGTGTGGAAGGTGCAGACGGCAAAAAAGCCCTCGCCTTCTCCGTTGACGTGACCCCACGATATTGCGAAGCCAATCCGCGCGAAGGCGGCAAGCAGGCCGTTGCGGAATGCTGGCGCAACCTCTCTGCTGTTGGCGCGCTACCGTTGGCCTCAACCGACAATCTGAATTTCGGCAATCCTGAAAAGCCAGAAATTATGGAGCAGTTCTCGCAGGCCATTCTCGGCATTGGCGATGCCTGCCGCGCGCTTGAGTTCCCAATCGTCTCGGGCAACGTGTCGCTTTACAACGAAACCAACGGCATTGGTATTTTGCCAACCCCGGCCATTGGCGGCGTTGGCCTGCTGAAAGACTGGGCAAAAATGATGACTCTTTCCTTCAAAGAAGAAGGCGAAGTGATTCTTTTGATTGGCGAAAAAGGCACACACCTTGGTCAATCCGCCCTGCTGCGCGATTGCTTCAACCGCATCGAAGGCGATGCCCCTCCTGTCGATCTTGCGAAAGAAGCCAAGCATGGCGCCCTGATCCGCGAGCTTATTGATCAGCAACAACTCACCGCTTGTCACGATCTCTCGGATGGTGGCCTTGTGGTTGCACTGGCTGAGATGGCCATGAAGGGCAAAATCGGCGCGCAGCTTGAGCTTTCAAATGATCTGGGTGAATTGTTCGGTGAAGACCAAGCCCGCTATATCGTCACGGTAAAATCTGATAATCTTGAGTCGGTTCTGGCCGCTGCCAAAGCACAAAATGTGCCGGTGACCCAATTGGGCACTGTGGGTGGCGATAAGCTGGAAGCAAAAGATATATTTGCCGTATCGATTGCGGAACTCAGCGATTTCCATGAAAGCTGGTTCCCAGACTATATGGCAGCAGAAGCGGCGCAATAGCCGCCTAATTGGAGATTGTTGTTTATGTCTATTGGTACCGCTGAAATCGAACGTTTGATCACTGAAGCCATTCCTGGCGCAGAAGTGAATGCGGATACAGATGACGGCCATCACTATACCGCTGTTGTTGTGGCAGAAGCCTTCCGCGGCAAATCCCGCGTGCAACAGCACCAAATGGTCAATGCAGCGCTGAAACAAGTGCTCGATAGCGGCGAACTTCACGCCCTTGCCTTGAAAACAAACGCACCGGAATAATTCCGGTGCGGTCCATTCTCTTTGATGTGGATGGGGTTGTCATCCACTCCCTTTTTCACCAAGATCCCGCACGCCAACGAGTGTGGAGCCAGCACATTGAAATGGATTTCGGTATCAGCCGTGATTCATTCAATGAATTTTTCCGGCTAAATTACGCTGAGATCGTCACGGGCAAAACGTCCATCGTCACCGCGATGGACGCATTCCTGCCGAACATCAATGCAGGCCACATCAACAGCCTCGACTTGCTGGAATATTGGTTCAAAAACGATACACCCGTAAACCGCCAACTACTCGACGGCATCAAAAAGCTCAAGCAAAAAGCAGACGTTAAAATCTACCTCGTCACCAATCAGGAGCACCTTCGCGCCTTCTATCTGTGGCACGATCTAAAGCTGAGCCACATCTTCGATGATATGTTCTACGCCGCCCGTTTGGGCGTTGCGAAACCTGACCCAGCCTTTTTCCAAAAGGTAGATCAACTGCTTGGCCTACAAAGCGAAAAACCAATATTCTTTGACGATGGGCAAAAAAACGTAGATGCTGGCAATCAGCAAGGTTGGGAATCGAACCTGTTTGTTACTGAGAAAGATTTTTTTGAGCACCCTTGGGTGAAAAAACATTTGGAGCGATGACGGTAAGAATTGTCCCGATTGCCGACAGTCACTGGTCCCACCTGCCCGACATTCATCGGGCAGCGATTCTCGCTGTCTCTGATGAATATTATGATCAAACAGCCCGTGAAAGCTGGGCGACTGGCCTCATTCCAGAAGGCTATAAGCACTCAGCTGAAGATGGCGAAATTTTCCATGTCGCCATAGATGAGAACGACAAACCCATAGGTTTTTGTGGCTATCGCGGCTATGAAATCACAGCCCTTTTTGTTACGCCCGAACACCAGCGCAAGGGCGTGGCGACCGCGCTTTACCACAAAGCCATCGATGAAATGCTAAAAGGGCGGCCTGAAAAAATCATCCTTACGTCAAGCCATGCCGCCGTTGGGTTTTACGAAAAACAAGGGTTCTTTACCCTGCAAGAGCGAGAAGAAATCACCCGTGGGGGCGAGTTTATCTCTGTTTTTGATATGGAGGCGCCGATTGACCGCCCGCCGCATGAAGGGCGTGAGCTTGAATTGATGCTGGCTGGTTCCAAAAAAATTTCTTATTTCGGTGAAAAAGACCCGGAAAATACATTTCTTCCCTATGTCTTAAGCAAACAGATTAAACGCTATGTGTGGCAGGAACGCGCGGACTATCTGGAGCAATTGCTGAAAGATGGCGGCGAGCTGGACATCAATCCAGTTGCCCCGGTCATTTATTATTTGCCGCAATTTGAGGCCGACAAAGACCGCCTGCTCGAGCTTTTGCGCAAACACATGATCGAGGGTCGATATAGTTTAGTTGAAGAGATCGAAATGGGCGATCTTCTCGGCTATCCTACTTATGCGGTGAAAGCCTTTTTGGAGCGTATGCGCGCCATGCGACAAAAATGATGAGACTGATCCTCGACATTTAATCACGACTGTCCTATTTAGGCAGCAGGTTCACCTTGTCGGGCCTTAACCCCGAATATAAAGGAAAGCATTATGAGCGACATCAACGCATTTATCGACGAACAAGTAAAAAACAATGACGTGTTCCTGTTCATGAAGGGCACTCCAGATTTCCCGCAATGTGGTTTTTCCGGCCAAGTGGCGCAAATCTTGAATTATTTGGAAGTCGAATATGCCAGCGCCAACGTGCTTGAAAGCGACGAATTGCGCGAAGGCATCAAGCAATATTCAAACTGGCCAACTATTCCACAGCTCTATGTGAAGGGCGAATTTGTTGGCGGCTGCGACATTATCCGTGAAATGGCGCAAGAAGGCGAATTACAACAGCTTTTTGTCGATAAAGGCATCCAAGCCAAACAGGCCAGCTAATGACCCGCATTTGGAACGTCTATCTTTCGGGCGAAATCCACACCGATTGGCGCGAAGCGATTGAGAAGGGCTGCGAGGCAGCAGAACTTCCCGTTGAATTTTCTGCACCGGTCACCGATCATGGTGCGTCAGACGATTGCGGCGTCGCCATTATGGGCGAAGAGCCAAACAAATTTTGGCACGACCATAAGGGCGCAAAGCTGAATGCCATCCGCACCCGCACTTTGCTGGGCGAAGCGGATATCGTTATTGTGCGCTTTGGCGAAAAATATAAGCAGTGGAATGCCGCCTTCGACGCCGGATTCGCTGCGGCACTTGGCTTGCCATTGATCGTGATGCATGGCGCTGATCATCAACACGCGCTCAAAGAAGTTGATGCATCGGCCCTTGCTGTAATTGAAACACCGGATCAAGCGGTGCAAATCCTTGATTATGTGATCAACGGCAAATTGCCCGCTTAAAATTTTACGCCCTGGCGGAAATAGTTCGTCAGGGCTTGCCAATTGGTCAAACCTGTCGCATCAATAAAGCACTTTTTGTTGATTGCGAGTATTGATGCGTCTTAAGCTGAATCCCAATACAAATTATGTTGAGTTTGTGCTGCTGGCCGCCACGTTGATGGCGCTTAATGCCGTGGCCATCGACATAATGTTGCCCGCCTTGCCCGAAATCGCATCATCACTCGGCGCCATCGGCGACAATCAACAGCAATTGGTGATCACTTATTATTTGATTGGTTTTGGCCTCAGCCAGCTGTTTTATGGCCCATTGTCAGACGCGATTGGCCGCCGCAACACCGCTTTCATCGGCATTTTAATCTTCTTTGTGCCCGTCGCCCTAGCCTCGTTTGTCACCGATTTCAATTCCTTGCTTGCCCTTCGATTGGTGCAGGGCCTAGGCGCAGGCGCCTCCCGCGTGATCGCATTTGCCGTGGTTCGCGACGTATTTGAAGGCAAAAAGCTGGCCAAAACCATGTCGCTGATCGTTATGGTGTTTATGGCCATGCCCATCATTGCGCCAAGTCTAGGTCAGCTTTTAATCCTCTTCCTACCTTGGCAAAGCGTTTTCGCCTTTATGGCCATCATGGCCGTTGTCGCTTTAGTCTGGGTGTTTCTGCGGTTGCCCGAAACATTGTCGATTGAAAACACACGTGCTTTCCGCCCCAAAATCATTTTGGAAGGTTTCCGCATTGTGTTCACCACACCGTCGTCACTCCTGTTTGGCTGGGCACAGGCGTTGCTGCTTGGTGCGATTATCGGCTTCTTGGGCACATCGCCCCAGATTTATTTGGAGATTTATGACCTTGGCGCCATCTATCCCCTGATGATCGCCCTCACCGCCTCGAACATGGCGGTCGCATCCTTCATCAATTCGCGTTTGGTCGATAAATTCTCGGTCGAAAAAGTTGCCTTGGCCGCCAGCGCCACATTCGCGCTGTTGGGCGCGGTGTGGTTGATGTTTGCACTCACTATGGGCGTATTGCCACTCTGGCTTTTGGTGCTATTGCACCAACCGCTCAATTTCTGCTTCGGCTTGGCGGGGGTCAATCAAAACACAATGGCCATGGTGCCCATGAAACGGGTGGCAGGCACCGCAGCCTCTGTACTCGGATTTATCTCCAGCGCAGGCGGCGCTGTGATTGGCGCCATAATTGGCAGCTTTTACAACGACACAGTAGCCCCGATCGCGGCGGGCTTTATGGTTGTGGGCATTCTCTCATGCATGGCCAGCATGTGGGGCGCGAAACTGCAGCCCGCTATGCCCCAACCCACCAACGTGCCAGTAAAATAATCAAAGGCAGCGTGAAGAAGGACACTGCCGTCTGCACTGTGGCAATGGACGCGTAAAGCTCGGCATCGCCGCCCATCTTCTTGGCCAGCACATAGCCATTCATGGCCGTTGGCACACCTGCGCTAATCATCAAAATCACCAATGCATCTCCAGTCACACCAAACAGCACCGCAAAACCAAACATAATCAGCGGCACCAAAATCAGCTTACCCACGACAGCAACGCCAACAACCGGGCTTGGCTTCAGCGCGGCACGCAAGCTAAGCCCTGCCCCTAGCGCCAATAGCGAGATGCCCAACGCGGCACGACCCAGCAGATCTAAAAAGGTCAGCACCGGATCCCACACAGGGATATTGGCGAAATTGACTACCATGCCCACAACGCACCCCCATAGAATCGGATTGCGAGAAATCTGCTTCAACACATTGAAATAACTAAATTTATACTCTTCGGAAAAAACAGAAAGCACAGTCACATTCACCAATTGCAGCGCGGGCACCAAAGCCACAAATGCTACTGCAATAACCGCTAGGCCCGGTTCGCCGAAAAACTTGAGCACCAGCGCCATGGCGATAAAGCCATGCCAACGGGTCACCGTTTGAAACAACGTCGTATATTGCGGCCGCCGAAGCTGCATCACATTGCGAAAAAACGGATAAAGCGCCAACATGAGTGCCGAAATGGTGATGATCATGCCCATCAGCACCATCAGGATTTTATCGAATTCAATGGTGCTCAAATCCGTATTGATCAAAGTGCTCGCCAAAAGCGACGGGAACAAAATCCAAAAGCACAGCTCGTCCACTACTTGCCATTTGCTTGCCTCGACAAAATTGAACCGTCTTAGCAAAAAGCCCAGCACAATAATCGCGAAAACCGGCAAAATACTCTCAAAAACACCCAGCATTGGCACTCCTTTTGACGCATTGAGTAGCGCCCCAACCCAAGGAATTATGTCGGTTTGCAGCCCCGGTCAACCAATTGGTCAAACCTATTGCGCTTTTTTGCCGCAACTGGCATGATTGTCCTACATTTCGACAAAGCTGTTTCGCGATTCCTCCCAAAATTTTCGCACGGCCAAAACCTTGTTCAGGTGATCAATGAAAATTGCAAAATTGAATCCGTCCGTAAACCGGATTGAGTTTATCGGTCTGGCTGCGCTGATTATGGCGCTGAACGCCTTGGCCATCGATGTCATGCTGCCCGCTTTGCCCATGATTGGCGAAGCCATGCATGTGGAAGCAGAAAATCATCGGCAGTTCATCGTCACCTTCTTTTTGATCGGGTTTGGCTTCTCACAGCTCTTTTTCGGCCCGCTTTGCGACGCCATTGGCCGCCGCGCCACCTTCCTCGTTGGCGTCACCATCTATATAGCTGCTGCGATTGGTGGGGCCATGACCACCGAGCTGAACGCCATGCTGGCCATGCGCGTCATCCAAGGTTTGGGTGCAGGCGCTTCCCGCGTTGTGGCCCTTTCAATGGTGCGCGATTGCTTTGGCGGCCGCGCAATGGCGGAAGTCATGTCACTGATCATGATGGTCTTTATGATCATGCCCGTGCTGGCACCAACCTTCGGCCAACTGATTATTATGTTTGGCCCGTGGCAATATATCTATTTCGCCATGGCCCTCATCGCTATTGCTGCAGCAGCGTGGACCATTCTGCGCCTGCCAGAAACATTGGCCGAAGAAAACCGGCGCGCCTTCCGCCCCAAAATCATCGTTGAGGGCTTCGCCATCGTTTTTTCAAACCGCCCTGCTTTGGCATATGGATTGGCGAACATGGTCGCCTTGGGGGCGCTATTCGGCTTTTTGGCCCCGTCACAGCAGATTTATGGCGAGCTTTACGGCCTTGGCCCATGGTTTCCGGCAGCCTTTGCCGCCATCGCCACCGTGATGTCGCTCGCGTCTTTCATCAATTCGCGCATGGTGGGCCGTTTCGGTATGCGTAAGCTTTCGCATAGTGCTTTGATTGGTTTCATTGCTCTCAGCCTGCTCTGGTCAATCCTTGCGTATCTCAATGCACTGCCGCTGTGGGCCTTTATGGCCATTCAGGCCCCTGTGATGTTCTTGTTCGGCCTGATGGGCACCAACTTTAACTCACTTTCGATGGAGCCGTTGGGGCGGGTTGCGGGCACCGCTGCGTCCGTTTTTGGCTTTATGCAAACCGTGGGCGGCGCACTTCTCGGCACTGTCATTGGTCAAGCCTATAACGGCTCGGTTCTTCCCATTGCATTGGGCTATGTGATCTTGGGCAGCATCAGCCTATGCTTTGTTCTGATCGCTGAAAAAGGAAAATTGTTCAAAGCGCAATTTGATCCAATCAGCTGACATATAAAGGCGCTAGCCTGTCGGGCGGTGAAATGGGGATCAATAATTTTGATTTGCCCATTTCCGTCTATCAGTGCAATTTATGTGCCTAACCTTGCGAGATATCGATGACCAGCACTGCCACAACTCCCGCCGCAACTGCGCGCAATCCGCTCACCTTGATCATTATATCAGGCTGTTTGATCGCGATGATGTCCTTTGGTGTGCGGTCAACCGCTGGTCTATTCACCTTGCCACTCACATCAGAGTTTGGCTGGTCACGCGAAACTTGGGGCTTGGCCTTTGCGGTGCAAAACCTCATCTGGGGTTTGATCCAGCCGATCGCTGGTGGCTTCGCCGATAAGCATGGCACAGCCAAAACGCTGATCATTGGCACAATCATCTATTCTCTCGGCGTCCTTTTGCTGGCCTATGGCGGCACTGAGCTCACCTTGTTCCTCGGCGCCGGCCTTTTGATGGGCCTCGGCATCGGCACAGCCTCCTTCGCCGTCGTTATGGCTGCCTTCGGCCGAGCCGTTCCAGCAGAAAAACGCAGCTTTGTGTTTGGTATTGCAACGGCTGCCTCCTCCGCAGGCCAATTCGTATTCGCACCCGTCGGCCAACAACTCATCAACGGCTTTGGCTGGCAAAATGCGTTGTTGATCTTCGCCATCACCCTATTGGCGATCATTCCACTGTCATTCTTCCTGCGCGGCAAAACCGAGCACCAAGAAGATGATGGCCGCGATATGCCATTGTTTGAAACGCTGCGCGAGGCATTCAAATATCGGTCCTATGTTTTGTTGGTGGCAGGCTTCTTCGTCTGTGGCTTCCATTTGGCGTTCGTCACGGTGCACATGCCTGCCTATCTCGTGCAATGTGGCCTCAGCCCCACCGTTGGCAGCTGGGCATTGGCCTTGATCGGCCTGTTTAACATTGTCGGCTCTCTGGGCGCCGGCTACCTTGCTGGGCGTTTGCCGAAACAATTTCTACTGGCAAGCATCTATCTCAGCCGCGTTGTGATCACAGGGCTTTTCTTGCTCTTGCCGATTTCGGAATGGACCACATATATCTTTGCCGCAATCACGGGCTTGTTGTGGTTGGCTACTGTGCCGCCAACCGCCGCCTTAGTGACCAATTTCTTCGGCCCCAAATATATGGGTATGTTGTACGGCTTTGCCTTCCTGTCGCACCAAATTGGTTCATTCTTCGGCGTATGGCTCGGCGGTGTCAGCTTTGACCTAACAGGCAATTATGATCTGGTTTGGTATCTGGGCATGATGATTGGTCTATTGTCCGCCGCGCTGCATTTGCCAATCAGAGAAAAACGCGCCGACCATTTCGCAGCGATTGCGCCCGGCCAATAATCGGGCAAACTGCTTTAGGAAAAGTCGAACAATTTGGGATCCAGCAAATGGCTGGCATTCACATTCTGCAGGGCCGCAAACATGCGGTCCTTCCGCCCCGGCGACTTCCGTTCCATATCAACAAGCATCTGTTTCATCATTTGCCGCTGCAATCCATCTTGCGATCCGCACAGATCACAAGGGATAATTGGGAATTGCATCCCGTCAGCAAATTTTAGCAAATCCTGCTCTTCACACAGGGAAAGCGGCCGCAACACCGCCAAATCTCCCTCATCATTGATCAGCTTTGGTGGCATTGTCGCCATCTTGCCCCCAAAGAACATATTGAGCAGAAATGTCTCCAAAACATCGTCACGATGGTGTCCCAACACAACGGCAGAACATGCCTCTTCCCGCGCAATGCGGTATAGGTGGCCCCGCCTTAATCGAGAGCAGAGTGAACAATAAGTGTTTCCCTCAGCTACCTTATCCGTCACAATGGAATAGGTGTCGCGATATTCGATGCGATGAGAAATGCCTAAACTGTCAAGATAGCTCGGCAATATCTCCTTGGGAAAATTTGGTTGGCCCTGATCCAAATTGCACGCCAATATCTCTTGCTTCAGCACGCCACGTGATTGCAATTCCAACAACAGCGCCAGCAACCCATATGAATCTTTGCCGCCAGAAAGCGCGACCAACCAGCGCCCTTTAACATCGTGCATATGATAGGTGTTTAGCGCGGTTTCCACCTGCCGCAACAAACGCTTGCGCAGCTTGCCAAACTCAACCGATTTTGGCATGTCCGCAAATAGATTTTGAATGGGTGTGGTGGACTGATCCATGGGCACGCTCATAAATTGATACACGCCCCGGCATATCGCTATTTGCAACGAGAATAAAGCCGTTTAGGCGTTTTCTTCCGCCTTGCGCCTCGCTTCAGCCTTCGCTTTCTCACGTTCTTTGATTTGCGCCAGCGAGCGCCAGAAAACCACATATACAGCGAAATCACTGGTGAAGCTCATAAATTCATGCGGCACATCAGCTTCAACCGGCACCACATCGCCCATCTGCATTTCATGGCGATCGCCCGCAATTGAGATATCTGCACGGCCACGAATAGCAATGTAAATGATGTTCACACCCGGCGGTGCGGGATAGGTGCCTGTTTTGGGCGTATAGAGCTGAACCGAAAGCGTATCTGAGGAAAACGCAGGCGCAAACCAAACACCGTTCGGCCACTTGCGCGTGGCCGGCCCCGGGAGCTTTTCTAGCAAGTCGTCAAATTTGACACGCATATTTCACCTGCAATTGCGCAATGTCGTTTTTTCGATAGTTTTAAACGTCAAAAATTAAAAATATGGCCTGAATTATACACCAATTGATCAAATATAACACAAATGCCGTTAATAAATTCGTGAGATCGCCGGAAAGCGTTTGCACACCTTCAAATAAATGCATCTAATTGTGACAGATCTTGGGAGGGATTCATATGTTTCGATCATTCTTTCCGGCACCAAAGCTTTTCTTCGGCAGCGCCGCAGTTTGGGCTGCACTGTGCTTTTTGATTTGGTTCACCATCGGCCCAGCGCTTCAAAGCGTCATTAGTCTAGACCCAATCCTCACACCAAATCCCGGCGACGACCCCACGCCCTTTCTGACCAATCAGAAAGTGTGGCTCTATCAATATGTGATAATGTCCACGTATCTGTTCTGTGTGCCGTGGTACTTTATTCAACGGCACAGATGGTATTGGTGGTCGGTTGTAGGGTCTGCCACAATCGTTCTGATGCTATTTGCCAATGTGCAAGTGCAAGCATGGCTAAATGACTGGTACGGCGATTTCTTTAATATTGTACAGACCGCGCTGACTGACCCTGGCAGTGTCGCACCGGAAGACTATTGGGGAAATCTGATTTTCGTCTTTTATGTCGCTGCCCCTAATATATTGTTGATCGTGTTGATTAATTTCGTCACCAGTCACTATGTGTTCCGTTGGCGGACGGCAATAAACTTCTTTTATATGAGCTTCTGGTCACACCTGCGCCATGTGGAAGGGGCGTCCCAACGTATTCAAGAAGACGCAATGCGGTTTGCAGATGGCGTTGAAACTCTGGGTGTAAACTTCATATACGCATTGATGACCTTGACGGTCTTCTTGCCAATTCTCTGGGGTCTTTCTCAACAAATCACAGCGCTGCCATTGATAGGTGAAGTTCCCGGCTCTCTCGTCTGGGTCGCACTCGTTTCGGCTGCATTCGGCACTGTGGTGCTTGCTGCTGTAGGCGTCAAATTGCCGGGGCTGGAATTCAACAACCAGAAAGTTGAAGCCGCCTACCGCAAAGAGCTGGTTTACGCCGAAGATTTTGAGGATCGCGCGCAACCACAAACAGTCAAAGAACTGTATTTGGATGTACAGAAAAACTACTTCCGTCTGTTTTTCCACTATCTTTATTTTAACTTAGTGCGCTCGGCCTACAATCAAGCGTCCAACTTTATCACGCTCATTGCGCTCGGCCCCTCCATTCTGTCGGGGGCTATTACGCTTGGCATTTATCAACAAGTCGCAAACGCGTTCGGCCGCGTGGAAAGTTCATTGCAATATCTGGTAGATTCGTGGCCACAGATCATCAAGCTAATGTCAGTCTATAAACGGCTACGTAAGTTTGAAGCGGAAATCCCGAAAGATTCACCGTTGCCGAAATCACCTGTTTGATAAAATCACAAACCCCCAAACAAAAAAGGCCGCCCAAATGGGCGGCCTTTTCTTTAATTTTCGTCTCGACTTAACGAGAATAAAATTCAACAACCAAGTTTGGTTCCATTTGAACCGGATATGGCACGTCTGACAATGTAGGAACACGTGTCAAAGAAGCGGTCAGTTTTGAGTGATCAACGTCAACATAGTCTGGCACATCGCGCTCAGCCAATTGTGTCGCTTCCAAAACAAGCGCCATTTGCTTTGACTTTTCGCGAACTTCAACCACATCACCAACATGCAAGCGGTAAGATGGGATGTTCACGCGTTTACCGTTCACCAACACGTGGCCGTGGTTTACGAACTGACGTGCAGCAAAAACAGTTGGAACAAACTTGGCGCGGTACACCAATGCGTCCAAACGTTGCTCAAGCAAACCGATCAACAACTCACCAGTGTCACCTTTCAAACGTGTCGCTTCGTTGTAAACACGCTTAAATGATTTTTCAGTGAGGTTGCCGTAATAGCCTTTAAGCTTTTGCTTGGCGCGCAACTGCAAACCAAAGTCAGAAAGCTTGCCGCGACGACGCTGGCCGTGCTGGCCCGGGCCGTATTCACGACGGTTTACAGGGCTTTTTGGACGGCCCCAGATATTTTCGCCCAAGCGGCGGTCAATTTTATATTTCTCAGAATGGCGTTTAGACATCGCTCGTCCTTCTTTAATCGTTTTGAATGACTGCGCCCTCCTCTGCTCCGCCTCTATATATAAAGAGTCGAAACCGACAGACCTTGCGAAAAACACGCTTGCTGCGGATAAACCGCGCATGAAAACCGAAGATCCCGGGTGCACAATTGATTGAAACAACCAATTGATCGCGCTGAATTAGATCACGCCCCCAAAAAAGTCAACCGCTAAACCCGCCTAAATCCGGGCTTTACGCCATATAGTTCAACTTTTTTGCCCCAACCACTTTAAAAAGCACTTGCATATCCCATTTAGTGTGTTACAACTCTAATACACTAGATGAGTGAGACACAATGAACAATTGGAATGAAACACAGCCGATATTTGTTCAAATCAGAGAACGATTGACCGATATGATTTTATCAGCCTCGGTCAAGGAAGGCGAAGCGCTACCCTCTGTGCGGCAGATTGCGACAGACTTGTCGGTCAACCCGCTCACGGTCACCAAAGCCTACCAATCACTCGTTGATTTGGGCGTCATCGAAAAGAGAAGAGGCTTAGGCATGTTTGTTGCTGAAGGCGCGCGCAAGGAGCTTTTGGCGCATGAACGTGAGGCATTCTTAAAGAATGAATGGCCCCGCATTATGAAACAAATCAAAGCATTAAATCTGGATATTGAAGATTTGATGCGCCACGCTGAGGAATAGAGGCGAGTTATGACGAATACAGCTAAGCCCCTTATTGAAGCCCGCAACCTGCGCAAAAGCTTCAACAAAAATGAGATTTTGCACGGGCTCAACTTCACCATCCCAAAGGGCCGTATTGTGGGCCTTATCGGGCATAATGGTGCCGGCAAAACAACGACTTTGAACGCAATTTTGGGCCTAACCGATTGTGAAGGTGACATCACCGTTCTGGGTCAACACCCCTATCAAAACCGCGCTCAATTGATGAACGACATTGCGTTCATCTCAGACGTGGCCAGCTTGCCGCGCTTTTTAAGAGTGCGCGAACTGTTCGACTTAATCGAAGACATACACCCCAACTTTTCCAGGGAGAAGGCAAATGGATTTCTTGAGGGCACAGACATCCGGGCTAATGCAAAGGTCAAGGCTTTATCAAAAGGTATGGTCGCTCAGCTGCACCTTGCTATCGTCATGGCGATCGATGCTTCACTTTTAGTCTTGGACGAGCCAACCCTTGGCTTGGACATTACTTATCGCAAGCGGTTCTATAAGCGTTTGCTTGAAGACTATATGCATGAGGAGCGTACTTTGTTGATCACAACCCACCAGGTTGATGAGATCGAATTTATGCTCACCGACATTATGTTTATCAAAGATGGAGACTTGGTGCTCGATTGCCCCATGGAAGATGTGGGCACACGCTATCACCAACTCGTCACTGATGAAAAAGAGCTCGACGCCCTACATGCGCTCAAGCCAATCTATGTTGAGCAAAAGTTCGGACAAACCATCATGGTGTTCGATGGCGTCAGCCACGACCAGTTGGAGCCATATGGCAAAGTCAGCACACCGACTATTTCAGATTTGTTTGTCGCGCTAATGCAGCGTGAAGATACCCGTAAGGGAGAGATCATATGAATACCTATATCGCCCTCGTAAAACGGGAATTTTTGGAACATCGCGGCGCGTTTTTGATTGCACCTGCTGTAATCACGTTGATTGTGATTGCTGTATTCGCATCCGCCATCATTTTGGGCAGCAGTGACATCCAGGCTGAATTCACCACAATGGATTCAAAAGCCACATTGTTTACCGCCTTTTACGCAATCTCGATTGTGTTGTGGACGGTCTATCTGATGATTGCTCTTTTCTTCTACTATGCTGATTCATTCAGCGCAGACCGGAAGAATAATGGCCTGCTCTTTTGGAAAAGCATGCCGCAATCAGACCTGAAGATCCTCGGCTCAAAAGTGTTGGCCGGTGGCACCATCTTCCCCATGGCAATTGGCGTTTGGATGCTGATCGCTGGTGTGATGGCCTATCTGTTCTCAATTTGGATTGCAGGGTTTGTGCCTGGTGTTAGTACCGCTGATCCGATCAATTTTGTCAGCACTTATATCCAGATGAGCATCTCTGCCGCTGTTATGGTTCTGCTCGCCTTGCTTTGGTATGCCCCATTCTTCGCTTGGGTAGCCTTGCTGTCCACTGTTTTCAAACGTTGGAGCATTCCTCTAGCATTTGTGGTGCCGGGCTTGTTGATCTTGGCTGAGCGCATCTTCCGCTTTAGCGCTGGTAATTTTGAAAGCCATATTGGCAACTTCATTACCTTTCGCTTGGAAAACATGTTCGCCAACGAAGCCCTTTTGGAAGAAATCGCAACGCAAGAATCATTCAATGCAGCGAGCTTTATCGTGGCCATGCTCAATCAATATAACTGGTTGCACATGTTCATTGGCTTGGCGATCACAGCGGGCTTTGTCTACGCTGCAAGCGAATATCGCCGCCGCTTGATCGAAGCCTAATTCAACCGACCTTCAAAACCTAAAAGGACGCCTATTCGGCGTCCTTTTTTTGTTGCAGTTTTTGCTTTTCACGGTGCGGATTGGGCCGCTCATGGCGTCGATCTAGCGCCGCAATAATCCCGCGAAATGTGCGTACCTCTTGCGCATTAAACTTGGCCCGCCCCAGCATAGAGCGGATATTGTTGACCATGGATGGCCGCTTGTCCGCCACTTTGAAATAGTTGGAGCGGTCCAGCGAATCTTCCAAATGCTCATAAAGGCCAACCAATTGTTCACGCGGTGCTGGCTCGCCAACATCTCCCGTAAACGGCAAGTCTTGTGCGCCATTAGCCGCCCGCCGCCATTCATAGGCCAGAACCAAAACGGCCTGCGCAATGTTCAATGAAGCGAACGCTGGCTCCACGGGCAAGGTGACGATTGAATCGCAAAGCGCCACCTCTTCATTGTTCAGCCCCCAGCGCTCTCGCCCAAACAAAATGCCTGCCTTCTGGCCAGAGCCGATATGCGGCACCAATTTATTTGCCGCTTCATCCGGGCCGATGACAGGCTTAAACATGTCGCGAGAACGCGCCGTGGTGGCGTAAACAAGGTTCAAATCGGCAATAGCATCTTCCACGCGATCAAAAACTTGCACCCGATCGATAACGTGATCTGCCTTGGCTGCGGCGCCACGCGCCCGCTCACTCGGCCAACCATCACGCGGGTTTACAATGCGCAAGTCCCACAGGCCAAAATTGGCCATAGCGCGCGCCGCCGTGCCAATATTCTCGCCCAACTGGGGTTCGCATAAAATCACCGCTGGGGTGGGTTTCAGCTCGAAATCTTTAGAGCTATCCGTGCCTGCCATGGTCATTGTCCTTCACATAAGTCGCAGACACATAGGGCGGACAGGCAGCAAAAATCAAGACCTAGCTGCGAAGCGCCCGCCATTCATCTTCCAAAATGGCATAGATATACATGTGATCCCACTCACCTTTGAAAAGCTCGTGTTCGCGAAAATCTGCCTCACGGCGCATTTTCAGCTTTTCCATCAACCGCCAAGATGCCTCATTTGCCGCCGAGCAGCGGGCCGCGATGCGGTGCAAATTGAATTTCTCAAAGCAGCTATCCATAAAAGCGCGCGTGGCTTCATAGCCATAGCCTTTGCCATGGTGCTTGGGTGAAAACACATAGCCAACTTCGCCTTGCCGCGCAGCTTCATTGAGATAAAAGAGCAGCACTTCGCCAATAACCTCGCCCGTTTCCTTTAGCTCGACAGCCAAAAACAAAGCATCGCCGCCAGGTTCCAGCGTTTCTAGCGCCACGCGTTTGTCCAGCGCCTCTTGCATCCCGGCTTTATCGCGCGGCTCATAAGGCAGATAGCGGCAAACATCTGGATCAGAGTGAATGGGAAAGAGCGCATCAAAATCATCGGGGCGCACACGCCGCAAACGCAAACGTTCAGTTTCAATCGGCAGGTCAAATATTTTCATGATCTAGACGGACAACTCGCAATTTATTGAATTGATTCAGCGCCAGAAACGCGCCAAACTCTATAAATGGAAGAGAATGATATTCGCGCGGAATGCGCATGTGGTCAAGCTAAACTGGTTCTAACCGGCTCGCCTAAAACAGCCATGCTGTGCGCATGCCGCCACTGCCAAAAATCAACTGGCAGCGACCATGCTGCGATCAGTCTTTGGTCAGACGATCAGTTTCATTTTTCCGGGGAAACCACCCGATATGATACCGAAGCTGATAGCGGCGCGATTGTGCAGCGACACCGATGCACCAAATGCGGCACGCCAGTCTTCGCCATTTCTAGCCGTTTGAAAAATCATCATTTGGTGCCACTCGGCCTGCTGGGCGAAGCGGCCAACAAGTTTGCGCCCAAATCAATGATTTTTGCCCGCTCGAAATTTGAATGGGATCACACAAGCGATGGGTTGGCGCAATACACCACCTATCGCGACAGCTAAGCATTCTTTGGGGGAGAAAATGAAACAACAAGGACAATGCCATTGCGGCCAGGTTACCTTCACCGTCACGGGCGAGCCCTTGCGCATGGCCTCATGCCATTGCAATGCGTGTCGTCGCGTTTCCGGCACGGGACACTTGTCACAAGCCTTTTACAAAAAAGAGCAAGTTGAAATTCACGGCGAAACCAAAACCCACCAATCATTGTCGGATGCAGGCACAACCCGCACCCGCCATTTTTGCCCGGAATGTGGTTCGCGCCTCTTTTCAGAAAACTCAAAACTACCAGACAATCTCGGCATCGCCGTAGGCGCGTTCAACAATTCGGATTGGTTTAAGCCACAAGTGGCGCTCTACACAGCCGAACGTCCATTATGGGACTATATGGACCCTGAACTGAAAACAGCGGATCACATGACATGAGCGAAGAACGCGAAATTTTGGCAGATCGAATTCGCGGCATAATCGGCGATGACCCGAACGTTACAGAGAAAAAAATGTTCGGCGGCATCGCCTTTATGCTCAATGGCAACATGCTGGTGGGGCCCCATAAAGATGGCACCATGATGGTGCGCGTAGGGCCAGACCTTTATGATGAAGCCCTTGCCCGCCCCGGGGCCGGACTAATGGATTTTACAGGCAAACCCATGAAGGGCTTCGTCAATGTCTCAGGCGACGCCATCGCGTCAGACCAAGGTCTGGCCGAATGGATCGCCCTGGCCACGAGTTTTGTGGGCACCCTACCCGCGAAATAAAGTCCTATACTTCGCCCTGATATTCGCCGCGCGCAGGATAGCTCTTTTCGACCACGAAATCGATTGCCCCCAGCAGTTCGGTGAAGTTTGGGCGTACAAATGGCATTGTTTGAATGGAACTGAAATAAAGGCTCATGTCCGGAGAGATCAAAAACAATCCGGGCTCTGAAAACAGTTTTGGTTCTTCCACGCCGATCGAAGTCATCCCTCGCGATTGAGAGATGAACAAGCCCCATTTCTTCGCTTCTTCCAGTGCAATGCCATAGCCAATACGCAGGTTTTTGGCGTTGATTTTGTCCGCCATTTGCCGCGCACGATCTTCTTCATCTGAGCTGATGGCGACAACGGCAACACCGCGCTTTTCAAACTCCGGCACCAACCGCTCGAGTTCTTTCAAGTAGGTTGCGCAGATTGGGCAATGAAACCCACGATAAAAGCAGATCAACGTGCCACGCTCAGACTGTTCCGAAGAAAGCTGAAAATCACCATGATCCAGTGTGGCAACGTTCAAATCATGAGTTTTTTGTCGAGGAATTAGCATTTCATGCTCCTAAAAATTGACTTGAACCCATCAATATCAGGACATAAAGTTGCCTTGGTCTTATTTTTCCAACCAGAAAGACGAAATGCAAAAAATTGACCGCCTGACAACCCTCATTGAGACGTTCCGTATATCTGCAAGCCTTGAAGCGCCAAAGCGCGCCAATCTCTTTGCCATCAAAGATGAAAAAACCGGACAGATCTCGCTTTATCTTCACCCTCATGCTGTTGGACATATTGGCACGGCGGGCGATGTTTTGTTTGCCCTTTATATCGAGTTTAATCAGCTCGCTCCCGCCTTAGCCGCTGCACTGCCGCACGGCATGTCATTAGAGGTCGAAGACAATCAGGATTTGGCTCATTTGGTTCAGCTTATTGCCAGCGAGGTGCAAATCAATCGATGTGGCGCAAAAGTTGTGATTGCACGTTATGGCGAAATTCTGGTTGTGCGCTTGTTGAGGCATCAGCTCGAAAATGGTCATGCCAAGCCTAGCTTTTTGGCCGGACTGGCGGACGACAGGATCAGCCGTGCCTTGGTCGCCATTCACGAACGGCCGGAACGGCTATGGAACAACGAGGCACTTGCGCAAGAAGCTGGTTTATCTCCCAGCCGTTTCAAGCAGCTATTTGCTCAGCTTGTTTGCGAAACACCCGGCAGCTATCTACGCAGGTGGCGTTTGATGTTGGCTAAAACCGAAATCGAACGCGGGGAGCGGATCGACAAAGTGGCCCGCAGATATGGCTATCGCGCGCCTGATGCCTTTTCACGCGCTTATCTAAAAGAATATGGGCACCGCCCAAAACGGACCAGCAGGCTGGCTAATCAGTAAACCGCACTTTGCCAATATAGGGCAGATTGCGGTTGCGCTGCGCATAATCAATGCCATAGCCCACAACAAACTCGTCCGGAATTTCAAACCCGGTCCAGCTCGCGCTAATATCCACTTCGCGCCGCGAGGGCTTATCCAGCAACGCACACACATCCAGCCGCTTGGGCTTGCGCGACTCCAGCATATGCAGCACATGGTTCAGCGTATGGCCCGTATCGACAATATCTTCGACCACCAACACGTCACGCCCTTCAATCTCGCCACGCAAATCTTTCAAAATCCGCACTTCGCGCGAAGATTCGGTGCTGTTGCCATAAGATGAGGTTTCCAAAAAATCGACTTCAACGGGCAAATCCAACTCCCTCACCAAGTCAGAGATGAATACGAATGACCCGCGCAAAAGCCCCACAACAACTAGCTTGTCTGTGTCCGCATATTTCACCGAGATTTCCTCAGCCAATTCCTCCACGCGTGCCGCGATGGATTTGGCAGAAATCATTTGATCAATCACATAGTTGGAATGGTCCATAAGCCCTCACCTTCAGTGGCAATCTAAACAGCCGATACGCCCCTGTCATCCTTCCATTGCCTTGATCCACAAGCAGAATATCCATTATCGCAGAGCGAAAGGATTGCACAAGTCGCCTATTTCGATAATCTATCCGGATACTTATCGAGAGAAATTCTATGACAGATCAGAAAATCAAATCCGGTAAATGCGCATGTGGCGCCGTCAGCTTTAAAGTCAAAGCCCCAGACACCTATGGCGCCTGTCATTGCGAAATGTGTCGCCATTGGTGTGGCGGGCTTTGGATGGGCGTGGTATGCGACGAGATTGTGGAAATCAACGGCCCGGTGGAAGAATGGAAATCATCAAACATCGCCAGCCGCGGCTTTTGCAGCACCTGCGGCTCGTCTGTTTGGCATAAGCCAAAACAATCAGAAAACTTCACATTTGGCCAAGGCTTATTTGACAATCAAACCGGCTGGACGCTCAGCCGTGAAATCTGCGCCGATGATCAACCCGATCACTACGCCTTGGCAGACAAAGGCCAAAAGGCCTTCACCGGATGGGGCACGCTAATGGCCGTCCTAACCGGCCGCCTTCCGAAATAATCCCATCAACGAAAGCGCGACACCACCCTGCCGCGCTAGCTTTTTGGCATCCCCTTACTTCCATTCAAAGAAGTGCGCTTCAAACGCGTCGCTGCGAACGCCACAGACTTTTCATATCCTTGGTTGGCACACTGCACACCAGCCATTCCACTTTACTTGCGAGAGGCACTGCCCTCGTCACAACTCCCTCGCCACCTCCAGAGCCTAACAACAATTCACCTTTAAAATAACTATCTAGTCAGTTATATAAAGTATGAAATTTGGAGAGCGCAGAATGGCGGCACTATCGGACATATTCTACCAAACATATGGCAATCCAGAGGGCGAACCATTGATCTATTGCCATGGTTGTCCGGGCAGTCATTTGGAAGCAAGCCAATTCCACCGCATAGCTTTGGAGCAGGACATCCGGATCATTGCGTTTGACCGACCTGGGATGGGGCAAACACCGTTTCGAAAAATTCAAAATGTTGCCAAAGAGGCTGAGTTAGTTGCGGAACTGGCTGAAATGTTGCAGCTAGATAAATTCGCCATTATGGGGCTTTCCGGCGGCGCATCGACAGCGCTGGCAGCGGCAGCTCAAATGCCCGAACGACTGACTTACTGCGCCAGTTTTGTCGGCTGGGCGCCGATACATGACAACGTCGAACTGCAAAAGCACCTTGCGCCTGCAGACCGCATATTCTTGAGGCTCAGCAAATATATTCCTTGGGCATTTGGCCTTGGGTTCGCCTATTTGGGGCATCGCCTGAAACAAGGAAAAGAATCTATTCTCAAGATCATAGGCGGATCTCTTAGCAAGAAGGATCGGTCCATTTTGGCCGACAACAACTTCGCTGATTTGTTTGTTGAAGACCTTAAGCTAGCTTTCACGCAAGGATCGAAAGGCCCCGCTCAAGATGGTTACCTGCGCTACAAACCATGGGGATTTGCATTGCACGACATTGGATGCCCCGTCCATCTTTATGCTGCCGCGCAGGATAAATTTGCGCCGCTCGCCTTCGCCCGCACCATGCATGAAGCAATTCCAGCCAGCACGCTGCACATCTTCGAAGATGATGGCCACCTCACCGCCTTCAGGCAATTCCGCAAGGTGGCCGCAGATCTACAGGAAACTATTCACGGGCGAAAATAAGCGTGGCGTTCACGCCGCCGAACCCGAACCCGTTGGACAACACATAATCAATATCGCGCTTTACCGGCCCCTCATTGGCCAGTTCATATTGCGCAGCCGCTTCAATGGGCGTCTCGATGTTAAGGCCCGGCGGCACAGTTTGCTCCCTGAGGGCCATCAGCGAATAAACCGCCTCAATCGCCCCAGCAGCCCCCAACAAGTGGCCAACAGACGCTTTTGTTGAGTTAACGGCAAGCGATTTCCCGCGATCACCAAACACTGTATTGATGGCCGCGATCTCAGCCTCATCTCCAACTGGCGTTGAAGTGCTGTGCGCGTTCACATAATCAATTTGATCCGGCACCAATCCTGCATCCTGAAACGCCAATTTCATTGCGCGCACGCCCCCAGCGCCGCCCGGCGCAAGTGCGGTCAAATGATACGCATCCGCACAAGTGCCATAGCCCGCCACTGTGCCCAAAATGGTCGCACCCCGCGCCCGAGCATGGCTTTCACGCTCCAACACCAAGGTTGCGGCGCCTTCCGAAAGCACAAAGCCCGCATGGTCCTCATCGAATGGTCGCGAAGCCTTTTCTGGCTGGTCATTATATTTTGTGCAGAGCGCGCGCGCCGCACCAAAGCCGCCAATGGCCACCGGGTCAACACAGGCATCTGCGCCACCACACACGGCCACGTCCACAGCACCTGCACGCAACAACCGCACACCATCGCCAATCGCTTGTGCTGATGCGGCACAGGCGGTAATCGGCGAACCGATTTCTCCCTTAAACCCATGTCGAATTGAGATATGCCCCGCGGCCATATTGCCCAAGAAGGAAGGCACCGTGAAAGGCGACAAGCGGCGCGGCCCACGATTGCGGATCACTTCCGTCGCATGTGTCATTGCAGGAAACCCACCAACGCCAGTGGCGATGATTGTTGCTGTGCGTTCCTTTTGATCCTCTGTTTCCGCCACCCAATTTGACTGCTGCAACGCTTCCTCTGTGGCCGCGATAGAGTATTGAATAAACAAATCCATCTTCTTTTGATCTTTGGAATCAATGAAGTCGTTCGGATCAAACCCGTGTGGGTCTTTCTCCTTGCTCGGCACCAGCCCTGCCACCTTCGCAGTATAATCGGTCACATCAAACCGATCATTCTTCACGATGCCGCTTTTGCCAGCCAACAGCCGGTCCCAATTGGTGTTCACCCCAACACCGAGTGGCGTCACCGCCCCCATACCCGTCACCACAATCGGATCATCATTATTCACACGCATTTCGCTCTCCTTTTTGTGTATATACACAAAGGCACACAGACTTGTGCGCACCTTCCTTGTAAGCTGGCGCATTGCGCCAACTGCATTCCTGCCAGTCCGGGCTTCACCCTGACCTGAAGCCAGCGCAAAACCCAAAATTCCTCACCAACTGTTATCGCGCCCGTCCGCTAACCCGGCACTTCAACGCAACACACCTGACACGCCGCCCGCCGCCGCTGGGCTAGCAACACAACGCCAAACACAGCCCAAAAATTACGAAATGTGTATATACACATTGAGGCGCAAAAAATATGGCTACAATTTGGCCACCCGCTTCAGCACATTGAGTGCAGCATCCAGTTCCTCTCGGCTCACCACGTCCAAAATTGCATCCTGCGCTGCCTGCCAATGCGGCACCATTGCTTCAAACAGCGCCTGCCCCTTTGCGGTGAGGCTATAGATAACGCCATTGCCCTTATCTGCGGCACGCTTTTGCACCACGCCCTTTTTCTCCAGAAGCGATAGATTGCGCGACAAGGTAGAGCGTTCAATCGCCAAATAGTCAGCCAGCGCCGAAACGGAATCATGCTCTGCCCCGGCCAGCGACGCGATCAGCGAAAATTGCTCGGTGGTGATCTCAAACCGCCCCAAGCGGCGCGAAAAGTTGCGCGTCATCATGCGCGAGGCTGCACGCGTATTGCGCAGCACACATCTCTCCATTTCCAAAATCGCTTTTTCGTTCATGCCCACTTCATGCCGTGTATTTACACATCCGTCAAGCGCATTTGATCATGCCATTTGTGCACCAATCAGTCTTTGCCTTTTCCCCCACAAATGCTATAGGGGCGCTGAACACCCGTCTTAAGCAAGGCGGGCCTCCCAACTTTTAGCTTTGCGGAGTTCTCATGAGCAAAATTAAGGTAACCAATCCTGTCGTCGAACTCGACGGCGACGAGATGACACGGATCATCTGGCAATTCATTAAAGACAAACTGATCCACCCCTATCTCGACATCGATCTCGAATATTACGATTTGGGCATTGAGGCGCGGGACGCGACCGATGACCAAATCACTGTGGACGCTGCAAACGCCATCAAAAAGCACGGCGTTGGCGTTAAATGTGCCACCATCACCCCAGATGAAGACCGGGTTGAAGAGTTCGGCTTGAAGCGTATGTACCGCTCGCCAAACGGCACCATCCGGAACATCTTGGGCGGCGTTATTTTCCGCGAGCCGATCATCTGCCGCAACGTGCCTCGCTTGGTTCCAGGCTGGACACAGCCAATCATCGTTGGCCGTCACGCATTTGGTGACCAATATCGCGCGACAGACTTTAAATTCCCGGGCAAAGGCAAATTGTCCATCAAATTTGTAGGCGAAGACGGCGAAGAGATCGAACACGAAGTCTATGATGCTCCAAGCTCAGGCGTGGCAATGGCCATGTACAACTTGGACGATTCAATTCGTGATTTTGCCCGCGCCAGCATGAACTATGCGTTGAACCGCAAAGTGCCTTGCTACTTGTCTACTAAAAACACCATCATGAAAGCCTATGATGGCCGCTTTAAAGACCTCTTCCAAGAAGTCTACGAAGCTGAGTTTAAAGACAAGTATGAAGAAGCCAAAATTTGGTACGAGCACCGCTTGATCGACGATATGGTTGCTTCTGCGCTTAAATGGTCTGGCGGCTATGTTTGGGCCTGTAAAAACTATGATGGCGACGTACAGTCAGACACAGTGGCACAAGGCTTTGGTTCACTCGGCTTGATGACTTCTGTTTTGATGTCACCAGATGGCAAAACAGTGGAAGCCGAGGCGGCGCACGGCACAGTGACACGTCACTATCGTCAGCACCAAAAAGGTGAAGCCACTTCAACCAACTCAACAGCGTCTATCTTCGCATGGACACGTGGCCTCGCCCACCGCGCGAAATTGGACGACAATGAAGCTTTGGCAAACTTTGCTGCAACTTTGGAAAAAACCGTTGTGGACACCATCGAAGGTGGCCAAATGACCAAAGATTTGGCTTTGTTGGTTGGCCCAGATCAAGAATGGCTCTCAACAATTGGTTTCTTGGAAGCTATTGACGAGAACCTTCAAAAAGCTATGAGTAAATAGAGCACCAAGCTCATATATTGATTCAAGAAAGGCCGCGAAGCATTTGTCTTCGCCGCCTTTTCTTTGTTTAGAATTGTGTCGCAAAAATTTCTTACGAAATCTCAGCATCTTCCCTTGTATGCGCAGATATCCGCCCAATATTTGAAGGACAATCGAACACAAGGTGAATTTATGTTTCGTCCCTCCCAGACAACCATTGCCAAAAAATCAAATTTTGCCCAGTCCACTCATTTAGCTGCCCTTGGCTTGGCCATCGGCGCTTTTGCCGTTGCGAGCCAGCCTGCATTTGCGCAGGAAACCCGCACTTATGATTTTAAAGATTTTTCCGCCGTCAACGTTTCAGAAGCAGTTGATGCCTACATCACCTATGGTGACAGCTTTGCAATAACCGCAGAGGCAAAAGACGCAAAAACACTGGAAACACTGAATATCAAACAAAGCGGCGATGCGCTTAAAATTGATCGTGAAGAAGAAGGCTTCCTCAAAAGCCTTACAGATTGGTTCAGCAGCCCCTCACCGAAAGTGCGCATCCAAATGCCAACCATTTCAGATGCGCATGTTTCCGCCGGTTCAGACCTCTATCTTGAAGGGTTTGACCTTGAAAGATTAGGCGTACACAGCAGCGCTGGAGCCGATTTCTACGGCAAAGACCTGAGCGTAAATGAAATCAAGGCGCGCGCCTCCGCCGGCGGAGATATCGAACTCGCTGGCACATGCGGCGATGCTGACCTGCAGGCTAGCTCGGGGTCCGACCTAGATGCACGCAATCTAGAATGTACCTCTGTCGAAATCTCCGCATCTTCTGGTAGCGATGTAAGTGCCTTCGCCAGCGACAAAGCGGCAGCCGATGCCAGCTCTGGCGCAGATGTGAACATTTACGGCTCACCAGCAGAGACACGCAATAACACTTCAAGTGGCGGTGAAGTCACCGTTCATTAGAACAGTCAGGGCGCTGCATCTCAGCGCCCTTTTCTTTCCATCTCTGCCCTATTTTGCCCGCAATGCACGCAAATAGATGCTGCAGCAAGCAAATATTGGGGGTTCCATGCGCAAAAGATATTGGGTTGTTTTAGGGTTTATCGGTGCCATTACTGGCCTATGGGCATGGAACAGCTCGCTGATTGCAGGCCCATCCTCAAATGGGAAACTTGAATTTATCGCCCATCGCGGCTTGCACCAAACATTCCATCGTGAAGGCCTCACCAACCAAACCTGCACAGCCGAGCGCATATTCCCGCCCAGCCATGATTATCTAGAAAACACACCAGAATCCACCAATGCTGCTATTGAACTAGGTGCAGATATTGTCGAGATCGACATCGCCCCAACGATGGACAATAAACTGGCCGTTTTCCACGACTGGACATTAGATTGCCGCACCAATGGCACGGGCCCCATTCGCGACAAAAAGATGGCAGATCTGCGCCAACTCGATGTGGGCTATGGCTACACCGCAGACGAGGGAAAAACCTTCCCTTTCCGCGGCAAATTTGTTGGCCAACTCTATGAACTAAGCGAGTTTATCAAGCGCGTTCAGCCATCAGACGCCAAATTGCTGATCAATTTCAAAAGTGACGATCCTGAAGAAGCAAAATTGCTGCTCGACTATTTTGAAAATGATCCAAAGCTCAATCAAATGACCATTGCTGTTTATGGCGGCGCACGCCCCGTTGCCGAAACAATTGCCAAAAGGCCAGACCTCGGTGGCTATAGCAAACAAGACACCAAGGCCTGCCTCTTGAAATATATCGCTCTCGGTTGGTCGGGCCATGTGCCGGAAGAGTGCCACAACAAATGGGTCTCCGTTCCAGCCAACATTGCCCCCGCCATGTGGGGTTGGCCCCATCGCCTCACCAAAAGACTTGCCGAGCATAATTCACGCCTAGTCTTGCTTGGTCCCATGGACCTAACCGACATTAAATCAGGCACCACCGGCATCGATCAGCTTGATCAATTGGACTATATTCCGGAGAACTTCGACGGATATATCTGGACCAATCGACTTGAGGTGCTCAAGCCAGCCCTGGACGCGCGGTAAGGCGCTGCAATCTAAACGAATTTAGTTGCACATGCCCATTTTCAGCTCGGCATAAGCCAGCTAAACTGGCCATATCTAAGCCGCCAACCTGCTGAAAGTGGTCTATATGTTTGCGTCCAAATTCTATTTCTTGTTCAAGCGGTTGCTCTCTGAAATTTGGATCAGACTCACCGCATTTTCTCTTTTGGCCATCATCACCGCATTGGCGGCTATTCTGCTGCGCCCTATTTTGCCGGAGGCATGGATTTGGGAGCTTGGCGCAAAATCTGTTGAGCCCATTCTCAACATCATCGCGTCGTCAATGCTGGCGGTCTCCACTTTCTCTTTGGGCATCATGGCCAATGCGATGAACGGCGCCGCCCAGTCCACCACGCCCCGTGCCACCCAATTATTGCTACGCGATAAAACCTCACAAAATGTGCTCACCACATTTCTAGGGTCATTAATCTTCGCTTTGGTCGGCATCATCGCCTTGCACATGGGCGTATATGACCAAGGTGGCCGCATCGTTCTATTGGCCATGACGCTGTTGATCTTGGTGATCATTTTCACCTCCTTCATCCGATGGATCGACCTGCTTCGTGTTTTTGGGCGCATCCCAGACACGTTAGATCGTGTAGAAAAAGCAACGCTCTCCACACTCGAGAACTGGCAAGTTGATCCGCATTTAGGCTGCAATCAATATCGGGAGGAAGAACTAAAAACCGCTGATTGGATGCCAATCTATGCCGCACAGCCGAAATTTGTTCAGCATGTGGATCTGCGCGCGCTGAATACGCTTGCCGAGGCGCGCGATGAGCGTATCTTTCTCACAGCGCAGCCTGGCGCCTTTGCATGCCCCACCTTGCCGCTTGCTTGGTGTTCGACAAAGCTGGACGATGACGAAATAGACAAGGTGCAACGTACTTTTCACTTGGCCAACGAGCGTACATTCGCGCAAGACCCAGAGTTCGGGTTTATCGTTTTGTCGGAAACAGCAACCCGCGCCCTTTCCAAAGCCATCAACGATCCCGGCACGGCAATGGATTGTCTCAATCGCGGCCTACGCATTCTGTTACACATTGAACCCGAAGAGCTCGATACACCAAAATTCGAACATCTCTGGATTGCGCCCGTTCCGCTCAACCAAATCCTACAAACATTGCTGGTCCCAGTGATGCGCGATGGCGTCGAGATTTTTGAAGTTCAAGAGACAATCGTACAATGCATGGAAAATTTGGTTGCCGCGAACAAAGATTTATTTGCTGAACCGCTACAGCCCATCATTGAAAAACATCTGAGCTATATCGAAATGGGTCCGTTGCTCCCTGATGATAAAGGCGTGCTTAAAGACAGGCTAAGCAATTTGCTGATCAGCTAATCGCAAAAAAGGCCGCCCATATAGGGCGGCCCTTTCAAATTGATTTCCAACAAATTTTAGTTGGACAGTTTAGCGCGAACCGCATCAATAGCATTTTGTGCCTTGTCTGCATTTGGTCCGCCACCTTGCGCCATATCAGGGCGACCACCGCCCCCTTTTCCGCCAAGTGTCTCAACAGCAATCTTCACAAAATCAACTGCGTTAAGCTTGTCTTTCAAGTCGTCGGTCACGCCCACAGCAACGCCAACCTTGCCATCGTCACCAATGCCAACAATGGCCACAACGCCAGATTTAATCTGATCTTTGCCCTGGTCCACTAGCCCGCGCAATTCTTTGCTTGGCAAGCCTTCAGCAACCCGGCCCATAAAGTTGATATCACCAACCTTCTCGATCTCACTGCCGCCACCGGCGCCGCCGCCCATAGCCAATTTCTGCCGCGCTTCTGCCAATTGCTTTTCAAGCTGCTTGCGCTCGTCAATCAGCGCATCCACGCGGGTGACAATGTCCTTTGGCGCTACCTTTAGGCGATCCGCAATCTGGCGCACCCGCGCTTCTTGCTCTGCAAAATAGGCACGCGCTGCATCACCAGTCAGTGCCTCAATCCGGCGCACGCCAGAAGCCACCGCACTTTCACCCACAACAGCAACCACGCCAATCTCGCCAGTGGCGCGCACGTGGGTGCCACCGCAAAGCTCCATTGAATAGGCTCTGTTTGATTTATTGTCATTGAGCGGCTTGCCCATCGAAACAACGCGCACTTCGTCGCCATATTTCTCGCCAAAGAGCGCCATCGCGCCCGCTTCAATGGCATCATCAACCGCCATCAAACGGGTCTCAACAGGGCTATTTTGCAAAATAACCGCATTGGCCATTTGCTCAATTTTCTGCATTTCTTCAACGCCCACCGCTTTGGTGTGCGAAAAGTCAAAACGCAAGCGATCAGGCGAAACCATAGAGCCCTTTTGCGCCACATGGTCACCCAATGTTTCGCGCAACGCCTCATGCAACAGGTGAGTTGCCGAGTGATTGGCCCGAATCGACTGACGGCGCGTATCATTAACGCTCAGATGCAACGCATCACCCACCTTCACAGTGCCCTCGTCTACTTTGGCATGGTGCGCAAATACGCCCGCACTTTTTGTGGTGTTGGAAATTGTAGCAGCAACGCCTTCTTCAAAAGCTCGACCTGTATCGCCAACCTGGCCACCGCTCTCGCCATAAAACGGGGTCTGGTTAAACACCAAAATGCCGCTCTCGCCAGCTGCTAACTGTTCAACCTGCTCGCCATCTTTCACAATGGCCACAACTTCACCGTCCGCTTGCTCGGTTTCGTAGCCGAGAAACTCTGTGGTGCCTTTCTGGTCGGCAATGGCAAACCAAACCGCCTCAGATGCAGCATCGCCCGAACCGGACCAATTCTTCCGCGCTTCGGCCTTTTGTGCAGCCATCGCATCGTCAAAGCCTTTTTGATCGACATTGATGCCGCGTTGACGCAACGCATCTTGGGTCAAATCCAGCGGAAAACCATAAGTGTCGTAAAGCTTAAATGCGGTCGCGCCATCGAGAGTCGCGCCTTCATTTAGTTCATCAGTTTCATCTTCAAGAATTTGCAGGCCACGGCTCAAGGTTTTGAGGAAGCGCTCTTCCTCAAGTTTGATCGTTTCTTTGATCATTGCCTCACCGCGCGACAGCTCAGGATAGGCCTGCCCCATCTCGCGCACCAAGCTGCCCACAAGTTTGTTGATCACTGGCTCATTGGCACCCAACAAGGTCGCGTGGCGCATGGCACGGCGCATGATCCGCCGCAACACATAGCCGCGTCCTTCATTCGAGGGTAAAACACCTTCGGAAATCAAAAAGGACATAGACCGCAAATGGTCAGCAATCACGCGGCGGCTTTGATCGCCCTTGTCGCCAATATCAGTGTTGGTCACATCCGCGACGCTAGCCAACAAGGCCTTAAACATATCAGTTTGATAATTATCGTGTGTGCCTTGCAACACGGCCGCAATCCGCTCAAGGCCCATGCCGGTATCAATCGAAGGCCGTGGCAAATCTGTGCGGTCGCCATTGGTGTGCTGTTCATATTGCATGAACACCAAATTCCAAATCTCGATAAAACGGTCACCATCTTCTTCAGGGCTTCCCGGAGGGCCGCCCCAAATGTGATCGCCGTGATCATAAAAGATTTCAGAAGAAGGGCCGCATGGTCCCGTATCACCCATCATCCAGAAATTGTCATTTGTGGAGATGCGAATAATCCGATCATCTGTCAGGCCCGCAATCTTCTTCCAAAGATCAAAAGCCTCATCATCCTCATGATAAACCGTGATCAACAGCTTATCTTTTGAAAGACCAAACTCCTTGTGCACCATCTGCCAAGCATGTTGGATCGCCTGCTCTTTGAAATAATCGCCAAAGGAGAAGTTACCCAACATTTCAAAAAATGTGTGGTGACGAGCAGTGAACCCAACATTATCCAAATCATTGTGCTTGCCACCCGCGCGCACACATTTTTGTGCACTCGTCGCACGGGAATAATCGCGCTTCTCTACCCCGGTGAACACATTTTTAAATGGCACCATTCCGGAGTTTACAAACATAAGAGTTGGGTCATTGCGCGGCACCAATGGCGCGCTTTCGACCAATTCGTGATCATGCTGGCTAAAATAATCAAGAAACTTGGATCGAATATCGTTTACGCTGGTCATAAATCTCTATTGGCCTTGCACAAAAGTCAGAACTTCAGGCGGTTTTACACGCCACAACCCGCCCTGTCCAGCAATTGAGTGGCGGTTAAAGTGCCACAAGACAAACAAAAAAGGCGCCGAATAAATTCGACGCCTAAATGTCAGCAAGGACAATTTATTCCAACATCTATTTGTTGGAATTATCGACAATCTCAAGGCTCTCATCAGCCTCAGTTTTGTCTGGTTGCGGTGGGGCAATCATATTCTCTGTCAAAAGCCCGGCGCTCTCGCGCACGCCACTTTCAATCTCATAGGCAATCTGCGGGTTATCCTTTAGGAATTGACGCGCATTTTCGCGGCCCTGCCCCAAACGTTGGCTGTCATAAGAGAACCAAGACCCAGACTTTTCAACCATGCCAGCCTTCACGCCCAAGTCGAGCAATTCGCCAGTTTTAGAAATGCCTTCGCCATAAATAATATCAAACTCAACCTGACGGAATGGAGGGGCAAGCTTGTTCTTCACCACCTTCACCCGTGTTTGGTTACCCACCACTTCGTCGCGATCTTTAATCGCGCCGATGCGGCGAATATCCAAACGTACAGAAGAGTAAAACTTCAGCGCGTTACCACCGGTTGTTGTTTCAGGTGAACCAAACATCACGCCGATCTTCATCCGAATTTGGTTGATGAAAATCACCATGGTTTTCGAACGAGAAATAGATGCGGTCAATTTGCGCATCGCTTGGCTCATCAAGCGCGCTTGCAAACCAGGCAAGCTATCGCCCATCTCACCCTCAAGCTCAGCTTTAGGCGTTAGCGCCGCAACGGAGTCGACCACCAAAAGATCGATCGCACCAGAGCGCACCAATGTATCCGCGATTTCCAGCGCTTGCTCACCAGTGTCAGGCTGCGAAATGAGTAAATCATCAATGTTCACCCCCAGCTTGCGGGCATAAACTGGATCGAGCGCATGTTCAGCATCCACAAAGGCACAAATGCCGCCAGCTTTTTGAGCTTCGGCAATCGCATGAAGTGTCAAAGTTGTTTTACCAGAACTCTCTGGCCCGAACACTTCAATCACACGGCCACGCGGCAACCCGCCAATGCCCAATGCAATATCCAAGCCCAAAGACCCGGTTGGGATAGATTCAACCTCCACGGCGGAGTTTTCACCCAACCGCATAACAGAGCCTTTACCGAAATTTCGCTCAATCTGAGAGAGCGCGGCTTCAAGTGCCTTATTCTTATCCATAGATCCCCCTTCGACCACGCGAAGTTGTGAATTTGCCATATGCCCTCTCCTTATTCCAAAGTCCAAGGTCCCATGCAAATTTATTCGGGCCCGGGTGAAAATATAATTTGTACTATATTTGTTCTCATATTTTCACCATTTTGTCAACCGATATAAATATCTGCAATATATACGCTTTTCAGGTTTGTTCTTTTTTTGATCTAAAACACATGCAAATTATCCATGTGGGTTAGTTACAACTGCGCTCAACTTAGAATTGTTACGCCAAAACACGTAGAGCGCAGAATCACTATGCACAAAGCCTAATCGAGATCGCCTTCATCGCCAGTCTCACCCGCCAACACATTTTTCACTTTGGCCGCCAACTGTTTTAGAGAAAACGGCTTCGGCAAAAACTCGACGCTTACATCATCTTCAAGACCCTTGCGCACATTTTCTTCAGCATAACCCGATACAAAAATCACCTTGATATCAGGATAACGCTGGCGCATTTCGCCCAGCAATGTCGGCCCGTCCATTTCGGGCATCACCACGTCAGAGATGAGCAATTCGATCTCGCCGTCAATTTCTTCCAAAACCTCCAGCGCTTCCACGCCGCTATCCGCTTCATGCACCACATAGCCAGCAGACGCCAAGGCTCGCGCAGAAAATGCCCGCACGCTATCTTCATCCTCAACGATCAAGATGCGCTCTTTACCGGTCAAATCACGCCGTTGGGTCGCCACACGCTCAACAACTTCTTTCGCCACATGTGCAAATTTCGGCAAGAAGATACGGAACGTCGTACCGCGGCCCAATTCGCTATCTGCATAGATGAAGCCGCCTGTTTGCTTCACAATGCCATAAACGGTGGAGAGACCCAAGCCTGTGCCTTTGCCAATGTCTTTGGTGGTGAAGAATGGTTCAAAAATCTTGTCCATCACCTCTTGCGTCATGCCCGTGCCGGTGTCTTGCACTTCGATCAGCACATAATCCGCTGCGGGCATACCGCGATAATTGAAGGTCGCGGCCTCGGCTTCGCCCACATTGCGCGTGCGAATATTTACTGCGCCACCATCCGGCATCGCGTCACGCGCGTTCACCACCAGATTGATGACCACTTGTTCCAGCTGCACATGGTCCGCACGCACTGGCCAAAGCTCCGCCGCATGTTCCACGCTGAGGCTGATGCTATCGCCAATCAAGCGCTTAAACAGCACGGTTAGATCATCCACCAACAGTGACACTTCAAGCACTTCTAAGCGCAAAGTTTGCCGACGGGAGAACGCCAGCAATTGCCGCACCAGCCCTGCCGCTCGGTTGGCGTTTTGCTTGATTTCCATCGTATCTTTAAACGATGGATCGTTCGGGCGCAGATTAAGCAGCAACAAGTCAGAAAAGCCGATAATGGCCGTCAGAATATTGTTCAAATCGTGCGCAATGCCGCCCGCCAATTGCCCAACCGCCTGCATCTTCTGGCTTTGCGCAAACTGCTGCTCAAGCACACGTTGTTGCGTTGTATCCAGCGCATAAACAATAGCACTCTCGCCATGTTCATCAGGATCGTCAATGCCCGAAACATATAGTCGCACACTGCGTTCATTGTCGCTTTTCAGCACCGCGTCAACAGGTTCAATGGTCGAGTGGTTAGCGTTTGCCTGCTCCAATGCGGTCAACAAGTTTGGCTTGGCTTCATCCGCCACAAAATCAAACAGCGGTAAATGATCGGTAGCGCGCTCACCGCGCTCATTGTCGAATGTGCGCATAAACGGCGCGTTGGTGCGCAAAATGCGCCCTTCGGAATCCACAGCTGCAATGGCAAATGGCGTGTCGTTAAAGAACCGCGAAAACTTCACTTCCGCCGTGCGCAACTCTTCAGACAAATCAGCGCCGCGAGAACGATCAAGCACAAGGGTGCGGGTTTCGCCCAAATCACCCTCTGCAAGCCGCGCCGCGCGATGCAACAAGCGCACTGGCAAGTTGGTGCCGTCGCGTTTTACAAAATCAATATCGATGATTTCAGTTTTGATTTGTCCATCAGCAGAGCCGCCCAACAACAAGCCAGAACCATCGCCGCGCACAATTTCAGACAAATGGATGGAGCCCGTGTCAAACTCGGCCAAATCATAGCCCAACCAGTTGGCCAAAGTGGCGTTGAGATATTGAATTTGCCCGCTGCCATTGGTCGAAAAGAAGCCCGCAGGCGCATGATCGAGATAATCAATGGCCCGTTGCAATTCCAAGAAAATGTTTTCCTGCTTGGCCCGGTCGCGTGAAATGTCTTCCACGCTCCACATCACCAAATCTTTGCCCGCTGCCTGATCCACCGCTGGAAGCGACTGCACGCGCACGCGATACCAAATGGGCATATCTGGCGTTTCGCCAGTCAAAGAAGTGGTCAGACGAATGTCTTCAACACCGCGCCGTCCCTCTTGCGCCGCACGGGACAGGCGATAAATCGGCTCAGCGGCTTCTGGCGCGCTGGCAAAAAGCCGCGGCACGCTGGCCAATGCCGTGCGGTCGAGCCCCGCCACCAATTCGCCGTAAGCAGCGTTGGCATAAACGATACGCCCTTCGCGATCGGAAACCACGGCGCCATAATCAAGACTATCCACAATGGCATTTTGCAGGGCTGGGCCATCATCATGATGCGACAGACGGAACAGCCCCGCCGCCAAACCGAACAGGCTGAAAACGCCCAAAACGGCCAACAATCCGAGCACCAACATCAAAATATCGGCTGAGATTTGATCTCCATAAAAAGCATAGACAACCGCCAAGCCGACGAAAAAGAGCGTCAACAAAACAACGCGCCAAAGTCCGGGATTGCCCAAAGACTTTTTCACTGCCGGTTGCGGATATGTGTCCTCTTGAAGCGGGGTCACCGCCATAGTCTATGCCCTCTTACACTACTCTTGCTTGGCGCCGAGAATCACCAAAATTAACCCTTCATAAATCTTTGCGCCAATTGCGTCCAACCACAAGTGAAGGAGGCGAAATATTTGGCTTTTTGCCCGCTGCGATGCAAATTTATGACGATTTGGCGCTCCATGAGCGCACACGGCGCAACTGCATCACATAGCCAATCACTTCCGCCACCGCTTTAAAGTGCTCTGATGGGATCGGATCTTCAATATCTACCGTGGCGTGCAATGCCCGCGCCAACGGCGGATTCTCAACAATCGGCACGTCATGTTCATTGGCAAGTTCACGAATTTTCAACGCCACTTTATCAACGCCCTTGGCCAAGCAAATCGGCGCCGGCATACCCTTTTCATATTTCAAAGCCACCGCATAATGGGTCGGGTTGGTGATGATGACGCTGGCATCCGGCACATTTTGCATCATGCGCTGCCGTCCACGCTCAGAGCGGATTTGGCGCAATTTGGCTTTAACCTTCGGGTCGCCTTCCATTTGCTTATATTCGTCGCGCACCTCTTTCATGGTCATCTTTTGTTTTTCAAACCATTTGTTGCGCTGATACATAAAATCAAGCCCGGCCACCACGGTGATAACCGCCAGCGTCGCCAAGATGATTTTTATGCCCATTTCCTGAAAAGTCAGCATCAAGGTTGCCGGATCAGCAGTCACCAACGTATCCAGCCGATCACGCTCCGGCCACATCACCAAAAACATGATGATCGACACAATTGAAAGCTTCGCCAACCCTTTGGCAAAATTCACCAATGCATCTTTGGAGAACAAGCGCTTCGCGCCCCCGAGGGGCGACACTTTTGACCATTTCGGCTTTAGTGGATCAAGCGACCAAACAGGTTGGTGTTGCACCAAATTCGCAGCTAAGGCGAAGCCAGCCAAAATCAAAAGCGGCACCAACGCCACCAGCAAAACAGTGCCCGCCAACTCGTTCCAAAAGCCTGCAAAACCGGATTCGCCAATCTCATATTGGTCCGCATTGGCGATCACATTTTTCAACATGTCGGTCAGCGACCCAACAGTGATCGGCGCCATCAATGAGAAAATCAATGCCGTGCCCAACATCATAAACCAGGTGGTCAGCTCCTGGCTTTTGGCCACATCACCTCTTTTATGTGCATCTTGCAGCTTTTTCTCGGAGGGGTCCTCGGTTTTCTCGGACTTGTCCGGTTCGTCAGCCATTATCTCACTCCAACAAGAGCCATAAAGAAGCTTTCAAGGTGCTCAACATAAAGCGCCATCATCACACTTAGCAGCAAAGCGAACATCAACAGCCCGAGCGCAATATTGGCCGGCATTGCGATGAAAAACACCTGCAATTGCGGCATCAACCGCGCCAGCAGGCCAAGGCCGAAATAGAACACCAAGCCAAACACAATAAAGGGCGCCGCCATTTGCACCCCAACCACGAAGCTGGAAGAAATCACCTCCAATGCCATCGAGCCAGCATCTTCGAACATGATCGGCGCGCCCGGCGTAAAAATCTCATAGCTGTGATAGATGCCCGCCAACACCAAATGGTGTAGATCCATGGAAAAGATCAGCGTAACGCCCAGCACGGCGATAAAGTTACCAAAGATCGCCCCCTGCAAACCGCCCTGTGTCGGGTCAGATGTTTGTGCGAAGGATAAACCTGTCTGAAACGCGATGGTCGACCCTGCCACCTGCGCAGCAGAAGTCAAAAGCCGCGCCGTACCGCCCAAAACCAGCCCCACCGCCAATTCAGAGGCCAACAGGGCTAAGATCGGATAAAAAGCTAAATTGCCTTGCGGATAGGTTTGCGAAATTAGCGGATACATCACAAATGTAAAAGTCAACGCCAACGCCAAACGCATCCGCACGGACAATCGGCTAGACGAAAAGCCCGGCATCAACATGATCAATGTGCCCAACCGGGCGAAAATCAAGAAATAAAGCAGAACCGTTTGCGGCAGCCAATTGATGCTTAGATCCATGGCTACCCACCAGTGATGATCAGATCAACCACCCGATTCATGTAGCCAGACATTTGCGCACCCATAAAGGGCAGCATCAGCAGCATGGTGATAAAAATCGCCAAAATCTTCGGCACGAAAACCAAAGTCATCTCTTGGATTTGGGTCAAGGCTTGGAACAGGGCGATCACAACGCCCACCACAAGGCCGACAATCATCAATGGCGCCGAAACATATATCAGCGTCCAAATGCCATCTTGTGCAACGTCGAGAACTTGCGCGCCGGTCAACAACGCCTCCTAATTATGCCAAATTAAGCGATGTTAAATTGGCATTTGCATGATTGATTCATAAGCGGTGATCACCCTGTCGCGAATCGTCACCACCGTTTCCATCGCAATCTCAGTTTCCGAGATCGCGGTCACAACATCAACCACGTTGGACTCACCATTCACAAGATCCATGGCCTTTTGGTCCGCCACACGGCCTGATTCAACCACTTCTGTCAAAGATTGGGTCAGCATGTCGCCAAAGTCTGGGCCACCCGTTGGCTTTTGCGCCAATTGTGAACCTTGTTGGCCAGTGTTGCCCAACTGCGCGGCGCTGGCATAAGCGTTAGACGCTGCTGCAAATGGTACGCTCATAAAATTTCCCCAATATGTTTGGCATTAAACTGCGCGCCATTCCCCAATTTTGCGCAGCTCGGCCCTTCCCGAATTATCCGCGTAGAATGTCCAATGTGCCGCCCAGCATTTGCCGGGTTACGGTCACCACATTCAAGTTCGCCTCATATGTACGCTGGGCTTCGCGCATATCCATGGTTTCCACCAAGCTATTCACGTTTGGATAAAGCACATATCCGCGCTCATCCGCCGCCGGGTGACCCGGTTCATAGCGAGATTGAAAATCGCTTTGGTCATACGCCACGCGGCCAATCTTCACCTCATTGGCCAACAACTCATTGTTGTAGACCGCCTCAAATGTCGGCACTTTACGTCGATAAGGATCAGCCCCTGGCTCTTTCGCCGCTGAGCTGGAGTTCGCCATGTTTTCGGCGATGATGCGCATCCGCGCGGATTGCGCGTGCAAGCCGGTGGCCGCGATTTTTAGCGAATTCATAAAATCAGAAGACATCACTCACCTCTTAAAATTACTGCTTGCCCAATGCAGTTCTGATCAACCGCAATGAGCGTTTGTAAACAGCTGTCGCCGCTTGATAGTCCATTTGGTTGCTGGAGACTTTCATCATCTCATCTTCCAGCACCACACCGTTGCCTTCTGGCGTAATTTCGAAATTATTCATTTGCCGCGGCCCAAAGCCATCGCCACCTTGCCCCACCACCGAAAAGTGGCGCGCATTGGTGGCGCGAGTGGACATTGTGCTCATTTTCAAATCAGCTTGATGCTGTGCAAAGTCAAACTGCTTCAAATCCCGTCCGCGATAATCTGGTGTATCCGCGTTGGCGATATTCTCTGCTAACAATGTTTGCCGCGTCTGGTGCCACTTCATTTTCTGCGTTAACGCTTCAAATAAGGGCAGCTTTGCAATCGACATACCAACCTCGCTCATATACTAGGCAGATATTGCCGGGCAAATGGTTAACGCTGCGTTAATAATCTGTGCAATTTTCAACAAATGCGATCAAACACGTTTCAAAATGTGTCAATCGGCCAAGCTGGGCTTGCACTAGGCATTTTTTGCCATCAAACTTTTCTTGCGATTAGTCCTGATCACCACATTTTGACCAGATACTTTGCATATGCCACACAACTTAAAAGACGAAATAAGAGGCAATAATGGGTTTTTTAACTGAGATTTTGGGCGACGAATTGGGCAATATTGCCATCGTCATCGGCGGGCTCTTTATCACAATCTTGGCCATCATTTTGGTGGTGTGGCTAATTAAGATTGCATTCCGCGCAAGTCGCGACGGTGTGCGTTCCAAATTGCGGCGTTTGGGCGTTTTGCAATCTGCACCAGTCGACAATAAACGCCAATTGGTGATCGTACGTCGTGACGATGTTGAGCACCTCATTCTGATCGGCGGTCCAAATGATGTGTTGATCGAAAGCGGATTTCAAAATCCAAATGAGGCGGAACAGCACAATCCAATGACGGCGAAAGCTGAAACATCTCAAGAAGATGCGAAGGTAAAAGCACCGGTGGAAACCACAAAAGAAGGGCTAAAGCCAACGCCGCGCATCATCGCGAAACCGCGTCCAGCGGGCCCGTCACGCACCACGCCAATCTCTCCGCTCGAAGGTCGTGTTGAACCACAGGTGAAAGAGCCTGCGCCGCAAACTGGCGGCGACAATGTTGCGCCCATGCCCAACATCGCACCCATCGAAAAGCTGCAAGAGATGGCTAAAAAGCCAACTGATACGGGTGTGAAAACCCTCAAATATCCCGGTCTCTTGCGGGGCAACCACAAGCAAAAAGACGTGGATAGCCCAGTTTCTGCGAACAAAAACGAGGAAGCCCCAGCCGACTCAGTTAAATTGGCCAGCGAAAATGCTCCAAAAAGTGAGCATGAAGGAGCCGACACTGCGTCAGACAATGGGAAAGACAAAGTCAAACAAGACTAGTTTGCGCAGCGCGCTGGCGGCCACGCCGCCGGCCCAATTGTTTACGGCTGAACGGCTTAAATCTTTTGCATGGTTCAGCGTCAAATCATTCAGCTTCTGCTTTGTGATTCTGTTGGTGGGGGCACTCTTTGTGTTCCCCAGCTTCGCGCAAGATATATCCATTGACTTTAACGACCAAAACACCCTGACGGAACGGGCGGTACAGCTGATCGGGATCATCACGATTCTGTCGCTCGCCCCATCTATTTTGGTGATGGTCACCTCATTCACACGTATCGTCGTGGTGTTGTCGCTATTGCGTACGGCCATCGGCCTGCAAACGGCGCCGCCAAACTCGGTGATGATCTCACTGGCGCTGTTTCTCACTGCCTTTGTAATGGCCCCCACCTTGCAGCAATCCTACGATCAGGGCATCGCCCCGTTGGTAGCTGGTGATCTACAGATCGAAGATGCCATTCCAGAAGCCATCGCCCCCCTGCATGAATTTATGCGGGCACATGTGCGCGACAAAGATGTGCAGCTATTTTTGGACCTTACCGAAACGCCAATTCCTGACAATCCTGAAGAGCTGGACATTACAGTTCTGGTGCCCGCCTTTATGATTTCAGAGTTGCGTCGCGCCTTTGAAATTGGCTTCCTGCTCTTCGTGCCGTTCATCGTCATCGACATGGTGGTCGCTTCGGTCCTCATGTCCATGGGTATGATGATGCTGCCGCCCATCGTGATTTCACTGCCGTTTAAGCTGATCTTCTTCGTGCTGGTGGATGGCTGGAACCTTGTCGCAGGCTCACTCATTCGAAGTTATGTCGGCTAACGAACGCCTACAAAATATCCTGATCAGGTGCCAACGCGCCGTCGGTGCCATAGCGCTCTTTGTAAGCAGCTAGGAACGAGTTCAGCGAATCTACATCTGCAATCTCGCGCGCCAAAGCCTTAAACTCGCGTGTGCCAAATGCCGTCTTGCTGGTCACAAATTCGAACACGGGCCACTCTGGCGTTGAAGACATGCGGTTCGAGAATTTCGCCCGCAAACGCGTCAAACCAATCTCATCATTGCCCAATGTGTAGGCCACCGCTGCTTTCACCAGATCGTTCCGCACACTGGTCGGCAAGGTGTTGCCATCGGTATATTGATCCACATAAATGCGCTCAATCAGCTCGCCCGCTTCGCGATAGCGGCGCCCTGCCCAATGGGCGTCCACTTCTAATAAGCGCGCATCAAAGCCCTCAATATTGCGCAAAATTTCAACGGCCAATTCATCACGCCCAGCATCAATCAGCGCCTTCGCCTCCAAGATGCGGCGCTGCCGCTCAAGCTGCGGCACCAAATTGGCCAAGCGGGTTTTGTAAAGCGCTTTCAATGCCAAATCCGCGCGACGGTTCGCGATATGAATCACTGCCAAGTCAGCGGCAATCTTAGACCGTGCGACACCCTCCAGCCGATTGTCGATTTGATAGTCCAACAATTCAGCCGCCTGATCCAGTAAATCCACGCGCACCAACCGCCGCGCCAAATTGCGGATCATCTCATCGCCCTTGGCGCCAGCAGGAGTCAATTTGCGGAAATCATAATAAAGTCCCAAGGCCCGCACAGGCTCCAGCCGGTCAGCTTCCCCGTTCAGGAACAGATTTTCAAATATCTCTTTCGACAGTTCGAAATGACGCGTCTCCTGCGGCGTATCTTGGTGCACCACCTGCATCCGCTCAAGTGTCTCAAAGCCACCGCGATAATCCTGATTTTTGAACTGCAAGCGACCATAAAGTTCTTGAATATTGGCGCCCAACTCGCCACCCCGCCAGGTCAAAGATTGAATTGATAAGGTCTCAACCGCTTTGTTCAGGTCGATATTGCCCTGCTTTTCCAACACCAGCAATGTGCGGTAAACCGCTTCTGCATGGGTGGGTCGCACATCCCGATTCAACACCGCACCATAGGTTTCCAGCGCATCCGCATAGCGCTTGTCCACCTCATCCACGCGGCCCGCCAGCAAATCATAGCGACTCAAATCTTCGTTGCTCAGCGACCCAAAATCGATGCCCCCCAAATAGCGGATCGCAGAAGTAGAATCTCCCATCTCAACTGCCGCACGGGCGGCAGAGAAGAAAAATTCATTAGCAACCCAAAGTGGATAAGCTTCAACGGCCTGCTCTGCCAACAGCGCATCATTCCGGGCGATTTCATACTCGCCGCGCTTCACCCGCGCAATCGTGCGCCACACAATAGCATCCGGCGCCTCAACAAATGGCTCCTCAAGCAATATTTCCAGCGCATCTTCTGCGCGCCCAGCCAACACATTTGCCGCGGCTTGCACCATCTTGCCTTCATCAGCCAGCTTGGGGCGTTTTGTGTCTTTTTCCCACACATCAAGCACCCCCAGTGCTTCATGCATAAGGCGGTTGGACAAATAATAACGGGCAAGCTCAACACGTGCACTCTCGCGTGCAGCACCCTCACCTTCGGCAGCGCGCACTTGGATCTCTTCACGCTGCTCAATAAATCGATCTGGACGAGAAATGTCGCCACCTGACAAATCGATATAGCCAACACGCTCGCCAATCTCGATTGGCACTTCCCGGTTGATGTCTGTCGCAGAGGACAACATCAGTTGATCTTTCGCATCAAGAACAACATCAGCGCCTTCAATGCGCAACTCAACATCCGAGTGATAGGGCTTCACCACAAGTCCATGGACAGCGCGCAAAGCCTTGAAGTCTACATATTCAAGGTCCCGCACAATCGCACGCGATGGTGGATAGGCGGTCACCACTTGCAGCAAGTCACCCACATTGGGATCGCGCATCTGGTGCACACGGCCCGGCCGCTTCAAATCCGCGACCAGCACGGTGCGCCCATCGCTTTGGCGCTGCTGGGTCAACGTCATCGGTTCTGTCGGCGCAATCAAAATATCACCGAGTGACAACACCCATGAGCGCCCTTCAGCACCCAAAGTGGCCAATCGGTCGGCATTCATGGTCATTTGCACAATTTGGGTTTCCCCAGCGCGATCCACCTTAATATCTTGGGTGATGCCGCCCAACAAATCCATGTCTGCAGGCGCATCAATCGCCACATGGGTGTCGAACACCATCCAAACTGTATCACCACGTTTAAACACGGCAGCTGGCGTATCTTGTTCAAATGGGAAAATTAGCCGCACTGTACCGCCAATTTTATTCACGAATGGCGTAATCCGCGATTGCCGCGACAAAGACGGCGTTTTGCGCAGCAGTGGGTCAATTTCTTCTTCACCGGCGGGCTCCGCCTCTGGGTCAGAAATGGCTTCTTGCACCATTTCAGGCGCAATTTCCGTGATCGGCACACCCACATCTTCGCGAGTAGAGAAGTCCAAATCGAGCGTATAATTGCGCTTGTCTTCTTGGAAGAAGCGCGGCTCAACATTTTCGGTCAGCGCAAACTTCACCCGCAATCCATCTGCGGTTACTTCTTGCTCAACGCTCTCAATCTCCTCCGGCAATTCCGATTGGATGGCGTAAAGATCAACATCTACAGGCCATTCGAACGCAAGCGTGCCGCCTTTAGCGCTCGCCGTCCAACTGGCTTCTGTATCAATCGTCCATTGAAATTTGACGCGGGTAAATGTGGGGTGACGTCCCACACGCACAATCGCACTCGGCTTGGTTTCGCGGGCAATCCGCTCTTTGCGCCGTTGCTCAGCCAGCTTGGCCGCTTGCTCCGCCCGCAAGGCCAGTTCGGCCACAACATCTTCCGGCAATGCCGGGTCCAACCCCTGCCAATCGCGGGGAATAAAGTCGATAAACAGACGCTCGCCCGCTTCAATCCGACTGATGCGATAATCCTGCTTCAAGCCAAAGCGTATGCCTTTATAGTCCGGGTCTACCCGCGCCACCGCAACATATTCGCCCAATTGCTCAGTCACATCGGGCAATTGCACTTCGATGGGCTGCGAGAACTCAATGCTCATCACGCCACCGCTGGTGGAGATGGAATATGAAGGTAGATTTAGCCGATCAACAAACTTCAAAATGATCCGCCCAAAGCCTGGCTGGCCTTGCGCCACGACCTCTAGACGTTGCCGTTCTTGTTGATTTTGCGCCTGCGCGGCGATCGGAGAAAATGACGCAGCTGTCCCGCCAACGAGCGCAGCCAACACCAGCGCTCGGCACAATCCTTTTTGCATGGCTTTAAACAACACCATTTGTGGGATGGGCCTCTTTACGATCAATCGTCAGATCAATCTAACGCCTAGCGATTAATAGTTTACTTACCACAAACCCTAAATACGGGCTTATTGCCCCACAATTTGCGGCAATTCACCATCGCGATTATCGCTGGTTTCCGTCTTTTGCAGATTTGGATTTGCCAAGTTAATGGTCAATGCCTCTGCTTTTTCAGAGTCCATGTCGGCCAAAATAGCAGCCATTTTGCGGGGGTTCATCTGCTCCACCATCCGCACCAAAACCAACATATCCAACCGGTCAAAAATACGCGCAGCATCCGCTGATTTCATATTTTCATACATGGAGACAAGCGATTGGAATTGCTCATCTTCCAAACCTTCTTTGCGGTCTACCAATTCCTGAATGCTGGCTTCAATCTGTTTCAATTCTGCGGCACGTGTCTCAAGGCGTTTTTCCGCCGCCCGCACAATATCTTCCTGAATTTTAAGCTGTTGTTCCAGCTCATCAAGTTCTTTGCGGCGTTCGCTCAAGCGCGCCAAAATCGCCCGCTCCGTATCTGCTAAATCGCCAGCATCGTAACTTACGATCTCACCGTCTTTTTTCAGCGTAATCGGCATAGCATCTGTCGGCGCGCTTTCTTGTGCGGCCAACTCTTCTGGCGACATGGTTGTGCTGTCCGCCACGCTATTGCCCGTCGCATCTTGGCTCATATCTTCCTGCACTTGTGCATCTTGCGTATCTTGCGGATTTGCGGGGGCTTCTTGCGCACTCACAACTTGTGCCCCACTTAGGCTATAACCTTCGCCGGAAACAATGCCGAGTACTTTAAACAAAAACAGCGCCCCTGCAGCCACCATGACCACAGGCAACAAGCGAACCGAATTCATGCGGCTTCACCTTTCGAGCGGGAAAATTTATCTAGCTGAGACAATGCGTTACGCGCGCGAGGCGTCGCTGGCTCTTTCGGTTGTGGCGCAGCAACAGGCGGCACTGGCCGATAGGTCGCACCGCCATTTTGCGCTTCGGCTGCGCGTGCTGTCTTGGCGATCTGGCCAATTTTATGCAACAGCGCATGGCCATCTTGAACTTGTTGCCCCATTTGGGCGGAAAAGCTTTCAGCCTCCTGCATCCGCGCACGCAATTGCACGTCAGTTTCAGCAGCAGTTTTCTTCATCCCTTGAATGGCGCCATTGGCCATATCTGTGGCCCGCACCAAATCTGTGATCATCGCACGCAGCGCGTCACGGTCGGCATGTAGGCGTTTCAAGCGCACATTCAACACGTAACAATAGCCGATCGTCAGCACCAACAAAATGGCAACTGCCCCTTCAACGACCAAACCAAAAGCCATACCACCCATTCTAGTCACTCCCCTGCTCGTCCATTGCCTCAAACACTGCCATTGTCACCTTTGGCGGGTTGAGCGGACGGGTTACACGTACTGAAACATTTTTGCCTATATGGCCCATTTGCGCTTCGGTCAGTTTCACATTCCCGCAGCGCAAAGACACGGGATCATTCGGCGTACGTTCAAACATCAACGTGTCGCCCTTCTCAATATTCATCGCTTGCGAAAGTGGAATCTCCCACTCATGCAACACCGCTTCTAGCTCGGTGTCCGCCGCATAAATTTCAGATGCCAAATGGCCTTCCCAAATCGGGTCGCGACCAAATTTTTCACCCATGAACATTTGCAGCAATTGTTCACGGATCGGCTCAATCGTCGCGTAAGGCAGCAAAATTTCCACTTTGCCACCGCGGTCATCCATATCGATGCGCAGCTCGATCAAAATCGCCGCGTTTGCAGGCCGCGCAATTGCTGCAAAGCGCGGATTGGTCTCCATGCGCTCTACATTAAAGGTCACGGGTGTCAGCGGCTCAAATGCCTTCATCATATCGTCGAGGATCAACTCGATCATACGCTGTGTCAGGCTCATTTCGATGGTGGTATAAGGCCGCCCTTCCACCCGAATTGTATTGTTGCCGCGCCGACCGCCCAGCAACACGTCAATCATGGAATAGATGAGGTTACTTTCAACCGTCATCAGGCCAAAATTGTCCCATTCCTCTGCTTTCAGCACCGTCAAAATCGCAGGCAAAGGCACAGAATTCAGATAGTCGCCAAACCGCACCGAGGTGATGCTATCAAGCGAAACTTCCACATTATCTGACGTAAAGTTACGCAAGGATGTCGTGGTCAACCGCACCAAACGGTCAAACACAATCTCCAGCATGGGCAAACGTTCATAAGACACCAGCGCCGAGTTGATCAGCGCCTGCACACCAGACATTTCACCTTCATTCAGGTCTGCCTGGTCAAAGCCCAGCAAATTATCGATTTCGTCTTGGTTCAGAATACGGTCGGCGTTGGAGTCCCCATCCCCATCGCCGTCACCTTCGATCATCGCAGCCCATTCAGACGCCATATCGTCGTCATTCTTGGATTGCTCTTCGTCCAGGGCGCTCATCAGATCGTCTTTTTCATCAGCCATGACGTAACCTTATTGAACCAGAATTTCTTTAAACAAAATGCTGTCCACTTGCGCGGGGAAAACCGCGAGATTAACCCGGCGACGCAATTCTTCCTTCAGGCGGTAAATACCAGCCGACCCTTCAAGGTCAGATCGGCGCAATTCCCGCAAATACACTTGAAATGTATCCAGCACACGCGGCATACGCGGCTCTACAATCTCAATCAAAGACTCATCAGAAAGCTCAAGCGCAATCGCGAGCTTCAAAAACACTTCATCATTGTCAGCGTCATCGCTCAAATTCACCGTAATGGTCGGCAAATCATAAAAAATAGCTGCGCGCGCTTCTTCCAATTCTGGTTGCTCGCTGCCGCCGCCAGAAAACAAAAACATATAGGCAGCGCCACCTGCAGCTGCCAAAAGCACCACTGCTGCACCGATAATAACGGGGAGTGGTAACTTTTTCTTTTTGGCTTCACCTTCTTCCCCCTCTTCAGGGGCGGTATTTGCGTCTTCGTTGGCCATGCCAAACCTCAATTATCCTAAGAATCATAGGCGCTGCGCGCACATTGCCTATATATACAGAGGTAAGGGCGAGAAGGTTAACGAAGAGTTACTTTTTGCATTTCGCGGCAATTTTTGCCCGGTAATTTTTGCCACCCTGCAAATAGGGATTTGAGGTTTTGATGAGAATTTTAATCAAAATCTAATGATTTCAATCAGTTAGAAAACTGGCACGATCTTCGCATTACTAATGGCAGGCCCGCTAGCTTGGGGAAGTTAAACGGCCAAACATTAAATTGGGGAGACAGGTGCCATGGAAAACGCACAGCTCATCGGCTTATCAAGACAGATCGCACTTCGGCGTCAAATGGATGTCGTTGCCAACAATATGGCCAATCTGAATACAGCCGGTTACAAAAATATGGACATTCTTTTCGAAGAATATGTCATGCCGGTCGCCCGTCATAAAGATTTTGAGATGATGGATCAGCCGCTTTCTTATACGCAAGATTGGGCCACCATTCATGACTTTGCCTCTGGCAGCATCACGCAAACAGGTAACCCGCTAGACATTGCCATTCAGGGCAAGGGTTTCTTCGTGATCGACACACCAAGCGGCGAACGCTACACCCGCAACGGCGGGTTTCAATTGAATGAGCGTGGCGAGCTGGTGACATCTGAGGGCTATAACGTGCTCGCCGATGGCGGTTTCGTAACCTTCGGACCAGAAGAAACAGGCATCACCATCACACAAGATGGCCGCGTAAGCTCATCAGCTGGCGATAAAGGCATCCTGCGTGTTGCCGAGTTTGAAAACCCGCAAAGCCTTAAACGTGAAGGCGACACCATGTTTTCTGGTGAAAACCCAATCTACGACAATGAATCAAACTTAGTGCAAATGGCCATCGAACGGTCAAACGTGTCCGGCGTGTCGGAAATGACTGAAATGATCCGCGTCACCAAGGCCTATGAATCGATCTCCAGCATGCAAAAGCGCCAAGATGAATTGCGGCGCTCCGCCATTCAAAAACTTGGCGACACAAGAGCTTAAGTGAAAGCGAAAGGAACAGAATAATGAAGGCACTCTATATCGCTTCCACGGGCATGTCGGCGCAAGAGCGAAATGTGGAGATCATCTCCAACAACATCGCCAACATGCGCACCACTGGCTATAAGCGCCAGCGGGCAGATTTTCAGGATTTGCTGTATCAGGTGTACCGCCGCGCAGGCTCACAAACATCAGCCGCTGGCACGCAGCTCCCGACAGGCGTTGAAATCGGTTCTGGCGTTAAAACCGGCGCCACACCGCGCATCATGAGCCAAGGTAACATTCAGCCAACTGAAAAAGAGCTAGACATTGCCATCCGTGGCGAAGGCTTCTTCTCAGTTACCCTACCCGATGGCCGCACCGGCTACACACGGGACGGTTCATTTGAGCGGGACTCAAACGGCCAAATGGTCACCATCGAGGGTTATCTGGTTCAGCCCGGCATCAACATTCCAGCCAACTCCCGCGCGGTCTCCATTTCAGCCGATGGCACGGTTCAAGCCTTTTTGGACAATGAATCTGCACCAACCGTTTTGGGTCAAATTCAGTTGAGCCGCTTTGCCAACAAGGCAGGTTTGGAAAGCATCGGGGACAACACCTATGTGGAAACCGCAGCTTCCGGCCCTGCCCAAAACGGCATCGCCAACCAAGACGGCTTTGGCAACATGCTGCAAAAACACTTGGAATTGGCCAACGTAAACGCTGTGACTGAAATTGCCGATTTGATCGCCGCCCAGCGCGCATATGAAATGAATGCGCGTGTCATCTCTGGTGCAGACCAAATGCTGCAAGCAACATCGCAGATCCGCTAGGGGTAGGTTAAAATCATGCTTAAATCACTTACCAAATCTGCTCTGGCCCTCACAACAGCCCTACTGGCGCAAAGCGCTTGGGCAACGCCAGTGCTTAAGCCCTCTGTCTTGGTGGATACAAAAGTGGTCACCGTCGGTGACATGTTCGACAATGCGGGCATCCACGCGGAAACCGCTTTGTTCCGCAGCCCTGCACCAGGCACTGTTGGCGCTGTGCCGCTCACATCAATCCATTTGGCAGCGCAACGTGCTGGCTTTTCGGATTACGACACGGCGGGTCTTTCGCAGGTGCGTGTTGAGCGCGTGGGCTTTCAAGTTGATGCAGCCTATATCAATGAGCTGGTGAATGAAGAATTGACCAATCGCCAATTGCTTTTGGAAGGCGAAACCGCGCAGGTGCGGTTGAACACCGCTTTGAACCGCGTCTTTGCTGATGGCGGCTCCGACAACCCAGTCATGGTGTTGGACTTCAAAGTGGGGCCAAACACCCGCACATTTTCCGCGCGTCTCGCGCTTACAGGTCGTGCACAGCCAATCGAAGTTAATGGCCGGATCGACATTTTGGTTCAGGCGCCATTCATTTCGAAAACAAAGGCCAAGGGCGAAATCCTGAAATTGAGCGACATTGAATTCCGCCCGGCTTCTGAGCAAGTTGTGCGCGCTCAAGGCGCTTTGCGCATCGAAGAGTTGATCGGCAAAAGCCTAACCCGCTCATTGCGCGGTGGCAGCCCAATCCGTCTTTCAGACGTGGCTGAGCCAGATGTGGTCAACCGCAACGAACTTGTGACGCTATATTTCCAAAAAGGTGCCCTCACCCTCACCGTGAAGGCCAAAGCGCTGCAATCTGCAGCTTTGGATGAACCCGTCACCGTACTCAATCTGATGTCCAATAAACCAATTCAAGGCATCGTAACTGGCGCTGGCGCCGTGACCATTCCGAGTGGTCCGGCCAAAATCGCGACAGCCAATTAGGAGCGACTATAATGAAACTGCTTCAAATCATCACCCTGATCGCACTTGGCGCATCTTTAACTGCCTGCACAACAGCCAACCGTCTCGCAAGCATTGGCAAGGCACCATCATTGACTGCCATTGAAAATCCGCAGGCAAAAGCAGGCTACAAGCCAGTTTCCATGCCGATGCCGGAACCAGAAAAAGTGTCTTACCAGCCAAACTCATTGTTTATCTCTGGTAAGCGCGGCTTCTTTAAAGACCAACGCGCCAGCAAAGTGGGCGACATCCTCACCGTTGATGTAACAATCGCGGACAAGGCGCAAATCGCCAACAAAACATCACGCTCACGCACCAGCACAAACGATGCGGGCGCAGGCGGCGTAGTGGGCTCCATCTTTAACTCAGTTGTGCCAGACGTTTCTGCAAATGGTGCTATCGAACTCAGCTCAGGCTCCGCCGACTCTGGCGACGGCTCCGTCAACCGCTCTGAAACTTTGGACACATCTGTCGCCGCTGTTGTGGTTCAGGTTTTGCCAAACGGCAATTTGGTGATCGAAGGCCGCCAGGAAGTTCGGGTTAATTTTGAAGTCCGCGATCTGATTATCGCAGGTGTTGTTCGCCCAGAAGATATCGGTGCCAACAACACTATTCCTTCTGAAAAGATTGCTCAGGCCCGCATCTCATATGGCGGCCGCGGTCAAATCACCGATGTTCAACAGCCACGCTACGGCCAGCAATTTATGGACGCCATTCTTCCCTTCTAAGGCATGCCATAATATCGGTTGATCGCTTTCCCCAATTTGCGATCAGCCCTTCCCCAAAGGGCGCGACTTTCCCCAATTTGTCGCGCCCTTTTTGATTTCAGGCGCAGTTCACTTCTTGCCGAAATTGGCTGCATTGAAAATCACCACACCAGCGATCACCGCCGCGCCACCCAGCAAAACCAAAAGTGTCAATTGCTCTTGCAAGAATGTGGCCGCCAACAGCGCACCAACCAGCGCGATCACTGGACCAATCTGGCTAAGGTAAACAGGACCGCCGCGCTTTTGCAGCACAAAGTAAAAGCCAAAGCCTGCCGCAAAACATAACATTTGCGCACCCATCACCAAAAACCCGGCGTTGGAGACTTCAGCAGCTGACCAAGCGCCGGATATGAAGGCAAAGCCATAGCTATAAAGCCCTGCGGTGATCAGCATCCAGGGCGCAAGCAACAATGGCGCCATTCCCTTTGGCCAAAAGCGCGACCGGAATATATTGCCGAACGCAAGAAACACGGGGCCAAACAAGCTCAAAGCAATCCACAACGGCGCAATGCTTGTGTCAGTCAGCTTACCAAGGGCGAGCAAAATGCCGCCAGTAAGGGCCATACCCACACCTAAAATCTTGCCAAGCGAAAAGCGGTCATCGCCAATCGCAACAGCAATAAAAAAGGTGAGCACAGGCGCAAATGCCGTCGCAAAGGCGATGAAGCCCGCCCCCACATGGCGAACCGCAAAGAAAAACATCAGGTTCGGCACCACGAAAAAAAGGCCAGAGATAAAATTATATCGCCAAGCGGCAAGATCAAACTCTGCTCGTTGCCCCGAAAGCCGGGTTACCGCAAGCAACAACACACCGCCTCCCAACGCGGTGTGCGCTAGATAAATAGAGGGCGTCCAACCCGTATTGATCGCCACTTTGCCCAGCACAGCCGTGAGCCCCATAAAGAAGCCAACAACCAGCAACAAGATCAACATGCCAAGATCAAACTGTTGCCAAAAGCCCGCCTTTGGGGACGAGTTAAGATTGACGGTTGGATTTTGCGTCAGGTTAGACATACTCATATTCCGTTTGATTTGAAATTTATCTTACCATAAAGTATCTTGATATTAAGATAAAGGCTTAAATATGGATCGCGCCGCTCACGCAGCCAAACAATGGCAAAAAGAACGTCCGGAATTGGACACCATTCCCATGGAAACCCTTGGGCGCATTGCCGAATTAGCGCTACGCGCACAACGTGATCACATAGATCCCCTGTTCGCAAAATTTGGATTGCAACCCGGCGAATTTGACGTTTTGGCCACATTGAGACGGGCCGGCGCACCGCATGCCCTGTCACCCACTACCCTTTACGAGGCGACGATGGTCTCCTCCGGCGGCATGACAAATCGTATCGATAAGTTGGAAAAAGCAGAGCTGATCGAACGCTGCCCCAATCCCAATGATCGGCGCTCAAATCTTGTGGCGCTCACGGCCAAAGGCAAATCTTTGATTGATGAGATTGTCCCCAAACATATCGACAATGAAGCCCACCTACTGGCAAGTCTATCCTCTGAAGAAATCTCCCAACTCAATGCGCTAACCCAAAAAATGCTCGGCCATATCGCAAATCTTGAAAAAGATTAAAGTGATGAACCGCGAGTTGCGGTCCTACTGGATGTCAAAAATCCCAAACTAGCTCTGATTTTCAAATACTTAGGTTAAAAAACAGACTCAACGCGTCAAGCAGCGACAGCACACATCCTTTATATTGACAAATATCTATATAGATGATTATCTATATTAAATGTTGAACGAAGGAGAATGTGAATGGCGTCACTCGACCATCAGTTTATGGCCCTCGCGGACCCAACCCGTCGCGCCATCATTGCGCGACTTTCAAAGGGCGACGCAACTGTCTCCCAATTGGTGGACCAGTTTGAACTCACACAACCCACAATCTCCAGTCACATCAAAATGCTGGAAAAGTCGGGGCTGATCACACGCACGCGTGTCGCGCAAACCCGTCCCTGCCGCCTAAATCCACAAGGTCTAAAAATGATGGCTGACTGGATTGCCGAGTATGAACATTTCTGGACCGCAAATATCGATCGATTTGTAGAACTCGCCGAAAACACCAAGCGAAAGGACCAGAGCTAATGTCCCATGAACTTAAACTCACACGCACATTGTCACTAACACCTGAGGAATGCTTTGCATTGTGGCAAAATCCTCAAATATTGGCAGCTTGGTGGGGCCCATATGACGATCAGGGAGAGCCCTTCATCTCCAAAGTTGAAAATTGGGACCTAAAAGAAGAGACTGATTGGGCCATCACAATGACAGCGCCTAGCGGCAAACTATATCACCAGTCTGGCACCATTCTAAAAGTCAACGCACCCCATGGCCTCACCTTTACCTTCCGCTGGACAAAGCAGGGTGAAACCGGCCCGACGACAAAGATTGACGTGCATTTCGAAGCAGCGGCAAACGGCACAGAGATGACCTTCAAACATATGGATTTCGATCTTACCGAAGATCGCGACGCCCATATTTCTGGCTGGTCTTCCTGCATTGACCGGTTGGAGCATTTCATTAGCACACGTCAGGAGGCAAAAAATGGCTAAGACCAAAACAATCCAAGGCAGTTGCCACTGTGGTGCCGTTGCCTATTCGGCGCAGATTGATCTCGACGCCCCAACTTTGCGTTGCAATTGCTCCATTTGCCGCAAAAGCCGCGCCTGGCTGGCATTAGTTCCCAGCGCCAATTTCACCCTCAAAAGTGGCAAAGAGCAAATCAACACCTACCAATTCGGTGATCGTGAAATCACCCATTGTTCATGCACCAAGTGCGGCATCCGCACATTTGGAAAATTTGGAGAGTTGGGCAGCGATGGTGACATGGCCATCAGCATTTCAACACTCGATCTAACGCCTGAACAAATGTCGCGTTTACCGATCACATATTTAAATGGTGCCACAGATGATTTTGCCAACCCACCAAAAATAACAAACTATCTCTAAATGAAAAACGGCGAGCACATTGTGCACGCCGCGTTCAAAGGGATATTTCAAGCAATCTTATCTAGTTGAACCGGGCTTTTGCACGATCAAATGCGTTGGAGATATTGTCCCAAGCTTGATCAAACCCGCCCTTCATATCTTGCCAAGCATCGTCGCTTGAGTCGCGCAACTCATCCAATTTTGATTGGGCATCATCACGTTGGGCGCACATTTGGTCCAATTCTTTTTCCTGCTCAATCTTGCGATCAGCATCGGCTTCTTCAAGCTCAGCTTTTTTCTTGCGGATTTCCGCATCCCATTGATCAAGCTTAGCTTTCACCTTCTGAATGTAATGATCTTTCTCAGACATATTGACCCCTGTTCTGTTGGGCGCGTCATCATTGCGGGCTGCAACGAGTCATGCGCGTTTCCACAACAGATAAACGCTGCAAAGCGCCGTTGAGTTCCGCATAGTCGGGAGAATTGAGGTTTTTATCTATTTCAGGAAATGGCGTTTCTGTGATAGCTCAGCCAAAAGCGGATCAATATGATCGCCAAAATCATCGGCGCGCATAGACCGAATTTGCTTGAGCACGCCCATGGCGTGATCAGCTGTAAACCGCTCAAAAAAACTTTTTGCTTCAGCATCATGGTGCCAAAGATTAGACAGGCGGCGATTGATATATTCTTCCACCAAATATTGCTGACGCTGGATTGATTGGCCAAACGTGCCCAAATTCCAAGCCATTTTTAGCGCGTAAATGTCAACGCCCGCCCGGTTCGCCCCCGAAAGACCAAAGCGCTGCATATATTGCCGCGACTTAATTTCAAACCGCTCCGGCGCATAGTCAGCCGTAACATCCTGCCAGCCACGCAGTTTCAACTGCGCCACTAAACCGGATGGGGTCGTGCGCTCCCGGAACTTCATCCCAAAACGCTCTGAATCGGCCAAAATCTTCAGCACGAGATCAGAACAGGACAACCATTCTTTGATTTGCTTTGCATTTTGATTGTCTTTTGGACCACGCCCAAAGCCAATAAATCGCCGCAAACTATATTTGGATTCAATATAGCGCCATGCACTCATCATGCTTTCCGCGCCAAAAAAAGTGTCGGGCGACCGCAGGTCCGGACACCGCAAAACCATAAAGTCGCGGTAGCGATTTTTGCTGTCATAGCAAAGGTCAATCACCGGCACAAAGCGCACGCCACCAGGGTGCAGCATGTCCGTATAATAGCCCTTCACCGCCCGCGGATAGGCTTCAATCGCGGTCAGCTCGGAGCCGACCAGCGCACAATGGGTAAATTTGCGATTAGATTTGAACGCATCCAGATCAAATGCGTGTTGAAAGGTTACATTGACGCGCGATTTAGGGCCACGCGATCGATAAAAAACCACATCATAGGGCTGAGAAACAGGCCAGCTTTCTGGCGAAATACCGTAAGGCTTCGGTGCAGCCGCGACGGACTGCCCTCCTTCAATCTTTCGCCCAGCCTGTGCTGTCATAGCGCTTACCCTTGAAAAACAACGCCCACGTAAAATAATAGTCTTATCAACTCGTGTTCGCCGCTCAAACACACTTTCAGTTTGTCTCAACTTATATATATAAGTCAATTCAAACGATTAAAAGGTCGAGCTTAGTCGTCGCGATAAACTTTTTCGCGGCGCTCGTGTTTCTCTTGCGCTTCTAAAGACAAAGTAGCGATCGGCCGTGCATCAAGACGCGCCAAGCCAATTGGCTCCCCGGTGTCTTCACAATAGCCATATGTACCGTCGTCCACACGCTTCAATGCAGAATCAATCTTTGAGATCAATTTACGCTGGCGATCTCGCGTCCGCAGTTCCAGCGCGCGGTCGCTTTCTGAAGAGGCCCGGTCAGCAATATCCGGGTGGTTTTGGCTTTCCTCTTGCAAAGCGTCCAATGTTTCTTTGCTTTCGCGTAAAATATCGTTTTTCCACGCCAATAACTTACGGCGAAAATAGGCCAACTGTTTTGGATTCATGAACTCTTCGTCCTCGCTCGGACGGTAGTTGTCAAATTCCTGCGCATCAAACTCTGGTGCAGTCATTTCGCGTTCCAAGTCCATAGACATTGAGTCTCACTCCCTCAACTAATGTGGGCCCTATATAATCGCCAAAAGGCCTCGCCGCAAGCCGCTAATTGAATAGCGATCTAGTCAATTATAATGACGGTAAAATGACGGCGACTTATCCACAATTGAGGCGGTGTAGACGCTAGAGCCGATCGAGTTTGGCCAGCTCCACTTGCACGCGCAATTCAATATCGTCGATCACCGACTTCAACGCCGGATCGTCAGTGGTGGGCGCATTCTTCAAAATTTTGAGCATATTTTGCAACCGCGTTTCACTTACGCGGCCAACCAAAAGGTCGGTTTTTAAACGCTCCAGCCCATCCAAGAGCTGATGCCCCCGCTTCACGCTTTTCTTCTTGGCCAAAGTCGGATCTTCAACACTTTGCAGTGCCAAAAGCGCATCAACGCTGCCCACGCTGTCAACATCGGCGGCATAGCGCACTTGCTCGGTGCTCTTCTCTTGCTCGACAGAGAATTTATCCCCCTCGCCACGCCCTTTGCTCACCTTTTTCGGGGCAGCTCGGTTCGTTCTGTTGGTGTCTGTAATGCGCATTGAAGAACCCAAATATGTTCAGTCGGCAATTTCTGCCCAACCATGTTCGCCCAAGAAAAATAATGGGCACTATTTACCTACAAGAAATAGCATTTTCAAACCAAAAACAAAAGCGATAGCAGCGAGATCACAATTTTAATCAAATAAATCAGTCATTTAATCCTTCATCACATCACTTGGCACAGTTTTCGCATTTAGAATGGTGCACCGCATGCAATTGGGGAATTGAGGCGGGCAAAGTTAAATGGGGAATATAATGAAATCAGTTTTTACACATACGACAAAATGGATCATGGCAAGCTTGCTCATCCTGCTTTTGGCAGCGCAAGCAAATGCCGCGCGCATTAAAGACATTGTCACCATTGAGGGCGTTCGTGAAAACCAATTGGTGGGTTACGGTCTGGTTGTTGGCCTAAACGGCACAGGAGACGGCCTTAACAATGCGCCCTTCACGCGCCAAAGCCTTGTGGCCATGTTGGAGCGCATGGGGGTGAATACACGTGGCACCAATATGCGAACCGCAAACGTGGCCGCCGTGATGGTTACCGCCAATCTCCCCGCCTTCTCTACCCAAGGCTCTCGCCTTGATGTGGCGGTCTCTGCTTTGGGCGATGCCAAAAGTCTTCAAGGCGGCACCTTGCTCGTCACGCCATTGATGGGTGCGGATGGCGAAGTCTACGCCATTGCGCAAGGCCCAATCGCCATTAACGGTTTCCAGGCTGAAGGCGATGGCGCAACAATCGTTTCTGGTGTCCCCACCACCGGCCGTATTTCCGATGGTGCATTGATCGAGCGCGAAGTTGATTTCGATTTGGGTGCGCGCCGCGCTGTACGCTTGGCGCTCCGCAATCCAGATTTCACCACCTCGCGCCGCATTGCGTTGGCCATCAACAATCTTATCGGCATGCCAACAGCTGTGCCGCTGGACAATGCCACGGTCAATTTGACCCTGCCCCGCGGCTTTAACGGCAACATTGTCGATTTGATCACAGATATTGAGCAATTGGTCATCACCCCTGATTTGCCAGCCAAGATTGTCATCGATGAAAACTCCGGCATTGTGGTGATGGGACGCGATGTACGCGTCTCTACCGTCGCGATTGCGCAATCCAATCTCACGGTAACGATCACGGAAGATCCGCAGGTCGACCAACCGAACCCACTCACAAACGGCCAAACAGTTGTTGTGCCGCGCACAGAAATTCAAGTCGATCAAATCGACAGCAGCCTCGCCACCTTAAACGAAAGCGTCACCCTGCAAGAGCTTGTCGATGGATTAAACGCACTGGGGATTTCCCCACGCGACCTGATTTCGATCCTGCAAGCTGTCAAAGCGGCGGGCGCGCTGCAAGCTGAAATCGAGGTGATCTAATGTCAACGGCAAACACCTATTATCCAGTTCAAAAGCCCCACAACATGACCAATGCCCAATTTGTGTCGCTAAAAGAAAAAGCGACCGAGTTGGAAGGTGTGTTCCTCAACACATTGATGAGCGAAATGGTCAAGGCCAGCGACACAGAAGGCATGTTCGGTGGCGGCTATGCGGAAGAAACATGGCGCGGCATGCTTGGCGAGGAATATGCCAACAACATGGCGGGCAATGGTGGCATCGGCTTAGCTGACGACATTCTGCGCGATCTTATTCTATCTCAACAATCCATCAATGCGCCGCGTCCTGCAGCAGCGCAACCCAACCCGGCTTATGTATCAGGAGCGTATCAACAATGAACCCACATCAGTTAAGAGCACAAACATTGGCCAATAGCCCGCCGATCCCATTGCCTGGCGAGCCAGAAGAGGTTTGTGCCGAAGCACATCAAACGCTCACCCGGCTGGTGGACGTCATGAACAATGAAACAACATTGCTTCGCGCCGGGCGCCTTCTTGAGGCCAGCGAACTTGCCGCACCTAAAGCGGAGCTGGCACAAAAATATGTCGGCTTGGCCCGCGCCATCCAGCATAATACGAAGCTCCTGAAGGAAAACGCACCACATCTGTTAGTAGAACTTCAAAAGCATCAGTCGGCCCTTGCCACGCAAATGGCCGAGAATATGCGCGTACTCGCCACGGCCAAATCCCTGTCTGAAGAGATTGTTGGCGATGTCGCCTCAAAACTAGGGCAAGTGCAAAAGCCAAAAACCTATGGTGGCAACGGTGCAGCGGCAGCAAAAGTGCAAAGTTTTCAAGGCGTTTCCATCAACAAAACCAGTTAGGATGCACTGCCCTAACTTTTATTAAAATTTAAATTAAATAACCATCCACCAAATTACTTATACGCAATCTCTCTTCTCCATGATGCTCTAAGGCAAGAAATGCCGAGAAATTTCATGGAGAAGAGCCGTGACCGTCAGAATAGAATCTGCCGCCGGTTTCCAAGGCGGCGCCGCCCTTAGTGGATCGGCACGCCCTCAACAGGATTACAAACCGCAGGATGCGGCCAGTTCAAAGGCACAGGTTGGCAGCGCACAAGCAGCGCCACCTTCAAACCCGCAGCGCGTAAATCCTGTAGCCGACGATGGGCTGCCAGACCTCCCCAAACTCGTGGGACCGTCGGCGCCAGCAAGTTTATTATTTGAAGCCTCTCTAGCCGCAAATGCGGATGAAGGCGAACCAGGGCATATTGACTTCCCAAGGATGATCAATCGCCGCTGGGTTCCCTCACCTGACCTCTTGCGTCAGCTCGAGACAATTAAGGGCTAAGTAATTGTAAAACCGTTGTTAACCATGCCGATTAAACGGCGGTTTACTATAAGAATTCCTCACGTTGCCTGATTAAGGTTTAGTTCACCTGATCAGTGGCTTATGGGGGATATCGCGGGAAGTGGCGGCCAAAGAAATGGCTAAAACTTTTCAAATTAAGCGCGGGCCAGAAAGGCCTGTTTGTAAGCCAGAATGGAGTATTTAGTATCATGGCTATTCAACTATCATCAGCTGTCCGTCAGAACCTCACCGCCCTTCAGGGTACTGCTGATCTTCTCAGCAAAACGCAGAACCGTCTTTCAACTGGTTTGAAAGTTAACTCTGCTTTGGACAATCCAGGTTCTTTCTTTACAGCTCAATCTTTGAACTCACGTGCTTCTGACCTTTCATCTTTGTTGGATGACCAAGGCCAGGCAGTTCAAACATTGAAAGCTGCTGACGAAGGTATTCAAGCGATCACCAAGCTCGCAGAAGCGGCTAAGGCGAAAGCAAACCAAGCTTTGCAGTCTTCTTCAACATCAGACCGCCGTAAGTTTGCTGGTGAGTATAACGAACTTCTCAACCAGATCGAAACACTTGCCAAAGACTCTGGCTACTCAGGTAAGAACCTGTTGGCTGGTACAGGCAACGATTTGTCAGTGGTATTTAACGAAGATGGTACATCTAAGTTGGACATCTCTGCGGTTGATTACACAGACACTTCTGGCTCACTTGGCCTTTCTGACCTTACAGTTGGTACAAGCGGCACATTGACTATCGCTGAATCAGACCTCGAAGGTGGCGATGAAGATGGCGATACATTGACCGTGACCGTTGGCGGCTCATCTGTTGGCTCTATCGCCTATGATGACGGCACCACTGCTGAAGACGTTGTAACAGCGTTGAACGCAATTGATGGTGTAACAGCATCAACAGACGGTACAGACATCACAGTGACGTCAGAAAATGGCGACATCGTAATCGATGACACCGACACAACAGCCGATTTGGCAACCCAAACCGGTTCAGGCTATGTCGCAGGTTCGTTTGATTCAGATACATCAATCAACACAACTTTGGACTCGTTGACTTCTGCCCTTGGCACATTGCGGTCACAGGCTTCAACCTTCGGTACAAACTTGACAGTTGTTGAAAACCGTCAAGATTTCACCAAGTCAATGATCAACACATTGCAAGAGGGTTCTGGCAAGCTGACTTTGGCAGACACCAACGAAGAGGGTGCGAACTTGCTGGCGTTGCAAACACGTCAAACATTGGCATCAACTTCATTGTCATTCGCTTCTCAGGCAGACCAAAACGTATTGCGTTTGCTGTAAATCGAAACGACAAAATGATTTTGAAGGCGGGCTGCGGTCCGCCTTTTTTTATATTCAAATTTCGACATTAATTGTTCATTAGGCATATTCATTCATTTTCTAGCTGTTCCAGGAAGGAACTCGAGTACCTAGAAAAGGAAGTAATATGAGTAATATCCAGCTCTCGTCAGCTGTGCGGCAGAACCTTCTGTCGTTGCAAAACACAGCCGACCTCATGTCAAAAACACAGAACCGTCTGGCCACTGGCCTCAAGGTCAACTCTGCCCTTGATAATCCAGGTTCTTTCTTCACTGCATCTTCATTGAACAATCGCGCTGGCGATTTGACCAACCTATTGGATGATATGGGCCAGTCAGTTCAAACTTTGAAAGCAGCAGACGAAGGTATTCAGTCAATCACCAAATTGGTTGAAGCGGCTAAAGGTAAAGCCAACCAAGCGTTGCAATCTTCTTCAACAGCTGACCGTCGTAAGTTTGCTGGCGAATATAACGAGCTACTGTCTCAAATCGAAGATTTGGCAAAAGATGCTGGCTACTCAGGTAAAAACCTGTTGGCTGGTACTGGCAACGATTTGTCAGTTATCTTCAACGAAGACGGCACTTCATCGTTGAGTGTTTCTGCAGTTGATTACACTGACACCTCAGGTGCATTGGGCCTCTCCGACCTCACAGTTGGCACAAGCGGCACATTGACCATCGCTGAATCAGACCTCGAGGGTGGCGATGAAGATGGCGATACATTGACCGTAACCGTTGGCGGCTCATCTGTTGGTTCTATCGCTTATGATGACGGCACCACTGCTGAAGACGTTGTAACAGCGTTGAACGCAATTGATGGCGTAACAGCATCAACAGACGGTACAGACATCACTGTGACTTCGGAAAATGGTGACATTGTCATCGACGACACCGACACAACAGCTGACCTAGCCACTCAAACTGGCTCTGGTTACGTTGCTGGTTCGTTCGACAGCGACACCTCAATCAACGACTCTTTGACAGCACTGAACACAGCTTTGAACACTTTGCGGTCTCAAGCATCCACATTTGGTACAAACCTTACCGTGGTTGAAAACCGTCAAAACTTCACAACCCGTTTGGTCAACACTTTGGAAGAAGGTGCAGGCAAATTGACATTGGCCGACACCAACGAAGAAGGCGCGAACTTGCTGGCGTTGCAAACACGTCAACAGCTCTCCTCTACTTCACTTTCATTCGCTTCTCAGGCGGATCAGAACGTGTTGCGTTTGTTCTAGGGATAAAGAATTTAGTATTGCGTACTTTATCGCAATGGGCGGTGTGCGGATCATGCACCGCCCATTTTTTTATTCATTTTCAGATTCTTACCTAAGTCATTAACCTTCAGTTAACTGAAATACTTCTATTGTTTTGAGCGTCCAGAAGGGCGTCCCGATAAACCAGAAGTCAGTTTATGAGTAGTATTCAGCTTTCCTCGGCGGTCCGGCAGAATCTTCTGTCACTCCAATCCACCGCAGATATGATGTCCAAAACACAAAATCGCCTCGCCACCGGCTTGAAGGTGAATTCTGCACTGGACAACCCAAGCTCATTCTTTACCGCCTCGGCCCTCAATAATAGATCCAACGATCTTGGCGGACTTTTGGATGATATGGGCCAATCCATTCAAACTCTAAAAGCGGCTGATGAAGGCATAAAGTCCATCACCAAACTGGTGGAAGCCGCCAAAGGCAAAGCCAATCAGGCCCTGCAATCATCCAGCACAGATGACCGCACAAAATATGCAACGGAATACAATGAGTTATTGAGCCAAATTGAGCAACTAGCGAAAGATGCTGGCTATAACGGCAAAAACTTGCTGGCAGGCACCGGCAATGATTTAGATGTTGTGTTCAATGAAGATGGGACCAGCAAACTTGGCATTAGCGCGGTTGACTATACAGACACCGAGTCATCATTAGGCTTGGCAGAAATCGCTGGCGTGACTGCAAACACACCGGGCTCGTTTACCATCAGTGACGCCGATTTAGCCAACAATATGGACATGGGCGACACCTTCATTATTGAGGATGGTGAAGGAAACACCTTAATTGCGGCAGGCGACCCCGGCCCGGGCGCCACCAGCTTCTCCGAATACATCGCAAATGAGATCAATTCCGCCAGCATCTCAGGCTTGTCGGCGACCTTTGTACCCGGCATGATGACGGGCTCGCTGACAATAACCTACACCGAGAGCAACGTCTCGATTGACGATTCCGTTACGACAAACGATCTGTCGAAAACGACATCTTCAAATTTCGCTGCAGGCAGCACAAGCGGCTTTGAAACTGACGAGCAAATCAACGCGACTTTAGATAATCTCAATAACGCGCTCAACACACTGCGATCACAGGCTTCTACGTTCGGCACAAATTTGACTGTTGTTGAAAACCGTCAAAATTTCACAAAGTCATTGATCAATACATTGCAAGAAGGCGCGGGCAAACTCACACTTGCGGACACCAATGAAGAGGGCGCGAATTTGCTGGCACTGCAAACACGGCAACAGCTTTCCTCAACATCCCTCTCCTTCGCCTCTCAGGCAGACCAGAACGTGCTACGACTATTCTAATAAATTGAAAAATATAGCAGATTTAACAGGCGGGCTTCAGCTCGCCTTTTTTATTGCCTGCGTGATTTTTCGCAATTTGCAACAAATTCCGCATTTTGCACGGCCAGTTAAACTTCGATTAACCATGTTCATTCATGATCGTAAGTGCCCCAGAATCGGGCCTAGAAACCATGAAGGAATAGAACTTTGACAATGATCCACTTGTCCGCAGCAGTGCGGCAGAACCTCCTTTCACTGCAAAGCACGGCCGACTTGATGTCCAAAACGCAAAATCGTTTGGCCACGGGTCTAAAAGTGAACTCTGCACTTGATAACCCCAACTCATTCTTCACTGCCTCTGCATTGAATAATCGCGCTTCTGATCTAAGCGGATTGTTGGATGATATGGGCCAGGGCGTCCAAACCCTTAAAGCAGCGGATGAAGGCATCCAAGCCATTACAAAATTGGTTGAAGCTGCCAAAGGTAAGGCTAACCAGGCGCTGCAATCCAACAAAATTGAAGATCGTCGTCGCTTTGCACAAGAATATAACGATCTACTGACCCAGATCGAAGATTTGGCGAAAGATGCTGGCTATAAAGGCAAAAACTTGCTCGCTGGCACTGGCAACGATTTGTCCGTTATCTTCAATGAAGACGGTACTTCTTCCATCACCATCGACGCCGTTGATTACACTGACACCTCGGGCGCTCTTGGCCTTGCAGACCTCACTGTTGGCACAGCCGGCACATTGAGCATCGCAGAAACTGACCTTGAAGGCGGTGATGAAGCAGGCGACACATTGACAGTAACTGTTGGCGGTTCAACTGTTGCAACAATCGACTATGGCGCGGGCACAACTTCTGAAGATGTAATCACAGCCCTGAACGCGATTGACGGTGTGGAAGCTTCCACAGACGGTACAACAATTTCAATCACATCCGCAGCCGGTGATATTGTTATTGATGATACCGACACAACAGCTGATTTGGCCACACAAACTGGCACCGGCTATGTGGAAGGTACATTCGACACCGACACATCAATCAGCGCGTCGCTAGACACACTGAGCTCAGCTCTCTCAACCTTACGCTCTCAAGCCTCAACATTCGGCACCAACCTCACCGTTGTTGAAAACCGCCAAAACTTCACCAAGCGTTTGATCAACACTTTGGAAGAAGGCGCTGGCAAGCTGACTTTGGCAGATACCAACGAGGAAGGCGCGAATTTGCTGGCCTTGCAAACACGGCAGCAATTGGCTTCGACCTCCCTCTCCTTCGCTTCACAAGCGGACCAAGCGGTGTTGCGTCTCTTCGGTTAAGACACAGCATAACTCGGCTCTCAGAGCTATTTCTTCAAAAAAAGGCGTCGATTCTTTCGACGTCTTTTTTTATGTCAAAACAAACTAGGCAGATTTTGCCGTAGATATTGTGGAAAATTCGCCCACCTGCTCCAATTTGAGCCATTCCGTTAATATGCGTTAACCTTTCAGTAAGGTTAACAATTCATTGTCACCAAGAATCGTGGCAAGACTCTATTAACAACTCCAGGAAGGATGGTTCGCGATGAAAGATATTACCCTCTCGCAATCCGTACGGCAAAACCTATTGTCGCTGCAACGTACAGCCGACATGATGGGCCGCACACAAAACCGTTTGGCGACGGGCCTAAAGGTCAATTCTGCACTCGACAATCCGAACTCTTTCTTCACGTCCCAAGGCTTGAATAGCCGCGCCAACGATTTGGCGAGCTTGCTCGATTCGATGGGCCAAGGCGTACAAACGCTAAAAGCCGCCGACAATGGCATCACCAATATTGTAAACTTGGTGGAGGCAGCCAAGGCGAAAGCGAACCAAGCGAACCAAACCAACAAGATCGAAGATCGTCGGGTTTTTGCTAACGAGTTCAATGGCTTGTTGCAGCAGATCGAGGATATGGCGCGCGACGCAGGCTACAATGGCAAGAACTTACTCGCTGGCACAGGCAATGATCTTTCAGTGGTATTTAACGAAGACAGCACCTCAAAACTGATCATCCAGGCCATTGACCTTACAGACACATCAACGTTCCTAGGCCTAAATGACATCACAGTTGGCACCTCTTCCACGGGCACTGTGACCGAAACCAACCTTATAGCAGGCCGCGAAGCTGGCGATGAATTGACACTCACCATTGGGTCAGACACTTACACAATTGAGTATGAGGCCACGACAACCGCCGCCGATATCATCAACGCATTGGACGCAATTCCTGACGTTTCTGCATCTTCCGACGGCACAACGGTTACCATCACAACCGCTGCGGGCAATTTCACACTGGATGACACCGACACAACTGCTGACATGACAACGCTTACTGGCACGGGCTATGTGGCAGGGTCTTTCGACAACGAAGTGTCTGTAAATGCTGTTCTAAACGACATCACAGAATCGCTCAACTTGCTGCGTGATCAGGCCTCAACATTCGGCACCAACCTCACAGTTGTTGAAAACCGCACTAACTTTACCAAACAAATGATTTCGACTTTGGCCAACGGTGCGGATATGCTGACCTTAGCGGACACCAACGAAGAAGGCGCGAACCTTTTGGCATTGCAAACACGGCAGCAATTGTCATCAACCGCTCTCTCCATGGCGTCGCAAGCGGATCAGAACGTTTTGAGACTCTTCCAATAAGGAGAGTTTAGGATAGTTCTGCAAAATTCATAAGAGGACGACATGGCCCTAAAAGTTGAATTAAAGCCGAAAGAGCGGCTGATTGTGGGTGATTGTGTGATCACCAATTCAGATCAACGCACACGGCTATATGTCTCAGGTAGATCGCCGATTCTGCGCGAAAAAGATATTATGCGCGTGGAGGAAGCATCCTCCCCCGCCAAGCGCGTCTATTTTGCAGTGCAATTAATGTATCTCGATGATGACGTTGATAAAGTGCAGGAAGAATATTTCAGCCTTGTCAACGACTTAGTAAAAGCCGCCCCATCAATGACCGCAATTGTTGATGAAATTAATAATGAGATATTAACCGGTTCACTTTATAAAGCTCTGAAGAAGGCTAAAAAACTGATCGAATACGAACGGGAGCTGATCGGCGATGCAACAACAGGCGGCTTTGGCGTACCAACAGACAGCCAAGAAAACAGCTAGTCCACGCGAACTGGAAGCCTCTTTGCTTTCCAAGTCAGCTGCACAATTGCAGCGGATTCGTGATGATTGGGACAACAAAAAGCCTGAGCTTGACGGCGCGCTGACCTATAATCGCAAGTTGTGGACGGTATTTATGACCTCCGTAACAAACGATGATAATCCGTTGCCGACTTTGATTAAGCAAAATGTCGCCAATTTGGGCATCTTTGTTATGAACCACACCATGTCGACCTTGGCCAATCCTGAGGCACGTCGCCTTGATGTATTAATCAACATCAACAAAGAGTTGGCCGCAGGCTTGCGCACCCAACAAAACCAGGAAGAAGCACCGCAAGGCGCCCACCCTGCCCTGTAATCAGATCTAGATTATTCTTTTGTGCGCCGCCACATCATCAAATAGGCGGCGCCAAAGCCGATTTCGGTTAAATTGGCAAACCAAATCCCAATCCCAGCATAGCCTCGGGCAAATTCATAAATGCCCATCGCAGCCATAAGCAACATCATGCTGCCAAAGCTGATGGATATAATGCGCTGAATTGCTTTATCCCGCACATCACGCGTCAAAAAGCTCAACAATCCCAAGCCCAAAAACAGCACACCAGCCCGCTTCGCCAAAAAGTCGCCAAGCTCATGCGGCTCCAAGGCAAATAGCCAATAAATCAGAGGTGGGTAAAAAATCATAAGGGCGCTCAGGGTGAAAAACAGTAGCGCCGCAGCAATCGAAATATTTTTAAACATAACCAAACTCAACTTTGCTCAATCAATAAAGCAAAGCCGAGTTTTGAACCACTTGCAAATCGAAACTTATATTGCGGTCACAATGCCGCAGTGGCCAAGAATAGCCTGCTATCGCATATAGTTGACCATGGTGAGCTGGTTCACAATAGACGCAGTTTGATAACTTGCTTCCATCCGCGTTTTAAGCTGCATGATCTGCATCGCAACTTCTTCCATCGAAACCGTTTCAATCTCACTCAGCATCGATTCCAGCGTTGCTTTTTGCTGCCCATGCCGCTCTGCAACCCGCCCAGCAGTGGTCTTGGCCAAGCCAAGTTCCATTTGAATCACTTCAATTGAGCCTTTTTCGCCATTATTTGTTTCGGCAAGGCGCTGTCTCACCACACCGTTCATGGCCTCATAGCGTTCGGTCGCTTTCGGATCGGAAGGTGAATATCCTTCAGCCGCAAATACCGCCAGCGATTGCATGAGCGAAGCAAACCCCTTTTCATTGGCCTGTACACCATAATTCACACGTGTGTTTTCATCCACACGCGCTTGCGAATTAAGCCGCGGGTTGGTGGAGCTTTCTCCTTGATACCAAATCACGGTATCCGCATCGGTGGCAGGCACCATGGCCGTCGCGCTGTCATAAGGCGGGCCGTCCACACGCATAGCGGGATCACCATTTGCGTTGAAGAAATTATCCGCTGCCGCGAATGAAGATGCAGCCTGCAATTTCGTTTGTGCAAAATGCCCCAAACGTTCGTTCAAGGCCGCTTGCATGTTGGCCGCAGTGTCTGCAGTTGTCCCGCCGATTTGGAACTCATTCGGGCTTTGTGGTGCCCCGGCAACTGCCTTCAATTCCAAAGAAAAAGTTGTGCCATCGGGTAAATCCAAGCCAATCATGATCCGCTCATTGTCAGCAGGTTGGCTTGTAAACTCGATCGTCGCGCTTGGTGGCGCGCCTGTTGGTCCCGTCAAAGTCGTTGATGTTCCATCAGATGAAAGACTATCCAACTTGAAGCCGAATGGATGCGTGCCATCTTCAGCAATGGTCACCGTTGTGCCCACAACACCATTGGTCACACGCCCGAGGCCCGACGCGCCCAAATCAGCCTCGCGCCGTTGGGTCATAATCGTACGGAAGCCATCTTTGCCGTCTGCGCCATTCATCAAAGCGTCAAAGCTGGCGACGGGGTCTTCAGCTGTCGCATTGCCAGCCATCAAATGACGCCCGTTCAAATCCGCATTCAGCAGATCGATCACTTCTTTCATCCGGTTTTCAGCCAGATACTGCGCGGCGGTCATGTTCACGCCATTAATCTCAAACGAACCTTGCTGCGCAGATGAGCGTGTTTCGTCTTCAATCTCGTCAATGCGGGTCATCACATTGTCGAGATAGTTGAGACGCACATCCAAATTGTCGAGATTTTGCTGATAGGTTTCCAATGCACTCGTGCGTGCCCGCAACGTCATATCAACCACGCGGTCAGCACCCAATTCAGAAAGTGTCTGCGCCCGTTGGCCGGTCGCCAATTGCTGGTTTAGCTTATCCAGCTGGTCGCGCATATCGGTGATCGCGCGGTAGCTGAATTTTGCAGGAAACAGTGAGTTATTTACGATCATCTAATGTCTCCCTAAAACGCCTGCATCAAGCGGTCGAGCAGCTCTTGCACAATGGTCAAAACCCGGGCATTGGCGGAATAGGCATTTTGCAATTCCAAAAGCTTGCCCATCTCCTGGTCAATATCCACGCCATAGGCATCTTCAGCACGCATTTCCAACGTTTCGAGCAGCTTGCCTTGATGCTCATGCGCTTTCTTGACCGTTGAAATCTCATTGCCTTGGAAATTGAGCGTTTGCCGCACAATTTCCTCAACACTGCCATTCAGGCGAAACGCGCCCTGCCCTTGTGCTGCGCTTTCCGCGCGGAAGGTCATGGTGTTCAGTCGGTCTGCCAAATAGTTGGGTCGATCGGCATCGCCAATTGGCGTCAGGGGCGAGGTAGAATGTTGCACCAACAACGAATTATTGGCCACAACGTCCTGATTAACGCCCATACGCAGGGCAAAGCCACGCTTTTGCGGCGTACCATCAAGTGAATTGGTGAATGCCCCTGAAGAGCTGTCGACAAATAGCGACATGCCCAAGCCGCCATCCTGCGTACCAGTGGCTGTGGTTTGTACAACCATGGAATGCACATCAGACGTATTCGCCGCGCCATCATCCATGATGCGCAATACATCGCCCGATGGGTTCGAAACCGTAATCGCCGCGCCAAGCGCCGCATTCAAATCGGTCGCAACTGCGCCGATGCCGCCGGAGAAATCAAGGCCAATCGTGCGTAAGCCGTTTTCATCCGTGCTATCCATCGGCAGCTTGGAAGGGTCATCCACCCGCACAACACGAACCGTTTGCGGTGTGCCGCCCACTTCATATTTAACGGTGAAGCTGTTGCCGGGCAGCATGGCGCCAAGATCAGCTTCAAAGCCATCTTCGCCGCCAGCGGAAACTGCTGTACCTTCCGTATCGATGGTGGACATGGCTTGCGCCAAGCCCGCCGCGATTTCATCTAGCTGATCTTGCGCAGTCACAAGTTTATTGTCGCGCAAATCAAGCAGCGATGAAATGCGTCCAGACGTCAGCAAATCATGGGCAACAACGTCAATTTCCAAATTGGCTGGCGTCACGACTTTCAGGCTACCCACACCGCTGAGTACTGGATCGGTATCATAAAGTGAGGTTGGTGATAGGCTCCCCGCATTCTCAAACTTGAAGGTCGAGAATTTCTCGGCATCCACGAGACCAACGCCCGTTTTGGTCATCACATTGATGGTGCCATTATCATTATATTGCACATTGATATCGATCAGCTCGCTCACTTGTGCCAGCAAGCGATCGCGTTCATCCATAATACCAAGGCGCGTGTCATCTACCTTGGTTGTGTCCATCAGCTCTTGGTTGATCTTGGACAGCAATTCAAGGTTTTGATTTAGATCGGACACATGAACGGTGATCTGGCTTTCAGCCTCCTGCCGCATCCCTTGAACAGATCGCGACAAGAAGTTTAGCGATTCCGCCATTGTCTGCGCACGGTCCACCACTTGGGCCCGGCTAACAAAATCTTCCGGGCTGGCAGAAAGCTCCTGCAACGCGCCCTTAAAGTTCGAAAGTTGTGTGTCTAGCGAATTGATATCGCCGGGCTTGCCCAGCAACAATTCCAAGCGTCCCAAAAATTCAGCTTGCACATCCAGCGCACCCATGCGGCTGGTTTCACGCTGAGTTTGAGTTTCAAGCGATTGCACATAAGCACGTTGAATTTGCGCAACGCGAACACTTGAACTCCCACCCCGAAAGCCATCAATCAGGGCAACGCTTTGTCGGTGATAGCCGGGCGTTCCCGAATTGGCAACGTTTCGCGAAACGATGTCCAGGCTACGCTGGTTTACATCCATTCCCGATAAAGCATTACTCAATGTTACAGAAAGGCCCATAGGTCACCCTTTAGCGCATCAATTTAAAGGGGCGGCGGTTAAACCGCCCCAGCTCAATTATCTCACCATGTTCAATGCTTCTTGCAGCATCTCGTCCGAGCTGGTCACAATCCGTGTGCCAGCCGAATAAGCTTGCTGCGTCACAATCAATTTGGTGAATTCTTCCGAAATATCGGTGTTCGACTGCTCCAGCGCCGCGCCGGTCACGTTGCCATCGATATCCAAGATGGGTGTGCCTGACTCTGATGTCGCAGAATAAAGTCCGCCATCATAACGCTTAAGTTCATTGACCGCGTTGAAGTTCGCCGTCACCACTTGCGCCAGTTCCACCTTTTTACCGTTGGAATAGTTTGCAACAATCCGGCCTTCCCGGTTCACTTCAACTGACACAAATTCACCAGCAGGATAACCATTTTGCGAAAGCTTGGTCACTTCGGTGGTGCCGTTTGGATCCGCAAATTGTGTCACGCCGTTATTGCCATGCTGTAAGGTCACATCGCCAATATTGATCCCATCAATTGTAAGACCAGTCAGGTTTACCGATGAGATGGTGGGGGACAAAGAACCGTTGGTGCCGAACACATAGTCGGTGCCGACATTCTGCCACTGTGGATCAGTGCCGGTGGCATCTGCATCCGATTGATAGAATAGATTCCAAGTATCTTGGCCGCCATTTGCATATGAGTCTGTCTTGGCCCAGCGCAGTTGCACGTTAGCTGGCGCACCGTTTTCCGCATAAACAGTGATCGCCCCGCCTGCAATCGAGTCAGCGAGGAACTTGTCGCTTTCGTTGGCTGTCACAAAGCCGCCACCGCCTGTGGTCGGATCATCCGTATAATCGCCAGAATCCAAAAGCTCTGAGTTTGTGTTGACCGGGTCATAGCCAGCATTCTTTGGCAATTGCGGCAAGTTCAGCTGATAATTGAACACCGCAGTCCGTTGCGCGGGCAAAAAGGCGTTGTCGAGCTGGATCACTTCAGGCACAGAACCGGCCACGTTGCCCGTCACACTATCAATAGGCAGCCCTTTAAGATAGGCATTCGAACCATTGACCAGATAACCCTCTTTATCCACGTCAAAGTCGCCACGACGGGTGTAAAAATCCGTCCCACCAAACACTGCATTGCCATCATTGGTGCCGATCTTTTGTTCAACAACAAAAAAGCCATCGCCATTGATCGCCATGTAGGTGTTTCGACCCGCAGTGGTCACATCGCCCTGCAAATCGTTCGTTGCACGCGACTGAGCCATCACCGCCCCAGCAACCTGACGGCTAACCGGTGCATCTGGAATCAAATCAACAAAGTCGGTCTCAATTCGTTTGTAGGCCGTCGTTTGCGAGTTGGCGATATTGCCTGAGATATGCTCCAACGCAAATGACTGAGCTTGAAGCCCGGTTACTGCAGTGGATAGCGCCCCATAGATACCCATTTGTTTCTCCTTACTGTCGATGCGGACATCGAAATCCACCTTTAGTAATGCAAAAGGGATGCCAACTTTTAACTCATTGATTTAATTGATTTTAATAGTTCGATAACCATAAATCCGGCCATTAAAGCGGAATCTTTTACCAGATAAGGGGCAATTTTTGCCCAGCCGCGGCAAATTTGCCGAACCGCCAGCACCATCAGTGACTTGAGCGCCATTGCGAAACCCGCTAAGACCGGATGAGCAACAATGGAACCACCAAGATGATTTTCAATTCGCCAGATGAGTTTTTGAATGCGCCGCGCAAATGCATCACTGCATTTGGCATGTCGGGCGTGGGCAAAACCCATTTCGCCAACAAATTACGCGATCAGAATTGGTTCCACTATTCAGTCGATTACCGCATTGGCACCCGCTATATGGGCGAGCACATTGTTGATAATTTTAAGCAATGCGCCATGAAGGATCCGTTTTTGGCCAACCTGCTGCGCACAGACAGCATTTATATTGGCTCGAACATTACCTTCAATAATCTCTCACCCCTCTCGACCTATCTTGGCAAGCCCGGCAACCCAGAATTGGGTGGCATCCCGTTCGACGAATATAAGCGCCGCCAAGCCCAGCATCGCCAGGCAGAAATCTCTGCCATGTTGGATACCCCATACTTCATAGACCGCGCCAAGCGCCTCTATGGCTATGATCATTTCATTGCGGATAGCTCAGGCTCATTCTGCGAAGTGATCGACCTTGATGACCCGCAAGACCCCGTCTTAGAAGCCGTAACAGGTTCATCCGCGCTGCTCTATATTCGCGGCACAGAAGAGGACGAAGAAAAACTAATTGCGCGTTTCAAAAAAGCGCCAAAGCCGATGTATTACGCGCCGAAATTGCTCGACCAGAAGTGGCAGCAATTCAAGCAAGAGAATAAGATTGCCCATGATCAGGATGTCGACCCAGACGCCTTTATGATCTGGGTGTTTTCCACGGCCCTTCGCCATCGCTTGCCCCTTTATCAGCAAATTGCTGACCAGCACGGCTACATCATTGAAGCCGCTGACCTGGCCACCATGCGAGATTTGAAAGATTTTGATGCGATGATGGCGGCTGCCATCACAAATCGCAACAAAGCTTGATCAATCTTTCATAACCGCCTAAACCAAAAAACCTCATAATCTCTAATCGGAGTACTCCAATGCCCATCAAGATTCCTAATCATTTGCCCGCGCGTCAAATTTTGGAAGATGAGGGCATCATGGTGATGGACGAAACCCGCGCCGCCACCCAGGATATACGCCCGCTACAAATTGGCTTGCTCAATCTGATGCCCAATAAAGAGCGCACGGAAACCCAGTTCGCCCGCCTGATTGGCGCAACACCGTTGCAAGTTGATTTGACCTTGGTGCGCATTTCAAACCACCAATCCAAAAATGTGGCGCAAGATCACCTCGAAGCGTTCTACCAAACGTGGGATGAAGTCAAAGATCGTAAATTCGACGGCTTCATCGTCACTGGCGCCCCCATCGCCCATCTCGATTTCAAAGATGTTGGCTATTGGGACGAGATGGTCGACATCATGAACTGGACGCGCACCAATGTGCACACCACCATGTTTGTCTGCTGGGGTGCGCAAGCTGCCTTGCACCATTTCTACAATGTCCAGCGCTTCCGCCGCCCGAAAAAAGCATTTGGCGTCTACCGCCACCAAGCGGCAACCCACGCTTCGCCATATCTGTTGGGCTTCTCAGACGATTTCGCCATCCCCGTCTCCCGCATCAATGATATTGACCATGCGTCCGTGCCAGACAATTTGGAGGTGCTGATCAATTCAAAAGAAGTCGGCCTCTGCCTCCTCAACGATCCAGATCATCGTCAGCTCTTCATGCTGAACCATTTGGAATATGACCATAAATCACTGGTGGAAGAATATTTGCGGGACAAAGAAGCCGGCCTCGACACGCCGCCCCCCGTCAACACGTTCCCAAACGACGACATAACCCAAGAGCCCCTAAACCGCTGGCGTTCTCACGCCTATCTGTTGTTCGGCAACTGGATCAATCAGCTTTATCAAACAACCGAATATGACCTAAACAAAATCGGCACCAAATAAGCTGAATCAAATCTCGAGACATTAGAGCCAAGCATTTGTTTTAAAAGCATTTGCTTGGCTCTTTTATTATTGCCGCCACCGGTCGCTATCGCTCCCGTCCCCGGCACCCCCGGCTCTTTTCTAGCCGCCACCGGTCGCTATCGCTCCCGTCCCCGGCACCCCCGCCATTGGCACCCCGAGTTAAAGTTGGAACATCCCACTCCTCAACGTCATTACCGGGCTTGACCCGGTAATCCATGCAGCGCCCGATTTATACGCACCCGTGCGACACCACGTTCCGCCACGTCATTGCAAGACTTGATCTTGCAATCCATTTCACGACAACACACAGCACGAAGCCAACTCTTTTCCCGTTTGCCATTCCACTCCCGCCGCCCCGGAGTTGATCCGGGGCCACGCAGCCACAGTCATGTAAAGCTCACCCGCGCCTTCACGCCCCATCCCCAAAAAAACAAAACCAACACCCCTATTGCAAATATATCTACTAGATATATATAAGATCCAGTTTTGCTTTTGGAGAAACCTTATGAAACAGCTTTGGTTTATCGCCATCTCCATCATTTTGATCGTAGGCGGCGTCCTTCTCATCCTGAATATGTTGCAACCCGCGCTGCCTGCCCCATCAGGCCCGCACCTCGTCGGTTATCAACGCACCAATCTTGAACAGGGTGACCGCTGGGTGGATGTACAAATCTTCTACCCCGCAACAGAAAAGACCGACCAGCAGCCACCTGTCATGCCCAAAACCCTCGCTGCCCAAATGGCGAAAAGCTTTGGTGCGCCAGAGGCTGCGATGCAAGATGATCGACCGCTCCCCGCCTATATCGGTGCCAAAGCCGTCGCTGGTTCGCATCCTGTGATCATCTTCAACCATGGCCATGGCATGTACGCAGGACAAAACAGTCATCAGGTGATCGAATTGGCCAGCCAGGGCTATATGGTCATGGCCATCAGCCACCCGGGCCACAGCCTTGTTGCCTTTAGGGGCGATGAGCCAACCCTCAAGTCAGAAGATGTGGCCAACTATCCGCCGGAAGTCGCAAAAACGCTGCTCACCCGCCAAGCCGAAGGCTATGACGCTTTGCGCCGAACCAATTCGATGGACGAGTGGACAACCACCATGCACGCGCTCGAAACCGAAGCCTTTGGCGAAATTAGCGGCCAGTTCCAAGACTGGATCGACAATAACAAGCTGGTGTTGGACCAACTCCCTGCGCTGCAATCTGGTGCCATCTCCACCACCATCTCAGGCACATTAGACCTCGATAAAATCGGCTATTTCGGCCATTCCTTCGGTGGTGCCGTGGCTACCCACATGAACATGCAAGATGATCGCGTCAGCGCGTCATTCAGCATGGACGGCCCTGCTTTTACATGGTCCATCGCGGAAAACCCCGCTGGTGCATTCTGCTTCGCCTATGGCAATGCCAACGATCAAGCGGGCGTAAAGTCAGATATGTCTTGGGTGAACCAACAAATCGCCAAATCCACCAACGGGTGCGAATTGGTGTTTGATGGCGCAGCCCACATGAATTTCAGCGATTTGAATGAAATCTCATTCCTGAAATTCTTCGACATGTTGGGGCCAGTTGACTATCAAATGATGCGCAGCAGCCTCAATCAATCCCTTGTTGAGTTCTTCAATTCCACCTTGCGCAATCAGGGTGAAATGACCCAAGTTGAGGGCACCGAACTCATGCAACATAAAAGCTGATGCAAGATAAGATCATTCTTGGCCTGCTGGCCTTCCAAGACGCCACATTATACGATCTGAAAAAAACGATGGAGCAGTCCACCGCTATGTTTTACAACACATCGTTCGGTTCCATCCACCCGGCCCTGCAAAAGCTGGAGCGGGCAAATCTGGTCACAGTGCGGCAGGAGGCCAAAGGCAAACGCGTGCGCAAAGTCTATTCGCGCACAGCCAAAGGCGCAAAAGCCTTTCAGGATTGGATCAGCGAACCCGTCGCCGTTTTCAAAACCAAAGACGAAAGCATGCTGCGCCTCTTCTATTTTGGTCACATAGAAGGTGACGTCGCCCCGCACATCCAGCTCCACATCGACGAAGCCGACAATTGGATCGCCGCACTCGAAACCATGCTCCACGCCCAAGACCTCTCAAAAGTCCCGGCCCAATTCCAAAAAATGGCCTTCTTCCAACTCGCCACCATGCGCTACGGCCTCGACGTAATCAAATTCAGCAAAAGCTGGTATGAGCAATTGCTGGAGGATTACAAAGCGCAGGGATTTGAGTAGACCCCACCAGCAGCCTCCATTCGGCCACCCCGGACCTGATCCGGGGCCAATTCCAGCACACCGCAAAACAGCCCGTTTTCGGAAGAAGCATCTTTTCCCACCGTCATTGCAAGACTTGATCTTGCAATCCATTTCACGACAAAGCGCGGCACGAAACAAACATCTTTCCGCTTCACCACCCCCAAACCCCGCGTCATCCTCGGGCTTGACCCGGGGATCCAGACGTGAACAACCCAAGACGCACAAAGCAAATAGAAATTCGCACCTGTATTCCCGCCTTCGCGGGAATGACCACCAAGAAAATCGGCAGACTTCCCCCCAACATCTCCCTCGGGCTTGACCCGAGGGTCCATGAAGATTTGGCCAAACGGGCGTCTCAGAGCAAAATACTACAACCGCAAAGAATGGACCCACATCTTGGATTGTCGGGTCAAGCCCGACAATGACGTTGTGTGTGATAGTAGGCGCGCCTGAAACGCAGACATAAGGCGTCCCCCGCCCTGGGGAGGTGTGGTAGAACAACAAACGCCTACCCCCGCGGCCGCCCCGGACTTGATCCGGGGCCAATTCACCACCAGTGACGGACCTCTAAGCCCCTCGCCGCGCCTTAACCCGCCGGATCAACTCCAATGCTTCTGAAGGTGGCTTCTGCTCCACCCGCAAATAATCAGATCCATCGCGATTGCGGGTCAGCAAACCCAATCCAACCATCATCCGCCGCAACAGCGCCGCATCGCCGAAACTGTGCACCTGATCCAGAAGCGCATTCACCCCACGCTCATGCAAATGCTCCCCTTTGGGCAGCACCGCCCAAAACAACCAAATGCAAGTCTCCTGCACCCGTCGGCGCGAGGGCCAGCGGTGCATCACCCCATCCGCATCAATATGCTGCAAACAGCGCGACACCAACGCATGATCAATCTGCGCGGCCTCCGCCCCATCGGCCATTTTCTGGCCAGACTTATGCGCCGCCTTCATATGTTGGAAATTGCGAAACCCCGCCGCCCGCGCCAGCATATTCATCAAGCTGAGATGGCTCGGCACCGCCTCGTCCTGGCTCAATTGCTTGGCTAAACTGCGAGAAAATTGAGAAATATCCGCTGCATAAAGCGGAATGGCTTGCTTTGACATTTTACATTCCTAGCTGCCGCATCGAATGTCGTTGGTCGCTGACTTAACGACGCGGCATTGAATATAAAACCCAAATGCAGTGCGTGAATTATGGCAGATTTAGCACTCCGAACCCGGAGCAGCGACGCCTTGGTGTTCTGCCAACCATGGGTGATGCTAGCTTAATCGCACACAAATGACTAGTGTAACATAGGTGGATTTTCTAAATCCTATTCAAAAGTTAGTTTTCCGGCTACGGCGGTTAAAGATGATAATCCTAAACGCAAAAACAACAAAATTGGTGTCCAACTCACTAGTAGTTTTTCTATCCACTTGCTTATCCGTCTCTGCACAAAATGCACCGACTGCCGGAAAAGTATACGCAGAGGAGCAAAAACAATCTTTAACTTACTTTTGCACGAAAAGAGCTAATCTAATCGACTGCGAATTTGTACAAACATCAGTTCGTCCGAAGCTTAGTCAGACGGATTATGAAGCTGCAGTGGCTAGTCAACTTAAGGCCTTGGAAGCCAACCCTAAACAGCCGTTAGAAGCATGTGAATACATGAACGAGTTAAATTCAGCGTTGAGAGAGGAACGGGTACCTAACCTACCTGATATCGATCCAACCGAATATACTGAAGCTCTATCGACGAAATCGATTGAAGAACTGCAGGACATAAGGCTTCCAATCGAAACATTTTCTGCGTTCTGTGAAAATCCAAGCAAAGACAAATATTTAGAAACGATTGAAGCTTCACTCGACATAGCAACCCGAACTTGTAGTGTATCCACACACACGTATGAGCAGACTTTTACATCTCTAAATGGTGGCAACACTTGGGTGGTTAAGCAGGACGGACCGCAGGGACCTTGCGGCATTACAAACATTAGTAGGTTTGAAATTGACAGTTCGGGCGATTTCGGCCCATTTTGGAATTATCATTCACAAAAAATCATTACAAATAAAGATCCGAATGCTTCAGATGGATTTCTCAATTGTTCTAAATTAGATGAGGATGAATATCTGTTCTCTTGGAAATCAATCACTTTGCACATGAATTGTGATTACATCGAATTTAGTATTTTCTAGTCATGTTTATATCCAATTGATTGTTGACCATAAGTCCCAACCCCTTGCCCCATAAAATAAAACCCCTACCTTAAGGGATAGCATTTGAGTTGAGGAATCCTGCCTGATGGCCAATTGGACCGATGAGACCCGCATCGCCTTGGATAATATGCGCGACAGCGTCACCGGCCTGTTTGTGCCCACAATTCGGCTGGGGGTCACGGGCCTATCCCGCGCGGGCAAAACCGTGTTCATCACCTCCATGATCCAAAATCTGATCGAGGGCGACAATCTTTCCCTGTTCACGCCGCTGGCCGAAGGACGGCTGATCGGCGCGCAGCTCAGCCCACACCCAAACGCCGCAATGCCGCGCTTTGCTTATGAGGAGCATCTGAAAGCCCTCAAGGGCGAGGACCGCCATTGGCCGCAATCCACCCGGCAAATTTCACAAGTGCGGCTCACCCTCAAATTCCAGCCAGGCCATTGGGCAACCGCTTGGGCCGGGCCGCGCGAAGTGCATCTGGATATTGTCGATTATCCCGGCGAATGGCTCTTAGATTTGCCGCTGCTCGACAAAAGCTATCGCGAGTGGTCCGACGATGCATTGCAAAAGGCCCACGCCCCCGCCCGCGCCAATATCGCGGAAGACTGGCTCAACCTCACGCTGAAGGCAGATGCCGCCGCCCCGCTGGATGAAGAGCTGGCCACCCGCCTCTCCAACGCCTTTAAAACCTATTTGCAGGCCTGTCGCGCCGATGAACATGCCTTAAGCGCCCTGCCGCCCGGTCGCTTCCTGATGCCCGGCGATATGGAAGGCTCCCCCGCCCTCACCTTTGCGCCGTTGCCCGCGCCGGATGCGACGCCGAAAGGCGACAGCCTTTACGCACAAATGGAGCGCCGCTATGAGGCCTATAAAAACATCGTGGTGCGCCCGTTCTTCCGTGATCATTTCGCCCGGCTGGACCGTCAGATCATTCTGGTCGACGCGCTCACCGCGCTCAATGCCGGCAGCGATGCAGTGACGGATTTGGTAAAAGCCCTTAGCGAAATTCTGACCTGTTTTAAAACTGGCAACAATCCGCTGTGGACCCGCTTTTTCTCCACCCATATCGACAAGATCCTATTCGCCGCCACCAAGGCCGACCATATGCCCCACACCAACCACGATCGTTTGGGTGAGGTGCTGGGTCTGCTGGTCAAAGGCGCGCGCCAACGCGCCCATTATAAGGGCGCCGAAACCCAATCCATGGCCCTCGCCGCCATCCGCGCCACCCATGAAGGCGAGGTGGAGCATGAAGGCAAGATGCTCAAAACCATCATCGGCACGCCGCAAAAAGGCGAGAGCCTGGGCGACAAAACCTATGATGGCAATAGCGAAATCGCTCTATATCCCGGCAACTTACCGGAAAACCCGGATTCAATTTTTGAGGACGAACAAAGCTATAAGGGCAAGCTGAAATTCCTCCGCTTCCGCCCACCCGTGCTCGACAATGCCGCGCGGCAAAAATCCGGCCTGCCGCACATCCGGCTGGACCGCGCGCTCGATTTCCTCTTGGGAGATAAATTGCAATGACCGATCCGTTCGCCGTCGATCTCTCCCCCAAGGACGAGAAGAAAAAGCCCGAAACAGACGAGCTGGGTCCGCTGGCTTTTGAGGTCGATCAGGCCATCAATGTCAGCACTGAGATTGAGCCGGAGGCAGACCTCGCCACCGCACCAAAGCGCTCCTTCTGGCCGCGCCTATTCTGGGGCAGCCTCAGCCTCCTGATCACCCTCGGCATCGGTCTGGCGCTCGAGCGGCTGGTTCGTGATCTGTTCAGCGCCTATCCGGCCCTCGGCTATGTGGGCCTTGGCCTTGTGGCGCTGATGGTGCTGGCCCTGTTGGGCCTGATCGTCCGCGAGTTTCTCGGCCTCCGCCGCCTCAAAACCCTCGCCAAACTGAAGCACGAAGCCAGCGCCGCCCACACGGGCAAAAACCTGCCCGAAGCGCAAAAGGCGGTGCAGCAGCTCCGCGCCATTTATGAAGGCAACCCAGCCATGGCCCGGCAATTGGCCGAGTTTGACCGCCACGCCAAAGATATTCTGGATGGCGATCAATTGCTCGAATTTGCCGAGCGCACTCTGCTCGTCCCGCTCGACGAAAAGGCCAAGGCCATCATCGCCAATTCGGCCCAGCGCATTTCGCTGGTCACTGCCGTCAGCCCCCGCGCGTTCTTTGACATCATGTTCGTGCTCTATGAAGCCGCGCGCCTCACCCGCCGCATTGCCCAGCTTTATGGCGCCCGCCCCTCCTTTTTCGGCTTTATTGAAATGTCGAAATCGGTCATGGCTCATTTGGCGCTCACGGGCGGCATTGCCTTGGGCGACAGCGTGGTGCAACAATTGCTGGGCCACGGCCTCGCCGCCCGCCTCTCTGCCAAGCTGGGCGAGGGGGTGATCAATGGCCTGATGACCGTGCGCGTCGGCATTGCCGCCATCGCCGTCATCCGCCCGCTGCCCTATATGCTCAAAAAAGGCCCCGCGGTCAGCGATTTCCTCCCCGCCCTCACCAAGCTGGCGAAAGATCAGGATCAGACCAAAGGCCAATAGGCGCAGAACCCTTTTGCCGCTTTTGCGCTTGACTGGTTGGACCAGTGCGCCTACTCAAAATCAATGAGCATCTTTGTCAAACACCGCGCCTTTTTGCGCTCGCCCTATTTCATGCTGATCCTCATGGCCATCGCCATGCAGCTCAGCTTTGCCTCATGGCAAAATTTCCTCAACAATTTCGCCCACGATAAGGCCGCCTTCACTGGCGCCGATATGGGCCTATTGCAATCCATTCGGGAAATTCCGGGCTTCCTCGCCTTCACCGCCGTGTTTGTGTTGCTCTTGCTGCGTGAGCAAACCTTTGCCCTGATCTCCCTTGCGGTATTGGGCTTAGGCGTTGCCGTCACGGGCTATTTCCCCACGCTGACGGGGCTGTTGATCACCACCTTCATCATGTCCGTGGGCTTTCATTATTATGAGACGATGAACCAGTCTTTGCAGCTGCAATGGCTGCCAAAAGAAACCGCCCCGCGCCAATTGGGCGTCATTCTCGCGGTCGGTTCTTTCGGGCAATTGATCGTGTTCGGCCTGATCATTTGGCTTTATCAGTGGGCTAAGCTGCCATATACGGCCCTCTTCGCCATTTTCGGCGGCCTCACGCTGGCGCTGGTGGCCTTTATGGTGTTCTGGTTCCCGCAGTTTAAGGAAGAAGTGCCGCAGATCAAAAAGATCGTGCTGCGCAAACGCTATTGGCTTTATTACGCGCTCACCTTCATGTCCGGCGCCCGCCGCCAAATCTTTGTGGTTTTCGCGGCCTGGATGATGGTGGAGAAATTCGGCTTTGAGGTGCACGAGGTCTCCATCCTCTTCCTCATCAATGTGGCGTTCAATATGTATTTCGCGCCCAAGATCGGCGCGGCCATCATCCGCTTTGGCGAACGCACCGCCCTCACCATTGAATATATCGGCCTGATTTTGGTGTTCACTGCCTATGCGTTCGTAAACGACCCGATCCTCGGCGCCAGCCTTTATGTGATCGACCATTTCTTCTTCGCACTAGCCATTGCGCTGAAAACCTATTTCCAAAAAATCGCCGACCCCCGCGACATGGCCCCCACCGCCTCCGTCGCCTTCACCATCAACCACATCGCCGCCGTGGTCATCCCGGTGGTGTTTGGCCTCATCTGGATCACCAACCCCGCAGCGGTGTTCCTGGCTGGAGCTGGTTTTGCGTTTATTTCGTTGCTGTTGGCAAGATTGATCCCACGTCATCCGATGGAGGGGCACGAAACGGTGTTGGGGAAGAAGGCGGTTGCTGAAGCTTAATAAGCTCAATATTGCGCAACACCAAATATTGGTCTAGCCTGTCCGCGTGGATCGAGCATCCACATATCCTTATTCAGATCATAGAGGCAAAAATGGCGAACGTTGTTTTTTCAAGAAACCTGATCATTAATCTTGAGAAAATGGCCGTCCATGCGCACTCTAAATCTAGGAATACTAGCCCACATCGATGCGGGTAAAACCAGTCTAACCGAACGCCTGCTATTCGAAGCAGGCATCATTCACAATATTGGCTCTGTTGATCGTGGGGACACCCATACGGATTCGCTCGAACTCGAGCGACAACGTGGCATAACGATCAAATCTGCTGTTGTATCATTCGAAATCGCAGACTTGACGGTCAATTTGATTGATACGCCCGGCCACCCCGATTTCATTGCAGAAGTTGAACGCATTCTCGGCCTCTTAGATGGCGCTATTTTGGTCATCTCAGCGGTAGAAGGCATTCAACCGCAAACCCGCATCCTTATGCGTGCCCTCAAAAGACTTGGCGTTCCCACGCTCATCTTCATCAACAAAATCGACCGAATGGGTGCAAACTCCGCTTTGATCGTGGACGATCTAGCCAGCCAGCTTGATGTCCACCCTGTCAAATTAGGTCGCGTTGAAAACGAGGCGACCAAAAGCGCGAGCTTTATTCCAAACGATTTTGAAGACAAATCTGTTCGCGAAAGCCTAGTTGAGCAGTTGGCCGAACATGATGAAGAACTGCTTTTCAACTACATAAATGACCCAGATAGCATTAGCCCTCGAAATCTGGTCGACAATCTTGCCGTGCAGACCGCCAAGGGTCGCGTAACTCCCGTCATAATGGGTTCGGCAGTCACAGGTGCAGGCAGCAACGCCATACAAAACGCGATCTACACTTACTTACCTTCAAAGGCCAATTGTTCAGAACGCCCCCTATCTGGAACAATCTTTAAAATCGATCGAGGCTGGGGTGGTGAGCGTATCGCCTACGCCGCGATCCATGCAGGTAGCATCGAAAACCGTGATGAAATCACGCTGCCAAACGGCACGGCTCAAGTGAAAAATATTCAACTTTTCGACAAAGGAGAGGTTCGAAAATCACAATACGTGTCTGCGGGCCGCATCGCAATTCTACATGGATTAAAAAATACTAAAATTGGCGATCACATAGGTGAAAAACTGACAAACGGCAAATCACATCAATTCGCTCCACCCACATTGGAAACAAGAATTACGCCGATAAAAACAGCCGACGCCTCCAAACTTTGGTTCACCCTATCGGAGTTAGCAAACCAAGATCCTCTTATCAATTTGCGGAAAGATGACGAAAACTCTTTGTTCGTTTCTCTATATGGCGAAGTGCAAAAAGAGGTACTTCAGAGGCAAATATTTGACGAGGCCAATGTCGAGGTCTCATTCGAAGAGAGCACCGTTATTTGCATTGAACGTATCGCTCACCCTAGTGAAGTGGTCATGACTTCAGATCAACCCGAAAACCCATTCAATGCGACACTCGGGTTGCGGATTGAACCTAGAAGGGCTGGCACTGGAAACCAAATTTCCATGGAAGCTGACAAAGGCCAAATGCCTGCCGGATTTTACAGGACAATTGAAAACTCGATTGAGACTTGCCTCACGCAAGGCTATTTCGGGTGGAGTGTGATTGATCTCGAAATCACAATAACCAAAACAGGTTGGATATCACCGATTACAACCGCAGCAGATTTTCGCGGGCTGACGCCGATTGTCCTCGCGCAAGCCATTATCCAATCAAAGTCTATCGTCTGCGAACCCATCAACCAGTTTCGCCTTGAATTGCCCAACTCATCTGTCGGGCAATTTATGCCAGAGTTGGCCAAGGCACGTGCGGAAATCGCAAATACCTATGCAGCAAGCGCTAAAACCATATTGGAGGGCACAATCTCAGCAAGCAATACGCAGCAAATTCAAAAAATATTGCCCAATCTTTCCGGTGGCGAAGGGGTATTGGAGTTTAGTTTTTCTTACCATGCGCCAATTTCTGGAAATCCACCAACTCGAAAACACTCGGGTCTCAATCCATTTGATCGAGACGAATATCTCAGAAAAATCCGTCTCGGAATTACGAATTGAGTGAGGTGAGATGTGGGGTTTGTTATGGCAAGCGAGATTTTCATTTTGCTAATTATAAACTCCCATCTGGGTTCCCGCCTTACTCTCCTCACGCCGGATGGCTTGGCGGGAATAACGGCGGTGGATGCGCGCAACCATTTCCCCTCCCCGACGTCACCCTCGGGCTTGACCCGATGGTCCATGATCAGCTGGCCACGCAGGAAATGGGCGCGTCCAACCAAACTATAAAATACTGCTTGGGTAGAGATGCGGAACTGCAAGCGAAGCAAACATTAGCGCATCTCGCGCACGTCACGGCAAGTGGAACGACGTCATGGATACTCGGGTCAAGCCCGAGTATGACGACTGATATGTGGTCGCAAAACGTGCAATAAAAACAACTTTAAATTGAAATTTGAAATCGCACACAAATATTCATTTTCGCAATCGGCTGCACGTAACCAACTGAAAAACAGCAATAATTTCACTCATCAAAACCAAGCCACCCACCACAAACCGCGATCACAACCCACAAACTTATCCCCGCCCCCAAAACCCGTGGTAAAATGGCGCCATCTTCTGCCCCACGCGGTTGTTGACGAACAACGGGGTATATCTGTTTCCCTGTCGAGCAGTCGGCAGGATGCCGCGCATCGGCGCAAGCAAAGCGATCGCATTCACCCCTATGCCGGGCCAGCCTGCCCGGCGAGAGGACAGAAAATGCGACCGTAGCGACCGCTATCGGCCCTCCAACTGGCGGGGATGCCGGGGTAGTGAGCGTAGCGAACGACGGCGGCGCGTAAAAATGCCGGGGGTGCCCGGCAGCCACGCGGCGTGAGTGCGTAAACTGCGACCGTGGCGACCGCTGTCGGCCCTCCCATTATGACGGGGGGGGGACGGGAGCGAAGCGACCGGTGGCGGCAATAAACAGACTTATGAAGAAGCGGTTGGTGGGCCGGACGCGGCGCACCGCGCCTTTGATTTGATTTCGCCCGACACCAAGGGCGGGCCGTCCGGTGCAACGCATCGGTGCGGCTGGGACTATTGGGTCAGCACCCCGCATAATCAGACCAAGGTGCGAAAAACGCCGCTGGTGCGAGACGTGAACGGTCTCAATTCTCTGCGCAACCACGAGCCCCGAAACGTCTCGTGCCCCGCAAACCTTATCCCCTGAATGCATGCCGCATGTCAGGCGCTTTGGTGTGTCTGCGCGAATGTGGGCAGGAAGCGGAAAATTGATCCCGGCTCAAGGCCGGGATGGCCAAAGGGGATGTGTAGGCAATTACACGCAGATGTTTTGGCAAAGCACCAACCACCCTCACCGCGTCATTGCAAGACCAGCCCGTCCGGCGTGAGGACAAATAATGCCTTGCAATCCATTTGAGTTGTCAGCTTGTAGGAGCGCAGGTGATTGGACCGCCACCACATCAGCAAGCGGAAAAGTGAAATGGACCCCAAGATCAAGTCTTGGGGTGACGGCGGCGGGTGTGGCCGATGTCGAGGAAAAATGGCGCCGGGAAATCAGAGTTCAATGCTTGGCACCAATCGGCGGGGGTGCCGGGGACGGGAGCGAAGCGAGCGGTGGCGGCAAAAAAGACTCCGGGGGTGCCGGGGACGGGAGTGCAGCGAGCGGTGGCGGCACGTAAAAACTTCGGGGATGCCGGGGTAGTGAGCGCAGCGAACGACGGCGGCGCGCAATAATGCCGGGGGTGCTAGGCCAGCCCGTCCGACGTTAGGACAGAAAATGCGAGCGCAGCAACCAGTGACGCCCCATAAAAATGCCCCCATAAGCGCAAACGCCGGGGGCACCTGAACAAGGCTTGGGCGGCCAGCCCGGCGCACTTTAGCGCCGCGCCCGCGCAGGTTAGCTGATCGGTGCAAAGCACCGACCAGCGCTCAACCGTGAGCGAAAACTATGCAACCTCAGCGTCGGGCTTTGCGCTCGGCGCCAGAGAAACTTTCAACCCGTCGAGCTCTTCGCTCATCAGGATTTGGCAAGAAAGGCGAGAATTGTCTTCAACATCGGGAACCGTGTCGAGCATATCTTCTTCCTCGTCCGTGGCGGGGTGCAGCTTGCTCTGCCATTCGGGATCAACGAACACATGGCAAGTTGCACACGCACATGCGCCACCGCATTCGGCTTTGATGGGCAAGCCCCAATCGCGGATCACTTCCATGACGCGCCAGCCTTCCAGCGCTTCCAGCTCATGTTCCTTGCCATTATGGTCGGTGACGTAAATATGCATTATTTCACCCCAAGCTTCTTCTGCAATTTGGTGGATGATGTGGTGTATTGGAACACAACTTTTTCATCCGGGGAGATGATCTTCTTGGCCGCCTGCGCCATCAGCGCCGCTTCGTGGAAGCCAGAAAGGATCAGTTTCAATTTGCCAGGATAATAGTTGATGTCACCAATTGCAAAAATACCTTCTTCCGATGTGGCGAACTTTTCAGTGTCCACATTGATCAGGTTTTCATGCAGATTGAGGCCCCAATTGGCCACAGGGCCAAGCTTCATGGTCAGGCCAAAGAACGGCATCAAACGGGTTGCCGGCAGGCTTTTTTCGCCGTCAGCATTTTTGATGTTCACGGCGCTGATCTGGCCGTTTTCGCCTTCAAGCGAGGCAATCTGGCCCAGCTCAAAGTTGATTTTGCCCTCATCCACCAAGGCGCGCATTTTGTTCACGCTGTCGGTGTGGGCGCGGAAGCTATCGCGACGGTGCACAAGCGTCAGGCTTTTGGCCAAAGGCGCAAGGTTCAAGGTCCAATCCAGTGCACTGTCGCCGCCGCCAACAATCACAATATCATGATCGCGGAAATCATCCATTTTGCGCACGGCATAGAAAACAGACTGGTTTTCATATTCTTCAATGTTTGGCACGGGAGGACGCTTCGGCTGGAACGAACCACCGCCAGCAGCGATCACCACAACCTTACAGCGGAAGGTTTCGCCCGCATCGGTTTTCACGAGGAAGTCGCCATTATCCTGCCGCTCGATCTCGTTGACCATGCGGTTATAATGGTAGGTCGGGCCAAATGGCTCCGCCTGCTTCAACAAATTATCGGTCAGCTCTTGCCCAGAAATTTCGGGAAAGGCTGGAATGTCATAGATCGGCTTTTCCGGATAAAGCTCAGCGCATTGGCCGCCCGGCTTGTCCAGAATGTCAATCAAATGGCATTTGATGTCCAGAAGGCCCAGTTCAAACACCGCAAAAAGTCCAACAGGACCCGCACCGACAATCACCACATCGGTGACGATCTCTTGTTCGCTCATTTATTCACTCACTTCGTGTCTTATTCCAGGCGCTGGACCGCCTGCGGTTTAAAGGGTGCTGGACCACCCCAAAAAGATTATTTCACCTGCCGCAAGAAAGGGCGTGTGCCTGCGGGCACCTCAATGTCGCGGCCTGTGGGCTGCATAAACACTGAAACACCAGCAATCGCATCGTTTTCTAGTGCGTTTCGCGTTGGTCCGTCAACAACCACAAGGCTGTCAAAGCCGCAACGGCGCAAAAACTGCACTTGGTCCGTCAAAATATCGCCGCGTGCACGCAACTCGCCCTCAAAGCCATATCGCTCGCGCAACAAGCGGGCAGAGGAATATCCCCGACCATCACCGAACTTTGGAAACTCAACCGCAATCGCAGAAAAACGGCTCGCTTCGTCACCGATCAAATGCACATCGTCGCCCGGCTCAACAATCAAACCAATGGCGCCATTGCTGCCCAAAATCCGCTCCTTATGCTCAAGATAAAGCGCAAACGGCACAAAAACATGATCGAGATCAATCAAGGCTTCATCTTCTTTGAGATCACGCCATTGATCTTCAACAAATTGACCGTCTTTAAAAAGCGTATTCATGCCCTGTCCCTTGGCCTGCGGCTTTGCGATTTTGCCGCTTACATCAAAATGAATTCCACATTCGGTTTTGTCGCGCCCGCGCCAGCGACCGGAGCGAGGGTCTTCCCCCTCCTTCACCATCGAGGTACACGGCGCACAACCGATAGACAAATAGCCCACATTAAACAAGGGATGCGGTGGCAAATCATGTTCGGCGCGATAGGCCTTCACATCCTCAAAATCCCAATAGGCCAATGGGTTAACCTTGATACGTTCATCGCTGGTCAACTCAAAATGTGGCAACACCCCGCGATCGCTGGTTTGGAAGCGCTTGCGTCCAGTCACCCAGCCGCCATAGGCCTTCAATGCGGCGTCCAAAGGCTCCGTTTTGCGGATATGGCAGCAGCTATCAGGATCGGTTTGCCAAAGGTCGCCCTTCGGGTCAAAACGTGCCAAATCGCTGGTGTCTGGCTCCAAAAAACGCACATTGGTCAGGCCCAAATGCTGCTTCATGGTCTCCACATATTCAAGCGTTTCAGGGAAATGCTTGCCCGTTTCCAAAAACAACACTTCCTGATGCGGATTGATCTGCGCCACCATGTGCAGCAACACAGAAGAATCTGCGCCGAAAGAAGAGACCATCGCGATGGGGTGCGAGGTCAATTCTTCCAGCGCATGGCGCAACACGCTCAGCGCGTCACGCTCATCAAACATGCCATTCAAGGCAACCAATTGCAGATCGCTCAGGCGCTCCTTCGGGGTGAACGCTGCTGCGGCGTTGGAACTAGCCATAAAGCGCCTCCTTAAAGGGGGCCTCACCCAAACGACGGAACGCGTCAATAAAGGGCTCATCCGCACTTTCGCGTTTGGCCATATAGACATCGAGCAGCTTCTCAAGCGCATCCGGCACTTGATCACCTGTCACACCACGGCCCAAAATATTGCCAACAGAAGCGTGCTCAGTGGCATCACCGCCCACTGTGATCTGATAAAGCTCCGTGCCTTTTTTCTCCACGCCCAGCACGCCAATATGGCCCACATGGTGGTGACCACAGGCATTGATGCAGCCGGAGATTTTGACTTTCAGCTCGCCAAATTCGTTTTCACGATCCGCAAAGCGCTTGGCGATATCCTGCGCAATCGGAATAGAACGGGCATTGGCCAAGGCACAATAATCAAGGCCGGGGCACGCGATGATGTCGGAAATCAAACCCGCATTACCTTCGGCCAAGCCAATCTCGACCAAACGCTCATAGATGGCCCGTACATCGGACTTTTTCACATGCGGCAGCACCAGATTTTGCTCGTGGCTCACGCGCAGCTCATCAAAGCTATAGTCACGGGCCAACTCGGCAATCGCGTCCATCTGTTCGTCTGTCGCGTCGCCAGGCACCTCGCCCACCGATTTCAAGGAAATGGTGATGGACGTGTAGCCAGGCTGACGATGCTTAAACAGGTTGCGCTTCAAAAACTTCGCATATTGCGGATTTTCCAACGCATGACGCTCGGCATCCAACACATCCTCTGCATCAGCAGCAAACGGTGGTGCGGCGAAATAAGTTGAAATCCGATCCAACTCTTCCTGGGGCAGGGTCAACACCCCATCCTTCAGTTGCGCAAACTCGGCTTCAACTTCTTCCCGGATTTGCTCAATGCCAGTTTCGTGCACCAAAATCTTGATCCGCGCCTTATATTTATTGTCGCGGCGACCATGCAGATTGTAGACCCGCAAGATCGCTTCCAGATAAGCGAGCAAATCTTCGTGCGGTACAAAGTCATTGATTTCCTTGGCCACCATCGGCGTACGGCCCAAACCGCCGCCCACAAACACGCGCCAACCAACTTGACCGTCCTTCTCATTAGCCATCAAGCCAATATCATGAAACTTCACCGCAGCGCGGTCCTGCGGCGCGCCAGTGATGGCGATTTTGAACTTGCGCGGCAAGAATGAAAATTCAGGATGCAAGCTCGACCATTGGCGAATGATTTCAGCTACTGGGCGCGGATCGATAACCTCATCATGGGCTGCACCGGCAAACTGGTCTGTCGTCACATTGCGAATGCAGTTGCCCGAAGTTTGAATGGCGTGCATCTCAACTTCTGCCAACTCCTCAAGAATTTTTGGCACATCCTGCAATTTCGGCCAGTTATATTGGATATTCTGCCGCGTAGTGAAGTGGCCATAGCCACGGTCATAAGTGCGGGCAATATGCGCCAGTTTATGCATTTGGCGAGAGTTCAGCGTGCCATAAGGCACCGCAACCCGCAGCATATAGGCGTGCAATTGCAGATAAAGACCATTCATCAAACGCAACGGGCGGAACTGATCTTCGGTCAATTCCCCGGCAACACGGCGCTTTACCTGATCTGAAAACTGGGCGGTACGCTCGCGCACAAAGGCGGCGTCAAATTCATCATAGCGATACATAATCAGCCTCACTCAAATGCTGGCGGCCATAAGTGCCGACGGTTGGGCCATTGGCGCGAATTTGTTCGCGTAGCCGGTTGGTTTGCACCAATTGATTGTCGTGCTTTTCAACCGGAATGGCTTCAAGGCTAACCACCTTGTCCTTCTTGGTTGCCGCCGCCAAAATCTCATCAACTTCTGGCGCTTTGTCGTCAAAAATTTGCGCTTGCTGCAAATCCATGCCCCAGCGATCTTCGCCGTAAAAATATACGACGGCGCCGGACAAAAGCTCGTTGCCTGTAATTACTTTCATTGCCCCACCTATGCCACTTGCAATGTTTGAGGCAGTTGCGCCTCAAATTGTTGCCAATTGCCACTGGCAATCGCTTCACCGATGAAAACGATCGCCGGCCCTTCGGCCAATTGTTCTTTTAATTGTTCAGCGCCCGCCAAAGTGCCCAAATGACGGGTGCTGTTTTCACGACCAGCATTGACCACAACACCCACTGGCGTTGAACCTGCCAACCCGTGGGCGATCAGATCATTGGCCACATCTGCCAAGATCGACTTGCCCATATAAATGCCTAATGAAATGCCGGACTTTGCCAAGCTGGCCCAATGGGTCACCACTTGATTGTCTGCGCCATGCGCAGTTGCAAAGACAATGCCTGAAGAAACATTGCGCAATGTGACAGCGGTTTCGCTGTCTGCCGCCGCGGCCAAAGCCGATGTGATACCCGGCACAATGTCAAAATCAACATTGTTTGCCCGCAAATGCGCGACTTCTTCGCCAGCACGACCGAAAATCATCGGATCGCCAGACTTCAACCGCACCACGCGCTTACCCTGCTTGGCCAAGTCAACCAACATCTGATTGATGCGCTTTTGCGTGAAGGAGTGACTGCCCTTGGCCTTACCAACTGCAAAACGTTCCGCGTCGCGACGGCCCATCTCCACAATGGCGTCTGGCACCAATTGGTCATGCACAATCACATCTGCGCTTTGCAACACGCGCTGCGCGCGAAGCGTTAGCAAATCTTCCGCACCCGGACCTGCGCCGACCAAGTGCACAAAGCCCTGCCCTTCGGCACGTGCTTGCATCAACCAGTCCGCAAATAAATGCGCATCCTGATCCCGATCATCAGCCACCAGCCGCTCATATTTTGGCGAGGCCAGCAAATCTTGATAGAACTTGCGACGCTGATCACCCGAATGAATCGTTTGCTCAACTTTTTCGCGTAAGCCACCAGTAAATTTCACAATTTTCCCCAAAGACAGCGGCAACAAGGCCTCAATTTTAGCCCGCACCAACCGCGCCATCACAGGCGCTTCGCCCTCAGATGAAATCGCAACGGACAAAGGCGCACGATCCACAATAGCCGGGGTGTAAAAATCACACTCGTCTGGCTTGTCCACCACATTCAACGGAACGCCATGCGCCCGCGCTGCGGCTTTGGCCAAATCCGCATCTGGGCCCTCATCGCCGGAAAACACCATCGCTGCGCCTTCAAGCAAATCCTCGGTGAAAGGTTGCTCCAGCACAGTGATATCCAAGCCGCCGAAATCAGCAAAAATTTTACGGGCAACCACTATGGTGTGGGCATCAGTTTTGGCCGCCAACCGGGCCTTCGCCAAGGCTTCTGGGCCGCCACCTGCAATCACAATTTTTTTGCCCCGTACCTTCATAGATACTGGGAAAATGCCGAGTTTGGTCATCATCGCGCCTCGTCTAAGTTGTTACACAAAATAATCGAGGGGCGAACCATTGCCAAGCTACTGAAATAAAATAGCTTTTTTATTTCCCCATTCATAGGGAAAAAGAGAAAACCGAACCCAAAAAGAAAGGGGCGGTGAGTAAATTAAACTCACAACCCGCCCCTTTGATAGAATTTTTGCGCCAAATGGCGAATTCTGGAATGAAATTCTAAGGCTAAACTAAGCCTGATTTTCTGGTACGTGCACGACCAAACCGTCCATTTCGTCGCTCACCTTAATCTGGCAAGACAGGCGCGAACGGTCATTCACGTCAAAAGCAAAATCGAGCATATCTTCTTCCATCATGGAAGGCCCGCCCGTTACACTCACCCATTCTGGATCCACATAAACGTGGCATGTGGCACAAGTGCATGCGCCGCCACATTCAGCAACAATGCCCGGCACCGCATTGCGGATCGCATTTTCCATGACGGTTGAGCCATTTTCAGCTTCAACTTCATGTTTGGTGCCATTGGCTTCAACATAGGTGATTTTTGCCATGAAAATTATCCCTTATCTCTGATCAGTGGCCATATAGCGCCCCTAAGCGCCTATGACAACCACAACAAAGAGAGAAGATGTGCGGCTATTCGCCCAAAATTTGGTCGATATAGTCCAGAGCGACGCGAACAGCTTTGGCAAGCTGCGCATATATCTCGCCAATTTTCCCGCCATTTTCGCGAATTTCAAGCTCAGCAGTTCGACTCAGCTCGGCGATGGCGCCTGCCCCGACACCCAGCGCGGCAGAGCGCATGCTATGAATGGTGATCTCAACGTTGGGAAGCGATTGTGCTTTTGCCCAATCAGGCTCAAATTTGCGCAACTGCATCCGGAAAAGCTGCAATATCTCGTTTTCGAGGTTTTTGTTCCCCATTGTTTGTCGCGCTAAGAACGCCAAATCAATTGCCCGATGCCGCGCATCGCCGTGAATTGCGGGGTCTGACACCTGATCTATTGCAAGCCCGGCCATTGGCCTTTACTCCTTGTGAAATCAAACTATCCACAACATATCAAACAAGCCTGAATCAAGCTTTAAGGCTGATAAGATGCCGCAATAGAGAAACAATTTCCTCCACCACCCCACTTGCGCGTTAACCAATTTTTAATAAAAATGTCTCGATTGCCTTCAATTAATGTATAAAGGCATGATACCAACGTTCGGCGGCGTTGGGTACTGTGGCCCGAATTGCATTATATTATAATGCTTTATTTAGATCCGGAGGACGCTCCGGTTTGTGTTCAATAAGCACAACACTTGCCTCAGCTCACCCTAAGTTCGCCGGGCATTGTGCGGACGCAAAAGGTAGTATTGAGTATGGCAAAGAAAAAAAGTTCTTCAAACGATCCGGCCACGCTGGCATTTTCAGCAGTGGAAAGCGCGCTTGAATCCCAATCAGATTCAAAATCAAGTGCAGCGGCCAAGCTGGATAAAGCCACCTCTTCTGACAGTAGAAAAGGACGCGCCCGGCGACCAAGTGAAAGTCGCTCTCGTTCTGCTGAACGCATCGCCAATCGCGCTGCGTCTGTGGCCAACGATGACCGTTCAACAGCGGCCAGCATTCTTTATTCTATGCAGTCTAAGCCGTCGACCATGCCGTACTGGTTGGCAACTTTGGCGTCAATTTTCTGGGCCATCATCATTGGTGCCTTGGGCTATATGCGCTTTAGCGCTGACCTGGCCAACATTCAATTTTCCACTCTCGCACAAACTCCTGATTTTGCGGGCTTCACCGCCCTATTGCTGATTCCTATTCTCGGCTTTTTTGCCATCGCATTGATCGTGCGTCGGGCGCAGGACTTGCGCCTTGCCGCATCGTCCATGACCCAAGCCGCTTTGCGCCTGTCCGAGCCGGAATCTGCAGCAACCGCACAAATCACCACTGTGGGCCAAGCGGTGCGCCGCGAAGTGAATGCCATCGGTGATGGCCTAGAGCGCGCCCTTTCCCGCGCCGGTGAACTTGAAGTGATGGTGCACAATGAGGTGAACTCGCTAGAGCGCACCTATGCCGACAATGAATTGCGCATGCGCTCACTGATCGAAGAATTGGCCAACCAACGTAAAGCTGTGGTCACCAACTCAGAACGCGTCCGCGAGGCCATTTCCGATGTGCATTCTGGCTTTGCCCAACAACTCGACGAAGTGGGCAGCTCCTTCATCGATAAATTGCGCCTAACCGGCGGCGACATCACCCAGTCCATCTCTGGCTATGGCGATACGCTAACAGACTCGTTCAAAGAACAGTCTGATCAATTCACAAATGTGATTGAAGGCCGCAAATCTGACCTCGTTGCTGCGTTGGACGATGGCACTGAAAAACTCAATATCATTGTTGACGAGCGTACAGCCGCTATGGCGTCAGCTTTGGCTGAGCAAAGCGCCCAGTTCGACTCTAAGCTGTCGCAACGGGCCAGTGAGTTGGCAGATAAAGTTGCCTCACGCACAGAGCAGCTCAACACCACCCTATCCGCGCACAGCGAAAACTTTGATCAAACATTGGCCATGCGATCTGACGAATTGTCAGAAAAAGTGGCCATGCGCACTGAAGAACTGGGCACAACCCTTTCTGAGCAAAATGAGCGCTTTGACAAAACTTTGGTGGAACGCACGGAGCAATTGTCGAGCGAAGTGGCGGATCGCACTGCACGCCTCAACCAAGTGTTGGGCGCCCGCGCCACCAACTTCAGCGAAACATTGGAGTCCAAACGCGACGAATTGGACAATTTGCTTACCGAGCGCACCGCACACATGCTGGATGCATTTGGCGAACGCCACCAGAATTTGGCCGAAACCATTGATGCGCGCACCAACGCCCTTAATGACGTGTTGGCACGTGGCTCCCATGGCTTCACGGAAAATGTGGACGAGCGGATCGCCCGCCTCACCCAATCTTTGGAAGAAGGCACTTCAGAATTTACCAGCATCATTGAAGACCGCACCAACAAGCTGTCTGGCGTATTGCGCGCATCCAGCGAGTCAGTGCTGGTAGACCTCAATCTGCGCGGCGAAGAAATTTCAACCAATATGGAAAATATTGGTTCGAACCTCGCATCGAAAATTCTGCAAAATGCTGAATATGCTCAACGCACATTGTCTGACTTCGGTTCTGGCATTGATGAGAGCTTGTCCATCCAAACCAACAATTTGGAAAGTGCAGTTGAATCTGCCCTCCTCCAACTTGGTGGCACTTTGGACGAACGCGCCAGCGCAGCCCACGATTTGTTGGCAAATGCTGGACAAGATACGATTTCTCAACTCACCAGCCGTGTGGATGAAGTTGCTGTTATTTTGGACAGCCGCCTCCACTCCATGGATGAGATCATGAGTGAAAAAGGCGAACGCTTGATCACCACGCTCAATGAAAATGAGCAGGGCTTCAAGCAGCACGCCCATTCGCTGGAAAGCACCATCAACCAGCGCACATCTGAGTTTAACACTGTGCTGCAAACCAGCGCAGCCGATCTCGACTCCACAATGCGCAATCGCACAACTGAGTTGGGCGCGACGTTTGAGAAATCTGGTCAATATTTCCGTGAGAGCATCGATGCAAGCTTGCGCGATATGAACCAGACCATGCAAACACGCACCAGCCACGTTTCACAAATTATCGAAGAGCAAGTTGCGCGCGTAAATGATAATCTGGGCAACGAGATCGATGCGGCGATTGCACGTTTGGCGGACGCCGAAACAGGTGTTGCAGGCAAAGTATCTGATGCAGTTTCTAACATCGAAGCCAGCACAGATTCATTGGCTGGCCGCGTAGAAAATGTTGTGACCACCTCTGCTGGCATGTTTGAAAAAGCGACTTCCGATTTGGATCAAACAATCGGCAATCGCCTATCGGCCACTGAGCAGCGTTTGGCTGCTGCTGCCAATAACATCTCAACCTCTATGAACGATCGCGCGCATGAAGCGGAAGAGCGGATTACGGCAGCAACGCAAAGCCTATCGGACGCAATGGAAGCACGGGCACGTGGCGCCGAAGAACGCATCACAGGTGCAACCGAGAGCCTTTCAACTTCTATCGAATATCGTGTGGCTGAGAGCGAAGAGCGTCTGTCCCTATCAACCGACCATTTGGCACGCACCATCGAAGAGAAATTGGGCACTCTGCCCGATGCGATCGCACAGCGTGCTAATGAGACAGCGAGCCGCTTGACTCAAATGAACGAAACATTCTCCAGCAGCTTCAGCGAAGCTTTGGAAAATGTGGACACTGGCGCCAACAGAATTATGACAGCGCTTGATGAGAAACTCACAGGTCTGACTGGCGATATTTCTGCTGATGTGGAAAGAACAGCTTCGCGCATGGACCTTGTTGTGCGCGGCGCAATGGAGCAATTGCAATCCGCCTCTACCGCCATGGAAGATTTGGTTTCAGTTCGCGCTGTGAACACCGCTGAAGAACTGAGCGACAAAGCACGCGCCATGAACCAGGTTGTGGCAGTTCAGTCTGAAACCTTGTCGAAACTTATCGACAAGAAAACAGCTGACATTGAAGAGCGTATGCAAACGCAGCAAAATCTATTGCGTGATGCACTTCAAGAAAATGCACGCGGTGCTGAAGAAATCATGGCCCACTCTACCTCACGTATTGAGGAAGACGTCACCCGCGCCTTGTCCAAGCTCAACGATTCAAACTTGCTGTTGCAACAAGTTCTGGAAACTTCAACCAGCAATTTGGCAACCCTCGAAGAAGGCGTATCGCAACACACGGCACGTTACTCAGATGCCGTTCGCGAAGCCCTTTCAGGCACCGACGATGCGGGCCGCATGATGGGCGAACACGTGAGCGCATTGCAGGGCACGATCGAAGGCCTGTTGCAAGAAGTTGGCGAAATCAAGCATGTGCTTGATGGTCAAGCATCTGGCTTCACCAATGCCGCCAAAGAACTCACTGATGCCTCAGTTATCACTGTGGAAACAATTGAGGGCGGCCGCACTGCAATGGATGCCTTGGTTGAAGGCTTCACCAACCGTGCAGAAGAAATTGATGCACGCCTGCGCACCTTCGCTAAATCACTTTCTGATACAGTGAAAGAAACCGAAGGGCGGATTGCAGAGACACAAGAAAATCTGACACAAACTGTGAACAGCGCCTCCAACACTGTTTCTAGCAATCTGCGCGATTTGTCAGAAACTGCGGGTGTGGAAAGCCAACGTGCATCCACTGCATTGCAGCAAGCTCAAAAATCGCTCATCGACGAGATGCAGGAGTCAATCAAATCTGCGGTTGAACGGTTCAATGAAACATCATCTGCAATGCGCATGACTGCGAAAGAATTGAGCGAAGAACTCAATTCAACCCGCACAGAATTGCAACGCGGCGTGATGGAGCTGCCTGAAGAAACCAAAGCAAGTGCTGCAGCGATGCGTCAAGTGGTTGCTGAGCAGATTGAAGCGCTTGAAGAGCTGAACAAAATCGTCAATGCACAGCCTGTTGCGCCTAAGCCTGACCTAAAACCAGCGAAAGCCGCTCAAACCATCGAGCAGCGCCCTGCGCCACGGCCAGAACCGAAGCCAACCGAGGCCAAGAAAACTGAGGTTGAGCAAACCGAGCTGAAGCAACCTGAACCGGAAGCTGAGCCAGAGGAGCCCGAGCCGGCCGCTGAAAAGCCACAAGAACGCCCTGCACCGAAAAAACTTGTGCAGCCAAAACCAACATTGCCGCAAACACGCAATGATGATGCTTTCGACGATGATATTTCTTCAGAGCAATTGGCAGCGCTTTTGGAAAAGCAGATTGAAGAGCAAGATGCCCGTGCAGCCGAGGCAGAACGCAATCGCGCATCACAATCCTCACCTGCACCTGCGGCGCAAACCAAACCTGCACAGCCACAGCAAGCGCCAACAAAAGCTGCATCTACGCAGCCCGCGCCTAAGAAAGAAGCTGCTTCATCTGACGCAAAATCAGAAGAAGAAAGCAGCTGGGTCCGGAGCTTGTTGCGCAATGCATCTGCACAACAGCAAGCCAGCAGCGCCCGCCGTGGTGGTGGCAACCTGAAAAACCTCACCGTAGAAATGGTGGAGGCCGTAGACCATAAAACGTTGGTGGACGCATGGCGTCGATATCAGAATGGTGAAAGCGGTGTGTTCTCACGTCGGTTATACACCCTTACTGGCCAAGCCATCTTTGACGATGTGCGCAAAGCATTGAAGCAAGATGTTGAGTTTGCTGGCACAGCCAAAGACTTTATGGCCGAGTTTGAACAACTCCTGCGCGACGCAGCTCATGGCGCTGACCCTGTGCAAGACACACAGACCTTGCTGACTTCTGATCGTGGCAAGATCTACACAATGTTGGCACACGCTCAGGGCCGCTTGAACTAAGCAGCCAATCTAAAGATACAAAATAAAAACGGCGCTCCGAATTGGGGCGCCGTTTTGCATTCTACTTCAGATATGTTCGGCGATGGGGTTAGGCTTCGCTGCGCGGATTGACCAGCACCAGCGAAACAAATATCAACGCGCCACCAATCCCCGCCAAAATGGCTGACAACATAAATGTTGGGGCACCAAAATTAGAAAAGACGAAACCAAACAGCACAATAAAGGTAGCCAGCGTTGCCTGAGAAACCACTTGCACTAGGCTTTGCGCTTCTGCTGCGAACGTTTCGGCAGTCCAGTTAGCCACAAAATTCAGTGTACCCAAATAAGTGATACCAAAGCTGATCGCGTGCAGCATCTGCAACAAGAAAAAGCCCCACACCGGTACGTCAAAGCTCATGCCAACCCAGCGCAATACGGTGATCGCGGCAGCGAAGATAAGCAAATGACGCGCGGAAAACCGCTTTGCGATGCGTGCAAACACAAAGAAGGTCAAAATTTCAGCGGCAGAGCCAATGGCCCACAAAGGCCCGATGATCGTGGACGGCAAACCAGCCCTATCCCACAAGATGGAGCCAAATGCATAAAGTGGTCCATGGGACGCGACAATAAATGCCGACCCTAAGATCGCCAATGCAAACCAAGGCCGGAATGCATCCTTAATGGTTTGAGCCTGCAAAGGATGTGGAGGTGCCACGGCCACCTCTGGCCCCAGCTTTTCATCCTCCGGGGCCTCCGCGCGGAATTTCGGCAACTGCAAAGACATCAAGCCCCGGATTAGGCAAAAACTGACGAATAGCGGCAAAAAGATGCCAACGCCAGAGAGGTTGAGCATCCAGCCAGAAAACAGGTTCGCCGCGACATAGCCTACGGTGCCCCACACGCGGATCATCGCGAAATCCAAATTCCGCCGCCGCGCCATACGCACAGTGGCCGCATCCGTTACCGGCGCGCCCACCATGAAAGGCAGCACAGTTAGTGTCCAACAGAACAAAATAGCCCAGAACCCATGCGCAAAAAACAAGGTGATCGAAGCAAATCCAGATAGAAGGCTGGCCGCAATGATAACCTGACGCCAATCGCTGGCCTTGTCGGCAATGCGCCCCACAAAGATATTGATCAGCACCATCATCCAAATGGGCGCGGAATTGACAAAACCAACGTCAGAATCCGACAGCCCTTGAGATTTCAACCACAAGGGCAAAAACGGCACGGCAATGCCAACCGCGAGAAATTTGAAAGCATAGAAGTTAGAAGCACGCCCTTGATGGGATAAGAGCGCCTCGCGCATGGAGAAAAGCATATGGGACAACCTTTTGGAAATACGCTAGAGACGCACTTAGGTTGCGCTGATTTGCAAAGACTGACAAGCCAAAAGGTATGAATTTGGTTTTGAAGTGCCATAAACGGCCATCAGGCGGCCTTTTCCTGCCCGCCAACCACTGGCACCAAATGGCACCGAAACAGCTCTGCACAGGCTGCCCAGCTAAATTTCAACGCATATGCACGCGCATCACTACGATTAAGTTTGAGTGCCCGCTCAACAGCTACAGCTAGATCATTGTCCATCACGCCAGCTTTCGGGTCTGCCAACACATCGATTGGCCCCATCACTGGATAGGCTGCCACGGGCACGCCACATGCCATTGCTTCGAGCATCACATTGCCGAAAGTGTCTGTTTTGGACGGGAACACGAAAACATCTGCACTTTGATAATGCGCGGTAAGCTCCTCACCCTGTTTGCGGCCAACAAATAACGCTTCCGGATATTTTGCCGCCAGCTCATCACGCTGCGGGCCATCACCCACCACGATTTTCGTGCCGGGCACATCCAACCGTAAAAAGGCCTCAACATTCTTTTCAACCGAAACGCGCCCGACACACACCAAATGCGGCCCAGGCAAATCTTGGTAGACGGTTTTGGGCCCAGGGGTAAATCGATCTGAATCAACACCTCTAGTCCATTCCACAACATGTTGAAATTCTTTATCTTTCAAATCTTCGACAACAGAGCGCGTGGGTGCCAATGTGTGTGCTGCTGCATCATGAAACCAACGCAAATAGGCATATGACCATTCGCAAGGTACGGGCAACCGTGCGGCCACATATTCGGGAAATCTCGTGTGATAGCTGGTGGTGAACGCCCAATGATGGCTGGTGCAATAATGCCGGGCGAGCAACCCTAGCGGACCTTCCGTGGCGATATGAATATGCTGTGGCGCATAGCCTTCAATGATTTCGCCAATTTCGCCCAAGGATGCCAAAGAAAGGCGAATTTCCGGATAGGTGGGCATGGGCATGGTCCAAAACCGTTCCGGGGTCAAATAATCGACCTCATAACCAATTGCCCGAAGCTCCTGCCCCACCTTGTCCAAACAGCGTACAACGCCATTGACTTGCGGGTGCCAAGCATCGGTGACAATTAGCAGGCGTGTCATGCGGCTTCACGCGCCTTCTTGCGGCGCGCCTCCTGATTAGGATTGGTGGCCATATCTGTCCAACGGATCAACTCAAACTGCCCGTCATGATTTTCAACAATGGCCGTGCAGCTTTCCACCCAATCACCCGTATTGATGTAGCGCGTGCCATAAGTATCGTGCATATCGGCATGGTGAATATGGCCGCAGATCACGCCATCAACGCCCGTTTCCTTCGCCTCATGGGCCAAGGCTTCTTCATATCGACCAATAAAGCTAACCGCATTTTTGACCTTGTGTTTGGCCCATGCGGACAAAGACCAATAGTTCAGGCCCAATTTGCGCCGCACCCAATTGACCAAAATATTGATGCGGAGAGCGGAATTGTAAGCCCAGTCCCCTACATGCGCCAACCATTTGGCGTGGCGCACCACAACATCAAACTGGTCCCCATGGATCACCAGATATTGCTTGCCATCTGCCGCGTGGTGGATCACCCGATCAACAATTTCGATGTCGCCAAAATGGGTGCCAAGATAATCGCGCAAAAACTCATCATGGTTGCCGGGCAGATAAATAATGCGTGCGCCTTTGCGCGCCTTACGCAATAGTTTTTGCGCCAAAAGATTGTAGCTAGCGGGCCAATACCAAGATTTTTGCAACCGCCAACCATCAATAATGTCGCCAACCAAGTAGATAGTTTCAGCGTCGTAAGCGCGCAAGAAATTGATCAGTTGTTCCACCCGGATGGTCCGCATGCCCAAGTGGACATCGGAAATAAACAAGGCTTTTACATGCCGGGTTTCTTCTTGTTGCATCATTTTTCTTACGCTCGCATCCTATTCGCGCCTGAGTGTTTAACCCGATTCAGGCGTCACTTTTGTGACACCATATCGCGTTGCTGGAAATGGAGCAAAGCCTCTATTGCTTCAGTTGCGCTTTGAGGCCGACAATGCGCCCATAGCTACGCTCAATCATCGCCGCAAACGCCGGATCCCGCTCCGCTTCACTCACCAATAGATTGATAATCTTGTCCGGCAATTCAAGGCTAGGCTCGCGTGTATTGGAAAATAGCAACAAATCATTGCCTGCTCGCACCGCAGCCAAAACCGCTTCTTTGAAGCCATAATGCTCAGTAATCGCGCCCATTTCCATATCATCGGAAACCACAACGCCATTAAAGCCCAAGCCTTGCCGCAACACGCCATTGATCGCCACAGACGAAAGGCTCGCCGGATAATCATTGTTGGCCGCATCCGCAAAGCTCTTGTGATAGAGGTGCCCCACCATCACCATCGGTGCCAAATTTTGGCTGATGAGCTTTTTGAACGGCACATATTCCGTATCGCGCCAAGTGCTGGAAATATCAGCAAAGCCCAAATGGCTATCCGCCTGGCTAGAGCCATGGCCGGGGAAATGCTTGAGCGAGGTTAAAACACCCGCCGCCTTGTGCCCACGCACAAACGCTGCACCATAGCTCGCCACAATTTCCGGATCTGCTGAAAATGACCTGCCATATTTGGCGATGATTGGATTGTCACGATTTACATTCACATCAACCACAGGGCCAAAATTCACATTGAAGCCAAGTGAGGCCAAGCGACGCCCCAAATTCTCATAGAGCGCTTGCGCAGAATTGGCATTCATCGATTTTGCCACATCGGCTGCACTGGCAATTTCAGCGAAGCCGACCGACTTGGTGAGCCGTTCAACCTGCCCGCCTTCTTGGTCGATACTGATCAAAAGCGGCAATCCATTGGGGGCAACGGCCTGCCAATCTGCATTCTTCTTTTTGACGGTATCAACAGAAGAAACATTATATTTCAAATAAAGCACGCCGCCGATTTTACCTTGCTGCGCCAACCCCTTAATGCCGTTATGCCATTGGCCGGATGCTTGATCGCCTTGAAAACCAATCATCACCATTTGCCCTGCCTTTTCGCGCAAAGATTGAGCCATCGCCGACCCGGTGAATTGAACAATGACCATCGCTAGAATGAAGAAAAGACGCATGAAAACCGCTCTGAGAATCAAAAAACCAATAAGTGCAGGAGGAATATGCCTTAAATAGGGCTGTTAGACCGCATCTTTTTGCAGTGGCGCATTGTGGCTGGCCAACAAGTCACAGAATTCCTGGCGATCTAGTGGACGCCCGAACAAATAGCCTTGCCCAATATGGCACCCTGCCTCGCTCAACAACCGGGCCTGCACTTCGGTCTCGATGCCTTCAGCCACAATTTTCTTGTCCATATGCTGCGACAGTGAAATCACTGCATTGATGATTGCCATCGATTGTTTGTCTTCCGGCAAATTACGCACGAAGGCCTGATCAATTTTAATCTTGTTCACCGGCAATTTGCTCAAATAGCTCAAAGACGAATAGCCAGTGCCAAAATCATCCAGCGCAATGCCCACGCCGCGCTCGATTATGGAATCCAAAATGCTGATGGTTTTATCCTGCTTGGAAACGAACACGCTTTCCGTGATTTCAATGTCCAAACGTGAAGGGTCTAGGCCCGAAGTTTCTAGCGCATGATCAATATCCGCGAGCACATCGCCATATTCGAACTGCACCGCCGATACATTTACCGCGATCCGACCGCCTTTGGCAGACTTGGCCGCATCGAAGCATGATTGCTGCATCACCCAGCGGCCGATTTCAATGATCATGCCGCTATCTTCCGCCACCGAGATAAATCGATCCGGCCGCACAAAGCCAAGCTCAGGGTGACGCCACCGCACCAGCGATTCCGCCCCGATGATCTGGTTCGTCACCAAATCGACTTGCGGCTGATATTGGAGAAACAATTGCCCGTTTGCAACGGCATCCAATAAGGCAATCTCGATGGATTGCCGGTCGCGCACACGCGCACTCAACTCACTGCGATAGGCGAAAAAGCTATTGCCGGGCATAGACTTAGCCTCGGAATGCGCCATATCAACATGGGTCATCAATTGCTCTGCAGTATATCCTGAATTGTGCGTGTCAGTTATGCCCAAGCTGGCACCAATCAATGCACGGTGTGCCCCCACCGTATAGGCCGCAACAACGGCTTCAAGCATTTTGTTGGCAAAGGCGTTAAGCTCTTCATCCTTCAACAGATGCGGATAGACAGCCGCAAACCGATCGCCACCAAGGCGTGTGACACTATAGAGCCCCAGATTGCCAAGGCGCTTCACCACCTGCTTCAGCAATTGATCGCCAATGCCAATGCCCAGTGTATCGTTGATGTTCTTAAACCGATCCAAATCCAACAACAGCAGCGTCATGTCGCGCGGCTTATCGGAATTGGGACGGCAAAAACGTCCCAACTCATCCACCAGCTTTTGACGCGAAAACGCACCCGTCAACGTGTCATAATTCGCCAAATAGGACAGGCGTTGCTCATGATTTAGTCGCTCTGTGACATCACGGAAGGTCAAGCAAGCAACTTGCTCATAAATATTGTTGCCACGATCAATGGTTGAAACCGTGATAGAATATTCCAGCGCCACTGGCCGCCCTGTATACCCCTTATCCGCATAAAGCCCTTCATCAAAGCGGTGCAAACTGGACACTTTGCTCGGAATGCCCGAATTGACCTTACTCCGCAAAAGTCGCGATGTTTCCTTATGGAATATACTCGGTAGAATTTGAGCACTTTTACCCGTAAGCCCATGACGAGCCTGTAAAATATCTTCCGCGGGCGCACTGGCCGTCAAAATGCGGCCCTGCCCGTCAATAATGATCACACCGTCAAAATTATCCTCAACCACACGATCCAAAATGGCCTGCATTCGCACATTTTCAATGCTGGCATTTTCCAATTCAACTTGCCGCGTAAACATTTCATTGGACATGTAGAACAAGGTGTAGCCCACCGTAACCGCATGGCCAGCAACAGTATTGATCAGCAGATTGACCTGTGTTTGCCCCAAAAATGCGACACCTTCCACAAGCACAAATGTGCCTAAAAAGACCGCGCCGCTCGCCCATGTCGGCAATGGTTTTTTGCGCCACATGAAAAGCAGCAAATATAGCATGATCAACACTGCAGATAGGGCACTACCAATCATTTTTAGGCGATTGCCCTCCAACCGACTTTCGGTGGCAAGCGCCAAAAGCGACACGCCCGGAATGTGCCCATATCGCGGCACCAACACCACATCGCCAAGTTCAACCGCAGTGGCCCCGACCAAGGCCGTTTTGCCCGCAATACGTGCCGGATCTACCCGCTGCTCGATGATATCTATGACGGAAATAACGTCGATCTGTGACAAATCCAGCCCATAATTGACGAGAAAGCTGTCGCCCACGTCGCCGGCCATAAACTGTGTGAGCGCCAAAGGAAGGCTTTTTAGGTTCTCACCCGCAACGCGTGCGCCGCTGTCGACACGCCGAATTTTACCATCACTTTCCGGGCGCACATTCACAACAACTGGCTCACCCTGTGCACGAAATGCGGGGAGCGGCAAAGCCGTTGCCAATGTTGCGCTGCCATCACGCTGACGCACAAGTTGGTTAAAACTGGCGAGGTAGGTGAAGCCGCCTGCCCGTTCCAGCGCCTCAGCCAAACGCTGATCATCGACCGCATTCGAGCCCTGAGACAAATCGATATCGAGTGCGATCTCGTCAACCTGATAGTTTAGCAACTGGTCGATCACCTGCGCATGTACACGACGCGGCCAAGGCCACTGGCCCACCGCATCAATGCTTTTGGGGTCGATCGCGACAATAACAAATTTCTCAGAAACGGGCTTGTTGATGGCGTGATAGCGCAGCTCACGCAAATAGTTATCAATTGGCGCGTAAAGGCCGGCGATATCCGCCAAAATCGCAATAATGGTCACCATGACCAACGCGATTATCTTTTTCACCTTCAATTGCGTCATGTCGCCCCGAAGCAAGCATCAATAAAGCGGCCATCACTTGAGGTGATCGCCATAAGTCCGCTTGCTAGAAAAACATGAATTGGTTGCTATTCACTTTACACTCAATAAAAAGGCCGCTTCAAAAAGAAGCGGCCAATTTAATTGAATTTACATTAGCTTGGCCAAATGGTTGGCGCAGAGAGCGTGCTTCATAATCAGCATCGCTTAGCTCTTTCCTTTGCCCTTGCCATTTCCGCCAGCATTGCTGTTGCCGTTGCCACCGGAGTTACCGCTGTTGCCACCGGAGTTACCGCTGTTGCCACCGGAGTTACTACCGCCGTTGCCGCCAGCATTGCCGTTCCCGTTGCCGCCAGCATTGCCGTTCCCGTTGCCACCAGCATTACCGTTCCCGTTGCCACCAGCATTGGCGTTCTCATTGTTCTGCTGTCCAGGTGCTGCTTGCAAACCTAAGGCAACTTTTAGCTGCGCGCTGTTTTTTGCAATTGGTTTATTTGTGTTCAGGCTAATGATTGGTTCCAAGGCGCCACGGCCTTTTACCTCAACCACATCGCTTTTGCCTGCCTGCCGAGATGCACGCTGCCCTGCCTTCACATCAACTTTGACCCTGCGCTCTTCATCGCGCACTTCTACACGTCCGCGCTCTACCTTCACCTCTGCTGCATCACCACTTTTGCCGGCTTTCACCGTGAATTTGGTGCCTTTAACCACTGCGGTGAGCAATGGCGCCTTAACGGCAAAGTGCTGCACATTCTTTTTATCTACATCAACTGTGATTTCGCCAAAGTCCTGCTCAACAACAGTGTTCAAATTACCAACACGGTCTTTGATACGAATACGCGTATCACCTTGCACATCAATGGACTCTTGACCGCGTGTAAACACAACGCGGGCGCTAGGAGATGTTTGAATAGCGCGAGAACTATCGACAATATGGCCTCTAAAAATTTGCTGCCACCCGGCACCGTCGAAAACAAATACGCCACCACGTAGTTTGCTCGCGACCCACTCTTCCGCCATTGCGCTGCTGGTGAACAGCAAACTGCCCAACAGCACAATCCACATGCAAATCTTGGAGAATATCTTCATTTTACCGCGCCCCATTTTCTCTCTCGATCAAACTAACGCCAAGCCCTTCAGCAGCTATTAACATCCTCAAACAGTTAATAGCGTGGTTAATAGGTGCTAAAGTGGCGGCTGCCTTACCCAACACAATTAAAGCACTGGGAGTTTATCTTTCACCTTATCAACCACATCTTTAGCCGCGCCGCCTGCACTGCTAGCACCACCACCAGAACCGCTACCAGACGATCCTGCATTACCGGCATTTCCTGCATTTCCTGCATTTCCTGCATTTCCTGCATTGCCAGCATTCCCTGCATTGCCAGCATTCCCAGCGTTACCTGCATTGCCGACGCCCTCAACATTGCCCACATTACTCGTACCACCAGCATTAGCAGGTAAGTTAGGTGAATTGCTCAGACCCATTTTGGCCTTCAGCTCTTCAACATTATTGGCAATGGGTTGGTTTGAGTTCATGCTCACAAATGGTTCGATTGAACCACGGCCCTTAACTTCCATCACAGCATTGGCGGACGCTTGACGCCCAACCCGCTGGCCAGATTTCACGTCGACCTTGATTTTCATCTGATTGTCTTGAACTTCGACACGACCACGGCGCACGATGATTTCTGCCGCACCGCCGGAGCGATTTGACTTCACCGTAAACTTCGTGCCCTTTACAACGGCAGTCAACAATGGCGCTTTTACTGCAAAATGCTGAACATTCTTCTTTTCAACATCTACATTGATTTCGCCAAAGTCTTGCTCAATCACCGTATTGAGGGCACCCACACGATCTCTGATGCGAATACGCGTATCACCGCGTACATCAATCGACTCTTGACCGCGTGTGAAAATTACCCGCGCATTCGGCGAGGTTTGGATCGCGTTGGAGCTATCAACAACATGCCCTCTGAAAATTTGTTGCCATTCTGCATTTTCATAAACAAAGACAGCGCCCCGCAATTTGCTTGCGATCCACTCCTCAGCCATAGCCGATGAAGTGAAAACGCACGACACAATGGTCGCAACAACGAATGCTGATTTAGAAAGACTGCCCATAAAACGCCCCAATTTGTAATTCGCCCCATCTTAAAAAGAGACGCCCAAACAAGGTGTTAACAAGGTATTTCTAATCAAAAATTTGGTTAATTCAAGCTGATATAAATTGCTAAAATTGAAAGGCGCCGCACGAAAATTTCGTACGGCGCCAAAAAAACAACTAGTAGTTGCAATTAGTTATCGGTTTTCGCGATTTTCAATCAAATCATCAACAACAGATGGATCTGCCAATGTTGATGTGTCGCCCAATGAGCCAAAATCGTTTTCCGCAACCTTGCGCAGGATACGACGCATGATTTTGCCTGAACGTGTTTTTGGCAAACCAGGCGCAAATTGGATCAAATCAGGAGAAGCAATCGGGCCAATTTCCTTACGCACCCAATTGCGCAACTCTTTCTTCAATTCATCGCTTGGCTCTTCACCGGACATCAAGGTCACATAGCAATAAACGCCTTGGCCCTTCACATCGTGTGGATAGCCAACTACCGCGGCTTCAGACACTTTGTCATGCGCAACCAGCGAACTTTCAATCTCAGCTGTGCCCATCCGGTGACCGGAAACGTTCAAAACATCGTCCACCCGACCCGTGATCCAATAATACCCATCTTCATCGCGGCGACAGCCGTCACCCGTGAAATAATAGCCTTTATAGGTCTCAAAATAGGTCGAAACAAAGCGCTTGTGATCGCCATAGACCGAACGCATCTGACCAGGCCAGCTATCTTTAATGCACAACACACCTTCAGTTTTGGTCTCAGTTTGCACATTGCCTTCCTGATCCAAAATCTCTGGCTGAATGCCGTAAAATGGCTTTGTTGCAGAGCCTGGCTTGGTTGGTGTCGCGCCAGGCAAAGGCGTGATCATGAAACCACCAGTTTCAGTTTGCCACCACGTATCCACAATCGCGCATTTACCGCGGCCAACATGCTTGTTGTACCATTCCCAAGCTTCTGGGTTGATCGGCTCACCAACTGACCCCAGAATACGCAATGACGATAGGTCAGCACCGTCAACAAAATTATCACCAGCCCCCATCAACGCGCGAATGGCCGTCGGTGCTGTGTAGAAAATATTGACCTTGTGCTTGTCGCAAACCTGCCAGAAGCGTGAAGCGTCTGGATAGTTTGGCACACCTTCAAACATCAATGTGGTCGCGCCATTGGCCAATGGGCCATAAAGAATGTAGGAGTGACCTGTGACCCAGCCCACATCAGCCGTACACCAATAAATGTCGCCTTGCTTATAATCGAAGGTCACTTCGTGGGTGAATGAGGCATAAACCAAATAGCCGCCAGTTGTGTGCAACACGCCTTTTGGTGTGCCTGTTGAACCGGACGTATAAAGGATGAACAGCGGGTCTTCTGCATTCATGCGCTCTGGTTTACAGAATTCATCAATGCCCGTAGCAGCTTCGTGCCACCACACATCGCGGCCACCCTTCATTTTGATGTCGTTGCCGGTGTTTTCCACCACCAAAACTTTTTCAACACCATGCGCATGCTTCAACGCTTCATCAACATTGTGCTTCAATGGCACAGTGCGGCCACCGCGGCGGCCTTCATCAGCAGTAATCACGACAGCGCTGTCACAATCGTTGATGCGGCCTGCCAAAGCTTCCGGCGAAAAGCCACCAAACACCACGGAATGCACCGCACCAATGCGGGTACAGGCCAACATGGCATAAGCAGCTTCTGGGATCATAGGCAGATAAATGGTGACGCGGTCACCCTTTTTAACGCCCAAATCTTTCAACACATTGGCGAAGCGGCAAACGCGGCGGTGCAACTGGGCATAAGTAATATGCTCGTCAGTGCCCGGCTCATCACCTTCCCAGATGATGGCGGTCTCATCGGCGCGGTCTTTCAAGTGACGGTCGATACAATTGACCGAAACATTCAACTCACCATCTTCAAACCATTTGATGGACACATCTGGATATTCAAATGTCGTATTTTTGATTTTGGTCGGCTCTGTCATCCAATCGATGCGCTTGGCCTGCTCTTTCCAAAATCCTTCAGGATCATTCACTGACTGCGCGTACAGCGCGTCATACTGATCCTTTGTTGTCAAAGTGCGAGAGACAATATCTTCAGGTGGTTGGTAAATGTCCGAACTCATTGGACGGTTCCTCCTCGATCAATCCAATCATAAAGAGACCGTTGCCGACCTCCAGTTGAATACGGTCAACACACATTCAATTTGAATATGTGAGTTGTCCCCACAACACCGTGATAGAAGGGCTAATGGTTGCAGCGCGTTCGGTCAATATCAAGGCTTAGATTTTAGACCTGTTTTTTCGCATTTCTTTGACACTTTGCCCCCCATATTCAACACTTTTAAAGAAGATTACTTCAAACTGATGCCCAGACAAACTGGGGGAAATCGCCATGTCAGACGCCAAAACACCAAATTTTCGACCCGCCCGTCGGGATGAAATTGAGTGGGTACTCTCAACAGTGCACCGCGCAATTGATGAATCTGAATTCTATTGTGAAGAATTCAAACAATCTGAGCGTGCGCGCATGAACATCCACTTTCTAACGGCGCTTTGGGAATATGATCCGCAGCACTTGTTTGTGCTGTGTAAGGGGGATGAAAAAGTGGGTCTCATGCTTTCCGGCCCCGATAATGGCGTGGTGTTCCTTTATTGGTCTTACATTATTCCCGAGCATAGGGCGTCGACCATCGCGATCAAAGCCAACAAGGCTTTCGTGAATATGTTCAATAATGGCCATTGGCACAAGCTGGTAACCTTCACCCGCACCACCAACGAAAAAGCCAATCTGATCCTCGCGCGCTATGGGTGGACAGAAGTGGCACAGCTCAACAAGCATATTTTCGGAGAAGACTATAAAATCTTCGAAATTCCTATGGAAAAGACAGTTCCCGGCTATAAGCCTTTCCGCGTGCCCGGTCGCCTTGAACGGTTGAAGCGTAGTGTGCTCAAACCATTCGGCCAAGCCGCATGATCAAAGAGTGGTTTTCAATCGCCGCACGCCCTCAAGTGTGCAAGCGCTGTGTGAAAACCGCGCTTATCGTGGGCACCTTGCTGATGCTGATCAACTATTTCGATAGGCTTTTAACGGGCCAAATGGGCATGACGGACTGGTTTAAAGTCGCCCTCACTTTTTGCGTGCCTTACTTGGTGTGCACCAGCGCTTCCGTTGGTGCGATCATGGAAAACCGCAACAAAAACGAATAAATTGCACTTACACCATTGTGCTGCCTAGATGATTTGTCCAATTTAGATGCAAGACGTGCGCGCATAAACTCGCCAGCCGCTTTGTGGAGGAACAATGGACCTGATAAGCAGCATCTCTTTGGCATCTGCCATCTATTTGAGCATCATATTTGCCGTCGCGCTGCGCATTTTGGCGCGGAGACACATCTCAAGTTCTGCTCGTCTCGCCTGGCTAATCGTCGTGATCACCCTGCCCCTTGCTGGCATTGTGATCTATACCCTTCTTGGCGAGGTGCACATCTCCGACAAGCTACGTGCCAAAAAGGCACGGCTTGTTGATCAAATGAAGGCGCTTGAGTTCAACAAGCTCGAAGGCGAAGAAAACCCATTTGCAAAAGTGCCTCTGCGGTATCACTCAATCTTCCAATATGCCGAAACTATCAATCATTTTCCCCTTTCCGGCGGCAACACGGCCGAGCTCATGTCTGATGCGGATGAGACAAGAAAACGGATCATCGAAGATATCGATGCGGCAGAAGACCATGTGCATCTGCTCTATTACATTTGGCTAACTGACCGGACAGGCACCGAAGTCGCAAATGCCGTGATGCGCGCAGCCAAGCGCGGCGTTGCTTGCCGTGTGATGGCTGACGCTATCGGGTCGCGCGTTCTACTCAACTCACCACTGTGGACGGAGATGCAACGCGCCGGGGTGCAAACTGAAACCGCCATGCCATTTGAAAGCATGATTGCCACCCACCTGCTCAACCGCTTCGATCTACGCAATCACCGAAAAATCACGCTCATTGATGGCAAAATCGCCTATTGCGGCAGTCAAAACTGCGCCGATCCAGAGTTCTTGCCCAAGGCAAAATATGCGCCCTGGATTGACATTATGGCGCGCATGGAAGGCCCCGTGGTCAACCAAACGCAATTGCTGTTTGCCAGCGATTGGATGAGCCGACGCCCCAGCGCGCATTTAGATGAGTTTCCCCTGAACGCACGCCCCGTCGAGGGCGGATTCGTGGCGCAAGTGAATGGCAACGGTCCCACAGAACGTCGCGGCGCTGCGGCGCATCTGTTCGCCGCGCTTATTCAATCTGCGGATGAAGAAATAAACATCACCACCCCCTATTTTGTGCCGGACATTATCGTGTTGAATGCCCTATGCGCTGCGGCAATTCGTGGGGTCAAAATCAACATGATTGTTCCACGCAATAATGATAGCTGGATCGTGGCAGCCGCTGCGAAATCTTTTTATCCCGAGGTACTCGACGCGGGCATACGTGTGCATGAATATGTGGGCGGTTTGCTCCATGCCAAATGCCTCACCATTGATGGCCAAATCACCATGATTGGCTCATCAAATCTCGATTTGCGCAGCTTTGACCTTAATTACGAAAACAACACCATCATTTATGATGAAGCCTTTACCAAGCAGGTCAATGAGCGCCAGCGGCAATATCTAAAAAGCGCAGTGGAAGTGCATCTTGATGAAGTGCGCGAATGGCGATTGCCGGTCAGAATTTGGCACAATGTGATCGGTACATTGGGACCAGTGCTTTAATTCTGGTCGCTCGGGCCCTTTTTGCGCAGATTGTTGATCATGCGTCCGGTATTGGCTTTCACATCGCGCGCCAAAAACAGGGCTTCGCCCAAAAGCCGCGGAATAAACCAATGTGCATAATTCATCACAGGTGGCACCGTGGTGATCGCCCCTGCTTTGCCCGCCATGCCTTTTTTGAACTGATGTAAGCCCAAAAAGCCATCCGTGCCGCCAAGGTCGTACCATTTGATCCGTTCTTGCGTACCAAGCCAGCGCATAATTTCCCAATGCATGAAATAACCCGCCTGCATCGGCAGTGCCTTATCATTGGTCGCACCATAAAGATAAACCGCAGTATCGCCACCGACAAACACAATAGCCCCGGCAACAGCTTCACCCTCTTCATCATACACCATAAAGATTTCAGGGCGGATGGACCCATCAATATTGTCCATCAAATGATTGAGGGAATCGTAAGCTGAATAATCTGGAAACTGCTTGCGCGCCGTCATCGCTTCATAAAGTGCATTGAACTCAGACATTTTGTCTGGCCCCACATGCTCAAAGCGCAGCTCATTCTTCTCCGAATTGCGCAAATGCTTGCGCCATTTCTGATTGAAACTGGCGCGCATCTCTTCATCGGACAAATCAACATTTACGAAATACCGATTGGGGAACGGCAAACTAGCACCCTGATTAAACCCAATCTCTCGCAGATATTCTAAAGCGCTATTTTGCTCAGTTGGCACCGCGCGCGGCAAAATGGACAACATCAAGCGACGCGTCACCGCATATTCCTGAACCAGATAATCGACAATTGCTTTATAATCGCTTTGCGCGCTCGGCAAACGATTGTTCAGAAGAATTGGGCCCCATTTGCAAACAGCAAGGCCCCCAAGCCCCAAAGGCGCAGTTTTGTGCATCACCAGACAACCGCCAACCAACCGGTCGCCAATGAAGAATTGCAGGCGATCTAAGGCCATGGCCGGCCAACGCTCAGCGGCGAAGACATCCAACTGCTCTTGGCACACATCATCAAAGCGGTGCGCTTGCGCATCCCATGCTGTTGCGTCCAGCTGTTCAACGCGCAAGGCCTGATCGATATTTGCCTGACTTATATCCGCCATCAATGCCACTTCACTTATCAATCGAATTCACTACGATCCAAACACATCGCTTTTATACTGATGTGACAGTATGTTGGCGACGTTTTTAACCGAACTTAGTTAAAACACGACAAGTGATAAGAATTGGTAAGGGCGAAAGCAGACCTAGGCTTGCTCAAGCTCAATATGACGCTGCTCAGCCCACTGCGCATATTCTTTCATGCTCAGTAAAGACGCGGCATCTTCATCAACGACCACCACAGCATGTTGGTGCATTTGCAGTGCAGACGCCGGACAAGCCGCGGAAACCGGGCCTTCCACGCATCCACGTACGGCCTCAGCCTTGTTGGCACCCGTAGCCAGTAGCAACACTTCTTTTGAATCCAAAATGGTGCCAATACCCGTGGTAATCGCATCAGTTGGCTGGAACTCATCCGCATCAAAATATCGTGAATTGGCCTCAATTGTGGATTTTGTGAGCGTTTTAACGCGCGTACGTGAGGCAAGACTGGAAAGCGGTTCGTTAAAACCGATATGGCCATTTACACCAATGCCGAGCAATTGAAGATCAATGCCTCCAGCATCCAGAATGGACTGCTCATAGCGCGCGCATTCTGCATTAGGGTTGTCAGCCGCGCCGTTCGGCACATGGGTGCGAGTCTTATCAATATCAATGTGATCAAAAAGCTTGTCGTTCATGAAATAGCGATAGCTTTGAGCATGATCGCCAGACAAACCGATATACTCATCCAGATTGAAGCTGGTCACATCTTTAAAGCTCACCTCGCCACGCTGATTGGCCCCAACCAAGCGCTGATAAAGCGCGACTGGCGATGACCCGGTGGCCAAGCCCAACACAGATTTGGGCTGTTCTTTTAGATGATCGACGAAATATCCACACGCAAAATCAGCTACGGCCTCGGCATTTTCCAAAATGACCAATCGCACGTTTATCTCCACTCATTTGATGTTATGCGGCGCTACTCCGCCCGCATTTCGGTTGCAAACACATACCGATCCCCACGATAGTAGGATCGCGTAAATTCCATTGCAGCACCCTCTTGGTCAAATGAGCGACGCTCGATATCCAATACCGCGTCGCCTTCCTTCACGCCCAAATATCCAGCAAGCTCAGATGTGCAATTCACCGCACGCAAGCTTTGCTGCGCCTTCACGGGGCGAAAGCCCCCTGCCTGCAGCAACTCATAAAGTGAGTCCCCTTCAGACACATTGTCGGCATTGATGATGGATGTTGGAAAGTAAGCCAGCTCATAGGCCATAATCGCATTGTCCGCATAGCGAATGCGGCGGAAGCAAGAAACCAGCGTGTCGAACGACACGCCCAGCGCCATAGCCACATCAGGTTGCGGCAAAACCACACCTTTGAAGACCAATTTGGAGCTAGGTTCCATACCACGATTGCGAATATCTTCAGAAAAACCGTTCAAAAACGCCAAAGACTTTTCGATCGACCGTGGACGATTGCGCGGCACATAAGTGCCCAAACCACGTTTTTGCACCAATTGTCCATCAGACAATAAGGGCTTAAACGCGCTGCGAATGGTGACCCGTGATAGGCCAAGCTTTTCTGACAGTTCGCGTTCCGCCGGCAAAAAGTCGCCCGGGCCCAACACGCCGCGCTCAATGGCGTCGCGCAAGCCTTCGGTCAACACGCCATAGCGCGCGCCTGGACGTGTTAACGCCAGTTTTAAATGGTCGATAAGCTGAGCTGGATCATGCTCTTGCGCTGCCAAGTCGTCCATTCTATCCCCCCACCATGCACCAGCGATGTGCTGACTGCTTTTGTCTGTTCCGGTGCATGTTCAAACGGCCTTTAGAAATAATGGACTCGGCAACACAGGATGCTGCCCAACAAAGATACCAATAAAATACCTATGTCGTCAATTTGAAACTACACCGCAGCCAGCTTTACGCTAGCTCTCTGACTTTAGTCAGAATCGCTTTGATTGGAAGTACATAATAAACGATTCAGTTCATTACACACAGACTAGGGTTCGTTGGACTAAGATTTAGCCGAACCGCCAGACCAAAAGATCGGCACAGTGCCCGTCCAAAGAATGCGCACGGGCTTATCCGTTACATTGCGCCAGCTATGTTGCCGCGTTGAACGGAAGTGAAGGCTATCGCCTTCGCTGAGCACAACGGACTCGCCTTCAACATTGGTCGTGACTTCGCCTTCCAGCACATAAATGATCTCTTCACCCTCATGGCTCACCGTCTCTGACTGATAGCCAGCAGGCACAGTGATGATGAATGATGACAAATTGTTGCCCGCAAAATCGGCCCCAAGGCGCTCATACTTCAAAGACGATGAATCAACAGAAAAACTCTCGCGCTCACCCGCCTTGGTGGTGCCGCGGATAACTGCAGGCGACGAAATGAAATATTCCATCTCAACATCTAGGCTGCGCGAAATCAAAGAAAGTGCGCCCAAAGATGGCGTTGCTTGATCGCGCTCCACTTGACTCAAAAAGCCCACAGACAGGTTTGCTGCCTCACCCAATGCCTTCAACGTCATATTCAATTTGCGCCGCCGTTCACGAATTAGCGCGCCGATCAAAGGCTGGCCTGATTGTGAATCAAAGGATTTGGATTGGGTATTTGTCATATTTTCGCTTACCTATCGAAAAATTTTTGATATAACAAAACTTGTTTCACTGTTCTGTTCGAATGGCCAAACAAAAGGCGATTCATAGTTCTAATCGGCTTTACATAAAGCTTCGCTTAAAAATCACATTGCGCTGCCAAATACTAGGGAAAAAACCGAATATTCAGGCGGCGATATCTATAGAGTACCATATAAAAATGCAAGAATTGGCAAGAATCATCTCGCAAACCGGCACCGAAACCAAATTGTTCGACCTGCTCGAACAAGAAGTTCAAGATAAGGTGGGCGCAAAACTTGTTACGCTGATGTGGCTTGATTTTGAAGCAGGCAGAGCGCGCCGGATTTATACAAACCGGCCCGACCTTTATCCTACAAACGACAGCAAACCAATTTCGAACAACCCTTGGCACGAACACGTTATCATCAACCAAAATACGTTTGTGGCAAACAGCCTGGACGAAATGGATGAGCAGTTCACAGACAAGGACTTCTTCTCAGCCCATGGTTGCGCCTCGGTGCTGAACATGCCGATTGCCATCAATGGCAAAACAGTTGGCTCGCTAAATTTGCTGCACGAAGAAAATCATTTCACTGAAGAGCGGATTGAAAAGACACAAGAACTTGCTCTGACCGCTATGGTTTGTATTATGTTGCAACAATCAAACCTGAGCAAAACATAGGTCTTTCCACATAAATGCAGCTTGAAGAAATCTTCGTTTCCGCCGTTGAATGGGGCACAACCTATGGCACATCAGCCATTGTTGCCCTAATCGTCATCACCGTGGGTTGGTTTGCTTCAAGCTGGCTCTCCAAAGCAATCGTCAAAATGCTGCCCCACAATCAGGCCTTTGACGAAACCGTTGCACCGATGGTTGGGCAACTTGTCCGTTATTTGATCCTCATCGTTGCACTTGTAATTGCCTTAAGCGAGCTCGGCGTGCAAACTGCATCCATTCTCGCTGTTTTGGGCGCCGCCGGCCTCGCCATCGCTTTGGCATTACAGGGCACCCTGTCCAACATCGCAGCAGGCGTAATGATCCTTTGGCTGCGCCCCTTCAATGTGGGCGATTACATTGAAGCTGACGGGATCAATGGTGTGGTCCGCCAAGTTGGTCTTTTCGCAACGCGTATGCGCACACTCGACGGTAAATATCTATTTGCGCCCAATTCAAAGATCTGGGACGCCACCATCATCAATTATAACCGTGAGCTCACGCGCCGGATCGAGTTCAGCGTGGGCATCGGGTATAATGCTGACATCGCGAAAGCCCGCGAAGCCCTTTTGGAAGCGGCAGCGGCAGACGAGCGCATCCTTAAATCACCTGAACCTGTTGTTTATGTGATGGGCCTTGGCGCAAGCTCTGTTGATCTTCAGCTCCGCTGTTGGACAAAAACAGCCGATCATTGGGAAACAGCCATGGCCATGAATGAACGCGGCAAATTGGCTCTAGATGAAGTTGGTGTTGAAATTCCGTTTCCGCACGTGCAACTTGTGGCAGCAGATGGCGCCAATGTAGCGGCATTGGAAGTGCAAGAAGAAACACAAAAATAGGATCGGCTCATGTCCCCCACCATCAACTGGCGCCAAACCCAAACCATTCCGGCACTCGGGTTAGGCTGTTGGGCCATTGGTGGACCTTATTGGGCAGATGCTATCCCGCTTGGCCTTGGCAAAACTGACGATGACACGGCACTTGAAGCCCTCAAAACCGCACTAGATTGCGGTATCGCCTATTTCGACGTAGCGGATGTCTATGGCGCTGGCCATGCGGAAGAGCTGTTAGGCAAAGCTCTGACCGGGCGTAATGATGTGGTGATCGCCACTAAATTTGGCCATAAGTTTGATGAAACCAGCAAGCAAGTGCAAGGTCGCGCCACAAGCGCCGCTGACATTCGCGAAGCTGTGCACAATTCACTCCGACGCTTAAAGCGCGAGAAAATCGATCTTTATGAGCTCCATTTGGAGGGTCTAAAGGCCGATGAAGCGGACCAGATTGCTGATACACTCGACAGCCTAGTGGATGACGGCAAAATTGGCCAATATGGTTGGGTGACTGACCTATCAACTGATGTACAGCATTGGGCAGAACTCAGTCATTTCGCTGCCGTGCAGCACGAATTTAATTTGCTGAACCCTGCATCAGAGCTTCGCGACATTTGCACCAAGCAAAGCCTTATATCCATCTGTCGCGCACCGTTTGCGATGGGGCTTTTGAGTCACCAGATCAACCACGCCAACAGCTTTGGCGATGCAGACAGCCTGCCAGAGCATTTAGCGCACTATCTCCACGGCGACGATCCGCAGGCGCGTCTGGCCAAAATCCATGATTTGTTACGCACCGATGGCCGTACCATTGCCCAAGGCGCACTAGGCTGGATTTGGGCAACAGACAAAAACGCCCTGCCCATCCCCGGTTTCCGCACATCCGATCATGTGAAAGAAAATGCAAAGGCCCTCGAATTTGGGCCTTTGCCAATTGATGTGGTGAAGGAGCTAAACGCCCTCACCTAGAGCTTATTTCTCAACGCCCATATGTGCTTGGTCACCCCAAAGGGCCTCAACACGTTTGTCGCGCCCACAGGTGAAGCGGTAGAAATTATAGCGCACCGGATTTTTCTTGTAATAATTCTGGTGATAATCCTCTGCCTCATAAAACCGATCATCCGAGATAATTTGTGTCACGATGGATTGGTCCAAGGCGCTCTCCGCCGCGGTTCTTGACGCGAGCGCTGCGGCTTCCTGATCGGCGGTAAGCGTGAAAATCGCGGTGCGATAGCTGTCACCTCGGTCGCAGAACTGGCCGCCCTCGTCTACCGGATCGATGGTACGCCACAAAATATCAACAAGCTCGCGATAGCTCACTTTCTCATTATCAAAGGTGATTTCCACCGCTTCATAATGACCAGTGCCGCCAGCAGTCACCTGCTTATAAGTCGGATTGGCAACCGTGCCACCTATATAGCCCGACACAGCCTCTTTCACGCCATCGACTTTTTCAAAGTCAGATTCGACACACCAAAAACAGCCACCAGCAAAGATGGCTTTTTCTTCTGCGGCTTGGGCTGCGCCAACGCTCATAAGGCTAGCCAAGGCAAGATAAGTCAATGCACGCATGTTCGTCTCCTTTAATCTGATAACGAAATTGATGCCGATGAAGTTCACTTGCAAATCACTTAGGATTGACCGAAATGTCAAAAAGGCGCTGAAACTTGTTCAGCGCCTTTACGTATGAGTCAAACGGGCGGCGCGGCAGCGCCTTCCCTATGAGTCAATTTGTTAGCCAGCCATTGCGCCTTGAGCAGATGCACCGCGCTCTACCAACAGACGGTTATAGGCGTTCAAATAAGCCCGTGCGGACGCCACCAAAGTGTCTGGTTCGGCCGTGCGGCCAGAGGCAATTTTGCCATCCATTTCCAAACGCACGTGAGCATTAGCCTGCGCATCAGTGCCACCCGTCACCGCATCAACACCATAAAGCACCAAATGTGGATCTGCGCCAACAGCCTCTTTGATCGCATTAAAAATGGCATCAACTGAACCTGTGCCTGTCACGCTGACTGATTTTTGTTCACCTTCAATAGACAACACCATATCACACTGGTGCGCACCGCCAGTTGACGTGCTGACGCTCATGGAAACCAGCTTGATCTTGTCTTCTACCGAGCCCATTTCATCGTCAACCAAGGCAACCAAGTCCTCGTCATAGACGTGCTTTTTGCGGTCAGCCAATTCTTTGAACCGTTGGAACGCTTCTTGGAAGGCGTTGTCGCCCAACTCATAGCCCAACTCTTTCAGCTTTTCCTTGAACGCGTGGCGGCCAGAGTGCTTGCCCATCACCAATGAAGTGGCTTTGATGCCGACGCTCTCCGGCGTCATGATCTCGTAGGTTTCCGCGTTCTTCAACATGCCATCCTGATGGATGCCGCTTTCATGCGCAAACGCGTTTTTGCCCACAATCGCCTTGTTGAATTGCACATTGAAGTTGGACGCTGCGGCCACAATCTTCGACGCGCGGGCCAAATGGGTCGAGTCGATTTCCGTGTGATAAGGCAATGTATCGCCGCGGGTTTTGATCGCCATCACAATCTCTTCAAGCGCAGCATTGCCTGCCCGTTCGCCCAAACCATTGATGGTACATTCAACCTGCCGTGCACCGGCTTGCACACCAGCCAATGAGTTAGCCACAGCCAAACCCAAATCATTGTGACAATGGGTGGAGAAAATGGCCTTATCCGAATTCGGCACCGTTTCGATCAAGGTCTTGATCATGTTGTAATATTCTTCCGGCACAGAATAACCAACGGTATCAGGAATATTGATGGTGGTCGCACCAGCATTAATGGCTGCTTCAACGCATTTGCCCAAAAAGTCCATCGGCGTCCGTGTTGCGTCCATGCCGGACCATTCGACATCATCAATCAAGTTGCGTGCCTGTGTCACGGTTTTGGTGACAATCTCCAACACTTCATCCTGCGTTTTGCGCATTTGGTGCGCCAAGTGAATTGGCGAAGTGGAAACAAAGGTGTGAATACGCCCGCGATTAGCAAAGCGCACTGCTTCCGCCGCGCGGTCAATATCAGCTGGAATAGCACGGGCCAAACCCGCAATAACAGAGTTTTTCGACCGACGGGAAATCTCGGCAACCGCTTCAAAATCACCATTTGAGGCGATCGGGAAGCCCGCTTCAATGATATCAACGCCCATATCGTCCAACAATTCGGCCACCTGAAGTTTTTCCTCAAACGTCATGGTGGCGCCGGGCGACTGCTCGCCATCGCGCAAAGTGGTGTCGAAAATAAAGACCTGATCGGTGTTTGTATTGTGGTTCTGTTCGCTCATTTTTCAAAAACTTCTCTTTAGACAGGGCGCATCGCCCAAATTGACCTTTGGTGTGCAAAATTCCCCTAAATACCCGTTCTCCCTGATGAGAACCGTCGGTACTCAGGGGCTAATAAGGAGTAGGTCTAGAGATAGTTTTTGCGCGCACAGCAAAAAGCCGTCTGCCAAAAGGCGACGGTCAGAATATTTTGTGCTGTGCAACATACGGGTCATAGCCTACCCAAAACTGTCTAACGCAAACAAATTCAAATCAGGTGAAACCTTAACCAAGCTTGCCGATGATTTCTAGACATTTTTGTCCAAAACCGACTAGATGCTTAAAATTAGCCCAATAAATCAAGCTCACCCTGGGCATTGATCACCACATGGCCACCCAGTCCGGCATGAACCATCTTTCCATTTTCAAGCTTCACCTGTGCCTCAATGTAGCTCGGTCGTCCCATTTCCTTGCCCTGACGCACCACAAAGTCGGTCTGGCCTTCGCCAAACTTGTGATTGTCCGCCAAGTGGCCGATGAGACATGAAACAGCTGAACCTGTTGCCGGGTCTTCGCCCAACCCATTCATGTCAACAAAGCAGCGCGCCGCATAATCATTGTCGGCCTCTGATTGCGTTGGACAATAAATGAACACACCATTCACGCCTTCATTAAACATCTCAGCCCAACCGCGGCGCTGAACTTTCAGTTCTTTCAACACCGATGCATCCTGCACGGGCACAATCAAAAACGGCACACTCACCGAATAGACCCCTGGCTCCATTCCCCCATAGCCAATCTGATGCGGCATTAACCCCAAATGGGTTGCAATCAGGTCTTTATCTGGCGCATTTCCCACGCGCTGCGGCAATTGCGGCAAACCAAAACGTGCGTGGCCAGACTTCTTGCCCGTCGGCGTCATCACCGACACGATGGTGCCAACCTTTTCATCCAAGCGCACAGCGCTTGTTTTATGGCGCAAGCCAAGTGCCACCGATGCACCGATGGTCGGATGTCCCGCAAATGGCAACTCGCCACGTGGCGTAAAAATGCGCACAGCCGCCAAATGGCGCACCGACTGCGGTTTATGGACAAAAATTGTCTCAGACAAATTGAACTCACGGGCGAGTTTCAACATTGTTTCGTCAGGCATCCCATCTGCCTCGAACACTATCGCGAGTGGATTGCCAGTAAAGCGTTCTTCAGTGAACACATCCGCGATCATAAATGGATATTTCATTCTAAGCCCCAAACGAAACATAAAGTATCTGCAATGGTTACAGCTTACCGCAGCACGCCTAACGAAGTTTGAACAAAAAAAGGGGCGCCGAAGCGCCCCTATAGTTAGCTCTGGGAGAGCTAGGGTTTAACTTTTTGAAAGCTTAGTTCTTGTCTTTATCGACCAAGGCACCAGCTTTAATCCATGGCATCATATCGCGAAGTTTTTCACCAACTTCTTCGATCTGGTGCGCGTCATTGTTGCGGCGTGTTGCTTTAAAGCTAGGCTGACCAGCTTTACATTCCAACATCCAATCGCGCGTGAAGCGGCCAGATTGAATATCTTCCAAAACGCGCTTCATCTCGGCTTTTGTTTCAGAAGTCACAATGCGTGGCCCTGTTACATATTCGCCGTACTCAGCTGTATTAGAGATTGAATAGTTCATGTTGGCAATGCCGCCCTGATAAATTAGGTCAACAATCAACTTCACTTCGTGCAAGCACTCGAAATAGGCCATTTCTGGTGCATAACCAGCTTCAACCAATGTCTCAAAGCCAGCGCGGATCAGTTCAACCAAACCACCGCACAAAACTGCCTGCTCACCAAACAAATCAGTTTCACATTCTTCTTTGAATGTTGTTTCGATGATACCTGAGCGACCGCCGCCAACGCCAGAAGCGTAAGCCAAAGCAACGTCTTGCGCGTTGCCAGTCGCGTCATGGTGGATCGCAACAAGACATGGCACACCGCCACCTTGCTCAAATTCACCGCGCACAGTGTGGCCTGGGCCCTTAGGTGCAACCATGATCACATCAACGCTGTCTTTTGGCTCAATCAAGCCGTAATGCACGTTCAAACCGTGGGCAAAAGCAATCGCTGCGCCGTCACGAATATTTGGAGCAATCTCATTATTGTAGATGTCAGCTTGCAACTCATCAGGGGTTGCCATCATCATCACATCGGCCCAAGCGGCAATATCTGCAACGCTCATCACCTTCAGCCCATCAGCTTCAACCTTTTTCGCAGTGGTTGAGCCTTCACGCAAACCGATCGCAATGTCGGTGACGCCAGAATCTTTCAGGTTCAGCGCATGTGCGCGGCCCTGGCTACCATAACCAATAATGGCAACTTTTTTGTTCTTGATCAGATTAAGATCAGCGTCTTGATCGTAATAAACACGCATAATTGCGTTTCCCCTTAATTTATCTTTGGTTCTTTACCTGCGTGGGGCAGATTGATTGTCGTTAAGCGCCGTACAGCTTCAAAAACTGCTCAGTCGCCCGTTTTGCATCTCGGATAACGTCTTGATCTGAAAGCTCAAACTCGTCACCCAATAGAAGCCGAATCTGGACATCTCTCAGCACCAAGCCGAAAAATGTCCGAAATGCCTCCTCCTCGTCGTCAAAGCGAAGCAAGCCTGCGCCCCGCCCTGCCTTCAACAATGGCTTCAACCGTTTGCCAACCGCAAAGCGGCCATTGGTCAAAACCGTATGTCCCAAATTGCTCAGCGGCCCAGCATGGGTGATCGCCAAACGGTTCAGCGCCACCGAAATGTCGCCTGCAATAACTTTGAGCCAGTCATATGCAAACCGTTCCAAATTGGCTTGCAATGCCTCGATGCTCATGCGTTGTGGACCCAGCGGCACAGGACGCACCTTCGCAGCCTGCCACTGCACAATCGCTGTCAACAACCCATCACGGTCGCCAAACCATTTATAAAGCGACTCTTTTGAACAGCGTGCGCGGCGCGCAACGCCGGTCATGGTCAATTTATCACCAACTTCAACCAACAAGGACAACGCAATATCCAGCACATCTTGCTGACGCTGCGTTAGTTCTTCATCACCCAGTTTAATGGCAGCCGACAATTTCACCTCCGTCGATCGGTCGCGAACCACCGCGCCCGTCTGCGACCTTTTCGATGAAGGCCCAACCTGCCCTCTTTCATCCGAGTCGCTCAATCTGATATGGAACCGTACCGTACGGTTCGGCAATTGTCAATAAATAGTTACAGCCTTCGCGAGTTCGCAAACATCAATCATAAGAGCACAAGAAATTCTACTGGAAAGTCAAACAGTTGCCAAAATTTGGCCAAGACTACTCTTCGGTAATCCGATAGTGCCGGGGAATGCCTTTCGTCACCAGCGCCCATTCGGAAGCACCCGCTCGCTCTTGATGTGCCTCAAACGCAGCCCGATCTTGAAAACACTCGGACACCAGAAACCGCTCCGGCCTTTTCGCGTCTTGCACTACCTCAAAAGCAAGGCATCCCGGCTCCGCTCGGGTCAATTCTATGTGGTGTGGTAATGCTGCCGCGACCGCCCCAATTCGCTCCAACGGCACATCGATATGACCATTTAAATATACTTTTTTCAACATGCCACCATTTCCATAAAAAGGGGCGCCGTAGCGCCCCCAAAATGCTAAATGCCGGATTGGACTACGCTTTGTCCAATGCCTGCTCAATATCTGCGATGATGTCGTCGACATGCTCAATGCCCACAGAAATCCGCACAAGGTCGCGTGACACGCCAGCGGCTTTCAACTCATCATCATTCAACTGACGGTGTGTTGTGGATGCAGGGTGACAAGCAAGTGATTTCGCATCACCAATGTTCACCAACCGCAAGATCATCTCAAGCGCATCGATAAAGCGCGCGCCCGCTTCCTGGCCGCCTTTAATGCCAAAGCTCAAAATGCCGGACGCTTTACCGCCAGAGATTTTGTTAGCCAAATCATTGTAAGGCGAAGAGTTCAAGCCCGCATAATTGACCCACTCAACCTTGTCGTGCGCTTCAAGATATTCTGCCACTTTCTGCGCATTTTCGCAGTGGCGCTCCATCCGCAAACCGAGTGTTTCCAAGCCCTGAAGGATTTGGAAGGCGTTCATGGGCGAAATGGCAGCGCCGGTGTTGCGCAATGGTACAACGCGCGCACGGCCAATAAAGGCTGCGGGGCCAAGCGCCTCAGTGTAAACAACGCCGTGATAAGAAGGATCTGGCTCGTTCAACACTGCAAAACGTTCCTTGTCAGCCGTCCAGTCAAACTTGCCGCTATCAACAATGATGCCGCCGACGGAGGTGCCGTGGCCACCAATATATTTGGTCAATGAATGCACCACAATGTCTGCACCATGTTCAAACGGGCGACACAAGAACGGCGAAGCCACAGTGTTATCAACAATCAGCGGCACACCATGCTTGTGGGCGATCTCAGCCAACTCCTCAATGTCAACCACATTGCCCGCAGGGTTGCCAATGCTCTCGCAGAATACAGCTTTGGTGTTTTTATCAAACAGCTTCTCGATGCCGTCAAAGCTGGCATCAACCATGCGCACATCATTGCCCTGACGCGGAAAGCTATGTTCGAACAAATTGTAAGTGCCGCCATAGAGCTGGCTAACTGAAACAATGTTATCACCGACACCAGCAATGGTTTGGATGGCATAAGTGATCGCAGCCATGCCGGAGGCCAAAGCCAAACCTGCAATGCCGCCTTCCATCTCAGCAACACGCTGCTCAAGCACGGCGGTGGTGGGGTTCATGATCCGGGTGTAAATATTGCCTTCCACCTTCAGATCGAAAAGATCAGCGCCGTGCTGGGTGTTATCAAACGTATAGCTGGTGGTCTGATAGATCGGCACAGCCGCCGCCTTAGTGGTGGCTTCAGAGTCGTAGCCATGATGAAGGGCGAGTGATTCCAATTTCATAATATTTTCCCGAAATTTGACAGAGTTCGCCATATCTTATCATTTGATAAGAAACCGCAAAGGTGCAAAAGGGAAATTCCAGTCTACTAAAGACCGCTTTTGTAAAAAATCTATGCGACGCCTTGGTGGCCAAGCTGGCCATCTTGAGTATGCAACAAGCTGATGAGCTTTTGATGCGTCATTGGGCGCGCGAAATGGAAACCCTGATAATATTGGCAACCCAGCCCTTCAAGCACCTTCAAATGATCGTTGGAGCTGATTCCCTGTGCGACAACACGCAAATCCAACCCTTGTGCCAGCTCAACAATTTTGCTGACCAATATGCGGCTTTGAGCAGAGAACCGCAGGTCACAGATCAATTCAGAATCCAGCTTCACCACATCAATTGGCAGTTGGTGCAAATGGTTAAAGTTCGAAATCCGCCCACCAAAATCATCCAGCGCAATAGTGAACCCATATGTGCTCAATTCATTGAGCATCTTATCAGCCCGGTCCAGATGATCGTGCAGCACATTCTCCGAAATCTCAAAAATGATGCGGTTTGGCGAAATACCCTTTTGACGGGTAATGTCCATCAATGCGTTGATAACGTAAGGCTCAATCACATCCGCGGTGGATAGATTGAAGCTCATCTTGAGATATTTCGGCCAATGCACCATGCAATCTGTGGATTTTTCAAACAGCGCCAAAGTCAACTTGTTCATCAACCCCATAGCTTCCGCCACCGGGATAAAGTGATTTGGCAAAATCTCCAGCCCGTCTGGACGATGCCAGCGCGCCAAGGCTTCAACGGCTGTGATATTATTGTTCTCGGCGCTGACGACAGGCTGGAAAATCATCTCCATCTCGTCAACAAACTGGCTGTCGCGCAGCCCCTGCGCAATTTCAGCTGAGTCACGGGTAACCCGCTCATGCTTAGGCTCAAACAACAAGGCGTGCCCGATATGATAGGTTTTTGCGTAATAAAGCGCATGGTCCGCGCGCTCGAACAGCTTTTCTGCATCGTCGGCATCAACCCCTGCCCGCGCGAACCCCATAGAGGCAGACAATTTCACCTGTACCCCTGTTTTCAGCACAAACGGCACTTTGAGCGCAGCGCAAATCGCACGACCCAGGGCGATAATATCGTGATCCGTCATGCGATGCAGGGTGATCAGCGCAAACTCATCACCGCCCACACGCGAAACGAACACTTCTTCGCCCAAAAACTCCACCAAACGCCGCGATACCTTGCACAGCAGATCATCGCCCGCCGGGTGGCCATAAATGTCATTAATTGGCTTAAACCCATCCAAATCAATCAAGCCAAGCGTTAATGCGTGCGTGTTGGTTCGTGGGAACTTCCGTTTCAAATAATGAAAGAAACCACGTCGGTTATCCAAATCAGTCAGCACATCTTTAAATGCCAGCACACGCATTTCTTCAGCGCGCGCTTTCGCTTCACCTTGAGTGCGGTAGAGACGGGTTTGTTGATCAATGAAAGTTTCAAAATCACTCCCAAAGCTGTGGGTGATCACCGCAATAATTGCCGCAACAAAAATGAAGTGCAACGTCAAAACTGAGAAGATATCAGCATTTGAAAACCAGCAGGAGATGGAGAGCGGCACACCGACGCTGAGCACAAGCATCAATGCTGCCTGCCGCAGGTAAGCTAGGCAGAACAATGCACCCAAGAGTGAGATCAACACAAAAAAGCTCACCTCTTGAGGAGCCGCCACATTATTTTGCGACATGCCCCAAATGCCCCAACTGGCAAATACGATTCCAATAACCCCAGCGGAATAAACAATTGATTGAAGTGAGCGCTGCAATTGACGCGCGTCTAACTTGGATTCATCAAAGCGCAACCAGTGAATGATGCGCCACAAAAACACCGCTGCAAGCCCACCCGCGCCGACCAAAACGCGCCAGTCCAGGCCATCCGACCACCCATGCTGTGCAACAACCAAAATCGCGGAAAAGCCGAGCATATAGACAAATGGCAGACGAAAATGCAGCATACGCAACTGCGCACGCATCAATGGTTCGTTCGAACCATCAATGGTTATCGTCCCTTTCAACCATTTTACCACTCGTCCAAACAATTGCTTCCCCACCCTAATTCCTGATCGCGTCAACATTTGAGATTCGATCAAAGAATAGATTGAATTGTTCAACTCAATTTGAGCTAAAAACGCTCATTTCAGAAAAATGAAAAACCCCAAATTTGATTAAAAAGTTAAACACATAAGTGTAACCAATTAACTAACTGAATTATCAGACAAAATTGAATACAAAAAAACCGGCACTTTTGAGTGCCGGTTTTCAACTTAAGGCTGTCTCGCTGTTTATGCAGACAGATATCTTGTGCGCAAATGTTGCTTAAACACTTCAACATCCAACACGGAGCCCGTGGCATCACTAACCATGTCATCCATAGAAACAGATGATGCTCGATGGTGAACATTGCTGCGCAGCCATTTAAAGACACCTGCAAAATCGCCCGCGCGCACTTCATCATCCCAAGATGGCATTTGCGCTTGCAACGCTTGGAACAGCTGTGACGCGGTCATCGCCCCGATGGTATAGGTCGGAAAATATCCCAATGCGCCGCCAGACCAATGGATATCCTGCATACAGCCATTGCCCACGCAATCTGGGCGCACGCCGATATTCTTCTCCATCTCATCGTCCCAATATCCCGGCAAATCTGCAACCTGCAAATCACCACTCAGCAATGCCTTTTCAATGCGATAACGCAGCATCACATGCAGCGGATATGTCACCTCATCGGCATCCACACGGATCAAACCGCGCTTAACGCGCAGGATAGAACGTTTAAAGTTTTCCATCTCCCAGCTATCGCCACTGACACCAAAGGCCTCACGCACCTTTGGCAAGGCAAAGGCCAAAAACGCATCCGAGCGACAAAGCTGCATATCCAAGAACAGCGATTGGCTTTCATGCATGCTCATGCCGCGGGCTTGTCCTACAGGCTGCCCCCGCCAATCAGCTGGCAAGCCGATTTCATACATGGCATGGCCTGTTTCGTGCAGCACACCATAAAGGCTGGTTGAAAAGGCTTTTTCATTATAGCGCGTGGTCAAGCGCACATCGCCCGGCACACCACCGCAGAACGGGTGCGCCGACACATCAATGCGGCCATGGTTAAAGTCAAAGCCCAACGCCTCCATAAAGCGGCGCCCCAGTGCTTCCTGTGCGCCAACAGGCGTTTCCCCATCAAGCGGCTTCACCTGCCGATGGGTAGATTGAAACTCAATCACTTCATTCAAGAAATCGGGCAAAAACGCGCCAAGCTCATCAAAATAATGATCAACCTTTGTGGTGCGCATGCCCGGATCAAACGTGTCCAACTGCGCATCATAGGCGCTGAGACCAAGCGCCTCAGCCTTTGCATCGGCAGCCTGACGCACCAGCACCAGCAAGGGCTTCAATTTGGCGGCGAAGCTGTCAAAATCATTTTCTGGCCGCGCTTGCTGCCACACATGGGTGGTTTCTGACTGCGCTTTGCTGAGAGCATGTACCAAATCATTCGGCACTGCATTGGCGTGCAAATAAATGCGCTCCATCTCTTTAAGGTTGGCGGCATCCCAACCTTCCAACTTCTCTTCTTTTGCTTGCGCAATCAGATCGCCCAAATCTGGCGCGGTATATTTTTCGTGGGCAACGGCGGCCAACGCAGCCAATTGCTCGCCCCGCACGTCAGAAGAGCCTTTTGGCATAAAGGTTTCTGCATCCCAGCTCAGCATGGACGATGCGCCTTCAATGGCAGAAATTTGTGCAAAACGTTTCTTTAACTCAGCATAGGCAGCCATGCCCGTCTCCCCAATATATTTGAAAAACATCACGCCGGCAGGACAAGGCGCGATTTGGGCAAAGACTAACGCTATGTTTTGCGCCAAAGCAAGCACCAAACCAAAACAAAAGGGGCCGCACCATGTGCGACCCCTATGCCCGATGCATATTTGATTTGGGTTAGTGCGCCATCAAAACGGGCACTTCAGCCTTGCTCAACACTTCGCGGGTCGCGCCCCCAAGCACCCACTCGCGGAACCGTGAATGGCCATAGCCACCCATGACCAACATATCTGCATCGATCCGGCCTACCTCATTCAACAAAGCTGCCGCAGCGTCTGACCATCCATTGATGTTGCGCACCTCAACATTGACGCCATGGCGATCCAAATGCCGTGCAATGTCTGCACCTGGTTCAATGCCACGCTCTTCAGGTGCTTCATCATCGCTGACAATCGCCACAGTGACCTGATCTGCCTTCTGCAAAAATGGCACCGCATCAGCCACAGCACGCGCTGTTTCCTTAGAATTGCGCCACCCGAGAACAATGTTCTTATATGGGCCATCACTAGCCGGAATAGCAGGCGGCACAAACAAACAACCGCGACCAGAATTGAACAGAACATGTTCAAAAATTTCAGGCTTTTCAGAATAATGTTTGTAAGGGCGTGTCGCTACAAACAAATCCGCCAGCCGTGCTTCGTTAGCAATGGTTTGCCCCATAAAAGACGGTGTTGCGCTTACGCGGCGCAGATCAGAGCGGAACTCGTGCTTTGCAAAGCGCATATCCAGCTCTTTTTCATATTTATCGCCTTGAGCTTCAGCTTCTTGCTGCAACTCAGCCGCCACTTGGCCAACAGAAAAAACACCATCGCCTGCGCTCACCACGTCAGGAATTTCAACGCACAAAAGCCCTGTCAAAAACGCATCGTGCCGTTGTGCGATCGGTTCGGCATAGGACAGACGAACCTCGTCTTCTTTTGACCCATCTAAATAAACCAATACGTCTTTGATCATATTGACCTCCTGTGTCTGATCATTCCCATAAGTCTATTGTGCGCCCTTTCCTCCCCCCCTTGCCTTGATCTGCATCAAGATATGCAAGCGGGTGAAATTGATGCACAATTTGGCCCTGAAATTCAGTCTTTTTTATATTTTGGGCCGCTTTGTGCGCGCGCCGCTTTCAGCGCTTCGCCCCACCAAACAAGGTCGCCCAACAAATCATTTGCCTTCGGGGCAATGATCTCATCAATCTCCGACATGTCTTTATTGTCACCCATGGGGCTGACCTTCAAAAACTCGCCGCCGCCAATATGCACTGCTTCACGGATTGAGGCCATCTGCAACTCGCCGACAATATTGCGCAAATGCTGCACCGCGCGTGACGCGCCCACACCGCCATAGCCAACGAAGGCTGCTGGCTTGCTCACCCATTCAAGGTAAGCTTGGTCCAGCGCGTTTTTCAACACACCAGAGATTGAGTGGTTATATTCGGCGACGACGAAAATAAACCCGTCATATTTGGCCAGTTTTTGCTGCCATTGTACAGCCCGCGCATCTTCCGACGGCACCCATAGATTTGTCGCCTTCTCGTCAAAAAATGGCAGATCAAAATCTCGCAAATCGATCAGATCGGCCTCAATGCCATCATGCGCTTCGGCTTTATCCAAAATCCAGTTGGCAGGCTTTTCCGCAAACCGACTGTCGCGCGTGGTGGACATGATGATCCCAATCTTGAGCATAAATTTCTCCTTTGTTTGAAAAATGCAAGGCCGACAAATCGGCTCACTACATCAACGGCTTCAAAGGAGAAACGGTTGCCCGCAAATTGGGTTCCGTGATCAAAAAACTGTTATTTGCCCAAAGCCTGATTGTACTGCCGCACCGCTTCAGCAAAGCCCATCAACAGCGCATCAGCGGTGATGCCGTGGCCAATGGAAACCTCGTGCAGCTCCGGCATCATTTCTTTAAAGGCTGGCAAATTCTCAAGCGTCAAATCGTGCCCCGCATTGATACCAAGGCCCGCCGCGCGGGCTGCCTGTGCCGTCACCTGCATACGTTGCAAATGATAGTCGCCCTCGGGTGTGCCGAAGCTAGCCCCATAGGGACCGGTATAAATTTCAATGCGATGCGCACCAATTTCTGCAGCATCCGGTGGCACACTCGGATCTTCATCCACAAACAATGAGACTCGAATACCTGCATCCTTCATGCGTTTGATGGCGGGCACCAAAAGATTATGAGCCCCGCACACATCCCAGCCATGGTCAGATGTGGCTTGATCCGGCGCATCAGGCACAAAGGTGACTTGGTCGGGCTTATTGGCCAACACCAGATCTAGAAATTCATCATCCGGATAACCTTCAATGTTGAACTCTTTGTCCGGAAATTCATTTTTTACCAATGCCGCCAATTCGGGCACGTCCGAGCGGCGAATATGCCGCTCATCTGGCCGTGGATGCACAGTGATCCCGTCTGCGCCAGCTTCCATCACCACGCGCCCCATGCCCACAACGCTGGGCCAAGGCAAATCACGTTGGTTGCGCAGCAAGGCAACCTTGTTCAAATTCACAGAAAGCGCGGTCATAGCAGCTCCAAAATCCGGCGAGGACTCAAATTGTTCCAACCAATCGGTAAGGTAATTTGCAAAAACTGGCAACCTCACTAAAGACCAATTGCAACAGTGAAGTGACGATAAAACCTATTGTTCCCGTTCATCATATTTTCGGCGGGCCACATTTACCTCTGGCTCATTCGCAATCGCCCAATCCGTCAGCGACATGAGCGGGATAAATAAGGATTTGCCCAAATCAGTCAGCTCATATTCAACAGTGGGCGGCCGCGTATCAAACACGGTGCGGATGACCAACCCATCACGCTCCAGCCCGCGCAACGTGACCGTCAGCATACGCTGGGAAATCACTTCAATATTGCGCAAAATTTCACGAAAGCGCTGTGGCCCCTGCCCCAAACAAAGCACCACCAAAACGGTCCATTTATCGCCAATCCGATCCAAAGTTTGTCGCACCGGACAAGTGCCCAAATAATCGGTTTGTTTCCACGCCGCGTTCAATGCCCGAATGGCTTCTTGCTGCGCTGCAAATTCTTGTTCGTCCAACATGGTGGTTACCTCAAGGTGCCTTCTGGCGAAAAAAGTGCCTTCTTTCGCCCGCTATTGATCTGGTTATATATAGCAGTTCCTTTTCGTAACCAAGGAACGATAAATGACCAAGACCATCACAATTTTGAACGCACTAAGCGCCCAAGCCAGCCCGCTGGTAGGCCAAGCGCTGAACAAAAACTACAAAGTTCGTGCCTTCGCGCGAAACGCGGAAAAGCTAGACAATAGATTTGGCGCAAACCCAAACCTGACCAAAGGCCACGCGGATCTAAATGATCTTTCCAGCCTGATTGCTGCATTTGAGGGAGCAGATGGCGCGTTTGTGCATTTGCCTATACCGCAAAGCCCCGAACAGCCAGGTCTATGGCTGCAAAACATCATCGCCGCCACCCAGCAAAGCAAACTGCCGCACCTCGTGTTCAGCACCTCCGGCCCCACGGGAACGCGATATGCATCAACGCCGATGATCGACGGCACAAGCGCCGCAAAATCAGCAATAGAGGCCGCAAATTTGCCTGTGACCATTCTGATGCCCACCATCTATTTGGAAAATATGCAGGTGCCACCCTTTGTGCCGCAACTGCACAGCGACGGTATTCTCACCTACCCACCACTGCCCGCGGATATGAAGATTGCCTTCACATCACATGCGGACCAAGCACGCTATGCCCTCGCTGCGTTTGAAAAGCCAAATCTGATTGGCGAAACCATCGAAATTGCCTCTAAGCCGATGCTGAATGGAGCAGAACTCGCGCAGATTTTCTCATCAACACTGGGCAAACCTGTCAAGTTTGATCCGCTGACACCCGAACAATTCGGCACCCAGATCGGCGAACTGTTCCAAAGCCCTGAGGTAGGCCAAGGGCTGACGGGCTTATATCAATCCATCAGCGCTCTCGGCAAAAACGGCATGGAGATTGATGTGGCGGCGCTGGAAGAAAAATTCGGTATTACGCTGCCCAGCATCGCTGACCAAATCGCTGATTGGTAAGGTTTTGGAGGGCGGCCTTGCGCTGCCCTCTCCATTTTATTCAAATTAACGGACCGATTAAGCCCGATCTGATTTGCATGCTCTACAATGGCTTTTTATAAACAGGGTTCTATCCCTGTCGAAGAAGCTAAAATATCTATGTCCTATCCCCGCATTATTTTCATGCGCCATGGCGAGACCGAATGGAATCTCGCTGGCCGTGCGCAAGGCCACCTCAATTCCCCCCTCACCGAAAAAGGCCGAACCCAAGCGCAAAAGCTGGGCGAAATTCTCAAACGTGAGCTGGGCACACCGGATGGCTATGCACAAATGGTCAGCCCGATTGGCCGCACTTTAGAGACCGCAGAAAACATCAAAAAGCATTTCGCGTTTGATCCAACGCCTGTTGATTTGCTCAAGGAAATTGATCTCGGCAAGCTGAGCGGCCTAAACCGCCCTGAAATGGAAGAGAAATTTCCCGAGCATATGGACGGCAAACCGGATTATGACTGGTATTTCGGCGCACCGGGCGGCGAGACCATGGGTGATATGCGCAAACGCGCAACCCAATGGCTCGATAGCTTAACCGGCCCCACCATCGCCGTGGCCCACGGCCAAATCGGCAAAGTGATGCGCGGCATTTATCTTGGCCTGACCGATGAGCAGATATTGCGCCTGAAAGAGCCGCAAGGCGTTGTGCATGTGCTGGAGAATGGCACAGAGACCATCTGGACATAAAAAAGGCGGCTCTAAGCCGCCTTTTCTTTGATTAAATCGAAGAACCTACATGCCTTCCTTGCCGCGTGAAATCGCGGTGAGGCCTGTGCGCACCACTTCCACAAGGCCCAAAGGCTGCATCAGAGAGATAAACTGTTCAACCTTTGACGGGCGACCTGTAATCTCAAAGACAAAACTGTCGATGGAGGCATCTACAACATTGGCGCGAAAGGCTTCAGCCAAACGCAATGTTTCCACGCGGTTTTCGCCTTTGCCCGCCACCTTGATCAGCGCCAACTCGCGCTCCAGCGACTCGCCCTCAGCAGTCAAATCATGCACGCGATGCACAGGCACCAAACGCTCCAATTGCAGCTTGATCTGCGCCAAAACCTTTGGCGTTGCCACAGTAACAATGGTGATGCGTGACCGATGCCGATCATGCTCCGTTTCTGAAACAGTCAAACTATCAATGTTAAACCCACGGGCAGAGAAAAGCCCAACAACACGGGCCAGAACGCCCGGCTCGTTATCAACAAGAACGGTCAGTGTGTGACGCTCAACGCTTTGGCTGCGTTCCAAATCCCAACTTGGCTTAAACAAGGACCTTCCCCTTCTCATCAATAATGTTGCCGATATCTGCCGTGTCCGGCAAAATCATCTCGTGGTGCGCCTTGCCCGATGGGATCATCGGCAAGCAGTTCTCTTCTTTTGTCACCCGGCAATCAAACAAAACAGGCTTATCGATCTCGATCATCTCCATGATCTTATCGTCCAGCTCTTTGGGGTCATCGCACATAATGCCATAAGCCCCGAACGCTTCCGCCATCTTCACAAAGTCTGGCAAGCTGTCAGAATATGAATTGGAATAGCGCCCGCCATGAAGCAATTCCTGCCACTGGCGCACCATGCCCATATACTCATTATTCAAAATGAAAATCTTGATCGGCAGGCCATATTGAACCGCAGTCGACATTTCCTGCATGGTCATTTGAACGCTAGCCTCGCCCGCAATATCAATCACCAACGCATCGCGGTGCGCCACCTGCACGCCAACAGCCGCTGGCAAGCCATAGCCCATGGTGCCCAAACCACCTGAGGTCATCCAACGATTTGGCTGATTAAAGTGGAAATGCTGTGCCGCCCACATTTGGTGCTGACCAACCTCGGTGGTGATGTAAACATCGCGCTCTTTGGTCAATTCATAAAGGCGTTCAATGGCATATTGCGGCTTGATCACATCGTCAGAATTTTCATAGCGCAATGACTTCACTTCGCGCCATTTATCAATCTGCTGCAACCAAGGTTGAATATCGTCGGTGCGTGGCGCATTGGTCTTTGACCGCCACAAACGCACCATTTCTTCCAACACATGGCTACAATCGCCAACGATGGGCAAATCAACGACGATGTTTTTGTTGATCGATGAAGGATCAATATCGATGTGAATTTTGCGCGAGTTTGGCGAGAACGCGTCAATACGACCCGTAATCCGGTCATCAAAACGTGCGCCAACACAAATCATCAAATCGCAATCATGCATCGCCATATTGGCTTCATAAGTGCCGTGCATGCCCAGCATGCCGAGCCATTGCTCGCCATCCGCTGGATAAGCGCCAAGCCCCATCAAGGTAGAGGTCACTGGAAAACCAGTCAGCTCTGCAATTTCGCGCAGTGATTTCGTGGCTTCGTCACCCGAGTTGATCACGCCGCCGCCTGTGTAAAATACCGGGCGTTCCGCTTTCAACATCATATCCACGGCGATTTTAATCGCGTCCAACTCACCTTCCATTTGCGGCTTGTAAGTTGGGTGGCTGGTGATGTTTGGATTGGCGTAGCTGCCAAGGGCAAACTGCACATCCTTCGGAATGTCGATCACCACAGGACCGGGCCGTCCTGAAGTCGCCACATAAAAGGCTTCGTGCAAAATGCGCGGCAAATCTTCAACCGACTTCACCAAATAATTGTGCTTGGTGCAGTTACGGGTGATGCCAACCGTGTCACACTCTTGGAACGCATCAGACCCAATCAAAGGCGTGGGCACCTGCCCGGTGATGCAAACCATAGGGATAGAATCGAGAAGCGCGTCGGTGAGGCCAGTCACCGCATTGGTTGCGCCGGGACCAGAAGTCACCAGCACCACGCCGCATTTACCGGTTGAACGGGCATAGCCTTCTGCAGCGTGGGTTGCCCCTTGCTCGTGCCGCACAAGAATATGCTCGACTTTGTCGTTTTGGAAAATTGCGTCATATATTGGCAGCACTGCGCCACCAGGGTAGCCGAAAATATGTTCAACCCCCTGATCAACAAGTGCCTGAATGACCATTTCTGCCCCGGTCATTTGCTCAGCCATAGCTCTTCTTTCTCCTCAAGCCCTATGCAATTCTTTCAAATCGCGCTTTACCAGCTAACTTCATCACAAAGTTGTTTGGCCATAAAAAAAGGCCCCTTTTGGGACCTTGACATGCACCGACACTCACGAACCTCACTTAGATGTTCGCGCCGCCGGTGCCAATAATCACGAGTACGAGTGCCTGATGCATCATCTGCTCAATTTAATTAGTGTTGGCGTTATTGGTAGAATGACAAGATTCATTGGTCAAGTACCAATTTGCCCACAACCGTCCACTTCGCTTTGATTGAAATTCATTCCATCCCCACTTGACCGTACGATCTAAATTGAAAAGACTGCGCCAAAACATTCCTTCCTTGATCTCAAAATCAGAAAGATCGGCCATGAGTAATTTCAATTTGGACAATGTCACCTCTCACATTGAACAGGATTTCGACAACAGCGTTAACCGCTTGATCGAATGGCTGAAAATCCCATCAGTATCCACTGATCCTGCCTATAATGACGATGTGCGCAAAGCGGCGGATTGGATGATGAATGAGCTTGATGGCATGGGCTTTAAAATCAAACTGATCGAAACCGATGGCCACCCTGTTGTGTTCGCTGAGCGCAAAGCCTCTAACAAAGATGCAAAGACCATTCTTTATTACGGCCACTATGACGTGCAGCCGGGCGATCCGTTCGAACTGTGGGACACAGCTCCATTTGAACCCACCATTGTCGACAGTGTACACGGCAAAAAGCTCGTCGCCCGTGGCGCTGAGGATGATAAGGGCCAAGTGATGACCTTCATCGAGGCGTTCCGCGCCTTTATCGCCACCCATGATGATTTGCCCTGCAACATCAAAATCATGCTGGAAGGCGAAGAAGAAACCGGCAGCCCAAGCCTTGATAAATTTTTGAAACAAAACAAAGACATTTTGGCCGCTGATGTGTGCGTTGTGTGCGACACTGCCATGTGGGACATTAACACCCCGGCCATCACCTATTCTTTGCGCGGCTTGATCGATGCAGAAATCAGCATCAAGGGCCCAAGCCGTGATTTGCATTCAGGCATGTATGGCGGCGCAGTGATCAACCCCTTGCACGCCCTATCAAACATTGTGGCGCAGTTGCACGATGAAAATGGCAAAATCCAAATTCCACACTTCTATGAAGGTGCACCGGAATTGGAAGAAGCTGAGCGCGCCGCCCTATCTGCGCTCAATTTTGATGATGCCGAATTTTTGGGTGAGATTGGCCTGAAAAACACAGCAGGTGAAGACGGCTATTCAACCATCGAACGCATCTATGCGCGCCCAAGCTGCGACGTGAACGGCATGTGGGGCGGCTATATTGGCGAGGGCCATAAAACAGTTATCGCGTCTGAAGCGCACGTTAAACTGTCTTGCCGCTTAGTGGGCGATCAAGATCCAGCCAAAATTCTGCCCAACATCGAGAAGTTCTTCGCTGATCGTTTGCCAGCAGATTTCACCATGACCTTCAAAAATCACGGCGCGGCCTATGCCTTGAAACTGCCAATCGACAGCCCTTACCTCAAGGCGGCACAAAAGGGCTTGGAAGTTGAATATCAGCGCGAAGCCAAAATGATTGGCATGGGCGGCTCCATTCCTGCAGTGGGTGCCATCAAAAACATGCTCGGCCTTGAAAGCGTGATGGTTGGCTTTGGCTTGTCTGACGACAATATCCACAGCCCGAACGAGAAGTATGAACTCACTTGCCTGCGCCGTGGCATCCGCTCCCACGCTGCAATTTTGTTGGAACTGGCAAAGGTTTAAAGTGAACACATCTGACCAAATATATGCGGTGCCCGCCGACCATCCCCCCATGGCAAAAGTGGGTGATTTTATGGATCATATCGGCACCGCAGCCTTTGAGGGCAAGACAATTTTGGTCTTGCCCAAATCGGCAATAGATCCCACCTTTTTTGACCTCCGTTCTGGGCTGGCGGGCGAAGTGACGCAAAAGCTGGTGAATTACCAACTTAAATGCGCCATCATCGGCGACTTTCAGACGGAAATCGAACAGTCCAACGCCCTGCGTAATTATATTTACGAGTGTAATCAGGGCCATCATATTCAATTTGTTGGGCACCAAGACGAGATCAAGTTTTAATGACCGAATTGAGCAAATCAGAACAGCGCGTGGACGCGGTGCTCCGCGCCCACAATCTGGCCACCGAAATTGTGCGGCTGGACGACAATGCCCACACGGCGCAGCAAGCAGCTGATGCCTTGGGCATCGAAGTGGCGCAAATTGTGAAATCTTTGGTGTTTCGTGGCGCGGAAAGCGACAAGGCCTATTTGCTGTTGGTCTCCGGTGCCAACCGTGTGCATGAAAAGCGCACTGGTCGCCTGATTGGTGAAAAGCTAGGCCGCGCCGACGCAGACTTTGTGCGCGAGCACACAGGTTTTGCCATTGGTGGCGTGTCACCATTGGGCGCAACGGGGCAAGTCGATATTTATATTGATGAAACCCTGTTTCAGTTCGATGAGGTTTGGGCCGCCGCGGGCCACCCAAAATCAGTGTTTCCCACCAGCGCAGCGGAATTGACCACCCTCACCGCCGCTCAAAAAATCAATGTGCTTTGATATGAAAAAACTGCCGATAACCATCGCCGCGCTTGCAATATCTGCAAACCCGGCAACAGCACAAAGCCTCTCTGCCAATTATTTGTCGAACTTCTTCGCGCCGATCCAAGAAAGATCGATCGCAGAAAACCGCGAATATTGCGGTTATTTCGGCCTGAATGCGGCAGGTAAGCTAATTGCCACAAAGCCAAAGCGCGGCCGTGCGGACAGTTGCAGCGCCGACCCGAGCGACGAGATGGTGGAGGTGATTGCCTCGTACCACACCCATGGCAGCTTCCACATTGATGCGGATTCCGAAACGCCATCCTCTGACGATTTGGAAGCCGATATGTATGAAGAGATCGACGGCTATGTGGCAACTCCAGGCGGACGCATTTGGAAAAATGATTGGGACCGTGGCCGCGCCATCCTTCTGTGCGACCGCAATTGCACAGTGTCCGACCCAGATTATGACAGCCATGCCTTCCCGCCCGTCAACAATAGCTATACGCTAGACGGCCTGTATGACCGGGACGATATGGACTATTAATCCGGCTGACGCTTGCGCAACAAATAAAGACCAAGAGCACTGATCAGCGCCAACGCGCCTACGCTCGGCCACAGCACCGACAAGCCGAACTGGTCAATAAACCAACCACTCAATGCGGGCGCTGCGCCAAAGCCGAACCCAATTGCCAAGCCCACCGATCCCGCCAGACGCCCCCGCATATTGCGCGGGCTTTCATTGGCGATGTGGGCATTGGTGTTGGTGACGGACAGCACTTCGCCCGCCGTATAGATCGTGGCGCAAATCAGCAGCAGCATAAAATGGTTGGAAATGCCGACAAAGCCAAATCCAATGGCATAAAGCATGCCAGCCAAAATCAGATTACTCAGGGTCCGGTTGTTGTTGGTTAGTCGCGCCAAAATCGGCGTAAACACCAGCACGGCGATCCCGTTGGCCATCAACAACCAACCATAAAGTTTGGCGCCATCATCACCAAAAAAAGCATCCATTTGCAGCGGCAACGCAACAGTAATTTGGCCATAAACAAGGTTTATACCGATCATGCAAAGCGTGAAAAGCAATAAACTCGGGCGCGTTAGCAAGTAGCGCCACACAGAACCTTCCACTGGTTTTTCTTTTTCTATTTCTTCATCCGTCGACCGATCAAACCGTGCAGGCAAAAACAGCGCAACAATGGCGATCGCGATAAGCGTCGTTGTGGCATCGCCCCAAAACATAAAGCGGAAATAATCCGCAAACAGCAACCCGCCAATGGCAGGGCCAAAAGCATAGCCGACATTCCAGCCATAATAGCTGACCGCATAAACCAGTTTGCGGTTTTTGGGCGTAGAAAAATCCGCCTGCCATGCCTGCATGGCGGGCACCATGGTGCCGTTGGCCAAGCTGATAAAAAACAGAAAGCCAATCAGGGCAACGCTTTCCGCAAAAAAGCCTGTCGTGAAGGTGATGATCGCTTCAATCGAAAGTGCGGCGATATAAACAGGTTTTGGACCAAATTTATCCGTCAGCCAGCCCCCCAACATTTGCCCGGGAAACTGCGCGGAGAACACGCCATAAACAATCAATCCTGTCGCCGTGGCGGAAAAACCGAGCTTTTGCGACAGCATCAGCGCCATAAACGGGAACACGAATGCGCCCGTGGCAATGACAAAATTAGCGAAGCCAAAAATATAGGCAGGGCGCGGGATCGACCGCAATTTGTGAACCAACATATGCTTGCGCTAATCCCTAAAGCCGTACGGGCGAGATTGTATTATTGAACTTTCCCGCCATCAAACACGGTGCCGGCTGGCACACCGTGATAGGTAATAAAAATATTGTCGTCCAACCCAAGCGCCTCACCCAACGTTGTCGCAGCGACACTCAACAGCTTCTCGATCTCGTCTGGCGTGCTGTGACCATAGCAAAACAATTGCCCAATGGGCGGATGTGTTTGATCTGGCTGCGCAGTTGCTGCCCGATCCCCTTCAACATAAAGGTCCGGCGCAATATCCTGCCATGTGGCCCACACATGTTTGGGATCACAGCCACAAACATCGGCAAGCGCGAGACACACTTTTTTCAACGCAGCTGAGATTTTGGCCGGGTCTTTTTGCGGCAAGCCGCTCATTCTTAAAACGGGCATAACTCATCCTCCCTCAAGCAAATGGATCAACCCAGCGCCAATCTGCCATGCGATTGCGGAACCACGTCCGCTGACGCTTGGCATATTGCCGGGTTGCCGTGATGGCCTTTTCGGTCGCCTCCTCAAGGCTCATTTCTCCCACCATAACAGCCATCAATTCAGGTACGCCAATGGCACGCATGGCCGGCAAGCTTGGATCGAGATCAAGTGCTTTAATTGCCTTCACCTCTTCCATGGCCGCGCCCTCCATCATCAGTTCAAATCGCTTGGCAATGCGGTTGCGCAACAATTCGCGTTCCGGATTGAGCACGATTTTTTCCACGTCCCAACCTTCAATCAAGCTAGGGGCATTGTCATCATCTTGCCAATCAGCTAAAGAGCGATTTGTGGCCTCCATCACAGAAATGGCACGAGCCACGCGCTGCGGATCAGGCGATTGCAATCGCGCCGCCATTTTCGGGTCTTTATCCGCAATATAAGCGGCCCGCTCTCCCTCATCCATGGGTTGAATCACTGCTTCAACTTCTTGAATCACTTCTTGAGGAATTTCAGGTATCTGGGCGAATCCATTTATCAAGGCATCAAAATAAAGCCCTGTGCCGCCAACAAAAATCAGGTTCCGGCCAGATTGTGCCGCATCGGCCACAAGGGGCGCCACATCATCAAGCCACGCGCCCGTTGAATAGCGAACCGCCGGGGGCACATGCCCGAACAATTTATGCTCAGCTTGGGCCAGTTCTTCAGCAGACGGCCTTGCAGTAAGCACATTTAAAACATCATATACCTGCATTGAATCTGTGTTCACGATCAACGCGTCATCGGCCCGTGCACGCTGGATGGCATATGCCGTCTTGCCGCTGGCCGTTGGACCCGCTATCAACAATGCACGTTGCATATTCACCCTCGTCAACCAAATGCAGGAACGTAAATGTCCGTTTTAGTGCTTTCCACCAATCCCGCCAACCCCGAACTCGATGGCAATCTGATCGAGCAGGTAAAAAACGACATTGGCGGCCAAATGAATTGGCTGCAAAAAGACGTGGGGTGCGAACTAATCGGCTTCAAAGCCAAGGATGGTTTTGAAACTGCCCAAACCGCATTTGCCGATTCCGCAGTCGACGTGAATGTGGTGAGCGATGAAAAGCGCCGCAAGCAACTTTTGATCGCCGATATGGACAGCACCATGATCAATGAGGAATGCATTGACGAGTTGGGCGACGCGCTGGGCATTAAAGCCGAAATCGCTGAAATCACCGCCCGCGCCATGCGCGGCGAGCTGGCTTTCGAAGCGGCACTGGATGAACGGGTAAAGCTGCTGAAAGGCCTGCCACTGGATCGGATCAAGGAAGTCCGGCGCGAACAAATCAGCTATGCCGCCGGCGGCCGCGCGCTGGTGCAAACCATGCGTGCTTACGGCGCCTATACGGCATTGGTCTCCGGCGGCTTCACGCTGTTCGCCGACTATTTCGCGAAACGCATCGGCTTTGATGAAGCCACGGCCAATGTGCTTGAGTTTGAAAATGACACGCTGACCGGCACCGTGGCCCGCCCTATCGTGGGGCAAGACACCAAATTGGAAAAACTGCAAAGCCTCGCCAAAGCCCATGAGTTGGATTTGAGCCAAACCATGGCCGTCGGCGACGGGGCGAATGATCTTAAAATGATCAAAGCGGCAGGCATGGGCGTGGCGATCCACGCCAAGCCAGTGGTGGCGGCTGAAGCGAAATATCGCTTCAACCATTCCGATCTCACTGGCCTATTGTTTTTGCAAGGTTTCGCCGAAGAAGATTTCGTCCGCTAAACCTATTTGTTCAAGCGAATGGCCACGAAGCGACGATTGCCAACCGGGTCCGCGATTTTGAGCAAAATAACTTCGCGTCCGGTTTCAATGGCGGTGCCTAATAGGGTCCGCAGCTCAGCAGCGGTAAAGATTGGCTGCTGATTGACTTCAACCACACGATGTCCCGCGCGAATGCCCTTTTCTTCTGCATCGCTTTGCGGCAAAACCATTGCCACCAACACGCCATCTGTATCGTCCTTAAGACCATACGATTCTCGGTTTTCGGGATCGAGATCTTCAAACTCGAACCCAAGCATATCGCCTAGGCCCTCTGGCGGCGGATCTAGCGGAATTTCTTCAAGACCATCCAACGGATTTTCTTGCGCCAACAAGCCCAGCTCAATCTCAAAAGTCTCGACCTTACCCCGTCGCTCGACTTCCACCGTAACGCGCTTACCCACATCGGTTTCTGCCACAAAGCGCGGCAAATCACGCATACGCTCGATCAATCGACCGTCAAACTTCAAGATGAGGTCCCCCTCTTTCAGCGTACCGACCGAAGGTCCATCTGGATTGACGGAAAGCACCAAAGCGCCATTTGTGTTTGGACGGCCAAGGCTCAGCGCAATATCTTCCGACACATCTTGGATGCCAATGCCTAGCCAACCACGACGGGTCTCGCCAAACTCGATCAACTGCCGGATAACAGGCTTGGCCAAATTGATGGGAATGGAGAACCCAATCCCAAGCGAACCGCCCGTGCGCGAGATAATGGCAGTGTTGATTCCAATCACTTCACCATCAACATTAAACAATGGGCCACCAGAGTTGCCCTGATTGATGGCCGCATCTGTTTGAATGAAATTGTCGTACGGACCAGAATTAATATCACGATTACGCGCGGAAACGATACCAGCGCTAATCGAGCCACCAAGGCCAAACGGGTTACCAATCGCCATCACCCAGTCGCCAATTTCAGCAGCATCTGAATTGCCTAGGCGGACGAACGGTAGATTACGGTTGGTCTCGACCTTCAAAACCGCAATGTCAGTTTTTTGGTCGACACCCAAAATGCGGGCACGCAAACGTGCGCCATCCACAAATGACGCCCAAATCTCGGTTGCGCCTTCAATCACATGATAGTTTGTGACAATGGTGCCTTCAGCATCAATCACAAAACCAGACCCGAGGGAGCGGCTCTCTTGCGGCTCCTCATGCTCAAAATCTGGCTCTTGGAAACGTTCAAACAAATCCTGCAATGGCGAGTTGTCGGGCAGCTCTGGGAATTCGAACCCTAAATCGCGCCGCGTTGCCATGCGAGTTGTTGAAATATTGACCACAGCAGGTTGCAGCTCTTTGACCAAAGGCGCGAAGGAAACCGGCCCCTGCCCCATGGCGACCAAAGGTGCGATAGCTACAAAAAAAACAGCAAGCGCCAGATACGCTGCTGTTCTCAGCTTCAACTTAAGTGCACGCATTTGGCCCTCCCTGCCGAAAATTGAGCTGCCCGCAAAGTATTTATGCCGCGCGCAGCCAGAAAACCACAATAAAGCCAATGATGGCCGTTGTAAGCCCGATCACGCGAATTTGTGCCTCGGGTGTGGCCAACATCAGTGCAATGGCTCGCTTCATTTGCTGTGGAAAGGCTGCGTAGAGCAGCCCTTCCAAGCAAACTGCCAAAGCCAGGGCAATGAAAAGATCTTTCATTACTGCCCCGTAGGCTCACTTTCTGTTGGTACACTAGATGGTGCAGGCGCGGATTGCTGTGGTGCGCCTGGTGTTTCCACATTCTTAAATTCACCAACACTGTCAGAGCTGAAATATTGGAAGAATTCAGAATCTGGGCTCAACACCATTGTTGTGCCGCTATTTTGAAGCGCGTTGCGATAGGATTCCATTGAACGATAGAATTCAAAGAACTCCGCATCTCTTGTGAAAGCCTCAGCAAAGATCCGGTTTCGCTCACCTTCACCTTCACCGCGCAAAATGTCTGCGTCACGCTGGGCGGTCGCTACGATCTCAACCGCTTGACGATCCGCTTGCGCACGCAATGTTTGCGCCAACTCTTGACCACGTGCCCGCAAACGAGCAGCTTCCGCCAAACGTTCAGCCTTCATCCGGTCAAAAGTTTGTTGCGAAACTTCAGTGGTCAAATCTGTACGGGTGATCCGCACATCAACAACCTCAATGCCGATTTCTTCCGTTTCAGTACGGATCAACGCAGCAGCTTCACGCATCATTGATGTGCGCTCTTCAGACAATGCGTCCTCAAAACGACGCAAACCATAAACCCGACGCAATGCGGATTCTAGTCGCGTATCAATACGCTGTTCAGCAGTAGAAATTGAACCAAACACCGCTTCACGGAATTTCTGCGCATCTACAATTTGATAGATGATGAACGCATCAACTTCATAGAACTTACCGCCAGAAACCTGCACACGAATATCTTCCAATTCATAGCGCAACTTGCGGTCTTCGATGATTTGTACAGTTTCAATAATGTCGGTTGGCAGCTTGAAATTCAGGCCCGGCTCTTGCACCACGCGTGTAATTTCACCAAACCGCAAAACGATAGCTTGCTGACGTTCATTGATCACAAAGATCGATGAGAAGAACAAATAGATCGCAACGATAACGACGACGATAGAAATAATTGCACGATTACCCATGATTATCTCCCCGTATTCGAGTTGTTACGATTTTGGATTTCAGGCAACGGCAAATACGGCACAACGCCAGAACCGCCCTCCAAAATCACTTTATCTGATTGTGAAAGAACACTTTCCATTGTTTCAAGGAACAACCGCTTACGGGTCACCTCGGGCGCCTTGGCATATTCTTCATAAACAGACAGGAAGCGCGCTGCCTCACCCTCTGCTTGCTTCACAACGCGGTCCTTATAAGCGGCAGCTTCCTCGCGCAATTGCGCGGCTTCACCACGAGCTTGACCCAAGCGCGTGTTTGAATATTGCCGTGCTTCCTCTTGGAAACGATCTTCATCTTGCTCAGCACGCTGCACTTCGTCAAAGGCATCAGCCACATCGGTTGGCGGTGCTGCGTCTTCGATAGATACGCCGTTGATATTGATACCAGCGCCATATGAATCGAGGATTTCTTGCGTAATTTGCTCTACTTCCACAGCGATACCTGCACGGTCATCACGGAACACGTCTTGAGCTGGACGACGACCAACCACTTCACGCATCGCGCTTTCTGCCGCACGACGCATCACGCCGTCTGGATCAGCAACATTGAACAAATAGTCTGATGGATTAGAAATCCGCCACAAAACAGAGAAGCCAACATCAACGATGTTTTGGTCACCTGTCAGCATCAAGCCTTCAGACATTTGGTTTGAACGTGAATTGCTCACTGAACCAATTCGGGTTTGGTTCTGCGTTGTTGTCACGATTTCAACTGTCTCGATTGGCCAAAAATGGAAATGCAGGCCAGATTGCGAGAATTCCTGCTTGGGCTGACCAAACAATAGCTCCACGCCAACTTCCTGCGCATCAACCTGATAAATGCTTTGATAGAGCCAAAATGCGAGCACGAGCGCCAAAACGCCGACAATGCCCCACCGGCCGCCAGGCAAGCCGCCTTTAAATTGTTCACGGCTTTGTTTAAACAGGTCTTCAATGTTCGGACCATTCGGTCGGCGTGGACCGCCGCCACCGCTGCCGCCCGAACCGCCGCTAGGGCCTTGCCCCCACGGTCCGCCACTATTGTTTTCATTCCAAGGCATTTGTTACCCTTCAGTTTGCATAGATATGTGTCAACTATATAGGAAACCTAAAGCTTTCAATCAATCGCCGCACCAAATTAGTTTTGGCGCTCATATGTCGCGATATAATAGCTTTGCGTATCCCGTTCGTGTGGCTCAAAGGCCGGGCGATCTATCTCAACCCAGCTTTGATCAATTTTTGGAAAAACCGTATCACCCTCAGGCGACGCATCGATATGCGTGATGTATAGCCGATCTGCTTTGTCGATGGTGGCTTGATAAATCTCCCCACCGCCAATGATCATCACCTCATCAACCTTATCGGACAGCGCGATTTCCCTGGCGTGATCAATTGCCGCATCCAGATCATTAATCACCAAAACACCGTCTGGCTGATAGCCCTCACGTCGCGTCACCACAATATTGGTGCGGCCCGGCAAAGGGCGACCAACGGTTTCAAATTGTTTGCGCCCCATCACCATAGGTTTCCCCATGGTGGTCGCTTTGAAAAACTTAAAATCAGATGGCAGATACCAAGGCATATCACCATCCGCGCCGATAATATGATTTTTCGGCACTGCGGCAATCAGAGAGATTTTCACCTTGTTCTTTGTGGTCATTATCGCTCTTCCTGCGGTAAATATTTAAACCATTTTCGTACCAATGCGCGCTCTACATCGATCCCATTATGCTGAGCAAACAATAAGAGCTGCGCACAAACATCGGCAACTTCATCCTCCAATGCCTCCCGCACATTCTCTGGCGTGCGCGTGGCATCAAAGCGCCCTCTATTTGTCATACGCAAATATTCTGCGTTTAGCTCACCCAATTCTTCACCAATTTTGAGCAAATACCAATCATCATCGCGCGCAATGTTGCACCTTTGCGCATAAGTGTCTGATACTTTGGCAATCTTTTCCGCAAGCTGCTTAAGCGTATGCTCACTCATACCGCGATGGGCGCCTTAATCGTTGGATGCGGATCATATCCTTCAAAGTCAAAATCTTCGAAGGCAAAGTCAAAAATCGACGTGCGCTCTTCATTGATCAGCAATTTCGGCAAAGGCCGCGGTGCGCGCGTCAGCTGCAAACGCACTTGATCAAAATGGTTGTGGTAAATGTGCGCATCGCCAAATGAATGCACAAATTCGCCAACCTTCAGGCCGGTCACTTGCGCCACCATGTGCGTCAACAATGAATAGGACGCAATGTTGAATGGCACGCCCAAAAAAATGTCCGCGGAGCGCTGATAAAGCTGGCAAGACAATTTGCCATCCGCGACGAAAAACTGAAACAAGCAGTGACAAGGCGGCAACGCCATATTGTCCACTTCCGCCGGATTCCATGCTGTCACAATATGCCGACGGGAATTGGGATTGTTTTTAATGCCTTCAATCAGATTGGTGATCTGGTCGATGCTTTCGCCATTCGGCGCAGGCCAAGACCGCCACTGCGACCCATAAACTGGCCCTAAATCGCCATTTTCGTCAGCCCATTCATCCCAAATGCGGACTTTATTGTCTTGCAGATATTTGATGTTGGTTTCGCCCATCAAAAACCACAAAAGCTCATGAATAATCGAGCGCAAATGCAGTTTTTTCGTGGTGATCAGCGGAAAACCTTTCTCAAGGTCAAACCGCATTTGATAGCCAAACACGCCGCGTGTACCGGTGCCCGTACGGTCGTCCCGGTCCACGCCATTTTCCATCACATGAGTCAATAAGTCTAAATAAGCTTGCATGGTGGCAAATATAGGCGATTCTCTCGCCTATGTACGCCGAAATCGGCGCTTTTACCCAGCCTTACTGGCTCAATTTCGGCCATCTCGCATTCGCCGCTTCGATAAAGCCCGGAATATCTTGGAACCACATGGTTTGAACATTGCGGTCAAAATTCAAATAAAGTTTGCCATTCTCAATGTGCCAAACTTCGGGGTCACCCTTCGCCAAATAGCCCTTCGCAGCTGCAAAAGCACAATGTCCACCATATTGTGGCGCATATTTTTCGGGATTGGCGGCAAACATATCTTTATTGGCAGCACTCGAGAAGCGCCACGTCGCCCCCTCATAGTCCAACGTAATATTCGGATCACCCTTCACGGCTTCGCCTTGTGTGAAATAGGCCACACTGTCATACCCACCCACAGCTGTGCCGGGCACAAGTCCCGTAAAGATTTTTGCTGTTGATGACTGTGCCATCGCCGGACAAACCGCGAAAAAACTCGCTCCAGCCAATGCCAAACCTAAAACTTGCCGACGATCCATCTGTCCAATTCCCTTCAATGAATACAAATCTGATGGTCCGACATTAGAAGCAGTCCATTTCACGTACCAATCACAAAAAGGCGAGAGACAGTGATCACATGCACTCAATTGTGCGCGCAATCTAGCTTTGCTATGATTGATGGCAGAAAACGGAGTGTCTCATGCCGCGTTTGCCGACAATCGTCGCACTTTTTGCTGTGGTTACCATTTCTGAGGTTACCGCAAATGAGCAGCCGGGCGTGGTTCCCATGCTCGCCACCGAGAGCGCGCTGGGGCTTGTTGCCGAAAAAGCAACCCCACCGCCCACACTCATTTTCGCACAAAATAAAACTGAGACTAAACCGAGCAAATCCGCGCCTAAAAAATCGGACAACAGAAACCTCCCCCCCCCTGTACTCAAAAAAGAAAATGAAGACTTAGGCGAGCCGGTTCATGATGTTCGAAAAGATGTTTCCTATATTCCGATTGAACAATTGGAAGCCCTGCACCAAAGGCGGAAGAACCCCGACAAGCACTCCATGGACCCAGCTGCGGTAGAAAAAGAATATGACAAGCTTTACCGAAAACTTCAGTCAGAACGAAAAGCACTCACCAAAACGGCTTTAGAATTAAAGCCAGGTCGAGTTAAAACCGAAACGTTGGAACAAGCGTACAGATTGTCGGAACGCCTGAACAAACTCAGTCTGCCAACCTCGTCGAAACCCGGCGAATTCCCAGGCTGGCGGCCAATCTCTGACCCGATAGAAAATCTTTACGACTATTCAGGTTCCGTTGATTTTGAAATTCGAATGGCGGGAAAAGCCATCAACTCTGCGGATAAGCTTGCGGCTATTCGTGAACTCAAAAAGCTTCATGAACATGTCAAATACGCAAAAGAAAAACTACTAGACGTTGATAATATGACTCGTGACTTTATTGACACCGGCATAATTGAACGCGTCTACGGTCAGCAAGATGCCAAAGCGGTTATTGACGCGGTCGAAAGGCAAAAAGCCCAAGAGCGCAAACTGGAAAATTATATTCGCGACTATGAAAAAGCCTTAGAAAGAAAATGGCCAACACCACAAATACCAGTCGAAAATCCTCAATCCCTTGTCCCGGGGATTGAACCGCTGCCAAAGGTGATTGATATGGCGCCAGAAATCTTTGTGGCGCCCTGCGACAACGCAAATAAGTGTTGAGCTAAGTCCTAAGCTCGCAGCTCGCGTCGCTCAAACTGATTAAATCCTCATAATCAAAAACGGCGCCTTGTAAGGCGCCGCTCGAAAAATAACTGCTGTATCGGTTGCCTTATGAAAAGACAGAAAGCTTGCCCGCTTTTTTTGCGCACAAATAATAGAATGTGAGGCGTTCTTTCATGCGATCTGCTTTCATTTCAGTCGCGACTTCAGCGATGATCGCATCAAGTTTGTCGTCGCTGTCTGTTAGGCCCAATTTCTTTTTCAAGAAGTTTTCACGCACAGTTTTCAGTTCATCTGGATCAGAAACAGCCACATAAGCACTGTCACGTTTCGACAAAACCAAACGATAGGTTTTCGCCATATTGTCCACGATGGCTGCATCCGCGCCCGCATCATATTTTTGGATTTCTTCTAGGTGATTGCTCATAGGTCGTTCCTCTCTTGAACCAGTTGCCGCAAATCCAAGCCCCCCGCCTGAATAATCGGAATCTGCATGCAAAACATTTCCACAGCTTAACAGAAGTGTAAAGTCTGTTTACCACCTTCCACCCCTTTGCAATCGCAAAAAAAGTAACTATATAGAGGGTGCTGGCAACAGCTATGGCGATAAATAGAAATCGTAATAAACCATTCGGACTCGGGGGCGGTACCCGGCGCCTCCACCAAATTCTTCAGCAAGGCTTATGTGGCCGCTAGAACGCTGAAACATGGGGGCGAAATAGGATCGACGAGGGTGTAAAGGGTTGTCTTTCGCTCGGCATGGTACCACCGTATCGGACCATTATGATAGTTGCAAATGACAACATCGCTGAGGCACGTCTAGCTGCGTAATGCGGTTCGACACCTCGAATTAAAGCCCTTTTCCTCTAGCAAGGACTAGGCGGGGTCCGCAGGCACCTGGCAACAGAAGCCTGCATTTTATACTCCCCTCAATTATTTCTAAACGGACGGTTTCATCCCCTTGCATTTCATGGCAAATTAAGTCTGTTATGCAGCTCTAGAGATTCTCGACAGCAAAAAGGTGCGCCCAAATGGCAGAAGACCTCATCCGGTACGATATTTTGGCTCAAGAAGCATTGCGCGGCGTTGTGCGCAAAGTGCTGAATGAAGTGGCCAAGACGGGCTTGCCGGGCGAACACCACTTCTTCATTTCATTTGTAACAACAGCACCCGGCGTGCGCATTTCGCAGCGACTGCTGGATCAATATAAGAACGAAATGACAATCGTGCTGCAAAACCAATATTGGGACTTGAAAACCAGTGACACTGGATTTGAGGTCGGTTTGTCGTTCGATGGTCAACCCGAAATTCTCGTGGTGCCCTATTCAGCAATCAAAGGCTTCTTCGATCCATCCGTGCAATTCGGCTTGCAATTCGACGTGACCGACGAGAATGGCGAAAGCCAAGAAGACCTTGAAGATTTGCCTGCTTCGCAACTGGCCGCCGACAATGGCGACAAGTTGGAGTCCATGGACAGCGACGAAGATGCTGGCGAAGAAAAGGGCGATGAGGAAGAAGGCGAAAACGTCGTCAGCCTCGATTCCTTCCGCAAAAAGCCGTGAGCAATCCTTCAATGAAAAAACGGTCCATCACCATTGCAGGGCACCGCACCAGCGTTGCCCTTGAGCCTGAGTTTTGGTCCTACATTCAAAAAATGGCTAAAGAACAAGGTCTGTCTTTGGCCGACTTCATTGCGCAAATTGATCAATCGCGAGACCAAACCAATTTGGCCTCAGCATTGCGGCTGGCAGTTTTAGATTGGTTGCAACAACAGCTCCCCACTCACGAATAGCAGGCGAAGCTTACTCCAGACCGTCTGTCAGGTCCAACGGGGCCTGTTCCTCTAGATACAGCGCATTCGGATCGAAATAGATCGGCTCACCTGTATCAGGATCAAATCCAATAGGGTCATTTGCATTGAGATTTACTGGCGGCTGCGGCGGTGGCTGTGTGGACTGCTGGCGTGCAGCCTCTTCAGCCGCACGACGTGCTGCCTCCTCTGCCTTTGCTTTCGCCGCTTCCTCTTGCGCCAAACGAGCAGCTTGCTCCGCCATCCGCCGCTGTTGCTCTTCGGCCTGCGCCCGTGTTCGCGCTTCTTGCTCAGCGCGAAGCCGCTCAAGTTCTTCAACTTCTAGCTCAAATGCTCGCATCTGAATCGCGTCCGCCATTGGGCCGACATCAACGCTCACCTCAGGATTGAACAGCTCGCCATTGATCCGATAGGCAATTTGAGCGGCATTTTCGCTCAACACATTGCCCGAACCGAAGGATTGTGTTGGTGAAAGCACCCAATCGCCCTCCAAGCCGAACTGGGAGAGTTCCATATTCAAATCACCAAATAGTCTGGCTTGCGCATCCTCAACCGAAAAGTTGCGCAGGAACAATTTGCCACCTGCAATGGAAAACAAGCCCTCAGCTTCCGGTGCATCAAACCGACCAACGGCCAACTCTTCGTCAATTTGCGCTTTAAACTCAGCTGGTTCGAGGTCAGTTAGATTATCCATGCTGCCAATAGCGGCAAAAACATCGCTGTTCACGCCACTGATCGCCAAATCTGCGATGGTGAAACTGCCATCGCCACCCAACGCTGCGGCCATCTGCGCAAAGTCTGCACCTCTGGTTGAAAACTGCCCTGCCCCATCGACAAATCCAGAAAGGGTGGTCGCCGCCGGACCAGATAACAATTCGCCAAGTGCCACGCCGTCAAGGCGGAAACGACCATTCAATTGCTTCTGGCTTTCGCTGCCATAGCAGCAAAGGGTAACATCCATGCCCACTTCGCCTTCACCAAGTGCGCCAAGCAGATCACGAATGCGGTTCTCATTCGCCGTCCAGCTCAAATCAAAGCTAACACCTGTTAAAAAGGCCCGATCGTTCGCCATCAACAATGGCGTTTCAATCCCAATTCGCCCAAGATGTTTTCGGCTTTCAGCAGCGATGTTGAAGGGACCATCTGGCCACACAAGATCACCGCTGTTGAACAGTGCCGTCTGTCCGCCGAGATATTGCGCCAAGCCATCAACGCTCATCCGCGATACACGCAAGTCACCGCTATAAACCGCATCACCGCCCAAACGGCTCATACTGATTTGGCCTGTCACATCCTCATCAGCTGCGCGCAACTTGATCTCAGACAGCTCATATTTTTCCGAATTCGTAAATTTGAGCGCGGCCTCGCCTTGAAGCTGTGGCAGATGCAAACCGTTCAATCCCACCAGATTGGAAATGCCCTCAATGTCAGTCACATCCCCCTTCAGCTGGCCCCGCCCGCGCAGGTTTGACAGGTCGGAAACAATCAATGAACCGACATAGCTCAGATCAGTCGATCCAGCTTCATAGCCAATGTCTGCCTCAATCGAGTTGGACAATGTGCCCTGATATTCGAAGGAGAGTTGTGCAGGCGTATTTTCAGAAAAACCATCGCCATCCAACTGCAAACTGTTGAATAATGCCGGGCCGTGTCGTGCAGAAAAGAAGATTGCACCTGCCGATGGTGCGGTGGCGGCTTTGAAAATCCCCTCGCCAAAGTCAAAAGCCGCATCCATTTTCAAATCTGCATTCGAAGCCTCAATAGTGATTTTTTGATTCTCACCCTCCGGCGCCATCAACTCAACTTCATAACGCGCAGGGCGATTGGCCCGCAAAATTTCCTCTAATTTGGCATTGATGCCACCGGGCCATTTTTCAGCCCATAGCGAGATGTTTGCCCGCGGCAACACATCAAATCGCGCATTGCCCCAAAGCTTTGGTGCTGCAAGTGTTCCTGCCAACGTGCCGGAGGACTGGATGGAAATGCCCGCAACATCGTTTGCGGTAAAATCGTCAATCTCAATACCCGCTTTCGACCATTTGCCGCTGGCAGTGGCGTCGCGCACTGGCATCTGCTCCAACACCAGTTGGTCCGCTGTCACCTTAAAGCGACCAAGCGGAAAGGTTTGAGCGAATTTTTGATCACGACCAATATTGGGCAAGAATGCCAGCAAACGTTCTGAACTTTGCGCACCAAGCTGCCCCAACTCAGCATTGAGCACCAAACGCCGTGCTTTCTCCTCGCGCCAATCAATCACAAAATCTAGCTCATCATCATCGAGCCGAAAGCCTTCCGCCGCAATATTGACGCCGCTAGACGACAGCCGCAAACGTCCCTCGCCTTCGGCAGTGGCACCAAACAGCGGATTATCGTCGGTGAAGTTACGCCAACCACGTGCCAACGCATCAAGTCGTTCGGAGGCGAATGAAAATGTACCATCAAACGCAGAATTACCTTGCGCCTCAATCAACTCTCCAGAAAGCGACATCAAACTATCACCTGCCAGCCGCGTGGTGAAAGATTGCACAAGCCATTTATTGTCAGAAAAGCTGAGCTTGGCCGCCACGTCTCGCAGCGCAAAATCGCCAAGTCCGAGCTCGCCAATATCCACCTGCACATCGCCACTGGCCACATTGATCTTTGGCGGTGGTGGCAAATTGATCAACAACTCAACCAAAGCATATGGATCGGCTGTGCGGTCGCGCAGCGCATCTTGCGGGATTATCGGCACCACGCCGCCAGAAACAAGTGCGTCGAGGTGACGATCATTGCCCAAGCTCAATGTCGCATTGCCAATCATCCGCGTACCTGGCCGATTTTCATCTGGCACCAGATTAAACTCTTCAATAGCGAGTTCTTGTGCATCCAGCGCAATCTTCGCTTTGAAGGTCAGATCGCCGCGCACATCATTTTCATCGCGCCGCTGCGGCTTCACCCGTAGATTGGTCTCGCCAGCGAATGCAGCTTTGGAATCTTCAGTGGAAAGCAGCCCCTCAGTAGTCAGCGAAAAACGTCGATCTGTTGGTGCGATTAGGCTATTCAGCCGCATTTGCCCCGCATTGTTCAATTCGGAGCTGGAGAGCCGCAAAAGATAATCTTCATTTTGCATCTGGCCCGTGGCATCCAGCGCAAATGGGCCCCGCAACCCCGCAGCACTCAAATTGCCATTGATCCGATCCATGCGCCAGCTCTCGCCCGTGCGCTGATCCGCCAACACAATTTCTGCATTGCTCAACACGGCATCTTCAATCGAAACATTGCCCTGCCGCACACCTTGCGGCAGCTGAATCGGCATCCGCCATTCACCCTGCTCGTCAACCGTAAGGTGAAGCTTTAGCCCATCCAGATTAAGTTGCTGCACCGCATAAATGTCGCGCAAAAATTCCATGAGATTGAGATGTGCGTCCGCGCGCTCAATCTCCAACAACGGTGTTTCCGCATCGCCGACCACAATGTCAGAAATCACCATTTGCGGCTGCGGCAACAGGGTGAAGCCCATATCACCGCGAATCGCCACGTCAGTGCCCAGCGCTTCCGCTGCGATAGCTTCAACGCGCTCTCGATATACATTCCAATCGTAAAGTCGCGGCACAACAAAGGCCGCGGCCATCACCAGAATGAGCAAGATGCCAATAGCAATGTAAACGCGATTCAACACCAGACTTGTTCACCCACCTCGATACTTAATAAAAGGTTAGAGCTTTCAGCGCCCTACGTCACGCCTCAATTCAAAACTTCAGCGCAAAAATTAGCATTGTTCAGCCTTTTCTGCCGCCAAGCCTTGCCCTCTCCCTTGATAAAGGCTTATCAAATAATCACAACAATCAAAACGTATTGGGAGAGAGTACACCACAAAAATGGCCAAAAATGCCCGCCTGATCTATCGTGTCGTACAAAAATGGGTGCATCCGCACATTGCAGCGTTTCAGGCCGCGCAACAGCCAAAATTGTGGTTGCTGGCACTGGCCGCAGGAGTGGCCGGCGGTGCCGTCGCCATTCTCTTCCGTTCCGCCATCGGCTTTTTCCAATATTTATGGATTCAAAACGCGTCCGAACTCTATATGGAGCGGCTGGCGGCGCTGCCATGGTATTATGTGATCCTCGGTCCCGTCACCGGGGGCGTAATTGTTGGCATCATCATGTTTTTCTGGCGGCGGGAAGCGCGCCCCGGCGGCGTTGCCGATGTGATTGAAGCCCGCACACACGATGGCAAAAAACTCTCTTTCCGCAATTCGCTCGTGGCCAGCACGATCTCTGCTATCTCACTGGGCTTTGGTGCCAGTGCTGGCCGCGAAGGTCCCGTGGTTTATTTCGCCGCGTCCGCGTCCAAATCCCTGTTCCGCTTTTTTGAACTGCCGCCCTCATCCCGTCGTATCATGCTGGGCTGTGGCGTTGCGGCGGCGATCTCCGCCTCCTTTAACGCACCCATTGCTGGCGTGCTATTCGCCCATGAAGTGATTTTGGGCCATTTCGCTATGTCCGCCTTTGTGCCCATCGTGATTGCCGCGGTGATCGCCTCGGTCATGTCCCGCGCTTGGTTTGGCGACAATCCAGCTTTTCTGGTGCCGGACTTTCAAATCACCTCTTATTGGGAAATTCCGGCCTTTGCCCTACTCGGCCTCACCTGCGCCGTAGTAGCTATTGCGTTTCAAACCTCACTGATCGGCACAGACTGGGTGGCCCGCCATTTCCGCATCCGCGATTATTATCGTCCAGCCATTGGCGGCTTTATGATCGGCATCATCGCCTTGGCCTTCCCCCAAGTGCTGGGCGTTGGCTATGAGGCCACAAACGCGGCACTGACCAATCAGATGGGTCTCTGGACCATGCTGTCGCTGATCATCGCCAAAACGGCAGCAACGGCCATCACCTTGGCATCGCGCTTTGGCGGCGGCATCTTCTCGCCCGCGCTTTATCTTGGCGCAATGACGGGCGGCGCGTTCGGCCTAATAGCGGCAAATGTGTTCCCGGAACTCGCCTCATCTGAAGCTCTTTATTCCATTATTGGCATGGGCGCTGTGGCCGCCGCGGTGTTGGGCGCGCCTATTTCTACGACCGTGATGATTTTTGAACTGACGGGCGGCTTCGCTTTCTCCATTGCGCTTTTGTTTGCCGTGTCGATCGCGACAGGCCTCACCCAGGCGGTAATGGGTCGTTCGTTCTTCTATTGGCAACTCTATACGCGCGGCATCATGCTGGAAGAAGGGCCGCACGCCCACCTCGTCAAATATTATCGCGTGCGTGATTTCATGTCCGCCTATGTCAAAACGGATGACGAACCGCCATTTGATATTCTTTCCGGTAAGCCTTGGCTGAAAACCGGCGACACGTTGGAAACCGCACTCCGTGCATTTGATGCTACGGATGAGTCACGCCTGCCCGTCATGGATGGATCGGGCAAGCGCATGAAACAAGTGGGTTGGGTGACCCATGTGAAAGCCTTGTCGAGCTTTAACAAAGCATTGGTAGAACAAAGCCGCGAAGAACACCTTTAAAGGGCGGCTTGCTCACCTTGTGGCAAGGCAGATTCATCATATTGCGCCGCAAACTCCGCACTCGGTGGAATGGGCTGGATCACATCAATCATGATGCCATTTGGATCTGCCGTGATGAAGTGACGCTGGCCAAAATCTTCGCTCTTAATGTCCAACAGCAACGGCAGTTTCGCTTCCTTCAATCGCTCATATTGCGCATCCACATCCTCCACTTCAAAATTGAGGATCAAACCTTGTGTTTTCGCTTGCGCAGCTTGCGGCACGGTGGGGTGATTATATTGTAGCACGGCCAAATTGACGCTTGGCACCAACTCGGATTGCAAATGCACATACCAATCGCTTTCAAAACGCGGCACAAAACCAAAATGCTGCGTGAAAAACGCCACCGTTTGCGACACATCTTCCACCATGATCACTGGATAATATGAAGTTGTTTTCATCTCTTTTCTCCCAATCAAAAATAACATACACTGTGTATGTATATTTCAATTAACATACAGGCTGTATGTATGCAAACAAATAATCGCAGATCGAATAAAGAACGGTCCGAGACCACCCGTGCGCAGCTGATCGCAGCGGCGCGAAAACTATTTATTTCAGAGGGTTACGCAGAAACGGGCACCCCGGCTATTGTGAAAAAAGCTGAGGTGACGCGGGGCGCGCTTTACCACCATTTCAAGGATAAAGCCGACCTATTGCGCGCTATATTGGTGATGGAATCAGAAGAGATTGCCAAAGAGATCGCCAAGGCAGACCTCGACATCAATGATCCGCTTGCCTCACTGATCAATGGCACCGAAGCCTATTTCCGCGCCATGAAGGTACCGGGCCGCACCAAACTGCTGCTCGATATGGGCCCTGCCTTTTTGGGCAATGAGGAAATGGCACAAATCGATGGAGAGAACGCGCAGCAAGAGCTGATTGCGGGCCTCAAAGCAGCCTTTGATCAAAAAGGCACGCCAACGACGCACTTAAACGCAACGGCGGATTTGCTGTCGGCTGCATTTGATCAGGCCGCCCGCGCCATTGCCGATGGTGCGGATGAACAGCATTATAATGCCGCCATGCGGCAATTGGTGATCGGCGTGGTGAATTGGGCTGGCGCCGTTTAGGCCGCCACCCGCACCACGACTGCGCCGACTTTATGGCCGCCATCAACAAGGCGGTGCGCATCGGCGATTTTTTCAAAGGGGAAACTGCTGTCGATTATCGGTTTCAACACGCCCTGCGCTGCCAAGCTCATCAGATGGGCATACATTTCGTTGCCCATCACTTCTTTTTCAGAGTCTGAAGTCAGCATCACTGCGCGTTTATTGGTCATCACTTTGATCATTTCAATCGCGCTCGAAAAGATCACCACCAATGTTTTGCCGCCCGCTTTGAGCAGATGCGAGACTTTGGCAAATGGGGCATTACCCACATTGTCCATCACAAAGTCAAACTTGTCGGTAGAGGCTTTGAAATCCTCTTTGGTGTAATCAATCACATGGTCAGCACCTAGTGATTTGACCAGGTCAACATTTTTGCCGGAACAAACGCCGGTCACCGTTGCGCCCATATGTTTGGCAAATTGCACTGCTGCAACACCAACAGCACCAGACGCACCATTGACCAGCACATCATCACCAGCCTTCAAGCCACCTTCTTTAAAATAACCCATCGCTGTGCTGCCACCAAAGAGCACGGAAACAGCTTCTTCATGGCTAAGGCTTGACGGCTTGGCCACCAGTGCGCCCTCTTTGCCCGCCAGAATATATTCCGCATGAGCACCGAGACGAAAACCATTGGAGCCAACAACTTCCTGCCCGACTTCAAAGCCAGTCACATTGGCACCAACTTCTTCAACGATGCCGGAAAATTGCAAACCGAAAATCGGGTATTTCGGCTTAAACAGCCCCATCGCCATCCGTGTCATAAGGCCCAGCCCTTTCGGTACCCGCAGCGCACGGATGCGCACATCGGCGATGTCCACTGTGCTTGCCATCACCTTGACCAACACTTCGTCAGCGCCCGGCGTGGGTTTGTCCACTTCTTCGATTTTCACATTTTCGGCTGGCCCATAGGCACGGCAAACTGCAGCTTTCATGATTTCCCCCAATGGCAATAAGGTAACGTACAAGTTCAAGTGGGCACGCGATTCAAATATTCAAGTCAATCCAAAGCTTTAAATTCATTTTTTAAGTGCCGCGCCCGCGCCTTAAGCGACGCTGGCCCTGCCTCAAGCGCCATATTGAGCTTTTGCTGTAAGCGATTCAATTGACTCTCATTTTCAATATGAAGTCGCACATCCGCATCCAGCGCCCAAACCTGCACCAATGTCTTCTTATCGTCTGAGAGCGCAGGCAATGCAGCCGCAACTTTTTCGCGTTTGATGTGCTCAAAATCCAAATATTGAACGGACTGAAGCGCGTGCAGTTTTGGTTCCCAATGAGCATAGTGATCCGCGGCATCAAACATGGCTTCGACCACATTGGCCGGAACCTCTTTACCGCGCTCCAGTGCGCCCTTCACCAGCCACGACGCCCCAGTTTGAAACATCACATTGTCATGGGCAAAATAATCAGCAAGTGCCAAAAATTCACCCGACTCCGAAGCGGCCAATCCCTGTTTCAATGGCTCAACCTGCTTGCCATCAAACGCCAACAAAGCTTGAATCAATGGGTTCATCACATCCTCCAACCGATTCAAATTTAACCGCTTTTCCCATAAAGAAAAGCCCGAGCGTTTCCGCCCGGGCCCATTGCGCAAATTTTGATAAAATTTACATTTTGCCGATGGAGAAGAATAATGTTTCACCTGAGTGATCGTCAACACCATCATTGTCTGTCATCGCAAACCCTTCGCCTGACGCGTCGATGGCAAAGCTTTCGATCTTGTCGAGCACAAAGCCGTTCAACGCTTTCATCTCTGGCAAGAAATCATGCACTTCTGTTTTCTTAACCAATGGCAGTTCACCACCCAAAGGTGCTGCCTGCATTTGGTCCATAGAGATAGCGTAGAGCTTCTTGATCTTCGCATTGTCAGCCAACTGATTGTCACGCTCTACAACATAGATCATGTCGCCATGGGCCGTGATTTCAGAAAGGCCAACCCAGCCTTTTTCAACCTGATCCAACGGGTAACGCACCGCGCCCCATTCGCCAGTGGCAGGTGTGTAAGAAACAAGCTTCACTTCGCCTTTGGCGTCGTCAGCCCATTCGCGCTGAATGGCGATCCAAAGCACCATCTCATCACCTTCGCCAACGGCAGTGATGCCTTCCGCGCCAAAGCGTTTTTCAACGGCAAGCAACTCGGCCGGGAAAGGCACTTCTTCTTCAATCTCGCCTTTGCTGTTCACATGGTAAAGCGCATGCGGGGTCAACCGATCTGTCCGGCCTTCAGAGGCAAGCCAGAAACCGCCGTCACCATCAAGAGTGATGCCTTCAAGGTCCAGTTTTTGCGCCGGAGCACCATCACGCGTCACTCCGATACGGCGAACAATTTTGGCAGGCGATTGGGTTGCATCAATCTCATAGATTGAAGGCTGCGACCGCAAGAAGCTGTCATTCACTGCATAAAGCTTGCCGGCAACTTCTGCATCAGCCACGAGGCCAGAAAGCGCTGTCCAACCGATTGGACGATCGCCGTCCATTTCTGAGATGATTTGCGGGTAAGCTGGTGTTTCAGCATTGCGCGCATAAATCATCACGTGCGAACCAGCGCCACCATCTTCACGCAAATCAACTTCGTTAGCCGTGGCCAGCAAGTTTTTAGATGGGATGGCCACCGCACCTTCAGGACCAATGCCTGATGGCAAGGCTTGGACAAACTCAGGCTCAGCGCCTGTGTCTTTATAAACCAACACCAAAGAAGCGCGCTCCAACAACACAAAGATCAATGTGTCATCACCAAACTTGGCCACTTCCAAACCTTCCGGTTCAGAACCTTTATTGCCTGAGCGTTTTTCTGGGTAATGGCCCAAACGCGCGACCAGATGGTCCACGCTCATGCCTGAATCCCAAACGAATGAACCGTCTTTGTTCCAAATGGTGAAGCCGCGTGAGCCACCTTCATAATCGCCTTCATTGGCGGTAACGAAGCGGTCATTATCCAACCATTTTACAGCGTCTGGCTCGCGCACAACAGCGTCCAAAGTACCATCAAAGGTGAACGCCATTTCTTCTTCTGTGTCCACATTGGCCAAATCAACAGCGCCTGCGGAGAAGTGGTTTTTCACCTCGCCTGTCGCGCCATCAAGAATAATAAGGTGGTTGTTTTCCTGCATGGTCACAACCAATTCGCCTGCCATGTTGAAATCAACAAATTCAGGCTCAGGGTCAGAACCACCAACTTCAGCCAAACCTGTCAAATCCACTTTGATCTGGCTGTCACAATCCAGCGCACCCTCTGCCACTTTAAACAAGGACACAAAGCCGGCAGGCTCTTGCGGGAGCACGCCATCATTCAAATCTTCGTCGCGCTCATTCTCAATGGCCACAGCAAGCATGGCCCCATCTTTTGATGCAGCAATTGAATCTGGCTGGCCGCCAAGATCACAAGTGGCCACAATTTCTTGGCTCGCAGCATTGATTACAGCCACATGGCCTGAAGGCGCAGTGTAGCTCTCAGATGTATTGACGCCAGCAAATACATGCTCACCAATCACGGTGACGGACGTTGGCTCACCATCCAACGTCAAAAAGCCTTTGGCTTCGGTGCTGCCATCTTCTGAAAGGCCAATAAAGCCAATGCCACCAGCTGGACTGTCTGAATATACAAGCCATGAGCCATCTTCATTTGCAGCGATGATTTCTGATGATGTTTCTTCAGCTTCAGGTGCGTTTTGCGCCACTGGAAAGCCGTTTACCCGATCGAAATATGGGCTGGCCATTGCGGCCATGGACCCTAAGCTTACACTTGAAAGCGCAGCCAGGCTGATTGTTTTGAAAAGCGACATAAGTCTCCCCTTGCGTTTAAGTCGTCCGCTATTCGCTTAGGGAGCTGCCACGACAGCGGCGTGACAAATTTGTTGCACAAATTTGACATTGCACAGCTCAAGCGTCACAAGGCTTTTTGCTTCTCGACATATACAAGAAAGTATGTCTCCCCTATAAAGAACAAAAAGAGATTCGAAACGGACCGAATGACCGATAGACCAGCAAAACCACAAGGTTTAGGCGCTGGCCCGATCACTTCTCAATTGGGCGCGCAAACACCGAATTATTTAGAGGGCCTCAACCCAGAACAACGCGATGCGATTGAGTCTGTGGATGGGCCTTTGCTGGTCTTGGCAGGTGCAGGCACAGGCAAAACCCGCGTTCTCACCACACGCATTGCCCACATTTTGGCAACCCGCCGTGCGCGGGCGGGTGAAATCCTATCGGTGACCTTTACCAACAAAGCCGCCCGCGAAATGAAAGAGCGGATCGGCAAATTCGTGGGTGGTGCCATTGAAGGCATGCCTTGGCTCGGCACGTTCCACTCCATTGGCGCCCGTATCTTACGCCGTCATGCCGAACTGGTTGGCCTCAAATCCGATTTCACCATTCTGGACACAGACGATCAGATCCGCTTGCTCAAGCAATTGCTGCAAGCCGAGAATGTAGATGAAAAACGCTGGCCAGCACGCCAACTGGCCCACGTCATTGACGGTTGGAAAAACAAAGGCCTGCAACCCAGCCAACTTTCTGCCGCCGATGCAGGCGTGTTCGCCGATGGCAAAGCGGTGAAAATCTATCAGCAATATCAAGCACGGCTCAAAGTGCTGAACGCCGCAGATTTCGGCGATTTGCTACTAGAAGGCATTCGCCTGTTTAAAGATAACCCAACCGTGTTGGCAGAGTTTCATCGCCGCTTCAAATACATATTAGTGGACGAATATCAGGATACTAACGTCGCGCAATATTTGTGGTTGCGCCTGTTGGCACAATCCAACGAACATCGCGAAACCGCCAATGTGTGCGTGGTGGGCGACGACGACCAATCCATCTATGGCTGGCGCGGCGCCGAGGTAGACAATATTTTGCGCTTCGAGCAGGATTTTCCCGGCGCAAAGGTGATCCGCTTGGAGCGCAACTATCGCTCTACATCAAAAATCCTAAAAGCCGCCTCACACTTGATTGCCCACAATGAAGATCGCTTGGGCAAAACCTTGCAAACCGATGTGGGCGAAGAAGGCGAACCAATTGCGGTCACCTCCGTGTGGGATTCGGAAGAAGAAGCCCGCAATATTGGCGAAGATATTGAGCAATTGCAGCGCCAAGGCCATAAGCTCAATTCAATGGCGATTTTGGTCCGCGCCTCATTCCAAATGCGCGAATTTGAAGACCGCTTTATCACGCTTGGCTTGAATTATCGCGTCATCGGTGGCCCGCGTTTCTACGAACGCAAAGAGATTCGCGATGCCCTTGCCTATTTGCGTATCGTCACGCAGCCTGCTGATGATTTAGCCTTCGAACGCATTGTAAACGTACCCAAGCGCGGCTTGGGCAATGCCACCATCTCTATGCTGCATGACGCGGCACGCGCCGCCAATGTGCCGCTGGTACAAGCCACACGCGAGCTGGTTGAAACCGATGAGCTAAAGCCGAAGCAGCGCTCTACCCTGCGCGGCCTTCTGAGCCAATTTGATGAATGGGCCATGCGATTGCAGACCCTGCCCCACTCTGAAGTGGCCGAAGCCATTTTGGATGAAAGCGGCTACACCCAGATGTGGCAGAATGATAAATCTGCCGATGCGCCAGGACGTTTGGAAAACTTGAAAGAACTCATCCGGTCCATGGAAGAGTTTGAAACGCTGGGCGGATTTTTGGAACATATCTCGCTGGTAATGGACCGTGATAGCGGCGATGCAGACGATGCTGTGTCCATCATGACCCTGCACGCGGCCAAAGGCTTGGAATTCGACACCGTGTTTCTGCCCGGTTGGGAAGAAGGCCTATTCCCGCACCAGCGCGCCTTGGACGAATCCGGCAAAGCTGGGTTGGAGGAAGAACGTCGCCTCGCCTATGTGGGCATCACCCGCGCGCGCAAACGCGCCAAGCTGAGCCTCGCCCAAAACCGACGCATCCACGGCTTGTGGCAATCCGCCATTCCGTCGCGCTTTCTGGATGAATTGCCTGCCGATGTGGTGGAAGTCAAAGACACAGGCTCCTCCTATGGCGGCATCAATTATGGCGGACGCGATCAAGCCACCAAATTCGACCGCCGCGATCCGTTTGAAAGCGTTTATGAAACGCCCGGATGGCAACGTGCGCAGCGGCAACATCAAAGCCGCGGAAAAGACCGCGGCCCCACCATTGAAGGCGAGTTGGTGGCCCGATCCGTCAACCCTGCATCCTCTTCCCGGTTTAAGACCGGAGATAAGGTTCTACACCTGAAATTTGGCGAGGGCACCGTTGCCGCTGTCGATGGCAACAAGCTGAGCATTGACTTTCCCAGCGTCGGCCGCAAAAAGGTGCTGGAAAGCTTTGTTCAAAAACCGTGAGATCATCCATGTCGCTTAACCAAATCAGCGTGCCCCTGTCAAAAGAAGAAGCCTATAAGCTGGTCGATGCGATTAGCGAATTGGATGATATGGCCCTTTCTGCTGTGGCCTATGAGGGGCCAGACGGCGAACATTGGGTGTTTGAAGCCACATGCGATGAAAAACCCGATATTGAAAAATTTAACGCCATTGCCAAAGAGGTTTTAGGCGATGTGCTGGATTTTGAAGTGGCACCTGTGCCTGAAAAAGACTGGGTCGCCCATTCACTTGAAGGGCTAAAACCCGTTGAAGCAGGCGGCTTTTTTGTCCATGGCTCACATGATGACGCGCCGAGTGCTGACAATGTTATCCCGATCAAAATTGATGCAGGCCAAGCTTTCGGCACGGGTCACCATGAAACGACGTCCGGTTGTCTCGCGGCGCTAGACCAGTATCTTCAAGACAACAAACCTGAAGCCATTTTGGATTTAGGCACCGGCACCGGGATTCTAGCCATCGCTGCGGCCAAACGCACTGAACTCAACATTCTCGCGACCGACATCGACCCCAAAGCAGTTGAGGTCACCATCGAGAATGCTGAAATCAATGACGTGCTGGACCAGATCATCGCCGAAACCGCCGATGGGTTTGATCATCCGATCTTTGCCGAACATGGCCCGTTTGATCTCATCATGGCCAATATATTGGCCGGGCCGCTGATTGAACTGGCCCCCGAAGTGGTGAAACAAGCCAAACCAGGCGCCACCATCATTCTGGCTGGGCTGCTAACGCGACAGGCCGAAGATGTGATTGCAGCTTACACAGCACAAAAAACAACCCTCCTCGCGCAAAGCGAGAAGGGTGATTGGTCGATCCTAACACTAAAAGCCGAATAGCTCGGCCTTTACGGCTTCTTAGAAGCCGTTTGTGTGGTCGTATGAACCAAGCAAGTGGCGATATGATTGTGTCGCCACATATTTTTGTTGCTCGCGTGGGTCATGAAAACCACGTGTGTTAGACATAGAGCTCACGAAATTTTGGAAAAAGTTTTTCTTCGCAGACATTTTAAACACCTAGCTTAATTGATGGGCAATTTGCCCTGTTCTTATTTGTAATGGCGATCGTTTGCATTCAAGAAATGTGCAATATGGCGCTCTGCTTGCTTTGAGCGTGCTGCCACCATTGCGTCCAACATATTACGGAAAAGGCCAGCTTTTTGTGTCATCGAATTTCTCCTTTGCAAATCGGATGCACCTACTTGCATCTCTCGATCTGATGACCCAATGTAACCCGGTAAAAAAATTTTAGTAGACCCTGCTTTCGCACTACAGCCATGCAAAAAAAGCATGGCTGAGCCAGTTTTGGCAGGTTCCTATGCACGTTTGACCGAAGGATTATGGTGACCATGTCAACCAACAAACAAGCCAATAGATTTCAAACATTTGAAGAGCGCGCCTATCCAGACTTGGTTGCCCCCCGCGTTACAGCGCTCCGCGATCAACTGAAAAGCCAAAATATCGATGCCTTTCTGATTCCGCGCGCGGACGCCCACCGCGGCGAAAATGTTCCGGCTGGTGATGAACGGCTCGCCTATATTTCCAGTTTCACTGGCTCAGCTGGCACGGCCATCGTTGGCACACAAAAAGCAGCACTGGTTGTTGATGGTCGCTACACATTGCAAGCGCCACAACAAACAGACACCAACACATTTGAAATTGTTGATTTAAGCCCAACGGCAACGGCAGACTGGCTGATTGCCAATCTTAAAAAGGGTCAAAAAGTCGGTTATGACGGCTGGCTGCACACGCCCAAGGAAATTATGGCGCTTGACGCAAAACTAAGCGCGGCTGGCATTGAGCTTGTGGAAGTGCATAATCTTGTGGACGCCATCTGGGAAGATCGCCCTGCACCACCCACAAACGACATCTATACGCTGGATGATGCACAAACAGGCAAATCTGCAGCGGACAAAATCACCGAGTTACAAAAGCAAATGGCAGAGAAAAATGCCGACTATTTGGTGCTGACCCTGCCCGAATCCACCAACTGGCTGTTGAACATTCGCGGCAGCGATATCTCCAACACACCAGTTAGCCTTGGTTTTGCCATCGTACCGCAACAAGGCGTCACCCGCTTCTTTGTCCAGCCAGAAAAGATCAATCCGGTTATCCAAGCTGAATTGAGCGACGTGACGGTGCTGGAACCCATTGAGGAGCTTGAAGAAGCCCTTACCTCCACCACCACAGATTCTGTTTGGTTTGACGATGCAACGGCGCCGATCAAGTTGGTGAATATTGCCAAATCCGTCGGCGCGACCATCATCAGCGACAAAGACCCGATCGTGATTGCCAAGGCGCGTAAAAACCCTGCCGAAGTGGAAGGCATGAAGGCGGCTCAAACTTCAGACGCCGTCGCCATGGCGCGCTTCCTGTCCTGGCTGGATGCAGAAGCGCCGAAGGGCAAACTCACCGAAACAGAGATCGTGGAGAAGTTGGAAGATTGTCGCCGCCAATCCAACGAGCTGCTCGACATCAGCTTTGAAACCATTTCCGGCTCTGGCCCGAATGGCGCGATCGTGCATTATCGGGTCACCGAAAACACCAATCGCACCCTCAATCCCGGCGAACTGATGCTGGTGGATAGTGGCGGCCAATATCGCAATGGCACCACGGACATCACCCGCACCATGGCCACGGGCGACACAACGCCGGATCAGCGCAAGCATTTCACATTGGTGCTTAAAGGCATGATCGCCCTCAGCCGCGTCCATTTCCACAAAGGCGCAACTGGCGCACATTTGGATGTTCTGGCGCGCCAATTCCTTTGGAATGAAGGATTGAATTATGCGCATGGCACTGGTCACGGCGTGGGCGCGCTATTGGGCGTGCATGAAGGGCCATGCGGCATCTCCGGCATCAATCACAATGTGCTGGAAGAAGGCAATATTCTCTCCAACGAGCCGGGCTTCTACCTTGAAGGTGAATATGGCATCCGTATTGAAAATCTGATCATGGTGGTGCCGAGCGAAAAGAACGAGAAGTTCTTAAAGTTTGAAACCCTCACCTACACACCAATCGATCTGCGCCTCATCGACAAAGACTTGATGACACCGGAAGAAGTGGAATGGCTTAATGATTATCACCAGCAATGCTATGACTTGATCGCCGACCGTCTTGAAGATGACAAGAAAGAATGGTTGAAGCAGGCAACGCGCGCCATTTAACACCAATATCAAGGCACGCATAATTCTCCGCAACGGACCTATCTATGCGTGCCTTATTCGAAATATTCAGCATCTTCCTCAAACTGGGCCTCACCTCTTTCGGCGGCCCAGTGGCTCATTTGGGCTATTTCCGCACTGAATTTGTCGGGCGACGAAAATGGTTGGATGATGGGCAATATGCGGATTTGGTGGCCCTGTGTCAGTTTTTGCCCGGCCCCGCCAGCTCGCAAGTTGGCTTCGCCATTGGCGTACAGCGCGGCGGCATTGTGGGTGGCATTGCAGCCTTCCTTGGGTTCACCCTTCCGTCTATCGTCCTGCTTTTAGGCTTTGCAGCCATCATCCCGGTGCTTCAGGGCGACATGGGGCAAGGTCTTATTCGCGGACTGAAACTGATCGCCGTAGCGATTGTCGCCCACGCGGTACTGGGCATGGCTCAAAGCCTCGCCAACACCGCCCGCAAGGCGATTATTGCTGTAGGCGCGTTGATCCTTTGCCTGTTGCTCACAGGCTTTGTGGGACAGATATTTGCGATCATTCTCGGCGCCATCATCGGCTATCTGATTTTGGAAGCCCCGGCGCCCACCAAAGAAAGCAATAAGGTCGAAACGCGTTTCGCGTCACGTCACGCAATTGCAATCGCCAGCTTCTTCATCTTGCTTGTTGCCCTGCCCGTTCTCGCCGCGAGCACGAACCAAACCTCATTTGCACTGGCGGATATTTTCTACCGCGCCGGGGCCTTGGTGTTTGGCGGCGGCCATGTGGTGTTGCCGCTGCTGCAAGCTGAAATGGTGCCGGATCTATTGGACCAAAATCTGTTCCTTGCCGGTTATGGCGCTACCCAAGCCCTGCCCGGCCCGATCTTCTCATTTGCCAGCTATTTGGGCGCAATGGCTAGCGACACACCATTACTTGGTGTGCTGATTGGCGCAACCGCAATCTTCGTCCCGGGCTTTTTGCTCACCTATGGCGCCCTGCCGATCTGGCAAGGGCTGCGGACCAATCAAATCGCCCGCAAAGCATTGCTCGGCACCAATGCGGCAGTGGTCGGCTTGCTCGCGGCAGCCCTGATCAATCCCATTGCGATACAAGCCCTTACCCAACCAATAGATTGGGCTATTGCCGTGATCGGATTTGTAATCCTATGGCAGCTGAAATGGCCTGCATGGATATTGGTATTGGCTGGAGGTGCTGCTGGTGCGCTGTTCGCTCTTATTGGGCTTTATTAAGCCGCGTTTCGCGCAAATAGAGATAGAGCGGCAAACCTAGCGACAGGCCAACAAACGAACAGGCTGGCAAAACCAGCCACCAGTATCGAACGCCCTGCACTCGCGAATCCCAAAATGACCAAACCCAGAACAGAGCAATGCACAGCAAAACATCTGTGCTGAACCCAGCAGCAAGCCCGTTGGCCATAAACAGGCTTTGGATATATTCGCCAATATCAAAACCCGTCTGGGCAAAATAAGGCCCGAAAAACAGCCACGGCAAAACAGTGCCCAACACCATCATCACAATATAGAAATTTGCTTTGGTCATAAGGGTTTATCCTAAGGAGTAGAATCAATCCTAGAATAGACCAAACACGCTCCGCAGTGCCACGACGGAGATAACGCCCACAACCACGACCGCCCAAAGCGGGAGGCGAAACGCCACCAAAAGCGTAATCAGCGCGGCGAGGCTTTCAGCCGGGCCAGTAGCCAAAATGGTCGGTGCGATCACCGCCATTAACACGGCAGCCGGCACTGCCTCCAAGGCAGCGCGCGCACGCCCTTCAATGGTGAAAAACCGTACAATCACCAAACCCGCCACGCGGGTGAAATAAGTCACGATCCCCATGCCAAGAATGGTGGCCAGAACCATTGGGTCTACGCTAAACACTTCAGCCACGGTCCAATGCTCCTTTATATTCTTCAGGATCAGCCGTGAACGCGCCCACCAACATGCCAGCCACTGCACCCGCCGCGATATACCATGCACCATCCACATAGGTCTTGGTGAGGATCGCAGCCGCTCCGCTGGCTGCCAACACCATGGCGGTGCTTTTGCCCTTCCAGAACCCCACAATCAGGCCGATGAAAATCGCCGGAAAGGCAAAATCCAACCCATATTGCGCCGGGTCGAGATCGACAAACATTTTGCCCAGCAACGCGCCAAAGGCGGTCATCAACACCCAATTGAGATAAAACGGCGTCACCAGTCCCATGTAGAACGCAAAACTGAGATGCTGCTTGCGCCCGCGATGTTCGGACAGGGCCCAAATCTCATCCGCCAAAAACATATAGGCGATCATCTGCTTGCCCCACCCCATATGCCTGGTTTTAAGGCCGAGCGACGCGCTCATGAGAATATGGCGTACATTCACCAACAATGCCGAAAAGATGATCGCGGCCCATGGCACCGGACTAGCCCAGAAATCAATGGCCACAAATTGCGACCCGCCTGCAAACACCACGGCGCTCATTAACCCGACTTCCAAGGGGCTCAAGCCCTTTTGCGCGGCCAAGCCGCCAAACACCAAAGAGATTGGCACCATGGCCACTAAGAGCGGCGCAATATGCTTGATTCCGGCAATATAATCGCTTTCGCGCAGAGGCATTTCGCCACTGATCTCACTCATTCATCCATCCAATCTAAGCGATATTGCGGTAGGCCCCGGGGGCAACACCAATGCGTTTTTTAAAGTGGCGATTAAGATGGCTTTGATCATAAAAGCCACAATCGATGGCCACATCAGCTGGCTCGTGGCCCAGCGCCAATTGTGCCCGCGCCTGCCGCACGCGCACATCGGTCAAAAATGAGTGCGGCGTTTGCCCCATATGTTTAGCGAAAACCCGAACCAGATAGCTTTTGGACATGCCAGACAAGGCGCACAATTGATCGAGATCCACATCTTGATCGAAATGCGCTTGCATATAATCGCACATATCCCGCACAGCTTTAGGTGCACGCCCCACAATCGGCTCCTTGCGCCAACTGCCATAGCGACCAATCACCTCGCCCAACGCCAAATAGATCGCTTCATCCTTTTCAAGTGGATCAAGGCTTTGTTCCAACTGTTGATGCAAGCGCACAAGATGCCCGGCCAATGCCGTATCTTGCACCATCAAATCTTGGAAAAACAAGCTACCGCTCGGCGCTGCGCCGGGCAAATCCCATGCGATTTCATGCATCAATTCCACTGAAGGATAAAGCATGCGATAGCTATACCCGCCTTCCAGCGGTCGACCATCATGCACTTCTTCAGGGTTGATCATAAAAACCGACCCAGCACCGCCAATAGATTCACTGCCCTTCAGCTTATGTTGCTGCTGGCCAGAAACGATGGCCCCAATCACAAATGTATCGTGGGTGTGCGGCGCATAACGGTGAGTGCGGAAGGTGGCGGTGAGGCATTCCAAATCGCAATGACGCGCCTCGCGCCAAAATTTGGCGCGCTCACCTCGGGATAAATCCACCGATGTTGCGTGTTCTTGCGATTGTAAATCCATAACCATAGCCTAAATGATCAAGGCCGCAAGTCTTGGACAAAATTGACACTCTGTCTAATGAAAATTCTTTATGACAGGATAAATCGGTTGCGTTCCAAATCTGCCAATTTGAAATTCTTTTTGCCCTTTGGCAGCAGCTTATGGCCTTCGGCCTCAAGCAGTTTCTTCTGGTTTTCCGGCCCGCCCGGCGCTTTTTCATTCAGCGCACCAGCTTTTTTGACAGTGCGCCACCAAGCCATGCCAACTTCGCCCGTTTGCTCACGCAACTCTTCAGCGGCCTTGCTGGCAATATTCATAAAAATGCCAGTGGTAAGCGGACAGGTCACAAATCCATTATGCTTTTTCGCCAAATAATCGCGCAAATCATCCGCCAGCATAAACTGGCCCTCTGGCACCCGCGCCATCAAATCATAAATTTCGCGCGGCGTCGAAATCACCATTGGCGCGCCTTCCGGTCCCCAATGGGTGCCCGCAGGCAGAGGGTTCACTTGCACGACATATTTCGGATCATTCAAATAGTCCAATGCCGCCCGTGCCATTGTCTAAAGCCCTTCAATCAGTTCAAACCAACCACCTTCGTCCATGGTGGTCACGCCTAAATCTTGCGCTTTTTTCAGCTTAGAGCCAGCCCCAGGCCCGGCCACCAGAATATCCGTTTTGCCCGACACGGAACCAGACACTTTCGCGCCCAACCGCTCCGCCATCGCCTTGGCTTCCGAACGAGACATTTTTTCCAAACTGCCGGTGAAAACAATGGTTTTGCCCGCGACGGGACTTTCATCAGCGCTGGCCACCTCATAGGTCTTAGGGTTGACCTGTTCGAGCAATTTATCAAGCGCTTGCACATTCTGTTCATTGGCGAAGAAATCAACCAGTGAATTCACCACGGTTTCGCCAATGCCATCAATGGCAATAAAACTTTCCCGCGCGGCGTGGTCGCCAGCGGCAGCGTCACGTGCCGCTTTTTCAAAATCTGCAAAATTGCCAAAATTACGCGCAAACATAGCCGCTGTGGTTTCGCCCACATGGCGAATGCCCAACGCAAAGATAAACCGATCCAGCTCTGGCGTGCGTGTCTCGTCGATGGCTTCGAACAGCTTACGAACCGATGTACTGCCCCAACCTTCCTGATCTTTCAGCTTCTGCAACGCCGCTTCGTCACGTTCTTGCAGCGTGAAAATATCAGCCGGGGTTTTCACACGGTCCTCTTCAAAAAAGGCAGCGACCTGTTTGGCCCCAAGCCCATCAATATCCATCGCATTGCGCGACACAAAATGCTTGAGATGCTCCACCGCCTGTGCCGAACAGATCAGACCGCCCGTACAGCGTCGCACCGCATCCAGCTTCCCTGTCTTTTCATTGACTTCACGCACCGCATGCGATCCACAAACCGGACAGGTTTCCGGCATTTCAAACTTACGCGCATCATCCGGACGATGATCGAGAACTGGCCCCAGCACTTGTGGGATCACATCCCCCGCGCGCTGAATGGTCACCATATCGCCAATCAACACGCCCTTGCGCTCGATCTCATCTTCATTGTGCAAGGTGGCATTGGACACAACCACCCCGCCCACCGTCACCGGCTCCAGCTTCGCCACCGGGGTCAGCGCACCCGTGCGACCCACCTGAATTTCAATATCATTGAGGCGCGTCACCGCTTTTTCTGCGGGGAATTTGAACGCAATGGCCCAGCGCGGCGCACGAGCCACAAAGCCCCACCGCTGCTGCAAATCCAAGCGATTAAGCTTATACACCACCCCGTCTATGTCATAGCCGAGCAACGCCCGCTCTTCCCCGATCATGGTGTGGTGGGCAATCATTTCTTCAACACTGGTCACAAGCTTCATCATCGGGTTGATTTTAAAGCCCCATTCCCCAAGCTTTTGCACCACATCAAACTGCGTTTCTGCAGGCAAGGCAGACACATCGCCCCAAGCATAAGCGAAGAAATTCAAATTACGCGACGCCGTGACCCGAGAATCCAATTGGCGCAGTGAGCCAGCGGCCGTGTTGCGCGGATTGACGTAAGTGTCTTTGCCCTGCGCTTCGAGCTCTTTATTCAAGCGCTCAAATTCAGCGTGGGACATATAGACTTCGCCACGCACCTCAAACACATCGGGCACATCATCGCCTTCAAGTTTTTTCGGAATGTCAGCGATGGTTTTCAAATTCTCGGTGATGTCCTCACCTTCGGTGCCATCACCCCTTGTCGCACCTTGCACGAATACGCCATTTTCATAGCGAAGCGAGGCAGATAACCCGTCGATCTTCGGCTCAGCCGTAAAGCCCAACTCTAACCCAGCATCGCGTGCAAAATAACGTTTTGCCCGATCAACAAAGTCAGCCAAATCTTCATCCGAAAATGCATTGCCCAGCGAAAGCATCGGCACGCGATGGGTGACTTTTTTAAAGCCGTCGGCGACTTGAAAGCCAACGCGGTTGGTCGGGCTGTCCTGCCGTATCAGGTTGGGAAATCGGTCCTCAATCGCGTCATTGCGGCGGCGTAGCGCATCATATTCCGCGTCAGAGACTTCCGGTGCATCCTGCTGGTGATAGCGTTCATCATGATAGGCAATGGCTTCCGCCAAATGCGCCAATTCTTCCATGGCTTCTTGCCGGGTCAGCTCCTCAACGGGCTTTTTGTCGCTCACGCCACCACCTCATCACGCAATCTATTGGCCGCAGCGCGGGCCTCATCTGTAATTTCGGAACCCGCCAACATGCGGGCAATCTCTTCACGGCGCGCCGCTTCATCCAATGGCCGCACATGGGTGCGGGTTAAGCTGCCCTCGTCCACCACTTGCTTTTCAATCAGCAAATGCTGGCTGGCCCGCGCCGCCACCTGCGGCGCATGGGTCACGCACAATACCTGTACTTTTTCAGAAAGCCGCGCCAAGCGCTTGCCAATAGCATCTGCCACCGCACCACCGACACCCGTGTCAATTTCGTCGAAAATCAATACCGGCGCAGACCCTTTATCCGCCAACACCACTTTCAGAGCGAGCAAGAAGCGTGAGAGTTCACCACCAGAGGCGACTTTCATCATCGGTCCGGGATTGGTCCCTGGGTTGGTCTGCACATGAAATTCGACAATATCGAAGCCATTGGCGCTGACCCGGTTTTCATCCACCTTCTGGTCCACCAAAAACCGCGCTTGCCCCAATTTCAAATCCGGCAGCTCGGCCTCAACCGCAATGATTAAATCTTGCGCCGTCGTGGCGCGCGTTTCGCTTAACGCGATGGCCGCGCCGCGATAATCCGCTTCAGCCTTCGCAAGCGCCTCGCGCAGCTGGGTCAAATCTTCATCGCCGCGTTCCAAGTCTTGAATGGCTTTTTGAAACTTCGACAAAACATCAGGCAACTCATCAACGCTACATTGGTGCTTGCGCGCCGCTGCCCGCAACGCAAACAAGCGTTCTTCAGCCCGTTCGAGTTCAAGCGGATCAAACTCCATTTGGCGCTTAATATCTTCAAGCGCTTCCGATGTGCGATCAAGCGACACCAAAGCCGCATCAATATTTTCAATCACATTGGCAAATAGGTTGTGCTCGCCATCGCCCTTGCGCATCAGTTGCCGCATAAGGCCCGCCAACGCAGACGATGGTGCAGAAGGTCCGTTGATCACTTCATCTGCATCACGCACTTCGTCGGCAGCTTTTTCAAGTTCCATCAGGCGTTGACGTTGCGCAGCCAATTCGTCCTCTTCGCCCTTTGCCGTGCCAAGCTCTTCAAGCTCCGCCACCACATGTCGCGCATAATCTTCATCAGCGCGCGCTTTTTCTACAGCCGCTTCCTGACGATTTAAGGCATCCTGAGCCACTGTTAGCGCTTTGTAGGTGGCATGCGTGGCCTCAAGCAGCTTCCTGTGCCCACCGAACGCGTCTAGCAAATGTCTGTGGGTGGTTGGATCGACCAAGGCCCGATCGTCATGCTGACCATGAATTTCAATCAGCAATTGCCCAATTTTTTGCATCAGCTTGGCAGAAATTGGCTGATCATTCACGAAGCCACGGGTGCGGCCATCGCCATATTGAACGCGGCGCAAAATAATTTCGCCATCACTCATCAGCTCATTTTCTTTGAGCATGTCCATCACGGGGTGGTCCAATGGCAATTCAACACTGGCCACAACTTGGCCGCGCTCAGTGCCTTTGCGCACCAAACCATTGTCTCCACGCCCACCAAGCGCCAGAGAAAGCGAATCAAGAAGAATGGATTTACCAGCGCCCGTTTCACCAGTAAGGGCAGTCATACCGCCCTCCAATGGCAAATCAAGCTGATCGATCAGAACAATATTTTGTATCGAAATGGCTGATAGCATGCCCAATTAACCCATATTTAGGCCGCAAAGGCAGATATGGATTAGCCGTTCAGCGACCCTGCCAACCAGCTACCCTCATTCACCTCAGGGGCCAAACCCTGCTTTTGCAGCAGTTTATACGCATCCTGATACCATTCGCTAGAGGGATAGTTGTGTCCCAGAACAGCAGCAGCGGTTTGCGCCTCTTGCACCAGTCCTAACGCCATATAGGCTTCGGTCAAGCGCAGCAGAGCTTCTTCCACATGTGTTGAGGTCTGATGATCTTCCACAACAGTCCGGAAGCGGTTGATAGCGCCAGTATATTGCTTGTTGCCAAGATAATAACGGCCAACAGACATTTCCTTGCCTGCCAACTGGTCTTGAGCAATCAAGATACGCTCTTTCGCATCCTTGGCATAACGTGAATCAGGATAGTTATTGATAATAGTCTGGAATGTAGCGATTGCATCCTGCGCAGTCTGCTGATCACGAGTCAGATCTTTGATCTGGTTATATTGCGATGCGCCCTTCAGATAAAGGGCATAAGGCGCTTCAGAAGATGACGGATAAAGCGCTAGGAAACGATCAGCCGCCAAAATTGTACGGTCCTCATCACCCAAGCGGAAATGGATAAAGGTGGTCATCATACGTGACCGTTCTGTGTATTCAGAATATGGGTGCTGACGCTCAAGCTTTTCAAATGTTGTTAGTGCAGATTTAAAGCGATCGCGCTCAACAAAATCAATGCCTTCATCGTAAAGCGTTTCGGCCGGAATAATTTCTTCTTCCGTGATTTTGGGCTTGCCAAAAAGGCTCAATCCCGCACAGCCAGTCAGTGTCGTGGCCAAAACGCCCACAACAGCTGCACGCATCAACGTTTTTGCAACGCCATTTTGAAGGTTTGCAATACCCATAATTAAATAGCCTTTATCAACCGAAACCCACATTCTTTAGCACGATGTAGGGGGGAAAATGAACGAAACTAAGGCAAGATACAAGTTTGATTATATCAATTTAGCCGACAGAACGAATATAGCCACGCAACTCCAAGCCTTCTGGCAACTCTTCAAGCGCGTCAAATTCAAGTGGCAACTCACTTGCAGGCACAATTTCGTAATTCTGTTCGCTGGCGAAAAGTGAATTCAGCACCAAGGCATTCAATCCATGACCACCCTTATAAGAACGAAATTTGCCATAAATTGGCTTACCGGCAAGCGCCAAATCACCCACCGCATCCAATAGTTTATGCCGCACAAATTCGTCTTCATAGCGCAAACCGTCTTGATTGAGGATCTTGCCCTCATCCACCGCAATTGAATTCTCTAAAGAAGACCCCAACGCATAACCAGCCTGACGCAGAACTTTTGCGTCCTTAATAAAACCGAAGGTTCGCGCTTGCGACACATCATCGACATAGCGCTTTGGCGACCAGTCAAAAATCATCCGCTGACGGCCGATCACATCACTTTCAAAGTCGATCTCAACATCAAACGCTCGGCCATTATAAGGCTCAAGCACCGCAAACGCATCGTTAGACCGCACAGTTACACTGCGCTTTATCTTAATAAATGTCTTTTCAGCAGGCTGTGTTTCAATGCCAGCTTCGATAATGGCATTAACATATTTGCTCGCGCTACCATCCAAAACCGGACATTCGCTGCTCTCAACGGTGATCAACACATTGTCGATCCCCATACCGGAAAGCGCAGAAACCATGTGCTCAATCATTGAGATTGTGCCTGCGTCACCTAGATCGACGGCGGTACATAGATAGGTGCGCGAAACACGGTTGTGATGCAAAGGATGAATTTCGGAGTAGCGATCATCGTCAAGCTTACGACGGATTCGGAATCCACTATCAACAGCGGCGGGTTCAATTGTAAGGCTAGCTGGTTTGCCGTTGTGAACACCAATGCCCGCAAAGCTCAACACACGCCCCACAGTGCACTGTTTTGTTGCAAATCTATTCATCTACTACTCCGGCTCTCTCGGATTTATAACCCAGCCTTTTTAAGACTTGATAAACAAAAAAGACCCGAGACGAAAGTCGCCTCAGGTCTTTTTTTGTAATTATGCCCTTAAAACTAACCGTGGCGTTTTAAGAAACTTGGAATTTCCAGCTGTTCCTTTTGGCCACTTGGCTGCGGCGCAGGGCGACCAGTTTGATCAAGCTGACCCTGCGCACCCTGAGGTTTAGAGGGCCGTTGAGGGCTGGCTTCCACCGCATTGCGGGCCATTGCGTCATCAGCTTTTTTCTCGTCAAACTCTTCCTTGCCTTGCAGGCCAACATTGCTGGCCAAGCGACGGAAAAGAGCCCGTGCATTGCGCGGTTCTTTTTGTTCATCTTGTTGCGCTTCAGCAACGCTTTCCTGCGCAACTCGTGGCAATTCATCCGTGCGCGGCATACGACGAGGCGCGACTCGCTCTGCACTTTGCGGCACATATGTCTGACGTGGCTCTACATCACGAGGCTGTGGCTCTTCATCAATGTTCGCTACGGGCTCTGCACGCGGATGATATGGCTCAACCGTCACATCCTCTTTTTGCGGCGCTTGATGATTAGGCTTTGAACCCAACGCTTCATTCACCGCCTTTTGCATGGCCATGTCTAACTCATCCACCGGAGCAGCCGGAGCTGGAGCTGCCTGTGGCTTTGGGGCTTCTGCCTTAACCTGATGATCAGGCTTAGATCCTGTCGCAGGTGCTTCGCGGTTTACGCGAATGGCACGGTCAGCATTTGGCTCAACTGGGTCCATGGCTTGCACCATCGCAGCATCTGTACCTGTTGCCACAACTGAAACCCGGATTTGGCCGTCCAAGCTGTCGTCAAATGTAGCACCAAGAATGATGTTTGCATCTGAATCAACTTCTTCACGGATACGGCTGGCAGCTTCGTCCACTTCGTAAAGGGTCAAATCAGAACCGCCTGTGATCGAAATCAACAAACCGCGCGCACCCTGCATGGAGATATCATCCAGCAATGGGTTTGCGATGGCAGCCTCCGCCGCGTGACGTGCCCGATCTTCACCCTCAGCTTCACCAGTCCCCATCATGGCTTTGCCCATGCCGCGCATAACCGCACGAACGTCAGCAAAGTCGAGGTTGATCAAGCCCTCTTTCACCATCAAATCGGTGATACAGGCAACGCCGGAAAAGAGCACTTCGTCAGCCATTGTAAACGCATCGGCAAATGTCGTTTTTTCATTGGCAACACGGAAGAGATTTTGGTTTGGGATCACAATCAATGTGTCGACATGGCGATGAAGCTCATCGATGCCATCATCGGCCAATCGCATGCGGCGTGCGCCTTCAAACTGGAAAGGCTTGGTCACAACACCTACGGTGAGGATGCCCTGCTCACGTGCGGCGCGCGCCACAACTGGAGCAGCACCCGTGCCCGTGCCACCGCCCATACCGGCTGTGATGAAGCACATGTGCGATCCATTCAGGTGATCTGCAATTTCGTCAATTGTTTCTTCGGCTGCCGCCCGCCCAACTTCTGGGTGAGACCCAGCGCCGAGACCTTCGGTGACGCCGACGCCAAGTTGCACCACACGCTCTGCCTTAGACAGTGCGAGGGCTTGGGCGTCTGTGTTGGCCACAACAAATTCGACCCCTTCTAGGCCCGAATCAATCATATTGTTCACCGCGTTTCCGCCGGCACCGCCAACGCCAAACACAGTGATGCGTGGCTTAAGTTCTTGAATATCTGGAATTTGAAGTTTGATGCTCATTTCTGGCCCCATTGTGCTCCGTTGGGTATAAAATTACTGCCAGAACGTTAAGCACTCCCTAACAATTGCATCATTTTTGTTAACTTTGATGCATTTTGCGTCACTTCGTGACAGAGCAAGCAAGAATTTGTTTAGCATAACAGAGTGTTAAAGGCGCGCCTTAAGGCGAAACACACGTCATTTTTTGCAATGTGATTATTTGGGAGAACTTAAAAGCTGGATTTCAGCCAATGGCCAATATGTTTGAACCACCCGAATTTGCCTTCTTCGCCCGCAAGCACCTTCTGGTCGACAAACTCAAGTTCGCACACTTGCGGATAGATCAGCATGCCCACAACCGTTGAAAAGGCTGGACCCTTTGCCACAGTTGGCAACTTGGCGACCCCCAACGGCCGCCCCTGCCGCACATTGCGGGCCAAAACACGGCGCGCAATTTCAGGCAACCCGGTCATTTCACTGGCCCCGCCTGTCAAAACAAATCTGCGCCCGCACACATCCATCATGCCAGTCGCTACCATGCGATCACGCAAGATGGTGAGAATGTCTTCAACTTGCGGTCGGACGATGCGGGTTAATGTGGTGCGTGGGATTTGCGTTGGCGCTTCATCTTGCGACGAGCCAACAGGCTGGATCGGCACCATATCGCGCTCATCGCTTTGCCCCGGAAGTACGGATGTAAACAGCGTTTTCAACCGCTCCGCATCTTCAAAGCTTACCGAGAGCTGACGCGCGATTTCATGCGTGATGTGTTGTCCGCCCACGGCAATCGAATCAGCATAAACAAGACAACCATCTTTAAAAACGCTCATCGTGGTCGTCGCACCACCGAAATCAACAATGGCAACACCAAGTTGCGCTTCGTCATCAACGAGGCAAGAAAGACCGCTGGCATATGGCGTCGCCATAAAGGCTTCAACCTGCAAGTGACAACGATTGAGCACCAGTTCGATGTTGCGCATAGACAATGTCTCCGCGCTCACCACAGCCACATCAACGCCGAGCATATCGCCAACCATGCCGCGCGGATCTTGAATACCCTTATGGCCATCCAATGAGTAACCGATGGGCAGTGCGTGCAGCACAGAGCGTTCGTCCCGAATGGAACGTTCATTTACTGTTTGAAGCACTTTCGCCAAATCGCGCGGCTCAACTTCATGGCCATCAAGTGATACGGTGGCCGCAAAGGTTTCCGACCCAAGCCGTCCAGCAGACACGTTTACAATCAATGATTGAACAGTCACCCCTGCATTGCGTTCAGCCATACCGACGACAGAACGAACAGCATGTTCCGCCGCATCAAGATCGGTGACAATGCCGCCCTTCACGCCTGCAGATGGGCCAAAGGCAAATCCCAATACTTCAGCTTGGTGCGTACGACCGCGCAGGGATTTACCTTCCGGTTGCGGCGTTAAACGCGCAATGATGCAGCAAATTTTGGTCGAGCCAATATCCAACACGGTCACCAAGCTGGATTTGCCTGGTTGCACCGGCTTCAGCCGCGCCGTCATTGCCTCAGAGATCATCGGGTGCTGGCCTCATCCTGATCAGTTGCTGAGCGATCCACCGGACGGACAGCAATAAAGTCTTTTAAACGAAAATCTAAAATTTCAATGTCTCGCGACAATAATTGCTTTTGCGCATCAAGTTCTACAATTTTGGCCAAAGCTTGCGCGACACCTTCTTCGGGCAACATGATGCGCAAGCCAGTATCATAGATCAAATCCCAGCGACGATCACCAATACGGCTTGCCGCCAAAAGATCTTGTTTTAACAAATCATAGGGCTCCAACGCTGCAATCAATGCTGCTGCATCGTCAGCGGCGCCATCCCCGATGAATAAGGGCATCCCCTCGATGCCACCCTGCGCCAAGCTCACCAGCTTGTCGCCCTTAGCGTCAATCGCAAAACTCACGCCATCAATACGCCAAACCGCAATCGGTGTTTTTTCCACCAAATCGATGGTCAATGAATTAGGATAGATCTTGCGGATGGTTGCGCTTTCGATCGAGGGCAAAGCCTCAATACGCTGCCGTGCCGCTTCCGCGTCAAAATTGACCAGCGAGATGTTGCCCTGCAACCCGATCGCTTCAAACAAGTCTGCTTCTTTGGTCAAGCCATAGCCAGAAAGCGAAACCTCAGAAACTGCCAGCCCGGCATGTGCGAACAATCCAGAAGCACGTTCACTTAAAATGGTCGCACCGTTTGCCAAATGGTTGCGGTTGATCATGCCAACGCCTAGGACCAAGACCACCAGAACAAGCGCCACAAGCTGCACGCCCAATCGCTTATGCAGCACCCATGCGCGTTGCCCCCGCGCCACCAACTGGTTGGTTTTGCGCAGAGCAGGCAATTGATACAGGGGTGCAGGCAGAGCTAAAGTGCGCGCTTGTGGCTTCTTTATCTGTCGCAAGAGGCGTCCTCCAAAATCCAGCGGACCAGTTCTTCAAAATCATGCCCAGCATGGGCTGCCATTTCAGGCACAAGCGATGTTGGTGTCATGCCCGGCTGCGTGTTGATTTCAAGGCAGATCAAATCGCCCTCTTCACCACCATGCATGGATAACCGGAAGTCTGTACGGGTTACCCCTTTGCACCCCAAACTCTCATGTGCCTTCAAGGCCAGTTTCTGCGCAGTTTGGTAAATATTCGATGAAACATCCGCAGGGAAAATGTGATCCGAGCCGCCAGCAGCATATTTTGCTTCATAGTTATAGAAGTTGAGGTCAGTCTTAACCTCGGTGACCGCCAATGCCACATCGCCCATCACAGCACATGTGAGTTCGCGACCGGCAATGTAGCGCTCAACCATCAGCTCTTCGCCGCTTTTCCAATCCGTGCGCAAAATCTCTTGTGGCGGATGCTCGGTGCCTTGCTTCACAATAAAAACACCAACGCTGGACCCATCGGCCACAGGCTTGATCACATAAGGTGGCTCCATTTGGTGCTTGCGCGCAACTTCATCACGAGACGCAATAAAATGATCCGTCACCGGAATGCCATTGGCTTTGAAAAACACCTTCGACAAATGCTTGTTCATCGCGATGGACGACGCGGAAACGCCAGAATGGGTATAGGGAATACCCATAATTTCAAGCAGGCCCTGGACCGTACCGTCTTCACCAAACCGACCATGCAGCGCGTTAAACACCACATCTGGCTTCAACTCTTCCAACACATGGCCTAAATCCCGGTCCACATCGACCCGGGAAACATTATAGCCACATCGCTCAAGCGCATCCGCACAAGCCTTGCCAGAGGACAACGAAACTTCACGTTCGCTTGCCCATCCACCCATCAACACTGCGACATGTTTGGCCATGTTTACACCTGCCCGGTGAACACATCACCATCAAGAAATTCTCTAACCTCATTGCCGGGCACGAAATGGCCCATGCGGCGAATTTCCCAGCGCAATTCAATGCCGGAATTTTCTCGCACACGATTGCGCACTGTTTCACCAAGTGTTTCAATGTCTTGCGCTGTCGCTTCACCCAAATTGAGCAGGAAGTTACAGTGCTTTTCAGACACTTGTGCATCGCCAACCTTAAGGCCACGACAGCCAGCTGCATCAACCAGTTTCCAGGACGAATGCCCATCAGGATTTTTAAAAGTCGAACCGCCCGTGCGCGCCCGTGTAGGTTGCGAGCCTTCACGTGTTTCGGTGATTTCCTTCATCCGTGCTTTAATATCGTCAGGGTCGCCTTCAAATCCTTGATAAACCGCTTGCGTAAAGACAATGCCGCGCGGTCCATTATTCTTGCGATATTTGTACCCCATATCGGCATTGGTCAGAGTGACGATTTCACCGTCGCGATCAACACCGCGCAATTCGACCATACGATCTTTCGTTTCTGTGCCATAACAGCCCGCGTTCATATAAAGCGCGCCGCCAATGCCACCGGGAATGCCGCGATAAAAGGTCAATCCGTCAATGCCATTGTCCGCAGCAGCTGTCGCCACTTTCACATCTGGCAATGCCGCGCCAACGCGCAATTTATGATCGCCCAAAGCCTCAACTTTGCCAAAGCCTTTGCCCGACAGCCGAAGCACCACCCCATCAATGCCGCCATCGCGCACCAGTAGGTTAGACCCAAGGCCCATCACGGTCAGCTTGATGTCTTTAGGCAAATTCTTCAAAAACAACTGCAGATCGGCCTCATCTGCAGGTTGGAAATATAGCTGGGCGGGCCCGCCGACGCGAAACCACGTAATTTCGCTCAAAAGCTGGTTGGATATAAGTCTGCCGCGAATGTCATTTGTCCATTCGCCAAGTTGGGGCAATAAATCAGGAAAGCTCATAATTACTTCTCACCAATGTAAGTGTTGAGTTCATCGGGCAGGTTTGCTGCCCACTGAGTGATGTTGCCTGCCCCCAGACACACCACATAGTCATCCGGCTTCACGCGCTCAGAAAGCACTTTTGCCAAATGTTCCGGACCTTCCAAAATGCGGGCATCACGATGGCCTTTCGCCCGCATACGCTCAACAAGCGTTTCATTGGAAACCCCGTCTCGCGGCTCTTCCCCGGCTGCAAAAACTGGTGCCACAAGCACCGTATTTGCATCGTTGAAACAACCTGCGAATTCTTCAAACAAATCATCAAGCCGCGAATAGCGGTGCGGCTGCATCACGGCGATCACGTCGCCTTTGGCCGCACTACGAGCAGCGGTCAAAACTGACGATATCTCCACCGGATGGTGTGCATAATCATCAATGATCCGCACATCGTTCACCACGCCTGTGGTGGTGAAGCGGCGCTTCACGCCGGAAAAGCCCATTAGGCCCTTGCGAATTGCATCAGGCGACACGCCCAAACGGTTAGAAACAGCAATCGCCGCAGTTGCATTCAGCGCGTTGTAGATGCCGGGCATCGGCAATTCCAACCCATCAATTTGGGTTTCGCCCCCTTGAATACGATGCCGGATGGTCACATCAAAAACATTGTGACCATTTTCAACGCGCACATTTTTCAACAAAACGTCAGATTGTGGGTTCTGACCATAAGTAATCACGCGACGGTCTGTAATTTCACCCACCAGCTCCTGCACCACAGGATGGTCCATACACATCACAGCAAAGCCGTAAAATGGCACATTTTCCACGAAGGTGATGAAGGCTTTTTTGACTTCTTCAAACGAACCATAGTGGTCCAAATGTTCGGGGTCGACATTGGTCACCACCGCCACGTCGGCTGGTAGCTTCACAAACGTGCCATCGCTCTCATCAGCTTCAACAACCATCCATTCGCCATCACCCAATCGTGCATTGGTGCCATAAGCATTGATGATCCCGCCATTGATCACAGTCGGGTCCATATTGCCCGCCTCCAGCAGCGTGGAAACCAATGATGTAGTGGTCGTTTTGCCGTGCGTGCCGCCAATGGCAATGGCGTTCTTAAAGCGCATAATTTCGGCCAACATTTCGGCTCGCCGTACAATCGGCAAAGCGCGCGCCCGCGCTTCCATCAATTCTGGATTGTCGCGCTGAATGGCGGAGGAAATCACCACAACGGCGGCATCTTTTAGGTTTTCAGCCCGCTGGCCAATCTCCACCTCAATGCCTTTTTTCTGCAAACGCGTCACGTTTGGGTTCTGGTTCAAATCCGAACCGCGCACCTTATAACCTTGGTTGTGCAGCACTTCGGCAATGCCGCTCATCCCGATCCCACCAATGCCAACAAAGTGCACCGGACCAATATCTTGTGGCATCTTCATCAATGCTCTCCTTTATACCGCTTTGGCGGTCTGTTCTGTGAGATCGGCCAAACGCTGAACCGCATCTGGCATCCCGACCTGTTTGGCATTTTGCGCCATTTGCTGCAAATGCGCTGGGTCGGCCAATAATTCTGTAATCTTTGTGGCAAGCGAATGCGGTGAAAGTGCGGCTTGTTCCATGACCACGCCACCGCCCGCAGCTTCCATGCGCTTGGCGTTATTCAACTGGTCCTGATCAATCGAGCCGGGCAACGGCACATAGATGCCAGGGCGCCCAATCGCGCCCATCTCAGCCACAGTCAACGCACCTGCGCGCGAGATCACCAAATGGCTGTTGGAAATCAATCGCGGCAGATCCTTGAAAAACGGAGCAGCTTCTACACTCACACGTGCCTGCGCATAAACTTCGGCCATGCGCTGCAAATCTTCTTCGCGGCACTGCTGCACCAATTTCAGGCGCGAGCGCAGCTCCACCGGCAATGCGGCGATCGCGCCGGGCAAAACGTTGGAAAATACCTGCGCGCCCTGCGATCCACCAAAAACAACCATCCGCACATCATGCTCAGGACCAAGCGGCGGATAAGGCTTGTCGGCCACCTGATGCACCATATCGCGCACCGGATTACCCGTGAGCACAATTTTGCTGGCATAAGGTTCAGCATATTTTGTGTTCTCAAAACCAAGCGCCAATTTCTCGCAAAAACGGACCAATGCCCGATTGGCACGGCCAAGCACTGAATTTGCTTCGTGCAAGATGCCGGGTATCCCCAACATAGAGGCAGCCAAAAATGGCGGAAATGTTGGATAGCCACCAAAGCCAACAATTGCATCAGGCTTGATGCGCTTAAGGGCTTTTCGGGATTTGCGCACGCCATTCAAAATCTTAAAACCAGCTTTGATGGCTTTAACTGGGTGGCGCAAATTTGGTGTGGCCGCTGGTACAATGATGGTTTCTACAGCTGGAAAATCGCCGCCAAAATTTTTGGCGCGCGCATCGGTCATCAAATAGATTGTATGGCCGCGTCTTAAAAGCTCTTCGGCCAGGGCTTGAGCGGGAAACAAATGTCCGCCCGTGCCACCAGCCACCATCACAAATTTGCTCATAATGCTTCTTGCCGAACCGTCAGCCGAGAAATCGGCAATCCCGACGGAATGGTCTCCTGTGGTTTTCTGCGGGTTAGGCCTATCAAAAGCCCCATGCCAAAGGCAACGGCAATCATTGATGTGCCCCCATAAGATACGAAAGGCAAAGTCATGCCCTTTGGCGGGATAAGATTCAAGTTCACTGCCAAATTAATTGCTGACTGGACGCCAAACTGAATGGCCAATGCACTCACCGCAAGCCGCGCAAACAAGTTTGTTTGCTGCTGCGCCAGCAAAAGCGAGCGCACAACAATAAACGCAATCAAGCTCACCAAACCGAGGCAGAACAAAATACCAAATTCGCCAGCTGCAGCAGAAAATACAAAGTCAGCGTGCGCATCAGGCAAAGAGCGTTTCGCCACGCCCTCACCTGGCCCAAGGCCAAACCAGCCCCCCTCAAGCAAAGATTGCAGGGCCTTCTCTACTTGGTAATTATCGCCAGTTTCAGGGTTGAAAAACGCATCAAACCGCCGCGTCACGTGCGGGAAGAAGAAATATGCCCCAGTGATCGCCGCAAGTGCCAAGCCACCGAGCAAGAAAATCAGCCACCAGCTAATGCCAGAAATAAACAGCAAACCGGCCCAGGTAAAAATCACCAAAGCGGTTTGGCCAATATCGGGCTGCAACAGCAAGATGCCGACAATAATCACCAACAACATGATGGTAAGTGAATGTCCCGGCACATCTTGCAAACGCATTTTTTCTGAAATCAACCATGCAGCCATAACCGCAAAGGCGGGCTTTACAAACTCAATCGGCTGAAAGGAAAAACCGCCAATCGCAATCCAACGTTGCGACCCTTTGGCTTCGTAACCCACCAACAAGGTACCCGCCAGCGCAATCAAACCGAACCCCAATACCAAAAGCGCAGCCTGCCGCGCCATCTTAGGCGTCAAAAAGCTGCCCATGACCATCACAATCGTCGCAGGCAACAAAAAGAAAATGTGCCGCACAATAAAGTGCCATTCGCTCAGCCCAAGACGCGACGCCACAGCAGGACTTGCCGCAAAGGACATGATCACCCCGGCCCCCATAAGGGCAAAAAAGGCGGCCAACAGCGGACGATCAACCGTCCACCACCACTCTGCGAGTGGGGTTTTACGCTCTCGTGAAAACTCGCGGGAAAACATCAAATGCCATCACCAAATCAGTTCAAACTCTTTAGGTGAATAAAATTACACCTAAAGTGGTTACCAACTCGCAACCATTTGCCGTTTGGTAAAGAAAATGATGATGTTTTTGCTTAACGAAGCTTTAATGAGCTGAGGCCAACCATCGCCAAAACAAACGCGATAATCCAAAAACGGATCACGATTTGGCTTTCGGTCCATCCCAAATGCTCGAAATGATGGTGAATAGGTGCCATCTTAAAAATACGCTTACCGGTGGTTTTAAACGAAATCACCTGCACGATCACAGAAACCGTTTCCAAAACAAACAGGCCGCCAATGATTGCCAACACGATCTCATGCTTAGTGGCCACCGCAATCGCGCCCAACATGCCACCCAAGGCCAATGAACCCGTGTCGCCCATAAAGATGGAAGCTGGCGGCGCGTTAAACCATAAAAAGCCCAAACCAGCGCCAATCAATGCCCCGCACAATACAGCCAATTCACCCGTACCCGGCACAAAATTGATCAGCAAATAGCCGGAGAAAATTTCGTTACCGACCAGATAGGCGATCAAGCCAAATGATCCAGCGGCAATCATCACAGGTACAATCGCCAAACCGTCCAAGCCATCAGTAAGGTTTACTGAGTTGCCCGCTGCAACGATAACGAAGCCGCCAAAAATAACGAAAAACCAGCCCAGATCGAGCATGAAATCTTTGACAAAGGGAAAAGCCAAAGAGGTTGAAAATGGGGATTCGCCCAATTGCGCAACGAAGAAGCAGGCAATGCCAGAAATCGCTGCTTCAAGCGCCAAACGTTGCCGCCCACCGAAGCCCGAATTGGTGGCTTTGCTGACCTTTAGATAATCATCGTAAAACCCAATTGCCCCAAACCCGACGGTCACACCCAAGACGATCCAAACATATGGATTGGTCAAATTAGCCCAAAGCAATGTGGAAGCGGTCAGCGACAGAAGGATCATCAAGCCGCCCATGGTGGGCGTGCCCTTTTTGGTGATCAAATGGCTGGCTGGCCCATCTTCTCGGATCGGTTGTCCGTGTCCTTGGCGCGTACGCAGCAAAGTGATGAGCTGCGGACCAAACAAAAACACGAAAAACAATGCCGTAATCGTCGCGCCGCCCGTGCGAAAGGTCAGATAGCGAAACACATTGAACGGCGCAAACACGTCGCCAAATTGCTGTAAGAAGTAGAACATGTTTCGGCTTTATCCTTCTCTCGCGCTTTTTACTTTTTCGGCGGCCACTTTTCGCGGCACGCCTCAACAAGCGCCCCCAGTCCAATCCCGTTCGACCCTTTGACCATAACTAAGTCACCGGGTGCAAGCCAATTTGCCAGTTTAGGTAAAAGCCCATCGCGGTTTTCCAACCATTCCACAGACAGTTGGTTCCCAAGCTCGTCGCGAAGATGTTTCATCAGCGGCCCCACCAAAAAGACTTTTTTGGGTGCCAATTGCAGCAACGGGCCAGCCAAAGCACGGTGCAAGTCTGCCGCGTGCGAACCCAGCTCCAACATTTCGCCCAATATGACGCAAGTGCGCCCCTTATGGTCATTGCGCGATAGCGTGTCCAATGCAGCCTGCATTGATGTGGGATTGGCGTTATAGCTCTCATCAACCAGCGTTGCATTGCCCATCTTAAAGCCAAGAGAAACCAAGTGGCCGCGCCCAGAAGGCGCCACATAATGGGTGAGCGCGTCAATCAATGCACGGCTTTCGAGACCGACAGCTTCGCCAACCAAATAGGCTGCTGCCGCATTCGGCAATGCATGTGCGCCCATTTGAGGCACACGCAAACGCCGCGTTTCGTCCTGCCAACTGAACATGCACGAAATATTGCCGCTGCTGAGCACGGGTTGATCCAAATAACAATCAGCGCTTTCCGAAAACCCGTAAGACGTGACGTCAGTTTTCCCCATGCCTGCCGCGCGTCCAGTCAGATAGGCAACATAGTCATGATCCGCACCCAAAAACACCTTGCCGCCCGATATTTGGCCCTCAAATATCTCTGCCTTCGCCGCGGCGATGCCATATAGATCTTTGAAATTTTCCAAATGCGCTGGCGCTATCTTGGTGATCACAGATATATGCGGCCGAACCATCTTGGCCAAAGGCCGGATTTCGCCCGCATGACTCATCCCCAGCTCAAATACACCGAAATCGGTATCAGCAGGCATTCGCGCCAACATTAGCGGCACGCCCCAATGATTATTGAATGATTTAATAGAATAGTGGGTTTTGCCAAATTGCTGCAGCGTGATGCGGATCGCTTCTTTGGTGGAGGTTTTGCCCACACTCCCCGTAACTGCGATCACCGTGCCTTGCATCCGCTTGCGGGCAGCAACGCCAAGGCGCCCCAATCCCTTCAAAGCATCATCGACAACGATCAAGCCCTTTAGATTTGGATTTTTGCGCGCATATCGTTCGCTGACCAAGGCTGCGCCCGCGCCTTGTTTCAGGGCTTGGCCAACAAAATCATGCCCATCAAAGCGGTCGCCTTTAATTGCAACAAATAGATCACCTTTTGTGATCGCGCGACTATCTATGGACACCCCGGAAATTTCGCCATCGGGATCAAGATCACGTGCCCGGCCGTTAGCCGCGCGACAAATCTCTTCAATGGTCCATAACGTACTCACTGTGATCCAACGGCCTTCAACACGACTTCATGGTCAGAAAAATCGTGTTTTTCTGTGCCAATGATTTGATAATCCTCATGGCCTTTGCCAGCCACAAGCAACACATCGCCCTCACCCATCATATCAAGGCCCATTTCAATGGCCTTGCGACGGTCGGGCACATCTTTACAATCCGGTGCGGCCTTCAGAACTTCATCGCGAATGGCCTGCGGATCTTCTGTGCGGGGATTATCATCGGTTAGAATGGCCACGTCGGCAAACTCGGTTGCCGCTTTGCCCATTGGTCCACGTTTTCCTTTATCGCGATCCCCACCGCACCCAAATACCACAATCAGCTTGCCGCTTACAAATGGGCGCAAGCTTTCCAATGCAGTTTGAAGCGCATCCGGCGTGTGCGAATAATCAACATAAACTGCGCCGCCCTTATGCTCCGCCACTTTTTCCAAGCGCCCTTTTGCACCTTCCAGCTTTTCCAGGCTTTCCAATGCATCATGCTTGTCGACACCTGTGGCAACAGCCATTGCAAAAGCCACCAACGCATTGCTGACCTGGAACTTACCAGCCAAAGGCAACAGAAATTCGACATCCTCACCAACCAAACGGCCTTTAACCCGCTGGGCATAGCCCTCTGGTTCGATGGAGAATACTTCAAAATAGGCGCCATTTTCGCCAACGGTTAAAACCGTGCCATTGCGCTCTAAACCAGCCATCATAAACGGCATGGCCTCATCATCATCCATATTGATGACGCAGGTGCCGCCTTCCGTCAGCAACTCACGGAACAAGCGCAACTTGGCATCGTGATAAGCATCCATGGTTTCGTGATAGTCCAAATGATCGCGCGACAAATTGGTAAACCCAACCACGCGAAACTTCATACCATCCAAACGGCGCTGATCAAGACCGTGGCTGGAGGCTTCAAGTGCGATATGATCAACGCCCTCTTTTTTTAAATTGTTCAATTCCTGATGCAATTGCATCGGACCGGGCGTCGTAAGTTCACCAACAATATTCTTTTCTTTGGTCGCGATGCCAAGCGTACCAACAGAAGCCGCATTGATGTGATTATCAATCCAGATTTGGCGCAAGAATGAAACGACCGATGTTTTGCCGTTGGTGCCCGTCACCGCGACAGGATAAGCAGGCTGCGGCTCATTCACACGACGCGCTGCGCGCGCAAATGCTGCGCGTACGTCATTGACCAGATAAATCGGCACGCCAGGGTTAAAATCCAGCCCGCGGTCGGTCACGATGGCAATCGCGCCAAGGCGCACCACATCTTTGGCAAACTCGTTGCCATGAAACTTTTCGCCCGGCAGGGCAAAAAAGGCATGGCCTTTCTCTACATTGCGGGAATCTGAGGTAATCCCTTCAACATCAAGATCCATAAATTCTTGGGCGCTTTCGGCACCGACCAAAAGCTTCTTAATGGAAAAACTCATATGTCCCCCAACTGGCGAAGTTCGGCTGGCACCAACCGAGCATCTATTTCCGGATCTTGGTTTGGCATAACCCCTAACATGGGCGCAACCTTTTCTATGATCCGACCCGTGACCTCACCCGCATTCCATGCGGCAGTTCGGCCACTCTTTTCATTTTCACGCTTTGGTTCATCCACCAAAATCACCATCGCATATTTAGGCGCATCCATCGGGAATGCAGAGGCAAAAACTGCCAAGCTCTTCTCGCTCGAATAACGCCCATCAACCACTTTTTCCGCCGTGCCGGTTTTGCCACCCACACGATAACCGTCCGGTGAAGCCTTGCGACCTGAGCCTTCCAGCGAGTTCAAGCGCATCAAATACCTAATATAGTTACTGGTTCGTTCACTCACGACCTGTTTGGACGAAGAAAGTGCCGTAATCTCGTCGCGGGGGAACAATGTCGGCTCAATAAAGTTGCCTCCGTTCACCAATGCGCTGATCGCCGTAACCAATTGCAATGGCGTGACGGAAAAGCCGTGACCGAATGAAGCCGTTGCTGCACTCACTTCAGAAAAACTATCTGCAATTTGCGCCGATGTTCGCTCAGGCAATTCAATGACAGGTGCACCTTCAAAGCCCATTTTACCCAAAAAGCGACGGTAGGAATCCTTACCAATCATTTGCATCATTTTGATGGTGCCAATGTTGGAGGAATATTTGTAAATCTCCGGCACAGAAAGCACTCGCTTTTTGCCGTGAAAATCGCCGATCGAATAGCGCCCGAACCGAACAGGTTTTGTTGCATCAAAACGATCTGTGATTTGCACCAATCCACTATCCAAAGTCGCAGCCATCGTCATGGTTTTGAACACAGAACCCAATTCGAACTTACCCGCCGTAATGCGGTTCAACCGCCCCTCTTCCAGCGCGGTGGCGGGCTCATTCGGGTCAAAATCAGGCAAGCTTGCGAGCGCCACGATTTCACCAGTCTGCACATTCATCATCACACCGGCCGCCGCAATAGCCTGATATCGCACCAACGCATCAGCCAACTGGTTGTGCATGATGTGCTGCACACGCAAATCGATGGAGAGATTTACTGGCTGCAAAGACCGATTGCGGGCCAAGCCCAGCTCTTGCAGCAAAGCAACATCTTTGCCGTCCAAATGCCGCTCAATGCCCGCAATGCCAACATTATCAACGTTCACCGCTCCCAAAATATGCGATGCCACCGCACCACCCGGATAAAACCGACGGCTTTCGGTGACGAAATCAACACCAGGAATACCCAAGCGCAAAATACGATCTTTTTGCTGTGGAGTCAGTTCACGTTGAAGCCAAACAAAACCCTCATCGCCGTCCAGCCGCTCCCGCAGCAGTTTGCGGTCCATGTTTGGTAGCTCCGCCGCCAACGCATCAACCGCTTCATCCACATCAACAATGCGGCGCGGCTCCGCAAACAAACTAGGCACTTGAATGTCCACAGCCAATTGGCGGCCATTGCGATCCAAAATTTCAGGGCGTGTTGCCGTCAACGCGGGGCGTTCATGTCCTGAATTATTTTCCGCAACCTCTGTATTGGCGATATTAATCAGCCGCGCACCGACAACACCAAACAATAAAAGAGCCACAATCAGCGACAGCCGAATGCGGCTTTGCGTCATGTGTCCACGCGCTTTGCGGGCCCCTTCGAGGGTAATGGTAGAGCTATGTGTGGTGGCATAGTCGCTCATGGACGGCGCTCCGGTGGTGTTATGTTTGGCAATTCTGAGAGTTCATTGGGGTCAACGCCAGCTTCCAAAGAAAGCAACAATGACTCCAACCCATCAGAATCCGGCCCTGCTGGCCGCATGGGAATGTCTTCAATCTTTTGATATTGCTCAGTTTTGATCGGCGCCAGCTCCAAAACAGCGGCGTGACGCTCCACAATAGGCTGCAAGCGACCGGGCTGGTTCAAATAGGCCCAATCAGCTTTTAGCGTACTCAACTCCTGCGTCTTCACAGCGATCTCATCTTCCAACACCGCGACCTGCACGCTCAAATCTTCCGCATGATATTTTTGCGCGTATACAAGGATAAGCGCGCAAAAGCTTGTGACCAATAGAGCGAGATTTATCCAACGCATCACGTCTTTGCCCCCAATTCTTGCTTTTTCGCCATGCCCGGCACACCCAATCCATCGATATTGAACGCACGCGCTGGCACACTGTTGCGTGTTGCGTAACGCAACGTCGCTGACCGCGCGCGCGGATTGCGGTTCAACTCTTCCTTAGAAGGTCGGATGGGTTTAGAAATTTGGTCCCAACATTGCGGCGCTTCATCGGCCATCGGCAAATGTCGAGATTGCTGCACTTGCGGCTTAAAGAAGCGCTTTACAATGCGGTCTTCCATCGAATGGAACGTGACGACCGCAAGCTGTCCGCCTTCAGACAGCAAGGCCTCAGCATCATAAAGGCCGTGCACCAACTGATTATATTCAGCATTCACCGCAATACGCAGCGCCTGAAACGTCTTCGTCGCGGGATGCGCTTTGCCTGGTTTGCCTTTGCCCAATGTCTTTTCAATCAAATCGGCCAATTGCTTGGTCGTCGTCAGTGGCGCTTCTTCGCGCGCACTCACAACGGCATTTGCCACCGCCCGCGCCCGTTTTTCTTCGCCAAAGCCGAAAATCAAGTCAGAGAGCTCACGCGCTTCTAATCCATTTAGCAAATCAGCTGCGGTGACCCCATCTTGCTCCATGCGCATATCTAGCGGTCCATCGCGCATAAAAGAAAAGCCGCGTTCGCCTTGATCAAGCTGCATTGAGCTCACGCCAATATCCAGCACAATGGCATCGATTTCACTGATCTCAGTAGCTTCCAGCAGCGCGGCCATTTGACCAAACTGACCAGCGAGAAACTGAAATTTATCGCCATACTCTGATTTCAACGCCTCAACAAACGGTGCAACAGATGGATCGCGATCAATGCCAATCACACGCGCCCCAGCCTCAAGAAAATAGCGACTATACCCGCCCGCACCAAAAGTGCCGTCCACGACGACTTTCCCTTCCAGCGGGCCAATACCTTCGATAACTTCTTGAATTAGAACAGGAATATGCGGTTGATCTGACGACATATCTTGTGCGTCCTGATGTTGAACCATCAGTGATGATACTCCTGTTGAACCAAATACGCAGCGCAACGCCAAGTGGGGCGCTTTCGACTTATCCGCAAAATATAGCTAACCGAGCCTTAAGATTAGGTTTCAAATTCGCGCATATTTGGATTTTTGAAATGAAAATGTCAGTTGGTCTATAAGCCGGATTCTGTAAGGCAGAAAAATCTGCGTGGCAGCCATTCATCTGAGCCATCTGTTGCCAGAGGGCTTGTGCAACCAACCCGGATGACTGATCTGGAAACCGATCCGCACAGGCAAGCCCGCACTATGCCATCCCTATTTGGTTTTGCTCCCGGTGGGGTTTACCATGCCGAACCTGTTACCAGCTTCGCGGTGCGCTCTTACCGCACCCTTTCACCCTTACCGCGATAAACGCGGCGGTTTGCTTTCTGTGGCACTTTCCCTAAGGTCGCCCTCGCCGGACGTTATCCGGCACCGTGTCTCCATGGAGTCCGGACTTTCCTCTCCTCAAAAAGGAGCGACTGCCCGACCAACTGACCCGCTTTCAATAGGGTCGCATGTGCGCCGGGTCAAGCATTATGCAGATTCTGTTGAATTCGCCTGTCGGCTTTCTAAAATTTGATCATATGCATGGTTGATGGCAGCCATCTTTTTGGAGGTCAATTGCACGAGCTCTGCAGGCACACCTTTCGCCATCAGGCGATCTGGATGGTGCTCGGCTACCAACTTGCGATATGCGCTCCGCAAACCATCATCATCGATGTCGCGATCGACACCCAAAACAAAGTATGGATCACTATCGCCCGCCACCATATGGCGCGCGCTCAATCGATCAAACTCATCCTCGGTCAGCCCGAAGATAACACCCACCGTTTCCAAATAGGCCAGTTCATCTTCGTGGATAAGCCCATCTGCCTCAGCGATGTGAAACAGCCCGTCCATCACGTGCTCTAAAGTTTCGGGACTGTCTTGGAACAAACGCGCCACCCGCCGGGCATAGGTTTCAAATCCGGCAACATCCTGCTGCGCCAGATCAAAAACCCGCGCCACCTGCTCCTCGGCACCCGCGGGGATTTCCACATTCTCCCGAAAGGCACGAATTTCATCTGCGGTGACCACCCCATCCGCCGCCGCCATCTTGGCAGACAGCGCCACCAGTGACAGGGTAAATGCAGCCTCTTTGCCGCCCAACAACCATGTTTCAGGGTCAAGCAACGAGGCCAGCGAACCTGCCAGCCCCGTGCGTTCAGAAAACGAACCAATTTTTTGCGCTATTACCGTCCAAACAGACATTTTTCCCTCCGCAGCCAACTGGTTGCCAGATATAGGCGACATTATGTCCGATTCCAGACAATAAAACGAGAATTAGCCTCTTGAATTTTCAGGCCGTCGCCCCAATAGGCGGGCCAATGCATAGACCAAAGGCGACCGATTCATCGTATAAAAATGAAATTCAGTAACCCCACGGTCCACCAATTCAGTCACTTGCTCCGCCGCAACCGCTGCTGCCACAAGCGCATGCGTTTCCGGATCATCTTCCAATCCTTCAAATCGCTCTGCAACCCATTTTGGAATGGTGGCACCGCAACGTCCAGCAAAATTGGAGATTTGCGTGAAATTGTGGATCGGCTGTATCCCGGCCACAATCGGTGCTTCAATGCCCGCATTGCGCGCCCGATCAACAAAGCGCAAATAAAGCTCATTATCAAAGAACATCTGCGTGATCGCTCGGCTGGCGCCCGCATCAATCTTTCGCTTAAGATTTTCGAACTCCGCATACCAATCCGGACTTTGCGGGTGCTTTTCAGGATAGCACGCGACAGAAATGTCAAAATTGCCAATGGTCCGAATGCCAGCCACCAGGTCGGCGGCATTGCGATAGCCTTCCGGATGCGGCTGAAACGGTTGGCCAACGCCCTCTGGCGGATCGCCTCGCAAAGCAACAATGCGGGAAACCCCGGCATCCTTATAGCCGCGCACAACTTCATTCACTTCTTCTTTAGTGGCCCCAACGCAGGTCAAATGCGCGGCAGCCTTCACACCAGATTCCTTTTCAATCCGCGACACCATTTTGGTGGTGCGGCCACGTGTGGTGCCGCCTGCACCATAAGTCACCGACACAAAGCGCGGCGACAAAGGCGCAAGCCGTTCCAAAGTTTCCCAAAACCTCGCTTCCATCTTATCGGTTTTCGGGGGGAAAAACTCGAAAGACAAATCCAGCTTCGCCAATTCCTTTTCAGATTGGCGTGACAAGCGGTCTGGAGTCGAAAAAATAGGGGTATCACTCATAATAAATTCAATTCTTGCTATTGTCCGTTAAGTGCCAAATGCACACGGTTAGTCCATCGTCAGGTCCGGGATGTGGGATCTCCCGCGACTGCATCACATTAAGTCGCGCGCTACGCGCCCAGGCCTGCATTTGAACATGGGAAAGACCTAGGCGACGATGCGCCTGTTCTTCCCGCAGGAACTCCAATTTGTGGGGCATAAAATCCACCACCATGATGGCGCCGCCCGGCTTGAGCGAAAGTCGCGCATTTTGCAAGGCAATGCCCGGATCATCAAAATGGTGCAGCACTTGGTGCAACATCACGAAGTCGGCGCTGTCACGATATTCAGACAAATCACCAATATCGCCCAAACGCACCTGAACATTCTTCTGGTTTGAACGTTCAAACTTGGTGCGTGCCACCGAAATCATCTCGCGGCTCGCATCCAGCCCGATGCCCTTTTGAAACTGATCTGCCAGCAGCTCCAACATCCGGCCCGTGCCAGTGCCCAAATCGAGGAATGTGTCGAAATACTTGCCATTCAACATGCTTTGAATGCTTTGCTCCACCGCCTCGTCCGGCGCGTGCAAGGTACGCAAGCGATCCCAGTCTTTTGCCACTTTGGCAAAAAATGTCGCAGCGCGTGCTTGATGGTCGCGGCGCACTGCGGCAAGCCGTTGCCGGTCAGCCACCAACAATTCATCGTGGTCGTCCAAGCGTCCCAGAATATGCTGCACAAGCGCGGCAGACTCCAATTCATCAGACAGTCGGAAAAATGCCCAAGCACCTTCTGCATGTCGCGTAATGAGACCCGATTCGGTCAATAATCGGAGGTGTCGCGACACCCGAGGCTGGCTTTGGTCCAAAATCTCGGTTAAATCCTTCACCGAGAGTTCACCTTCGGCCAAAAGCGCGAGCAGCCGCAACCGCGTGAACTCACCCGCAGACCTCAAGATTTCCACCATTTCGCGCAAATTCGTCACGTCACCCTCATGTGATATAAAGGTTTCTTTATATCCTAAATACAGAATTTGGCAATGAAATAGGTTAAAGCGGTGTGGGTAATTTTATTACCTCACCTGAAGGAAATCTTCAATTAAAACAACAATTAAATAAGAGTCGTTAAAAAGATGACAAACGAACGTCACAGTACGGCAAATAACTCGTCAAACGATCGTGATAAAATGTGCACGATTTTGAGTGCACTTGCGGACCCTGTAAGACTATCAATTGTGGAACAATTGGCGGAAAAGGGCGAACTGCCAGTGGGTGCGATTTCATCACCCCACACCATTACGGCACCAGCCATCTCTCGTCACTTGCGCGTATTGGAATCTGCAGGCGTCATTGAACGCCGCATCGACCGCCAATGGCGGATTTGCTCATTACAAAAACCCACCATCCAAAATGTCGTAAATTGGGCACAAAGCTTGATTGACTGACGGCGCCCACCCGGCATCAGACTATAAATTACGTCGCAATCGCAGCTCTCACGCCGCAGCTTTAGGCAACTCGCCTATTTTGCTGTGGCCGACGGAAACTATGGGCCCGCCACATTTCAAAAATTTCGCGGGCATCGTGGAACGATAGCGATTCATATCGAGCTGACGCTAATTGCAGATCATCTGCATTGAGTTTGTCGCGCCAAGGCACAATTGCAATCGCCTTGGCAAAGCTTTCTGGTGACATATCCAACGCACGCGCCGCCACGATGAATGCGCCGACATCTTGCCCGGCAAACCATTTCACCATCACTTCTGGCTGAATGCGCAGCATTAATGCAATCGCTGCTGCTGAATGGTGCGCATATGAAAAGCGACAGAAACGCTCCAGCGCCTTCATATCGAGTTGGCGACGATCGCTAAGCGCTCGCACCTGGCCCCACGCAACAGTCCACTCAGTTGCGTTAAAGCCCACGCGCTCCTTAATCTTGTTCACAACAACCTTTTTGGCTGCATCAACATTTGCACGGTCAATTTTCATGTGTGTGCGTGCCAGTGTAGAAAACACACGCTTGCTCGCATCATCGAGTGTTGAATAGATCGAACGCCAGTCCACATCATGACGATGCCCCATTGAACCCGCAATGCTCTCGTCTTTGGCAGCACGTTGAATAAGCGACGGACCAGCTTCAGGGCCGATCTCTGCCTTCTCATTTTCAACAAGCTTTTTAACGGTTTCATTTTCAGCATGATGACAAATTGAACTGCTCACACGGTCAGCTACCGATGAGCGACCAGCGATTGCTGAACGGTGACCTTCAGATTGAGACTCGATAATTTCAATCAAATCATCATCTGACAGCACGCTGGAGAATTCCAACAGCGGCGTTGCCACTTCAACTTCATCGTGCGCCAATTTGATGACAACGGTGCCCGGCGCACGCGACAGCGGCGCCAAAATTTGCGCAACATCAGCACGGGCTTCCGATTCCACAAGTTCAGCAAGTTGACACAACACTTCGTCATATTGCGCAATCTGCTCATCATCGCAGCGGTCCACCACATGGCTAAACAATGTTGCCATGTTCCGGATCAATTGCTCGCACTCAGCTTTGTTCGGGTCACTTGTGAGTGCCCGAAAGTTAGAGAACGCAGTCCCCTTGGAATGATCGAGTTCCATTGCTACCTCCTTAAGCGCTTCTGCGCCATTCAGTGCAATCTACATGAGGCTGCATAAAGTAAATGCTGGCGTTTCAGCTAAAATTTGCTGCAAACTTTATCGATCAGATTTAGGTTTCATTAACCATAAAAGCGCCACCTCTAATTGAGGCGACGCTCCAATTTATTCAATTCTGGGTTGCATTTAGCCCTTCAGAGCCGCCCGCACACCGTTGCCATAATCGGGGTGAACTTGGTCAAATAAGGCCAATTGTCGATCGACAATATCTTGAGGCACCCCATCCATCGCGTCGGCAATGTTAGAAAATAGCCGATCTTTCTGCGCTTGATCGAACAACTCAAACAGTGCACGTGGCTGTGAAAAATCATCATTGCCATCACGGTGATTGTGCCGATCCGCATCGCCGCTCAGTGGCAAAGCTGGTTCTTTATATTCCGGTGCTTCTTTCGCAGACTCATCAATTGAGTTCGGCTCATAATAAGCATCCACATGCCCGGTTTTCTGACCCATAAAGTTCATCTGTCCATCTTTATGATAGTGATGAACACCATTCTTTGGCTGATTTACCGGCAATGCTTCATAATGAGTGCCCAAGCGATAGCGGTGCGCATCTGCATAAGAGAAGATACGTGCTTGCAGCATCTTGTCTGGTGAGAAGCCAATGCCCGGCACCACATTTGATGGCGAGAAAGCAGCTTGCTCAATTTCAGCGAAATAGTTTTCCGCATTGCGATTCAACTCCATCACGCCAATATCAATCGGCGGGAAGTCCGCATGCGGCCACACCTTGGTCAAATCAAACGGATTGTGCTCAAAGCTCGCCGCTTGATCTTCCGTCATGATCTGCACTTGAACTTTCCAGCGCGGATAATGACCAGCTTCAATGGTGCCAAACAATGCCTCTTGATATGTTTCGCGGCTTTCGCCCACAACCTGTTTCGCCTCTTCATTGGTGAAGTGCGCATGGCCTTGTTCGGTTTTGAAGTGGAACTTCACCCAAACGCGCTCGCCGTTCTCATTCCATAAAGAATAAGTGTGCGACCCATAGCCATTCATGTGCATAGGTGCGGTCGGCAACCCGCGATCAGACATCAAAATCGTCACCTGGTGCAAGCTTTCAGGCGAAAGTGACCAGAAATCCCACATCGCTTTTGGCGACCGCAAATTGGTTTTCGGGTGCCGCTTTTGCGTGTGAATAAAGTCTGGGAATTTATATGGGTCACGCACAAAAAACACAGGCGTGTTGTTGCCCACCAAATCCCAGTTGCCTTCTTCTGTATAGAATTTCAGCGCAAAGCCACGCACGTCACGCTCAGCATCCGCTGCGCCCAACTCGCCAGCCACCGTCGAAAAACGCGCCAGCATTTGTGTTTCAGCACCCGGCTGCAACACTTTGGCCGAGGTGTATTTTGAAATGTCGCCAGTGATCTTTAGCGTACCAAAAGCACCCCACCCTTTCGCGTGCACAACCCGCTCTGGGATACGCTCACGGTTCTGGTGAGCCAGCTTTTCAATCAGTTGATAATCTTGCAACAGCAGCGGACCGCGTGGGCCAGCGCTCAATGAGTTTTGGTTATCCGAAATCGGCGCACCCGCCGTAGTGGTCAATGTTTTCTTGCTCATATCGCTCCCTTTCGTTCACTAAATTAAAGCTAATTGCGCAATGGCTAGAATTCAAATTGATTAAATTTTCAATTATGATAAGTTTTTCTTATGAGCGGAATGCCCCTTAAACAAATGCGCTACGCACTGGCGGTGCAAAAATATGGCCATTTCGGCAGCGCAGCCGAAAAGTGTCATGTGACCCAGCCTGCATTGTCTCAGCAAATTCAGACATTGGAAACGCAATGCGGCAAAAAAATATTTGAGCGGCTGGGCAAACGGGTGATCCCGACGCGCTTTGGCGAAGTGTTTTTGCTGGAGGCGGGCCGCATTGTCGCGCAAGTGGATGCATTGGAAGAAGCCGCGCACGAAGCCCGCTTTGGTCTCAGCGCGCCGATCCGCGGTGCCCTCATCCCCACCATTGCGCCCTATTTCCTGCCGCACCTGCTAACAACATTGGCCGAAAACTTCCCGACCCAGCTCTTCAATCTGGGTGAAATGCAAACCGAAATGCTGTTGACACAACTGGCCGATGGTGAATTGGATTTCGGCATTATCGGCACCAAACCGCCGCTTGAACGGTTCGAAGCGCAACCGCTGTTCGACGACCCATTTGTTTTGGCCGCTGCGCGGCACAAAAACATTCAAGACCCGGTCGATCTCAATTTGATGCAAAACGAAGAATTGCTGCTGCTTTCAGAGGGGCACTGCTTCCGCGACCAAGCAATTGAAGCGTGCAGCCTTAATCCCAATCCTCGCAATAAAGACCAAAGCTTTGCCGCGACCTCGCTCGCAACCATCGTTGAGTTGGTGGCCAAAGGGTTTGGCGTCACCTTGCTGCCAGCCATGTACCTTGCTCGCGAAATCCGCAGCGATGCTATTGCCTTGCATGAACTCAAATCGCCCGGCGCCCAACGCACAATTTCCATGGTGTGGCGACGCACCTCGGCGCAAAAACAGCAATTGCGTCAAATCGCAACCCTCGCCGCGGCGCTGGCCGAACCGTGCCTGACTATGCCTTCACGGGTTGATAAAGTTGCTGCGGCCACACCCGCACCTTAATCTCGTCGCCCTTGCGCACAAGTCCCGGGCGCTCCACCCAAGCCACAAGCCCACGCAACTCTGCTGCGGCTTTCACAAAGCCAAGCTCAATATCGTCACGACCATCATAATCAGCCTGCAACGCGGCCCCGGCAATTTTGCACGGTGCGTTATATCCATCAATCCGCAGCACTGCGCCAGATGGGAAAAAGAACTGCGTCCGCGATGGAATTTGTGAGAATTGCGGCAAGCCGCTGATCAACATGTTCGCGCCGATCCGCCCCGCATCAAAATGGTCGACATTCAGCCGTTCAGCAATAATCGCAACTTCTTCGACAGACAAAAGCGACACTTGGCGCTCATTGCGCATTTCAGTGCCGCGCTTATACCAAGGCTCGCGTCCGCCCGATTTGCGCGTCAATCCCGCATGGTGATCGCCGACAATCCCCTCATAAGTCAGTTCCAACTCCGGCACTGACGTTGAGATGAAATCATCCCCTGCCGCCAAAAACAAATCTGCAAGTTCTGCGGTGAATTTTTGGGCGGGGATCTGTGTCATGCAGGGACCTTTTTGCGTGCCCGCGCAGCCTCGCGCTGTCGGGTGAATGAATCATAGGTGAAGACCGCCAAGGATATCCAAATCAGCACAAAACTAAAGAGGCGTGCTTCATTTAGCGGCTCGCCCAACAGCCAAACCGCAAACACAAAATGCATGGATGGCGCGATATATTGGAAAATGCCAATCGTGGTCATCCGCAAGCGCTTCGCGCCAAATGAGAACAAGATCAACGGCCCTGCAGTCAAAGGCCCGCTCATAAACAGCAAGAACCAGATGAAAAGACCAGCTTCTGCTGTCGCCATTGGATAGGCAGGGCCCATATAGGCCAACAAAATAATGGCGAAAGGCATGATCATCAGCGTTTCAATCAACAAGCCCGGCGCTGCGCCCACATCCACGGTTTTGCGGAAATAGCCATAAAAGGCAAAACTGGCAGCCAAAGCCAAAGAAATCCACGGCACACCACCAAGGCCAATGGCCTGCACACCCACGGCAACGGCCGCAATAGCAATCGCTATGGTTTGAAACTTATTCTGACGCTCACCCAATAGCACCATGCCAATGGCCACATTCACCAATGGGGTGATGAAATAGCCAAAGCTAACCGAAAGCACATTTTCTGTGCCGGTAGCCCCAACAAAAATGGCCCAATTGATGGAAATGGCGACGGTAGACGCAGCCAACCACACCATAGATTTCCGAGATTTGAAAACGGCTTTAATCTCATCAAGCCGCTTCACCACCAGCAGGAAAATGGCCACCATCAAGGCCGACCACAACACCCGATGCGCCACCACAATATAAGGACTTACATCTCCCAATAGCCGGAAGAACAACGGAAACACGCCCCATGACGTATAGGCGGATAAGGCAGCAAGTGCGCCGAGTTGGGTTTGGCGAACGGAATCATCTGTGCTCATTATCGGGCCTTTCATCTTGATAAAGGCACGGATTACATCTTTTTGACTGGTTTGACCAATCAAACTGATAAATGAGGCCGATCACCTAAAACGATGGACTCGTCAAAGCGTGGCGAGATACGCACTCAGCAAATCATTGAACTGTTCAGGCTCTTCCAAATTGGGCAGATGGCCCGTCTGCTCAATCAATTTCGCCTCTGCCAGCGGCACATCCTGTGCAATCATAGCATTGAGCTTCTCGTGATAGGCAGAATCGCATGTTCCAGCGATCAACAGAAAGGGCATTTTGATTTCATGCAACCGAGAATAAGTCTCTGGCCGCGCCGCTTTTTGATTCAAGGGTGGATGTTTCAGCCGCAAACTATTCATATCCAAAAATAAATCACGCAATGCACCCTGCACCCGCCCTTCTTCTGCGCGTGCGCCATCCAGCCAAACCCGCGCCTCAAACTGGTTGAGCGCATCCAGATCATCCCCCGCTTCCAGCTTTTGATAATGCGCGTCAATTTCATTTTCCCGCACATCTAGCTCAATCATCGGCATCCCTGTAAAGGCAGAAGCAACAAGCACCAAGCCCGCCACCCGGTCTGGATGCGTAAGCGCAAACGCAGAGGCTAATCCGCCGCCCATCGAGCATCCCACCAGCACCGCGCGTTCAATGCGAAAATCATCAAGCACCGCCAACAAATCATCTATGTCCGAGCAAGGCACATCCTCAGAAACACTCTGCCCATATCCGCGCTGATCATAGGCGATGGCATGAACGCCCACATCCATGGCATCCAATTGGGGCTTCCACATGCGGTGATCCCCTACCCCAGCATGTAAAAACACAACCGGCGCCCCGTGCCCTTGCTCAACGCCAAAGATTTGCGTGCCATTTAGTTTGATCTTGAATTCTGCCATCGGAGCCCCCAATCCGCATCCAGATTTGCGATTTTAAGATGAAACACAAAAGGTGTATCATGCGTTCTACCTTGCGCACCTTAACGCTAAAAGGAAAGGGCAAAAGGATGAAACCGACAATCACTTGGTTATTGGTTGCCAACGGCACCGAAGCGAAAATCTTCGAAAACACCGGCCCGAACAAAGGGTTGACGGCGCTCTCAGATCACGGCAAACAACGTCAAGCGCTGAAAACCAGCGATATTGTCGCCAATGATCGCGGACGCACATTTTCTTCCGCAGGCGATGGGCGCAGCGCCATGGAGCAGCAAACTGATCCAGACGACGTGGAACATCAGCGCTTTTCAAAAGAAGTGGCTGAGCATCTCAATAAGGCCGCTCAAGAAAAGAAGTTCGACCGCCTGATCATCGCAGCACCGCCGCAAAGCCTTGGTGAAATGCGACAGCACTTCAACAAGCATTTGCAGGAAAAGCTAGAAGATGATGTGCCGAAAGATTTGACCAACATCCCAACGGCCGACCTGCCCGACTATTTCAAAAACATGGTCGTGTTTTAAGGGCAGACCAAACAAAAACGCCCCGCACTTGCGGGGCGTTTTTATTGACTCCACTTATCCGGCTTATCGGGTAAGCGGCTTATAAGTCACGCGTTTTGGGTTCACAGCGTCTGGACCCAAACGGCGAATTTTGTCTGCTTCATAATCAGCAAAGTTACCCTCAAACCATTCCACATGGCTGTCGCCTTCAAATGCGAGCATGTGTGTGGCCAACCGGTCAAGGAACATCCGGTCGTGAGAGATGATCACGGCGCAACCTGCAAACTCCTCCAGCGCTTCTTCAAGCGCAGCCAAAGTTTCCGTATCCAAATCGTTGGTCGGTTCGTCGAGCAGCAACACGTTCGCGCCAGATTTCAGCATTTTAGCCAAGTGCACGCGGTTGCGTTGACCGCCTGACAAATTGCCAACCTTTTGCTGCTGATCGCCACCGCGGAAATTAAAGGCAGAGGTATAAGCCCGGCTGTTCATCTCACGCTTGCCGAGTGTGATGATGTCGTTGCCTTCTGAAATCTCTTCCCAAACAGTTTTGTTGGCGTCCAAAGCATCCCGGCTCTGATCCACATAGCCGAGTTTAACCGTGTCACCAATGGTCACGCTGCCTTCATCTGGCTGCTCTTGCCCGGTCAACATTTTGAAAAGGGTAGACTTACCCGCGCCGTTCGGCCCGATCACGCCCACAATACCACCAGCTGGCAGGTTGAAGTTCAAATCATCAATCAACAAGCGATCTTCAAAGCCTTTTTTCAAGCCTTCAACATTGATCACCAAGTCACCCAAGCGTGGGCCAGGTGGCACAATGATTTGCGCTTTGTTGGACTGGGTCCGCGCTTCGTTGGCCTTCACCAACTCATCATAAGCTTTAATACGCGCTTTCGACTTGGCCTGACGCGCCTTAGGAGACGCGGCAATCCACTCTTGCTCGCTTTGCAACACGCGTTGACGCGCAGCATCTTCCGCAGCCTCTTGCTTAAAGCGCTTCGCTTTCTGGCCAAGATAAGCAGAATAATTGCCCTCATAAGGAATGCCACGACCACGGTCGAGTTCCAAAATCCAGCCTGTTACATTGTCCAAGAAATAACGGTCGTGGGTGATGATCAACACCGCACCTGGGAACTCACGCAAATGCTTTTCAAGCCATGCAGTGGTTTCCGCATCCAAGTGGTTGGTCGGTTCGTCGAGCAACAACAAATCAGGGGCGGCAAGCAGCAATTGGCAAAGCGCAACACGACGCTTCTCACCACCTGACAAATTTTCAACAGATGCATCGCCTGGCGGGCAACGCAGCGCTTCCATCGCCATTTCAACTTTTGAATCAAGATCCCAAAGATTTTCAGCATCAATTTGATCTTGCAGGGCAGCGCCCTCTTCAGCTGTTTCGTCAGAATAGTTCATCATCAACTCGTTATAGCGGTCGATAATGTCCTGCTTTTCTTTCACGCCGAGCATCACATTGCCGCGCACATCCAAGTTTGGATCAAGCTGCGGCTCCTGTGGCAAATAGCCAACTTTGGCTCCCTCGGCCACCCAAGCTTCGCCCTGAAACTCAGTGTCGATACCCGCCATAATTTTGAGAAGGGTAGATTTACCCGCCCCGTTTGGCCCCAAAACACCAATTTTGGCGTCGGGATAAAAGCTCAGATGAATGTTGTCCAACACCTTCTTGCCACCGGCATAAGTTTTGGACATGCCATGCATGTGATAAATAAATTGACGCGCCATATTGCGAACCTCAAATAATAAATGTCTTGCCCATGCGTTTAAGAGATTGCCGCCAAAGACGCAACCACAGAAGCAGGATTTTCGCGTGTTCTGCCCGGAAAGCGGCTATACAGGCAACCCAGTCATCGGCTTCACCACGCGGATCGCAAGGTTAGATTGTATTCTCGCCACATGCGGCAGACGCGACAAGCGGGTGCGGTGCAACCGTTCAAAATGCTCTGCATCTTCACACACAAGCCGCAACAAATAGTCTGACGCCCCGGCCACCAGCGAAGCTTCCAAAATTTCCGGCGCCGATCGCACGGCCTCCTCAAACTCGCTCAATGTGGCTTCGCTTTGATCCGTCAGGCTTACCTCCACATAGAAAAGCATGCCAAATCCCAAAATATCGGGATCAAGATGGGCATGATAACCAGAGATCAGCCCCCGCTCCTCCAAAAGCTTCACTCGACGATGACACGCTGAGGTTGAAAGCCCCACAAGGTCACCCAATTCCTGCATTGATATCCGGCAATCCGCCTGCAACGACCGAATAATTCGCTTATCCAACTGATCAAGGGAAAAAATACGAATACCTCCCGACTAATTCGTAAAATTTTTAACTAAGCTAATGGTTCAGACACAAAATTGCAATTTTTTCCGGCAGAATCTGAATTATACTTTCAGCGAATTTTCGAATGCGGAGGGAGTCTTCAATGAAAATCGGTGTACCCAAAGAAATCAAAAACCATGAATATCGCGTTGGTTTGACACCAGAGAGCGTGGCAGAATTGATCGCAAATGGCCATGAACTCTATGTCGAGACCAACGCGGGCGCTGGCATTGGCGCAGCCAATGATGTTTACGAACAAGCAGGCGCGAAAATCCTGAACACGGCGAAAGAAGTGTTCGACATTGCCGACATGATCGTCAAAGTCAAAGAGCCCCAAGCCAATGAGCGCGCAATGCTCAAGCCGGGCCAAATTCTCTACACTTATTTGCACCTGGCACCCGATCCAGAGCAAACCAAAGATTTGGTTGAAAGCGGCGCAGTGTGCATCGCTTATGAAACCGTAACAGACAATGCTGGTGGCTTGCCTTTGCTTAAGCCGATGAGCCAAGTTGCTGGTCGTATGTCGATCCAAGCCGGCGCTGCCGCATTGGAAAAAGCCCATGGTGGCCGTGGCGTTTTGATGGGCGGCGTGCCCGGCGTTGCTCCTGCTAAAGTGGTTGTAGTTGGCGGCGGCGTTGTTGGTTTCAATGCAGCGCAAATGGCCGTTGGTATGCACGCTGATGTGACCATTTTGGACCGCAACCCAGCACAGCTTGAGCGCTTGTCCAACCATTTCGAAGCCAGCGCCAAAGTGGTCTACTCCACAAAGGCTGCGCTTGAAGAATTGGTCAAAGAAGCCGATTTGGTTGTTGGCGCTGTTTTGGTGCCTGGCGCTGCCGCACCTAAATTGGTCAACCGTGAAATGCTGAAAACCATGCAGCCAGGCGCTGTGTTGGTTGACGTGGCGATTGACCAAGGCGGCTGCTTCGAAACATCAAAAGCAACCACCCACGCAGATCCAACCTACATCATTGATGATGTGGTGCATTATTGCGTGGCAAACATGCCTGGTGCTGTGGCCCGCACTTCAACCTACGCGTTGAACAATGCGACCTTGCATCACGCCGTGCAAATCGCCAACAAAGGCTGGAAGCAAGCATTGAAAGATGATGCGCACCTGAAAAATGGCCTTAATGTCTGCGATGGCAAAGTGACGTGTGCCCCAGTGGCGCACGATCTTGGCTATGACTATGTGAGCGCCGACACATTCTTGAACTAAGAATTTACACGTCGCGAAATCTCAAGGCCGCACGGATTATTCTGTGCGGCTTTTTATTTGATTGATCCAGCAAAGGCATTGTTTCGTAATTCTGAACAAAGCCGCTAAATTTGGCGAATTGGACACAAGATCAATTTTACGACCCTGTAAGTTAGACCAAATGGTCAATTGACGCTGTTCAATTTTTTGAGCTTAATTTAGTTATACTGAGGCAATTTGTTTGAAAGGGTAATATAATGGATATGCTCAACGCTATGCAGACTTTTGTCGCCGTTGCTGAAAATCACGGGATTACCGCTGCCTCAGAAAAACTGGGCTGTTCCAAAGCCATCGTGTCGCGCACCCTAAGCCTTTTGGAAGAACGGCTGGACGTGCGCCTGCTTAACCGTACCACGCGCCGCGTATCGCTCACCGAAGCCGGCAACGAATATTTGGAACATTGTCGCAATATCCTTGAACAAAATGCAGAGATTGAAAGTCGCTTTGCTGAAAAGAGCCTCGAACCGCAAGGGCGTTTGCGCATCGCCGTGCCAGTAACCTTTGGCTCGCAATATGTAGCGCCATTGCTGCCAAAATTCTTAGAACGTCATAGTAAAGTCCAAGTCGATTTGCACATGTCAGATCGCTATGTGGACATCATCGAAGAAGGCATGGACCTTGCCATCCGCATTGGCGCCACTGGCTCAGACTCGCTCATTGTACGCAAGTTTGCCGAAACCAGCCATCATTTGGCAGCCTCACCCGAACTCATTGAAAAAATGGGTGGCAAACCAAAAGACGTGACCGAGCTGAAAAATTGGCCATCCATCACCTATTCTTTGCGGCAGAATGCACCATCGTGGCAAAATTTCCGCGTCGCGCCGGATACCATTCGCGCCAACACCAACAATGGCGACACCATCGTGACCTTGGCAGAAAAAAGCGTCGGCTATTGCTATTTGCCCACCTTCATTCTCAACAAATCAATTGAACAAGGTACGCTTGTGACCATGCTGGAGGATGAAGCGTCTGACACGACACCGCTTTATGTGCTTTATCCACACCGACGTCGCCTGCCACTCAAAACCCGGGTCTTTATCGACTTTATGGTCGAGAATTTTTCTGATCTCTAAATGAAAAAGGTCAGCCGTCCAGAGCTGACCTTTCTTCGCTTAATGGCTGATCAAGCCAAACCTTTATTCATAAAAGGTCGCGATCTCTTCGAGAGGCTTTTTCTCAGTTGCATGACGGGGAATTTTGGCGTTTTCATCTGGATACCCCACCACCAGCAAAATATAGGGCTTGTCCGATTTGGGACGGTCGCAAATCTCGTTGAGAAAACTCATGGGGTTTGGCGTATGGGTTAACGTCGCAAGTCCCGCCTTATGCAGCGCCACCAGCAAAAAGCCCGTGGCAATCGACACAGATTCAGGCACATAATAATTCTTATATTTATTGCCATCTGCCCCAATGCTGCGGCGTTCGCCAAAAATAGCGATCAACCAAGGTGCTTTTTCCAAGAAGGGTTTGGAGGCGTCGGTGCCAATAGGTTTCAGCGCCTTCAGCCATTCCTCCCCGGCCCGCCCTTCGTAAAAGGTCTTTTCTTCAATCTCTGCTTCTTCGCGAATGCGCCGCTTCATCCCCGCATCGCCAATCACAGCAAAATGCCATGGTTGATGGTTTGCCCCATTCGGCGCGGTACCCGCTGCCTTCAAACATGTTTCGATAATATCGCGCGGCACAGGCTTATCTGAAAATTCACGTACCGTATGGCGTTTTTTGATGTCCTCATAAAACGCTTCTGCCGCGGCGCGCATTTCGGCCTGCGGCACTTCCTTATAGTCAGGTAAATCAATCGGCTCAAAATCGCGCCCAAATTGTTGATCAACCATTTTCCCACCCCAGATTTTATTGTCTATCATTATTGTCCGACAATATCAGAAGTCGCACTGAAGTCAAGCGTGAACTACTGCTTACCACCCGCCTGCCGCGAGTGATTAGAGATTTTGTGCTGCCATATCTCGCTTAAAGTGACTGCTGGGCAGCGATTGCACCATTTCCTCAGCATTCAGAATATGTTGTCGCATCGCCGCTGCGGCCTTTGCACCGCGCCCCGCGACCATATGTTCAACAATCACACGATGGTCTTGATTGGTGCGGAACACGGATTGCTGATCCACCAACACGCGAAATTGCAGCCAATAAATTGAAGTCTCAAACTGCAAGATGACACTCTTGAGATATTCATTGTTCGCCATATCGGCGAGATAATGGTGGAACTCTGTATTGAGTTGCGAGAATTTGGTGAGATCACGCTCATTCTCAGCATCATCCATTAGCTGCTGCAAATCTTGAATAAAAGCAGGTGCTTCGGCAACTTTTGACGTGGCAAGTTCCACACCTAGACCTTCTAGGTTCGCCCGAAGCACATAGAGATCGTGCACTTGCTTGCGCGTAAATTGGCGCACACTTACGCCACGATGGCGTTCAGATGTCAAAAGACCCGCTGCGATGAGCCGTTGAAAACCTTCACGCACCGTCGAGCGGCTAACGCCAAGATTTTGCGTAAATTCGGCTTCAACCAAACGCATGCCAGGCGCCAGACGCCCGGTGCGTACAGCATCCGTAATCATCTGCACAACAGATTCTACGCTGGATTCTGACACCAATTCCCCCCAAATAAATTGCTCCCTATCGCGCACGCTAGAAAGATTGAGTTGGCTTTGCAACAAAATTGCATTGCAATTCGTCTATTTTCAAAAGAATTTTTCAGTGTAAATGCTGACAAATCTTCGTTATTGTCCGACAATATAGTCTAGCAAGGCGATTGCCAAGGGGGGAGAACTATGGCGTGGATCAAAACAATCCCATTTGAGGAAGCAACAGGGCGACTAAAGCAGCTCTATCAACGGGTCACAGGACCAAACAATAATGTCGACAACATCATGATGATGCACTCGCTGCGCCCCCATTCCATGGAAGGCCATATGGCGATCTACAAATATGTGCTGCACCATGCCAACAACACCATCCCCAAATGGTTTTTGGAAACGATCGGCACCTATGTCAGCTATCTGAACAATTGCAACTATTGCTTTGAACATCGCTTTGTTGGCCTAAAGCGCAACCTAAAAGACGATGAACGCGCTGACGCGATCAAAGCCGCCATCGAGCGTCACGACATCTCAAGCGCCCCACTTTCCCATCAGGAACTCGCCGCCCTCGCCTACGCGCAAAAGCTCAACAATCAGCCGGGAGAAGTGGTAGAAGCCGACGTCGCCGCCTTGCGCGACGCCGGATATGATGATGGCGAGATATTAGAAATCAACCAGGTCACCGCCTATTTCGGCTATGCCAACCGCACCGTGCTCGGCCTCGGCTGCTCCACCGATGGCGACATTATCGGCCTGTCGCCCAACAATTCCGCCGACCCGGATGATTGGAACCATAGTTAGAGCAAAGCCCAGCACACTCGCTTACGTCATCCTCGGGCTCGCCCCGAGGCTCCAAGCAGCAGCTACTCTAAGCGCACAACGCCGACGACTTGCGCGCAGATAGTCCCACCTAGCTTCCCGCCCACGCGGAAATGACGTGGAAGTGCGTGAGCCTAAAACCGCGCAATCCCACCCGGCGCCCGCGCAAAAAGGCGCAATCCGGCCTCTTCCGCCTTATCCAACGCCAACGCCGTCGGCGCAGAAATGGACAGCAGCGCCCCCACCCCATGCCGCGCCGTTTTCTCCACAATTTCAAAAGAACAGCGGCTGGACACCATTAAAAACCCGTCAGGAAAAGCCTCCCCTGCGAAAGCGGCCCGCGCCCTCGCACCCAAGAGCTTATCCACCGCATTATGACGTCCCACATCCTCGCGCATAGCAACGATGCCGCCCTCTAGCGACACCCACGCGGCCCCATGCACGGAATGGGTTTGCTGATTAAGCTTCTGATGCAACGAGAAAGCAGCCATGGCCTTCTCCATCGCCTCTTTGGTTGGCGTCACCTCCGCCACTTCCGGCAATTTCGCCAAAAACTGATCTACATTATCCAGCCCGCAAAGCCCGCAGCCGGACGCACCGACCAGATGCCGCCGTCGTTGGGTTAAATCCAGCCGCTCCAGCCGCGCCTGATCAATCTCCATATGCAGATCAATGCCCAGCACATTCGGCTCAGCCCGCACCGATTTGATCTCGGACGCATCGGACACAACCCGCTCGCTGATGGAAAAGCCATATGCAAAGTCGGTTAGATCCTGCGGGCTGGCCAGCATCACCGCATAATTACGCTGGTGATAGACCAGAGCCAACGGACATTCATTCGCCAATTGCCATTGATCACGCGCGCCACCAATGTCGATATCGACGGCCCGCGCCACCTCTTGCTCTTTGTCCGCCACTATTCAGCCGGCTCTTTCGGCGCATCCATCAATTGGCGCAGGCTCGGCGTTTCCAGCTCATATTGCTCTTGCCAGTCGGACTTGTGGTTGGCCGGCGCCACTTCCACCGCGGTCACCTTATACTCCGGGCAATTGGTGGCCCAATCGGAATTCTCCGTGGTAATCACATTCGCGCCCGTCTCCGGATGGTGGAAGGTGGTATAAACCACACCCGGTGCCATCCGCTCGGAAATCACAGCCCGGAGGCTGGTTTCGCCCTTGCGCGACCGTAACGACACCCAATGCCCATCACGAATACCGCGTGCTTCCGCATCACTCGGATGAATTTCCAACACATCCTCGCCCCACCAATCAATATTGGAGGTCCGGCGCGTCTGCGCCCCAACATTATATTGGCTCAAAATCCGACCGGTGGTCAGGATCAGCGGGAATTTGCGGTTGGTTTTCTCGGTGGTTGGCACATATTCGGTGACCACAAAGGCGCCTTTGCCGCGCACAAAACCATCCACATGCATGATCGGCGTACCGTCCGGCGCATCATCATTGCACGGCCATTGTACAGAGCCATCCCGATCCAGCCGCTCAAAGCTCACCCCGGCAAATGTCGGTGTCAGTGCCGCAATCTCATCCATGATCTCGCTGGCATCGGTGTAATTCATTTCAGCATAACCCATCTCATTAGCCAGCCGCTGGGTCACTTCCCATTCTTCAAGGCCAGTTGCAGATTTCATCACCGGACGCACCCGGTTGATCCGCCGCTCCGCATTGATAAACGTCCCGTCTTTTTCCAAAAAGCTGGTGCCCGGCAAGAAGACATGCGCAAACCGCGCAGTCTCATTGAGGAATAAATCCTGCACAATCAGCATATCCAGCGAGCGAAGTGCCTCCTCCACATGCTGAGTGTTCGGGTCAGATTGCGCGATATCCTCACCCTGCACATACATGCCCTTATAATGGCCTGCTATGGCTTCGTCGAACATGTTCGGAATGCGATAGCCCGGCACGCCATCCAACTCACGCTGCCAAGCCTGCTCAAAGCTGCCGCGCACCTCTTCATTGTCCACGCCGCGATAGCCGGAAAATTCATGCGGGAACGAGCCCATATCGCACGAACCCTGCACATTGTTCTGGCCACGCAGCGGGTTTACCCCCACACCGCGCACGCCGATATTCCCGGTGGCCATCGCCAGATTGGCCATGCCCATCACCATGGTCGAGCCTTGGCTGTGTTCAGTCACACCCAAGCCGTAATAAATCGCTGCCTTACCGCCTTTGGCATAAAGCCGAGCCGCAGCACGAATAGCATCCGCATCAACGCCGCACTCCACCGCTACGCTTTCTGGCGAATTGATCTCATCGGTGATGAAGTCAAACCACTCCTTGTAGCTCTGCAAATCGCACCGCTCATCCACAAAGCTTTGATCCATCAAGCCTTCGGTGGCCACCACATGCGTGATGGCATTCACTACGGCAACATTGGTGCCCGGCTTCAACGGCAAATGATAATCCGCCTCAATATGGGCAGACCGCACCAAATCAATCTTGCGCGGATCAACCACAATCAGTTTCGCGCCCTGGCGCAACCGCCGCTTCATTTGCGAGGCAAAAACCGGGTGCGCATCGGTGGGGTTGGCCCCGATCACCATGATCACATCGGCGTCTTCCACCGAGTCAAAATCCTGCGTCCCGGCGGACGTACCAAAAGTCTGCTTTAGGCCATAGCCAGTGGGCGAGTGGCAAACGCGCGCGCACGTATCCACATTATTGTTGCCAAAGGCGGTGCGGATCATTTTTTGCACCACCCACACTTCTTCCGCGGTGCAGCGTGAAGAGGTAATGCCGCCAATGGACTTACGCCCATATTTCTCCTGTGCCTTTTTCAGCCCGTCAGCCGCAAATTTGATTGCTTCGTCCCAGCTCACTTCGCGCCAGGGATCCGTGATCTTGTCGCGGATCATAGGTTGCGTGATCCGGTCCTTATGGGTGGCATAGCCCCAGGCAAAACGGCCCTTCACGCAGGAATGGCCATGATTGGCCTTGCCATCTTTATACGGCACCATGCGGATCACCTGATCGCCGCGCATCTCCGCCTTGAACGAACAGCCCACGCCGCAATAAGCGCAAGTCGTCAACACCGAGCGGTTCGGCACGCCATGATCGATCACAGCCTTTTCTTCCAAGGTCGCCGTCGGACACGCCTGCACGCAAGCGCCACATGATACACATTCAGACGAGAAGAAATCTTCCGTGCCCAACGCTACCTTGCTGTCGAACGCGCGACCAGAAATGGTTAGCGCCAAAGTGCCCTGCACTTCGTCACACGCCCGCACGCAGCGCGAACACACAATACATTTGCTCGGGTCAAAGGTGAAATAAGGATTGCTCTCATCCTTCGGCGCATCAAAATGGTTTGCGCCCTCATAGCCATAGCGCACATCGCGCAGGCCAACTTCGCCCGCCATATCCTGCAATTCGCAATCACCATTGGCGGCGCAGGTCAGGCAATCCAGCGGATGGTCAGAGATATAAAGCTCCATCACCCCACGGCGCAGCTTTTCCAAGCGCGGCGTTTGGGTGGAAATGCTCATGCCTTCAGCCACAGGTGTGGTGCAGCTCGCCGGGGTGCCTTTGCGTCCCTCAATTTCCACCAAACACAAGCGGCACGAGCCAAACGAATTCATACTGTCCGTAGCGCAGAGTTTGGGAATATCCAAGCCCACCGTCGCCGCCGCGCGCATCACGCTGGTGCCTTCGGGCACGCTCACCTCAAACCCGTCTATGGTCACCGACACGTGCTTATCGGATTTAGAAGCTGGGGTGCCGAAATCTTTCTCTTTCAGGATCGCCATTTGATCCTCCTATTCTGCTGCACGGACAGCATGGTCCGGCTCAAAATCATCAGGGAAATGCTTTTTCGCGCTCATCACGGGGATCGGGGTCATCCCGCCCATGGCGCACAAAGAGCCATCCACCATCAGTTCGCATAAATCATCGAGCAGCACCATATTTTGCGCCCAATCTTCGCCTTTGGCAATGCGCTCCATAACTTCGGTGCCGCGCACCGCGCCAACGCGGCACGGCGTGCACTTGCCGCAGCTTTCCTCAGCGCAAAATTCAAACGCATAATGCGCCTGCTCGCGCAGATTGACCTGATCATCAAAAACCACCAATCCGCCATGGCCAACGCCCGCGCCGTGCTCAGCCAGCGTTTCATAATCCATCGGCAGATCCAAAAGGCTTTCAGGCAAATAAGCCCCCAATGGCCCACCAATCTGCACCGCCCGAAACGGCTGACCGCTCCGCGTGCCACCACCAAAATCTTCAATTAGTGAGCGTAGGGAAATGCCAAAGGCTTTCTCCACCAAACCACCTTGGGCAATATTGCCCGCCAGTTGAAACGCCAAAGTGCCTTTAGATTTGCCCATGCCATAGTCAGCATAAAACTGGCCACCCTTGGCCAGAATAATCGGCACACTGCACAAGGAAATCACATTGTGCACAAGGGTCGGCTTGCCGAATAGGCCTTCCAGCGCAGGCAACGGCGGCTTGGCGCGAACTTGCCCGCGCTTGCCTTCCAAACTCTCAAGCAGCGAGGTCTCTTCCCCGCAAATATAAGCGCCCGCACCGACAAACACTTCAAGATCAAATGCCTGATTCGATCCCAGAACATTGTCACCCAACAGATTGTTTTCACGGGCAATTTCGATCGCTTGATTCAATACTTTAAGTGCCACCGGATATTCGGAACGCAAATAAATATAGCCCTTGGTCGCACCAACGCCGAGGCCCGCAATCGCCATGCCTTCGATCAGGCAAAACGGGTCGCCTTCCATAATCATCCGGTCAGCAAAAGTGCCGCTATCGCCTTCGTCGGCATTGCAAACAATATATTTCTGGTCGGCCTCGGCTTCGCTCACCGTTTTCCATTTGATGCCCGCCGGAAAGCCGGCACCGCCGCGCCCGCGCAAGCCCGACAGCATCACGTCGCCGACAATCTCCTCGCGGCTCAATTCAATCGCCCGCTTCAACCCGGCCAAGCCACCTTGCGCCGCATAGGCATCCAAATCCAACGGATCGATAAAGCCGCAGCGTGCAAAGGTCAGCCGCTCTTGTTTGGCCAAAAATGGATGCGCATCCACCTCACCAATGCAGCTTTGATGATCCGCCTTGGTCAAAAACTCCGCCTTAAAAAGAGAGGCCACATCGCCCTCATCGACGTTGGCAAAGCCAATCCGTTTGCCGCCCTGCTCAACCTCAACCAGCGGCTCCAACCAGTGCATCCCGCGCGAACCATTGCGCACCATTTGCACCGATGCATCGCGCTTTTGCGCTTCGGCCAAAATCGCCTCGGCCACCTCGTCGGCACCAAGGGCAACAGCCGTGCTATCTAGAGGCACATAAATTTTGATCATGCTATGCCTCCACCCGCTTGGCGATCTTGTCTGCGTCGGCTTTGGCCACCAATTTGCCGTTCACTTCCGCCGCTGGCGACACGGAGCAAAGCCCGAGGCAATAGACCGGTTCAATGGTCAGCTCCCGCGCCAAATCCGTCTCGCCCAGCTTCAAGGCAAAACGCTCCTCCAGCGCGGCCACCAAGTCGCGCGAGCCCACAGACTGGCAGCTCTCAGCCACGCAAACGCGCACATGGGTTGCGCCTGCCCGCTGGTCACGGAAATCAGCATAAAAGCTGATCACGCCTTTCACTTCGGCTTTGGTGATGTTGAATAGCTCTGCCGCCACGGGCAGCACATCCTCAGGCAAATAACCCAACTCTGCTTGCACCGCGTGCATCGCCGAAATCAGGCCGCCTGTTTCGCCCACATAGGGCGCAATAATGTTATGCAACTTGTCAGTCATGGCGCTAGCTTCCCCCTCCCGCGTGCAACCGTCAAGCGGTTCGCGCGTCAATAATTTTTTCAGGGCAGCCCATTTAATGTGCCGCATATGCCCCAAATCATTTTAAACTTAAAATAACACGAGGCATATGACAATTATACATCTGATTTAGATCTCATCCAAATAACGGATGATTGACTGCACCTATCCATAGCGGACAAGGCCGAGCCGATCCCGTTGCGAGAACCGAATGGTCAGCAAAACCGCCACCACGGCAAGACCCAAGGCCATGCCAGCCCAAACACCAATGCCCCGCCATTCGAACACGAATCCAAGCAGATAACCGACGGGAATGCCAACGACCCAATAGCCAAATAGAGCAATCGCCATTGGCACCTTTGTGTCGGACAATCCCCGCAAAGACGCGGCAGCCATCACTTGCCCGCCATCCACCAATTGGAACACGCCCGCAATCATGATGTAAGTCACCGCAAAGTTGAACGCAGCAACATTCTCCGGATCGGCCGGGTTCAGGAAGAACTGAACAAAAAAGCCGGGAAACAAAATATACAAAATGCAGGTGAACACCATAAAGCCAACACCCATGGCGATGTTGGTCCAGCCAGCCACCATCACGCCAATGGGCGACCGCCGCCCATGGCAAATGCCAACACGCACCGTTGTGGCCTGGCTGATGCCGAGCGGCACCATAAAGGAAATCGCCGTGATTTGCAGCGCAATCGCATGAGCGGCCAATTCAGGTTTGCTCAACCAGCCCATCATAAAGGCCGCCACGGAAAACATGCCAATCTCCGCCATCAACATAAAGCCGATAGGCACGCCCACGCGGATCACCTCGAAAAAGCGCTGCCAATCTGGTTTCCAGAACCGCTGCAACAAATTGTAATCTTTAAACCGTTTAAGCGCGAGCGCATAAAACAGCGCAAACAGGAAAGTGGCACTGTGCACAATCACAGTTGAAATGCCCGCCCCCAACAGTTCCAGCCGCGGCAAGCCAAAATTGCCAAACATCAAGCCATAATTGCCAATAATGTTGAGCACAATGCCCACCAATGTGGCGAGCAGAACAACCATGGTGATGTTGTGCGCTGCCAAAAATGAGCGCATCACCGCAAACAGCAGGAAGGGATAAAACTGGAACGCCCCGACGCGGGCATATGTCTCTGCCAGCACCGCAATATCGGGCTCCTGCCCCAGCAGCAAAAAGATATGATCAATTTGCAGCATAAAGGGAATGACGATTGTACTGAATGCAATACACACCCAAAAACCCTGCCGCACCGTGCGGCGCACAGAGACTTCATCTTCTTCGCCAATGGCTTTCGCCATCATGGGCGCAACAGCGGTCACCAGCCCCATGCCAAAAATCAAAAAGAAGAACATGAAAGAATGAGCCAGCGCCCCGGCGCCCAAAAATTCAGGCCCCAACCAGCCCATCATGATCACGTCAGACGTGCTTAACCCGATTTGCGCCAATTGCGCCAACACCAATGGCCACGCCAACTTAAAAGTTGCCCGCGCCTCATCCATCCACATATTGCCCACGCCCGGGGCATTTTGCACTTGTGCCACAGCTAAATCCTCTAAACTGAAGGTTCTGGATCGCCTGAGAGGCGCAAATCGCGCGTGAGGCCAGAAATATATGTTTGAAAATCTGTCAGCCGGATTTAGATTTGGCAAGATATATGATGAAAAATTTTGAAGATTTAAGCGCTTGAACAGCGCAGAAATAAAAATGGTGACCTTTTAGCCACCATTTTGGGGCCCTGCTTACCGCATCGACCGCGATCACCTCAATGCCCACACGCATCCCCACTCTCCCTCGTCACCACCGGGCTCGACCCGGTGGTCCATGCAGCATTCGCTGTTTGGTGAAGAAGAGTTGTGGTCTTGCCCAATATCCGAGCCAACTCGCCCAAATATTGCCACACGGCCAGCCGCAAATGGATTACCGGATCAAGTCCGGTAATGACGTGGGTGTGCAGTGAAAGGCAAGTCAATCGAGCAAAACCGCGCATCAAGTGCCCGTCTACCCCAAATCGCAACCTACATATTCGGATAATTCGGCCCCTCGCCGCCTTGCGGGGCGGTCCACACAATATTGCGGGCCGGGTCTTTGATGTCGCAGGTTTTGCAGTGCACGCAGTTCTGCGCGTTGATCACAAATTTCGGGCCAGACCCGTCATTTTGCTCAACCACTTCATAAACGCCAGCCGGGCAATAGCGTTGTGATGGCTCATCATATTCCGGCAGTGTTTTTTCAATCGGCACTGCTGGGTCTTTAAGCTTCAAATGGCAAGGCTGCTCTTCCGCGTGGTTGGTGAACGAAAAGCTCACATTGGTCAGCCGATCAAAGCTCAATTCACCATCCGGTTTCGGATAGGTCAATTTCGGATAATCAGCCGCTTTGCCGGTGGCTTCCGCATCGGAAACTCCATGGCTTTGCGTGCCCAAAAGCGGCTTACCGAACAAAGACGCCCACCACATATCCATGCCAGAAAGCATCACGCCCAAAGGCCCTTTTTTGGCCAGCGGCTTAACGTTGCGCACTTTGTCGATGTCTTTGAAAATCGGGCCGGTCCGCACTTCGGTTTCGTAGGCGGTCAACTCGTCGCCCGCACGCCCAGCGGCCAAAGCCTCAACCACCGCATCCGCGGCGGCAATGCCAGAAAGCATTGCATTGTGATTGCCTTTAAGCCGCGCGAAATTGAGCGTGCCCGCCGCACATCCCAACAGCGCCCCACCCGGGAACACCATTTTCGGCAATGATTGAGCGCCACCGCCAGAAATCACCCGCGCACCATAGGCAGTGCGGCGTCCACCTTTCAGCAGCTCAGCTACATGCGGATGATGCTTGAATTTTTGGAATTCGCCATAAGGGAACAGGTGCGGATTTTTGTAATCCAGATGCACCACGAACCCGACGTAAACCTGATTATCTTCCAAATGATAGATAAAGGAGCCGCCGCCTGCGTCCTTGTCCAGCGGCCAACCCATGGAGTGTTCCACATGCCCAAGCTTGTGCTTGGCGGGATCAATCTCCCAAATCTCTTTCATGCCCAGACCATATTTTTGATGGTCAGCATCTTTGGCCAAATCAAATTTCTCAATCAATTGCTGCGACAGTGACCCGCGCGCACCTTCTGAGAAAAAGACATATTTGCCGCGCAATTCCATGCCCGGCTCATAGTTTGGTCCCGGCGTGCCATCTGGGTTCAGGCCAAATTCGCCGGCCACAACGCCAGCCACTTCGCCATTCTCGCCATAAACAAGTTCAGACGCGGCAAAGCCGGGAAACACCTCAACGCCAATCGCTTCGGCCTGCTCTGCCAACCAGCGACACACATTGCCCATGGACACAATATAGCAGCCCTTGTTGCTCAAAAGCGGCGGCATGAACGCGTGGGGAATTGTGTTTTTGCCCGTTTCGGAAAACACATGAAACTCGTCTGTGCCGACAGGAGTTTTGATCGGCGCGTCTTTTTCCTGCCAGTCAGGGATTAGCTCATTCAGGCCGGACACATCCAAAATCGCGCCAGACAGAATGTGGGCGCCCACTTCAGAGCCCTTTTCCAGCACCACAACAGAAACATCGTCGCCCGCTTTTTGCTTGATGCGAATAGCTGCAGAAAGCCCTGCAGGCCCCGCGCCAATAATCACCACATCATATTCCATCGCTTCGCGTTCGATCTCTGCCATGCTGTTCCCCTAAAACCTTATGCCTGAAGGTTGTGCGCAACGCGCATTATTTAAAACTTAAAGCAAGTCATACCGCAAACAAACCGGGCTGCCAATTGACCCTTTTGCATAAACAAATGCGCAAAACGCATTGGCAGCCCTATTTTTGCTAAACTTTAGCAGCCGTGATCATGATCTCTACATCAAAATCAGGTGTCGCCAATTTGCTTTCGCCGCAAGCGCGCGCAGGTGGGTTTGCCGGATCAATCCACGCATCCCAAACCGCATTCATTTCATTGAAATGCTTCATGTCTGAAAGCCAGATTTCAGCTTTCAACACATTTGATTTAGATGTGCCAGATTCTGCCAACAAACGGTCAATCTTATCCAAAATGCTTTTGGTTTGCTCTTCAATGCTCGCAGCAGGCGTGCCTACTTGGCCAGCCAAATAGACCATATTTTCAAAGATAACAGCTTGGCTCATGCGTGAACCGGGTTCAATGCGTTTAATGCTCATTTTTTCTTCCTTTTAGTGTTCAAATCGTGCTGGCGACAAACTGTCCACCAGCCATTGCTCTGCAAATTCAGGCAAATCAATTTCCATCAATTGGCACGCCGCCAATTCCGACAGGGCAGCCGACGTTTGAATGCCATATCCACCTTGCCCTGCAAGCCAGAAAAAGCCGTTTTGGTCTGCTGAATAGCCAGAAATGGGCGTACCATCAGGCGGAAACACGCGCAGCCCCGCCCAGCTATGCTCCAGCCGCGTCACTTCAAAATTCATCATTTCTTCGAAACGGAAAAGCCCTTCGGCCAGCACCATATCGTCCACAAACGCATCGTGCGGGTCCACCGGGTCTTCATCCGCTGGCGACACCAAAAACTGCCCCGCATCAGGCTTCATATACCAGGTTTCCCCAGCATCAATCAGCATTGGCCAATGCATGGATTGCTCTGGCATCGGCGAGGCCAACACACCGATGGAACGGCGTTTAGGCTGCAACCCTACCGGGCGCACGCCGCAGCGTTCCGCCACCACATCGCCCCAAGCACCAGCAGCATTGACGATTTTATCGGCTTCCACAGAGCCGGATTTTGTTTCCAGCACCCAATGGCCAGATTGGTTTGAACCAGACAGCACTTCGCTATCCGTCCGCACCTCAGCGCCATGTTTCTTGATCTGTTTCAGCCAGCCTTGGTGCAACGCCGCCACGTCCAAATCTTTCGCATTTGGCTCATGTGCTGCGGCCACCAACTGACCTTTATCGAGCAGTGGCACCATTTCAATCGCCTGCTCCACGCTGATGGGCACCAGCCCTTCACCCGCATCCAGCAATTCATCCAAATGCGGCTTATGCGCCTCATTGGCCACAAACAAAATGCCGCGATCGCCCAAAACGGAATAATCGAAAATATCCTTGGGCGGATTTTGGAAATAGCGGAACGATGCGCGGCTCAACGCCCGGATGGCGTCATTGCCATAATTTTGCACGAAAATCGCAGCCGAACGGCCCGTGCTGTGCACCCCTGGCCGATCTTCTGATTCGAGCAGAACAATTTTTAATCCACGCTGCGCCAATTGCGCACCGATGCCTGCCGCCGCAATGCCTGCGCCAACAATGGCTACATCATACTTTTCTGCCAATTTTAAAACTGTCCCTTGATTGGAAATGTCATCCCACCGACGCCCAAACCATGGCATTAATCACAAAGGATTTCCACCATCAATTCTGCGTTTATGCGGCGCGGTTAGCGGCCTACTGCATAGCCCTGCATTTGGCGCGGGTTGGCGGCAGCGCGCAAAAATCCATCGCGAGTTTGCGCTGCTGTCATCCGGCCAATTGACCAGTCGCTTTCCGCCACCACATTGTGCCCCTTTGCCCGCAATGCCTCAATCGCCTGCTGGCCAAAACGCGTTTCCACTTCCAAATGCCCCAAATCTGCCTCACGCGGATAAAAGCTGGAGGTAAAATGGTTGGTGAAGAAACCCGGCGTATCAATGTTTTCCTGCAAATTCAGGCCGAAATGAACATGACGCAGGAAGAAATGTAGCGACCATTGGTCCTGCTGATCCCCGCCCGGCGTGCCGAAAATCAGCTCCGGCTGACCATTCTTGAGCGCCATATTAACCGAAAGTGTTGTCCGCGGCCGCCGCTTTGGCGCCAACGCGCTCGGCGACTTTTCGTCAAGCCAATACATTTGCGCACGGTTGGTCAGGCAAAAGCCCAATCCCTCCACCACAGGCGAGCTTTGCAGCCAGCCCCCGCTTGGCGTGGCGGTCACCATATTGCCCCAGCGGTCAATAATATCGAGGTGGCACGTATCGCCCTTCACACTGCCCTTGTCGCCCAATTCCTGATGGTCAAACTTGGCCACCGTCGGCTCGCCCATGCTAGTGTTGTTGCGGCCTTCTTGGGTTTGCCCTTTTGGTCGATCAATCGCGAAGGGCTCGGTATCGCCAATTTGCCCTGCCGCCGCGCGCATGGCGGCCATATCCCCAATCAGTTGCCGCCGCGCATCATTGTAGCTGTCGCTCAGCAACACATCCATCGGCACATCAACAAAGTCCGGATCACCATAATAGGCTTCGCGATCTGCAAAGGCCAATTTGCCGGCCTCAACCACCAAATGCACAAATCGCGGATCAGCCGCATCCAGCGCATCTAGATCAAAGCCTTTCAACAACGCCAATTGCTGCAACAAGGTTGGCCCTTGGGTCCACGGCCCGGCCTTCAGCACGTCGTAGCCGCCATATTCATAGCTGAGCGGCGCTTCGTAGCTGGCTTGCCAACTGGCCATATCATCGGCGGTCAAAACACCCCTGTGTGCATGGCCGGAAGTGTCCATCAGCTCATTATTGGCAAAGAAGTCGCCAATCGCCTCAGCCACAAAACCGCGATACCATGCATCTCGCGCCTTATCGATTTGCGCTTCGCGACCACTTACAGACTTGGCCTCATCAATAATCCGCCGATAAGTCGCTGCCAATTGCGGATTGGCAAATTTTCCGCTCAAAGCTGGCACCTTACCGTTCGGCAGAAAGACGGCGGCAGAGCTTTTCCAATGCTTAGCGAATAAATCCTTCACCTTACCAATCGTGCCCACAATGTTGGGCACCAGCGGAATGCCCTCCTCCGCATAATGAATCGCGTAGCTCAAAACATCCTCAACACTCATGGTGCCATAATCGCACAGCACCATCATCCAAGCGTCAAACGCCCCCGGTACCACCGCAGACAGCAAACCCGAGCCAGGCATAATATCAAAGCCTTCATTGCGGTAATGGGCAATGGTCGCCCCTTCCGGCGCCACGCCTTGCCCGCACACCACTTGCGGGTTTTCTCCCGCTTTGGCGATGATCATCGGCACTTCACCGCCCGGCCCATTTAGATGCGGCTCCACCACTTGTAAGGTAAATCCAGTGGCCACGGCAGCATCAAATGCATTGCCGCCACGTTCCAGCACGGCCATACCAACGGCACTGGCAATCCAGTGGGTGCTGGCCACAACGCCAAAATCACCCCGAATTTCCGGTCGAGTTGTAAATGCTTGCACGCCTAGCCTCCCTGCCGCCGCAATTATGCTTGATTCAATCAATTGGTTGCACCAATATTGACAGCAATACAGGCTGCGTCAACACAGCAAATATATGATTTTTGGGGCTAATTGCGGTTTTTGCTCTTTCCGATTGTGAATTAAGCACATGCAAACATTGCATTTCATCGCATTTGCGCTAAAAATCATAAAAACCAATTGAAAGCGGGGAATAATTTGGCAAGCTCACCAAAGCCCGACATGCAGGAAACCGCCCAAAAACCAGCGCCAGAACGCGCTTATGAAGCGGTGATCGCAAAAATTCGCGTCATGATTGAAGAGAAAAATCTCGGTCCGGGAGATACCCTACCGCCGGAACGGCAATTGGCCGAAATCTTCAATGTTTCCCGCCATTCTCTGCGTGAAGCGATCCGTGTTTTACAGGAAAAAGGCGTGCTTGCCGCCCGCCAAGGTAGCGGCAACTACATCCAATCCGCCACCCGTGGCGATTTGATGCGCACCCTCGCCGTTTCCACCAACACTGGCTCCCGACGCGCCTTGGAAATTTTCCAACTGCGCGAAATCATGGAGCCACAACTCGCCGCCCTCGCCGCTGAAATGGGTGAAGCCCGGCACATAGAAATGCTGGAATCGATTTTGGAAAAGCAAGGGCAAACCACGGACGGCATTGAGCTTCGAAAGCTCGACCACGAATTCCACGAAACCCTAGCCGCCGCCACCGGCAATGCCACCCTTTACGAACTGGCCCAAAACATCAACCGCTCGCTTCTCCCCCCAAAAACCAAAATCTACGACAACCGCGAACGCCAAGTAATTTCACTTGAAGGCCATCGCAAGATTTTGGACGCCATCAAAAACAAAGACGTCGAAGGCGCCAAAGCCGAAATGCGCGCCCATATCGCACGGGTAAAATCAACGGTATTTTAGTGTCCCACTATAGCCACCTCTTGGCCGTCCCGGACCTGATCCGGGACCACCATTGATCCTGGCTCAAGGCCGGGAATGCGCAGGAGAGCTTTTCAACCGCCGACCAAACCGACTGGTCATTTGGTACCACTTTCACCCATCGTACCCACGTCATTGCAAGACTTGATCTTGCAATCCATTTGAGGGTAGCGGCCCGGCACCTAAAGCATTTGTACTGAGAACTATTCGTCCAACCATATCGGCCCTGCACCTCGGCCAGCGTGAAATGGACCCCAAGATCAAGTCTTGGGGTGACGATGGAGTGTGTGATGGGCCGCAGAAAACTACTACGCCGTCATTCCCGCGCAGGCGAGAATCCAGGCCGGATTGTCCACTGGCAATTCATCCGAATCGTGCGTCTTGATTAGCTACAGCCCAGATCTCCGGATCAAGCCCAAGGAATAGAATAAAACCTATCCCAAATAACCCCGATAATCACTCACCAGCAAATGCGTAGGCGCTTCATCTTCTTCAATCTCGGCAAACCGCCCAATCGGCTCGCGGAAAATATTGTCGGTTTCATCATCATTGACGGTGGAAACCTCACCAATAAGCACATCGCCACCCTCACCCCAAAAGGCATGCCAGTCGCCCGGCATCAGGGTGACGCTTTCGCCCGGCGCAAATTTCAGTTTCTCGCCCGGCTCAAATGGTCGTTCAATGCCGTCGCACAGCACAACGCCACCGCGATCTTCGGCAAAATTGCCCTCATCGTCGGAGCCGAACAGCTCAATCACCATGGTCGCGCCGCCACGATTGATGATGTCTTCGGCTTTGATCAAATGGGTGTGCATGGGCGAAAGCTGATCCTGCCGAGAAATCAGTAGCTTTTCAGCATAACACATGCCGCCGCCGCGCTGCAGGTCCGCCAGGCGACCATTGCGCAAAGTGAAAAGAAACAGGCCCATTTCATCAAATCGGCCCGCGCCATAATCAGTAATATCCCAACCACACCGCGCATCAATTAATGCCCGCGCTTTGTCGGCATTGGCCTTAAATTCTTCCGGCGTCCAATAGGCGAACGGCGGCAACACAAAGCCAAAAGACCGGATCATCTCATCGGCTTCAGCCATAATTTCATTAATGCGAGAACGTTTCATCATGCACTCTTTGGGACAATTAGAGACAAAAAAGGTGAGGCTTTAGTCATAAAGCCCCACCTCAAATTTTCCAAGTCCCGAATGTGCTTAAACGACTTCTCGCAAATGCCGCACCGGACGTCCCCGCACAATATTTTGCGCCACGCTCACAATTGCATCGGCGTTGATGCCATAATGGGCATAAAGATCAGCAATGGTCCCCGTTTGCCCAAAATGCTCCACGCCGAGCGGCACGGTGCGATGGCCAGCCACAGCGCCCAGCCAGCCCAAAGTGGCCGGATGCCCGTCTGTCACCGTGATGATCGTGCAATGAGGTGGCAATTGCGCCAACAGCCGATCAATGTGGGATTGGGCATCTGCTTGCCCGCGCCGTCGCGCCCGTTGCGCTGCGGTCCATCCTGCGTTCAATCGGTCAGCTGAAGTACAGGCCAAAACCCCAATATCGCGGCGATCTTCCCCAATACGCCCAGCAGCCTCGATCACTTCCGGCGCAACCACGCCTTGATAGGCAATCACAATCTCAGCATTTGGTCCCGGCTCACGCATCCAATAAGCCCCGTCGATCACGCCCTGCTTGAACGCATCATCCTTGCGCCATTGCGGTTGCTCAATCGGGTTGGTGGACAGGCGCAGATAGACCGAGCCGCCCGTTTCATCGCGCAGCCATGTGCGCTCGTCCGGGTCACCCTCGCCATCGCGCTGCATATAATCAAAGGCCCAATGCATAATGGCCGACAATTCATCCACATAGGCAGGCTCAAACGCCGCCAGCCCATCCTGGCTCATGCCGATCAATTGCGTGCCGATAGATTGGTGCGCCCCGCCTTCCGGCGCCAGCGTCACGCCTGAAGGGGTGCCCACAATCATAAAGCGACTATCCTGATAGCAGGCATAATTCAGCGCATCCAAGCCCCGCGCCACAAACGGATCATAAACTGCACCAATGGGCAGCAACCGCTCGCCAAACACAGAATGAGACAGCCCCGCCGCCCCCAGCAGCAAAAACAAATTCATCTCGGCAATGCCCAGCTCAATATGCTGGCCGTCTGGCGAAAACGCCCATTTCTGCGCCGATGGAATGCGTTGATCCTTAAACTCATCATTGAGTTCATTGCGGGCAAACAGGCCCTTGCGGTTCACCCAACCGCTCAAATTGGTCGTCACCGTCACATCGGGGGATGTGGTCACAATCCGCTCCGACAAGGTTGGGTTATTTTTGGCGATCTCATCCAGTATCTTGCCAAACCCGGCTTGGCTGGCGATCTCCCGATCTGCCAGTTCAACGGGTGCGCCCACCTCAACGGATGGTGCGGAGAAGCGGCGCGTGCCTTTGGCGAAAAACGGCACCTGATCCAAAAATTTCTGTGTCGTAGCCGCGTCTTTCACAAGTGAGAATTTTTCCCATTCTTGACCATCAGCTACACCCATCTGGTTTTTGAACTCATCCATCTGGGTTGGCGTCATCAACCCACCATGATTGTCCTTATGCCCCGCCAGCGGCGTGCTCCAGCCCTTAATGGTGTAGGAGATGAATACGGTTGGCCGATCATGATCGATGCTTTCAAAGGCTTCCAATAAGCTTTCCACGCACTGGCCACCGAGATTGTTCATCAACTCGGCCAATTCGTCGTCGGAATAGCTTTCAATCAGCTTGGTCACATCGCCTTGGTCGCCAATTTCATCCAGCAAGCGGGCGCGCCACGCTTTACCGCCCTGATAGGTCAGCGCCGAATAAAGCTGGTTCGGGCAATTATCGATCCACTCTTTCAGCTTGTCACCACCGGGTTGTTCAAAGGCAGCGCGTTGCTTCACGCCATATTTCAGGCGCACAACCTCCCAGCCGAACGCCTCAAAAATCGGCTCGAGCCGTTTCCACAAGCCTTCACGGATCACCCCATCAAGGCTTTGGCGGTTATAATCGATGATCCACCACACATTGCGCAAATCATGCTTCCAGCCTTCTTGAAGACATTCAAAAATATTGCCTTCATCCATTTCAGCATCGCCCACCAACGCCACCATTTTGCCCATCGGCTTTTCGGCGGCCCAGCTTTTGTGCTGGATATAGTCCTGAATCATGGAAGCGAAGGCTGTGATGCCAACACCCAGTCCAACCGAGCCGGTGGAGAAATCCACATCATCAATATCTTTGGTGCGGCTGGGGTAAGATTGCACCCCGCCAAAGCCCCGGAAGTTCTTCATTCGGTCCAACTCTTGATTGCCCATCAAATATTGGATCGCATGGAATATGGGAGAGGCGTGCGGCTTCACCGCCACCCGATCTTCGGGCTTGAGCACACTAAAATAGAGCGCTGTCATGATCGACACGATTGAGGCAGACGACGCCTGGTGTCCGCCAATCTTGATCTGCTGGTCACCTTTTGGGCGGATATGGTTGGCATGATGCACCATCCAGCACGCCAGCCACAAAATCTGCCCTTCCAGCTCTTTCAGCTGCTCTATTTTTTTGCTCATCGCCCCACTCCCTGTGATCTTGATTACGCAACCTGCGCTTTTGCTGCTGGCAAAGCCTGCTCCAAATCGGCCCAAATGTCCTCAACCTCTTCAAGGCCAACGGACAACCGCACCAAGCCTTCGGAAATGCCATGCTCTGCACGCTCTTCCGGGGTATAGGTCGAATGGGTCATGGATGCAGGGTGCTGGATCAAGGTTTCCGCATCCCCAAGGCTCACCGCCCGCTGGATCATATCCAACCGGTTCATGGTGGAAATGCCCGCCTGGATGCCGCCGATCAGTTCAAACGCAATCATGCCCCCAAAATCAGCCATTTGCTTCTTCGCCAGCTCATGCTGCTCAAAGCTCGGCAAGCCGGGGAAATAAACTTTGGAAATCATCGGGTGCTGTTCCAAGCGTTGGGCAATTTCCATCGCGCTCGCACAATGGCGGTCCATGCGCAATTGCAGGGTTTTCAACCCGCGCATAATCAGCATCGCGTTGAACGGCGCCATCACTGCACCCGTCATGTCCTTCATGCCCACCAGACGAATCTGATCAATATCTTCTTTGCGGCCCGCAATCAGCCCGGCGATCACATCGCCATGGCCGCCCAAATATTTGGTGGCCGAGTGCAGCACCAGATCCGCACCATGCTCGATTGGCCGGGTCAGATAAGGCGTTGAATAAGTGTTGTCCACGATCACCTTGGCATCAAACTCATGGGCAATGGCACTCACCGCTTCAATATCCACCAAGCGCATATTCGGGTTGGCCGGGGTTTCAAAATAAACCACTTTGGTTTTACCGCTGATCGCCTTGGCCACATTTTGCGGGTCGGTCATATCCACATGGGTGATCTCCACGCCAAACTTCTGCAGCCCGTGGCGCATATAGGCAAAGGTGCAGCCATAAAGCGTTGTATCGACAATGATCTCATCGCCCGGCGCCACAAAAGTCCAAAGCGCTGAGGTCACTGAGCCCATGCCTGATGCATTGGCCAGCGCGGCTTCCGCCCCTTCCAGCACCGCCATGCGCTGTTCCAGCAAATCATTGGTGGGGTTGGAGATGCGCGAATAAACATGGCCCTCACGATCACCAGCAAAAATTTCCCCGCCATGCTCCGCGGTTGGGAATGCGAAGGTCGAGGTCAAGTGCAGAGGAGGTGTAAGCGCACCGCCCTCATCTTGCGGGTCATAGGCATGGTGAATGGCTTTGGTAGCAAAACCTTGGTTTTTATTATTGTGGGTCATGTCGCGCACCTCCAATTGCTGTGGCGGACCGAACGGTCCTCTCTTACCCGAAAGAATAAAAGAAATGCCGCGCAATGTTCTGGCGAACTTGACCTCGAAATGATATATTTCAGCAATATTATGCCAATAAATAGCGATCTAATGGACAAAATTGATCAAAAAATCATTCGCGAATTGCAACGCGACGGTCGACTGACCAATCAGGAACTGGCCGAACGAGTCAACCTTTCGCCCTCGCCCTGCCTGCGCCGCCTGCGCAATTTAGAGCAGCAAGGCATCATCCGCGGCTATAGCGCCATTGTCGATCAAAAACGCTATGGCCTCCCTGTCACCGTGTTCGTCCGCATCAAATTGCAGCACCACACCGAACAAGACGTCAGCGCGTTCGAAACCGCTATCAAAAACATCGATGAAATTTTGGAAGCCCATTTGATGACCGGAGATTGGGACTACCTCTTGCGTGTGATCGTCGCCAGCCTAGAAGACTACGAACGCTTCACCCGCCAATCCATCCACCGCATTCCCGGTGTTGCTGGCATTGAAACCAGCTTTGCCTACGGCGAAGTAAAACGCACCAATCTGTTCCCGGCGATTTAGCCGGAGCAATGCACTTATCTCCCATGCTGCAATCGCAGCAAACGGAGATGGATTTTGGACAAGGCCTTAAACATCGCCGAATAAATCGGCTCGCGGGTTGGCGTGCAGCAAGTCGCATAAAGCGTCCCCAATTTTGCACCCACCGCTTCAAGCTGAACAATAAAAGCCGCGGCATCATCGGGCGTCATGGTTTCCAGCGCCAATTGATCACGCCCCAGTCGCTCCACTTCTTCGATCAAGCCCGTCATCTTTTCACTGCGCTTGTTCAAGCAACATGTTTTTTGCAGTTCCACCAATTCAGTTTTGCAAACCTGAATTTGCTCTTCAATCAGTTGTTTCTGCTTGTCCGCGTCACTCATAAATCCGCCTCGCCATTCCGCGCAAAATCATATTGATGCAGCTTACAGCTGCTGTAAGGTCAACATGGAAGATTAAAAAACTACTGCTTGACCTTCCAGTAAATGGAAGGGTTATTGAGTAAGAATAAAAACGAAAGGACGATCCTTAATGACAAAGTTTAACGTACCAGACATGACTTGCGGACATTGCGAAGCCACCGTGCGGAAAGCAATTGGAGAAATTGACGGCACCGCAGACGTGAAGGTTGATCTAAGCGCCAACAAAATTGACGTAACATCAACAGCGGCTAATGATGACATTCTGGCGGCCTTGGACGCGGCGGGCTATCCGTCTAGCATCGCGTCTTAAGTCCAAATCCGTACATGCATCTACCCATCGGCTACAATGAACAATTGGTCACGCCAAAATCGCGTCGGCAAACGGCGGCGCATTGGTCTTTTATTGCAGATCAAAAAGGCGAATCCATCATTTTACCCGATGGGTGCTGCGACATTATTTTGCGCTTCACTTTAGATCAGCAAAATCAACCGACAAACCTCACGCCCATCATCACCGGGCCAGCCACATCGCCATATCATGTAGAATATAAGCCGGGCGATGGTTGGGCAGGGTTACGTATCTATCCCGCGAACGCCCGCACCCTATGGGGCGCACAATTGGGCACTGCGCAGGATCATATTTTGCAAGGCGAAGCGGCTATCGCCCATTTGCCTAACCTTGCAAAGTTGCTGCAAAACTTACAGCCCAACAGCGATATCCATACCGCCCTTTTGGCGCTGCCACCGCTGCAAAATACCGATAATGATCGGCATCTGGTCCACAATCTGATCGATTTAATCCATGTTAGCGGCGGCCAAATCAGCATCAATCAATTGGCACAAAATACGGAACATTCACCCCGCCATATCTTGCGCACCTTCCGCAATATGGTGGGCCTCTCCGCAAAACTTTATGCCCGCATTGTCCAATTTCATCGCGCACTCAATCTCGTGCAAAAAACAGATCTTTCAAACGCCGAAATCGCCGCAGAATGCGGTTATGCAGATCAAGCCCATATGATCCGCGCGTTCCAAAAGTTCGGCGGCTTTTCGCCAAGCCGCATCCCAATCAACCTATCTTTGCCGGGCCTACCCGTTATCTAAATTATTCACTTCAGCAGGTCCGATTTATTCAATCCGAACACCAAGCAGCACGCTAATGTCTGCCGGCAAATCGGAGAACAAAATGAAATTTGGCTACACCATCATCTATGTGAAAAACGTGCTAGAAACGGTCGCATTTTACGAACAAGCATTTGGCCTGTCCCGGCGCTTCATTCACGAGAGCGATCTCTATGCTGAAATGGAAACCGGCGACACCGCCCTCACCTTTGCGGGCGAGGAAGCGGCAGAACTCTCCGGCCTCGCCATCGCGCCAAACCGGAAAGACAATCTAAGCGCAGGCTGGGAAATTTGCTTGGTGTGCGAGAATGTGGCAACCGCCTACAGCCACGCCATAAACAATGGCGCAACGTCACTTTTGCCACCGGAAGAAAAGCCGTGGAACCAAACGGTGTCCTACGTGAAAGACTTGAACGGTTGCCTTGTTGAAATAGCTTCACCAGTGAGAAAATAAAATGACCCCAGACATCAAAACTGCCATCACCGAAAAAGTGAATGAGCTGATTTTAGACATTTGCCCTGATGCTGGCTTCACCAGCAAATATGGCGGCACGCTGATCGAGGCCGTGGCGGGCGATCCAAAAACCGCGGTGGGCGGTCTATTTTTTTATGAAGACCACGCCTCCTTTGAGTTTTCAAAAGGCGCAGACCTTGATGACCCGAACGGACATTTGGAAGGCAAAGGCAAATTTCGACGCCATCTGAAGTTGAAAACTGCAGAAGATATTGAGGAAAAACAACTGCGCAACTTTTTACAGCAAGCTTTTTAATACCATTTGCAGACCATTTTAAATACTGATATTAGAAGAACACCTGTTCCTCTAGCACCAGTATTTCTATGTCCTTTATATCGCTGTCCCCGGCGCGGAGATCTGCTGCGCCGCTTTTTCTCTATCTGTTTCTCACTGCCGCAATCGGGGTGCTTTCCTTCCCCATTCGCGCGCTATTTGTCACCCAAACCTTGGGCGGATCCACCTTTGAAAACGGGCTATCCTTCGCCGTTCCGGCCGTCATCTCGCTGTTCGTATTGCCTATAATTGGCGACTTTTCCGACCGTATGGGCGAACGGCGCATCATCATCACGGTTGGCTTCATGGTATTGGCGATCAGCTACGTGCTCACCGCAGTGGCCACCACCGCCTGGTTCGTGCTCATTCTGGTCTGCATCGCAATTCCCTTTATGTCAGCCGCCAATGCCCAATTTTTCGCTTGGGCACAGGAGCGTGAAACCCAGCGATTTGGCGACAAAGCAACGGAAAGCGGCGAGCTGCGCATCGGCTTTATCGCAGGCTGGGTGGTCGGCCCGGCCATCGCTGGCCTGTTGCTCACCTATGGCCTAACCTATCGCGATATCTTTCTCATTCAGGCTGTGGGCTATGTGATCATGGGGATTGCCATCTGGCTTTTTGCCCGCGTTGTGATCACCAAATCTAAGGAAAAAGGCGACCGTTTTAGCTGGTTGCGTTGGCGCGATGTGCCGCGCAATTTGCTCTATATCGCTCTGTTTGTCGCGCTGGTCTTGTCTGGCGATATTGTGCGCCTTGCAAATCTGGCCCTGTTCATTGACGCGAACATCTCAAAAGACCCGGTGGACCTCACCATTGCCTTCGCCGCAACGCCCATTGTTGAAGTGCCTGCAACCGCGCTTTGCATCTATTTGGCAAAACGCTGGAACCGCAAATCCGTGTTGGGCATTGGCTTTGCCGCCGCTATGTTGCATTTCGGCTTGTTCCCGTTCGTGCAAACATTGGAGCAAGTGGTCGCCCTGCAAGCGCTTTATGCGTTCATTCCGGCTTCAGCACTTGGCGTAGGCATTGCCTATGCCCAAAAATGCGCGCCCGAGCGCATGGGCTTCGCCACCTCAGTCATTTTCTCCGGCCAGTCCCTTGCCATCCTGTTGGGCGGTTCTATCGCCACAATTGGAGGGCTGTTTTTGTCGATTGAAATGACCTATTTTGTCCCTCTTTTCTTCATCCTTGTTTCAGGATTAGTCTGGTGGAAAATGGAGGAACTTTAATGTCGATTGAAATCAGAAATGCGCAAGATATTGCCCCACAGGCGCTACACGCTGCCATGCTGGACGCTTTTTCTGATTATGACATTCCGTTGCAGCCAACGCTGGATCAATTCTTGGGCATGTTGACCCAACGGCAGTTTAATCCAGCACTCTCCTCCATCGCTTTTGATGGCGAACAGGTGCTCGCTTTCTGGTTTATCGGCACCCATGATCATCGCACCCATTTGATCGCCAGCGGCACCCGCGTCGCAGATCGCGGCAAAGGTTTGGCCAAACAAATCGCCGCCCGCTCTGAGGCAGAAATCATCAAGGCTGGTTTTAAACTCATCCAGTTTGAATGCTTCACCAGCAACCAACGCGCCTTGGGACTGTATCAAAAACAGGGCCATGAGATTCATCGTGAATTTGACTGTTTTGTCATGGAGATAGGCGATTGGGCGGAATCAGATTGTGAAATCAAAAAAGTGGAGTGGGCGACCATCGCCCCGCGCATTGAAGCGCTGCGTGACGTGATGCCTTCTTGGCAAAATGAGGATTTTGCGGTCGCCGCAGCCCCAGATGCAACCTGCCTCGCCGCATTTCAAGCAGAGCAATTGATTGGCTACATTGCCATTGCCCCAAGCGGCGCGATCTATCAATTGGCTGTTGCCAAAAACCATAGGCGCAAACATGTTGGCCGGGCACTTCTGCACAATGCAGCCACCGCCATCAACAAACCCAAACTCGCCTTCATCAACATCGACAAATTAGATGCAGAAACCATCGGCTTTCTCACCCATTTGGGCGCGCAAAAAACCGTCAGCCAATATGAGTTGATCAAACGCTTTTAGCGCTCCATCGCACCTTTGCCTGCGATAATGTGATCGCGAAACTTCGCGATCCGATTGATCCGCGTTTCTGGCTTTTTAGCGCCGTTCAAATTGATCGCATAACTCTTCTGCCGCCCCGGCGTCAGATTATGAAAAGCCTCCGCCAATTCCGGATCGCTATCCAGCGCATCAATCATTTCTTCCGGCAACTCAATTTCAAGCTCAACTTTTGGCGGCTTCAACCCTTTTTCAGCCGCATCCATCAGCTCTGCAATATAGGCACGGATGGTCGGCTCCAGCTCAGCCACCTGCTCATTTGCAGTGAATTTAATCACACTCGGCGTTTGCGAATTGGGCCCGTTGGGCACCAAAACGCCCTCAGGATCTTTCAACAGCCCGGCATTGAAAAAAGACAGGCGGAAATCGTTCCGCAGCGCCCCGAACAGCACAATATTGCGATCATTGTGCATGTAACAAGGGTGCGCCCATTTCACATGCTCTTCCAGCCCCATATCTTGGCAAATCCGGCGCAGATGGTTTAACCCATCAATCCATGTGCGCGTCACACAATTTGGGGTATCAAACTTGTCGCAACGACCACACCCTTTGGTGAAAAAGTCTTCAACATCTGTGATCATCATTGGCAATTTCTCCCCCGCAATCCAAACAAAACTGTCGCGCTCTCCCATTATTGCAGCCTCAGTCGGCACATGCCAACATCTCGTTGGAAATTAGCCTCTTTCGCCAATTAGAACGAGATACAGCCAGCCGCAATGTTGCTCGGAACGAGACACCGTTATCTTAGCCTGAATCAGGCCCAGAAGGCGTCTCGAAAATAGCGCATTTTTCCAAAAAATTCATGTCAGGAAAAGAATGGTGGGCCCGGTAGGACTCGAACCTACGACCAGACCGTTATGAGCGGTCGGCTCTAACCAACTGAGCTACAGGCCCAACCCAAAAATGCTCATAGCAAGGGCCACAAGCAATTGAAAGAATTTTCTTTCCCCCGACAGTAATTAAAAGAACAACTTTTAGGGAATACCCTAAAATTAGCCACTTACCAGTTGATCACATAGGTAAGTACGCATATCGTTAACCTCAAATTGTTGGGCGATTCCAAGTTTTATTGGAAAGAGAAAAGAGCTGTCGCTCTCTTAACTCATCCTGCACAACAATCAAGTCTGTACTTAAAAAATAAGAGCAAAATGCTCAATTGAGGGAACAATGACGTTACAAGCGGTCGATTTGGAGGGGAAATCCCCCAAAAAACATCAAACCACTTTGGACACTGATCAAACTTCCATCTTTCTCAAAGCTATTGCCCATGAGGGACGCTTATCGATTTTGTGTCGGTTGGCTGAAGGTGAAGCCTCTGTTTCAGATCTGGAGGATCTGCTCAATGCCCGTCAGGCCGCTGTTTCGCAGCAATTGGCGCGGTTGCGGCAGGAAGGTTTGGTCAACACACGACGCCAAGGTAAAGCCATTTATTATTCCTTAGAAAAATCACATGTGCGCTCAAATATTGAGGGCCTATACCGCACTTTTTGCATCGATTAAGCGACGCCCCTGCGACAATTCAAGCATTTGTCATCAAGCAATGCGATCAGTTAGGCTTGTTTAGTTGAAATTCGCAGAGGAATTTACGATGAAAATACTATCCTTAGCACTAGCAGGCCTGCTGGCGCTTAGCGCTCCCGCTTTCGCCGATGGCGACGCGGACAAAGGCGAAAATGTTTTCAAAAAATGTAAGGCCTGTCACATGGTGGGTGACGGTGCTAAAAACCGTGTCGGCCCTGCCTTGAACAACATTTTTGGCGCGGTCGCTGGCACACAGGATTTCAAATATTCTAAAGCCATGATTGCAAAGGGTGAAGAAGGTTTGGTCTGGACTGTCGAAACTCTTGATCCATATCTCGAGAAGCCACGTGCATATATCAAAGGCACAAAAATGTCTTTTGCTGGCCTTAAGAAAGAAAAAGACCGGGAAGATGTGATCGCCTACTTGATGCAATTCTCACCGGATTACGATCTAGAGGCAGCGGAAGAAGCTGAATCACAATAGCACCCAATTGATGCCGCAAAAGCGTCGCAAATCATTGGCAGGGTCATGTCCATCATACCACTTGGAGATGGAAAATGTATAAAGCGATCCTGCCAATTACAGCTGCACTTTCTCTAGCAGCTCTTGCCACCCCCGCCGCATATGCGGACGAACAAAAATACACTTCAACAATCAATATTTCTGGCGTTGGTGAAATCGCTGCTGCGCCGGATATGGCCGTTGTCACGTCTGGCGTCGTCACTGATGGTGAAACCGCCCGCGAAGCCCTCACGGCCAACAATGAAGCTATGACTGCTCTTGTAGAGGTGCTCAAGCAGGCAGGCGTTGAAGACAAAGACATTCAAACATCTGGCTTTTCTGTGCAGCCAAATTATGTGCACACAGACAAGCGCGACGAAAATGGCTATCGCTTGCCACCTAAAATCTCCGGCTATCGCGTATCCAACAATGTCACCGTGCGCATCCATGATCTGGACAATATCGGCGCCGTGATTGATTCAGCCGTCACCGTTGGTGCCAATACCATTAGCGGCATCAATTTCGCTGTTTCAGACACCGAAGAATTGATGCGCGATGCGCGCAAACGCGCCATGGAAGATGCGATGGACACCGCCAAGATTTACACCGAAACTGCCGGGGTAACTTTGGGCAATGTGATAAGCATTTCAGAAAATCAAAACTATGCCCCTGCGCCGATGAAAATGGGTGCGCGCATGGCAATGGCAGAAGCTGATATGGCTGTGCCGGTACAAGCTGGCGAAATGACCTACTCCATCACCGTGAATGTGCAATGGGAAATTAAACAAGGCGACGACAAGTCAGAATAATTCTGCTTTCTCCGCGCCTTTTGCGCATGTCGCTCCTTGCTGTGGCATGCGCAAACTATCCAGAAATGGCCTTCATAATCATACGAACGCCAACAACCAGCAAATAGATCGTCAGAACGCGTTTCAGCCATTCACCGGAAAGCCGGTGGGCCAAAGCCGCCCCAAGGGGCGCACATAAGATTGCGCCGAGTGCCAACGCCAGAAATGCAGGCAAATAGACATAGCCGAGCGCAAAATCTGGCACACCGCTAACACCCCACCCTGAAAGCACAAAACCCAATGCCCCAGGTACGGCGATAAACACACCGAGCGCAGAGCTGGTGCCGACAGCTTGGTGCACTTTGCGGCCCAAAGCCGCCATTGTTGGCACGCTCAATGAGCCACCGCCAATGCCCATCAAAGATGAGATATAGCCGATCACAGCCGCACTAATGCGATGGGTCGTTGCTGAATCGGACAAATTTTGCATCATGCGTTTTTGTATCGGCACAACCGAATTTACAGCGATCAAAATCGCCATCACGCCAAAGATCAGCCGCATCACCAAAGACGAATAAAGCCCTGCGCTAATCCCGCCTAAAAAGGAGGCCGCCACCATAAAGGGGGCCCAAAGTTTCAACAGTTCAAATGACACGGCACCTTTGCGATGATGCGCCAATGCGCTTGACGCGCCTGTGGGGATGATCACCGCAAGCGATGTCGCCACTGCTACGTGCAAAATCACGGCTTCATCCATGCCACTGGCCGCAAAAATCGTGGTCATCACTGGCACCATCACAATGCCGCCGCCCACGCCCAGCAAGCCAGCAATAATGCCCGCAGCAACGCCAGCCAGCGCCAGTGCACCATAATCAGAAATCAAAGATGTCAGAAACTCCATAAAGGTCTCGGCCCTATCTGCTCATCGCCGTGCGCAGCAATTCAACGATCAACTCACGCTCTCTTTGTGGCCGCTTGCATGTATCGTCAAGCGCAGTCTTTTCGCCTTTGCCCTTCAAATGCGGATTTGCACCAGCTTCCAGCAGCAATGATACGGTGTTCACGCTGCACCAACTCGCTGCATTTTGCAGCGGCAACCGACCATCGCTGTTTGCAGCGTTCGGGTCGGCACCAGCCTTTAACAAAACCAATGTAACTTCGGCACCACCCTTTGGCCCTGCCGCAATATAAATCAACGGCCCCGCGCTTTCAGAAACGAAATTCGGGTCCGCACCATCTTCCAGCATTTGCTTGAGTTTGAGTGCCTGATTGTCGCGCACCGCCTGCACCAACTCGGTGGGCTTTCCGGGGCGTTCCGCACAGCTGGACAATACTGCCAGAATGGGCAGCAACAAGAACAGCGTTAAAAGGCCCGGTCGGTTTTGCATTTCACTACTCGGCTTGCGGCGCAACCTGAAGCGCCGGCGGCGATGGGCGCGCATATTCCACAACATAGTCGATAACTCTGCCACTAAGGTCAAGGCCCGTTGCGCTTTCAATGCCTTCAAGTCCCGGCGACGCATTTACTTCGATCACCACGGGCCCCGCCTCTGTGCGCATCAAATCCACACCAGCAAATCGCAGCCCAAGCGCTTTTGCCGCTCGCAATGCCATTTGTCGTTCCAACTTGCTGATTTTGACCTTCTTCGCTTTGCCACCCTGGTGGTAATTGGCACGGAAATCCCCTGCCTTTGCAGTGCGTTGTGCCGCAGCAATCACCTTTTTGCCCAACACCATTATACGCAAGTCCGAGTTATTCTCAGCTTGCAAGAACGGCTGAATCAAAAGCTTTTCGTCCAAATCGTCAAACGCGTCTAAAAGGCTTTTCGCCGTGTTGCGGTCTTGCGCAAGCAGCACACCGCGCCCGCGCTCGCTCTTTCGCGTTTTCAGTACATAGGGGCCATCGCCAACCTTGTGCACCATGGCGCGACCATCGCGGCCATTAAACGCCGAAAATGTCGATGGCACTTCAATGCCTGCTTTCGCCAAAAACTGGTAGCTCCACAATTTGTCGCGCGCAGCCGCAATTGATGATGCGCCGTTTAGCACATAGCTGCCAAGCAACTCGCATTGACGCACTACTGCCAACCCATGCTGGGTGATCGGCGCGCCAATACGCGGAATAATCGCGTCATAACGCGGCAAAGGCTCACCGCGCAAAAAAAGCCCCGGATTTTGTGCATCCACTTGCAACGTACAGCGTGCAATATCGATCAGATCAACTGAATGGCCTTTTTGCTCGACCGCCTCGACCAGTCTTTGGGTAGAATATGCATTTGGAGCGCAGGTCAAAATGCCGATGCTCAGCTCTTTGCTGGCGCTTTCTTCCAAATGGTGGCCATAAAAATCGCCTTCTGGCACGCCGTTGATGCAAGCGCCAAACGGATCAACCACAATGCGGCCTTCCATGGCAGTGCGACCCAGCAACATGCGATAATTCATGGTTTCACGGTTCGTGAGGCTCAGCTCAATCGGCCAGCTTTGACCCGCCAAATGCAGCTCAACCTGCACGAAGGGGCGCATTTCCGCCATGCCGTTTGAGGAGATAACTTCGCGATAATCAATTAGCGGCGCATTGCACCATACATGTAGCTTTGGATCGTCCGCTGTTGGTTGCACGCCAAAGTGGATGTGCGTCACCCCATCGATCTCGATTTCCTCAAACGCAAAACTGTGCAACGCAGAGGTGCGTGCGCCCGTATCAACCTTAGCCAGAATCGCAGGCAAGCCAATATCGGGCATGCCGATCCATTCTTCCCAACCAACAGCAATTTTGGGTTTCGCGGCTTCCGCCATATACGCGCCTCATCAATGAGTTATCAAAAATGGTCGCTTGCAAAGATGCAGCGTCAGTCCACTAGATCAAACTTAGCGCGCTTCTACAATCCGATAAGTGCAACGCCGCGCACCACTCACAATATGGCTTTCGCGCACCACATCCACCTCTTCGCCCAAAACCTGCTGAAACAGGTTCAATTCCGAGCGACAAAAGCCTTGGCATTTGGTGGCAGCAACGCAAATTGGGCAGTGATTTTCATGTAGAAAATATCCGCCTTCGCATGGCTCAACCTCGGTCATATAGCCTTCGCGCTCGCGCAATTCTGCCAATGCGTTCACTTTGCCCTGCAAATTAGATTCGGCGGCAATTCGGTCCTGATATTGGGCATAGGCACGCTCCTCGCGCACGGCGATCAATTTGTCGATGCCCTCTTTGCCATAGATATCTTCGATCGAACCCAGCAATTCTGTTGTTAAATCAGAGTGACGATCTGGAAATCGGCTATGTCCTTTTTCGGTCAGCTTCCAATATTTCTTCGGGCGGCCCACCGATTCGCGGCGGTCTTCGCCAGCCACTAGGCCCTGCTCCAACAGTTTTTCCATATGCTGCCGCACAGCAACCGGCGTGGTGCCAACGTTTTCAGCCAGATTGACCGCAGTTTGGTCGCCCCTAGATTTCAGCAAATAGAGCAACCGCTCAATCGTTTTGTCTTCGCTTTGTTTCATGCGCTTCCCAATTCGTTCCCGCGATTTAATAAAAAAAGATTTGACTTGTCAAATCACCATTCTAATATAAGAAAAGATTTTACTTATTAAATAGGGCGCGGGCAAATAATGACCAACCAATCTGCCGCAATTCAACATGATAAAGTACGCTTCAGAGACGTACTGACCGAGGGCCGTGCTTTGCTTACGCTCACTTTGGTGGTGGCCATTGGATCTCATGCGGTCAATATGTTTGCGGTGCGCACCGTGTTGCCCACAATTGTGGAAGATATTGGCGGCGCAAAAATCCTTTTTTGGTCAGCAGCGCTGTTTTCGCTTATGGCGATTTTGGGCGGCATGCTCACCATCAACCTCAAATCGCGCATTGGTGCGCGCCTCAGCTTTTATTTGGCCGCTGCGCTGCTGATCATCGGATCGGCCTTTGGCGGCTTCGCCCCCACTTTTGAAATTGTGATTTTAGGCCGTGGCATTCAGGGCTTTGCCAAAGGCATTCTGGTGTCGCTCTCCTATATGGTGCTGGCCGAAACATATAAGGGTAATTTGATGACCCGCATGATCGGCATTTTGGCCATTGTGTGGGCCGTTGCCGCCGCCATTGGCCCTATGGCTGCAGGAATTTTGGAACATTTCTTCACATGGCGCGGCACATTTCTCGTCAATTTTGTCGTCGGCTTAGCCATTGCCATTCAGGCCTATTTCGCTGTGCCCAACGCCGCTAAAGTGCAAAAATCCGCCAAGCCTGATTTCCGCGTATTGCTCCCGCTCATCACCGCCGTCACCATACTCTGCTTCATCGGGCAACTCACGCACCCGCTTGCGATTGCGGGCCTGCTAATCGCCGCCGCTTTTCTGATCTTCATCGGTTTACGCGCTGAACGGCACAGCAAAAGCCGCATGTTGCCCGTGCGCTTGTTTGACCCGCGCAGTCCCGTCGCCGTCGCTTATATGGTCACCATCATGCTCAGCACCTTCGTCACCGCGCACACGCTTTATAACGTGGCCTATGTGCAAACCCTTTGGCAGATCGATTTGACCCTTGCAGGTTATATGACTGCCCTGCCCGCTGCTTTTTGGTCCGTCGGCTCCTGGTCTGTGGCAAGCGTTTCGACTTACCGCGCACAACGCTTATGGATTATGGCAGGGCTTTACGCCATTTGGCTCAGCGTGGCTCTTTCCGCTGCGGCCCTCCACTTTGCCAGCCTGCCCCTATTCCTGCTTTCCCTGACCCTTTTGGGTCTGGGGTTGGGCTGGCAGAACATCTTCATCGAAAAGATCTCCGTGCAATTTGTGCGCGGGCGAGAGCGCGACCGGGCCGCCGCCATGCTGCCCCCTATGGATAATGCTGCGTCTGCCTTTGGCGCTGCATTGGCTGGCTTGGTCGCTCTCAATCTTTCATTGATCAATCCTGATGCGCCCAATGGCCTGTTTTCCGCAAATGAGGTACAATCCTATGCACCATTGATGTCGGCGTTGTTCTTTGTATTGCTCACGCCAATTCTGGTCCTGCCGCATATCTTGCCGAAAACACCACCGCGCAAAATCACTTAGGTTTAGTCTTATGCTCACCACCGCTGAAACAGATTCAAAAGCTGGCATTTTCTCAGCCGCATTTTTGCCCATCACATTGATGAACATTCTGGTGGTCACCTCCCACGCGGTAAATGGCTTCATCACCTCGGTCATCGCCCCCTCCATCGTGGTGGATTTGGGCGGTCGCGAATTGATGTTTTGGCTGTTCGCCCTGTTTCAGGTTGGGTCCATTTGCGCGGGCGTTATGGCGGGCAATTTCAAAATTCGATTTGGGGCAAAACCCATCTTCCTCAGCTCCGCGCTGCTTCTGGCTTTTGGCTCAGTGCTCGGCGGCATTGCCAACAATCTCGCCTTGGTCATCCTCGCCCGCGGCCTGCAAGGCATTGCCGAAGGCATGCTGATCTCGCTAGTCTATGTGGTGATTGCCGACCATTTGCCCTCACGCCTCCTGCCCCGCATCTTTGCGCTGTCCTCAACATTGTGGGCGCTCGCCGCGGCTGCCACCCCGCTCTTTGCTGGGCTGCTGACAGAGTTCGTATCGTGGCGCATCGCGTTTTTGTTCAATCTGCCACTCGTCGTCATTTTGATTTTTTTGTCTTATTTCGCCTTGCCCAAAACCGAACCACAAGGTGAAGCGAAGCCCTTCCCGCTCAAGCGCCTATTGCTGCTGGTCACCGCCTTGTTGATCACCGGCTTTGCCGGGCAAATCACGAACATTGCATGGTTGGGCCTGATCATCCTCGCCTCCACTACTTTGCTGGTGGGCTTTGGCGCGCTCGATCAAAAAGCTGTTGAACGGTTTATGCCGCCAAACCTGTTTTCGTTGAAAACCAATATGGGCCGCAGCTTTGCAATGCTCGGCCTGTTCACCATCGGCGCATCTGGCCGCACCGTCTATATGGTCGCATTGCTCCAATCGATCTGGCTGATGTCACCCATGATGGCGGGCTACGCCACCGCCACTTTGGCCATGACATGGACAATTGCCGCGTGGATCGCCAACCGCATCGAAGATGTAAAACGTCGTGTTGCTTTCATCCGCATGGGCGCCAGCTTCATCTTTGTTGGTGGCGTAATCTCTGCTTATGGCGTTTGGGTGATGAACTTGCCGCTGGCCATTGGTGGGATGATGCTCACTGGCGCTGGCTATGGCTCTTCCAGCCCGCTCATTCGACAAACCATCATCACTCAAGCACCCACCGAACACCGCACGATCGCTTCTGGTGCGATGGCACCTGTTCAATTCACAGGAGCTGTGTTTGGTGCGGCCATTGCTGGATTTTGTGCACTCGCCTTTGGGCTGTTCGATGGCGCAATTGGCGACACGGTGCTCACCGCTCAAGCTGCACAACAAGGCGGCGCGGCTTTATTGTTCGCCTTCACCTTGTTCCCAGCGCTATGCATCCTGATCAGCCTTGGCCTCTCCACAATTCCAGATCATGAAGAGTCCGAAGCATCGGAAAAATCAGAGGCGCTTGCCTAAAAAGTCAGCCACAACCGTCGCGGCAAAAAAGATCACCATAAATGAAAGGATCGTGCCGGGGTTAAATCGGCCATCAATAAAAAACACAAGCAGTCCAAAAATCGCTGCCGCAATCACTGCGTAAAACAGCCGATTCAAAACATGGTGTTTGAAACTTCTTTTTTCTGGCCCACCACTCGGGTCAGACATTTTCGCCCCCATCAAACAGCGTCTTGCCGCGCTCATTGATGATTTGCTCACCCTTGGCAAGGGTTGCTGATTCTGCCAAATCGGCGCTGGTAAGTTTGTCCGCCCGAATAAATTGCACCGCGTCCATATCGCCATTTTCATGGGTGCGTTCAATACGTCCACAAAGCTGATACTCCTGCCCAGCCTTCATCTCGATGGCAACAATGCGCAGCCCTTCATAGGTCCGTTCACCCAATACCTTGGGGCCAGTTCCAGCCTTATCACCACCGCCAAACAGCTTTTTCAAAAAGGACATATTGCACTCCGAAACTTGATTTGACCCTGCTTATAGCACGGCTTTTCCCATGGCCAAACCGTCACATACGCAACATTAACCCGACGCTAATTTTTAACCGTTAGGACTTGCCACACAGTCATTCGACTGCGCCTCATGATCTGATTCAAGAAATTACTGCAACTCATTGGAATTAGATTCAAAATTGCACTTCGGTTCAACTTTGGCCAAGCAAACGCAATCTTCCCAATCAAACTTTTCCTATTTGGTTTCACCATGTCGACCCAATTAACAAAATGATTCAATAAAATCGCGCAACCCACTTCAGCCAAACCATTTTTGAACGTTTGGCATTCAAATCTTGCTCACCTCAAAAAGTGATTCCGTTAAATTCGCAGCACAGAATCTTCGTGAGTCATTTCAAAATCTTACGTTGAAACATCCCTTTTTCCTGCTGTCCTGCGGCGGCTTTTATCGCTCTCGGGCAGCAATGATCAAAGCGAACGCAGCATATGAACATGCCGCTCCACCGCTTTCACACTCAGTTTAAATCCGTGCCCTACGTGAAATTGCTTACTCCCCATATCCAGCAACTCTTCCAGCGCTTTGGCCACTTCAAGTGGCTCTTCCTCAAATGGTGGCCGTTGTGGTCGATCAACTGGCAACAGCCCGCCAAGCGCATAGCCGCTTGCCAACAAGTCGCTAACAAACGCTTGCCCATCGTCCAGCAAAACGGAAATCGAACCAGGTGTATGCCCCGGCGTAAATATCACGCGCCCCTCTAGTCCATAAGGTCGCAGGTCCATTTCGTCATGGTCATGCATCACAATGTCGGGCGAGAAATAAGTATATGGCTCTAACGGCAATCCTCGACGATAAAGATAGCGCCCCACCCATCCGGTTGGGCACAATTTCATTTTCGCCTCTCCGGCACAATATTTGGCTTCCGCTTGGTGGATCACAACAGGTGCACCACTAAGCTCTCGCAGTTTGGCCGCGTTGCCCGCATGGTCAACATGCCCATGGGTAACGATGATAAGTTTCAAATCATCCCACCCCAAACCCATTTTCTTAAGCTGTCCGCCCACCTTACCTTCAGTGCCCGTCATCCCGGTATCCACCAGCACTGCGCCCTTTTGGGTTTGCAGCAAAAAAGCGTTGATCATACCCAATGGCAAAATCGGCACACGTTGTATTTTATAAATCATATCCATCTCCATTTGCTGCCATTTAAGCAGTCAAAAATGGGCTGACAATCCGTTACAAAATTGTGCCCTATAGCCTTTGCACTCAACTCGCATTAAGTTATCGCTCAATGATCAAAGGCGAGACGTGACCATGAAAATCGATCCCCCAGAGCTTTATGCAGATGATGTGCTCAACTGTCCCGTGGCAGCTGCTGTGCAAACATTCTCCGGCAAATGGAAACCGATTTTGCTACACATGCTGGCAGAGCGCAAAATGCACTTCGCACAGATTTCCCGCACTTTGCCCAAAGCCAGCAAAAAGGTTCTCACCGAGCAATTGCGTGAACTCGAGGCCGATGGATTAATCACCCGCACCCCGACAGAAGAACGTCGTGTGCGCGTATTTTATGACCTGTCAGAAAATGGCAAACAGCTCGCGCCCATCCTGTTGCAACTCTACAGTTGGGAAAAATTGCGGCGAATGGCAGAGCTGCACACAGCAGCCTAATCGTGCTCCTCGCACTAACTGGCAAACGCAATCTCAAATTGAAAAGCCACGTTATCGGGGGATCAGCGGACATTCATGGAAGCCGATAGCTTGCCAAACGGCATAAATCTGGCTACGAATAAGACATTACAAATTATTTTTGGGGGAGCTGAAATGCGAAGCATCTTCAGACTAATGTCTTTAATCGTTATGTTGCTGATCCCGGCAACAGCATTCGCCGGAACAGCTCCGCCGACTTATGGTCCCGTAACGGATACAACTGTTTCGATTGGCCTGAGATTTGAGTTTGGTGACGTCGTTAAACCTAGCGTCGTTGGCGCAGTCCGCACCACCAACACAAGCGAAGATAACGTTGTGACCGGCGCCCTTTTTGATGTCGCTGTCCCCTTCGGTCCAGACCAAAACTTTTTGCCGACCATTCGCCTGATGGGCGTATTCGGTAATCCCGATGTTCAAGGTTTGGCTGGCGTTGGTTTCGAATTTGGCGAAAATCAAGGCATCCTGGCAGTTGGCGCCCAAATCAAACATCTTGAAGGTGGCGTACATGTCGGCTTTGATGGAAGCTTCGCCCCCTATGCTGGTGCATCAACCTATGGTGGACCTCCGGAACGCAGCATGACGACCCTTCCACCACCAGGCTAGAAATCGAATTCCGTTGGGCGCACAAGAGTGCGCCCAACTCACCTTCAAGGTTTGAAAATTGAGCGAATTTGGCCAACAAATTCTATATTATCTCTCGCTAGATCAAACGCATTGGATTCTCATAATCGCGTTGATCCTCTTCTTTCTCCCCTTGGAAAGATTTTTCCCCAAAGTTACCCGAAATGTTGCGCTTTCACGCCTTTTTGCCGTTTTAAGTTTGGCCGTTTGCACCCAGCTTACAATTTGGCTTTTCAAGACATATTTTTATGTCGACCTCATAACTTTGTTTCTAAATCTGCAAATATATAGCATTTCAAGAGCTGAGATTCCGACAGCTGCCATCTATTTGATATGCTTTTTGGTGCTCGACCTCACAGTCTATGTGTATCATGTCCTGTCGCACAAGATCTTGCCGCTTTGGAAACTACATTCCATTCATCATGCGGACGAAACTGTGGATGCGTCCACAGGCGTGTTGCACCATCCGTTCGAAACGATTGGCAGCTTTCTTCTCACGCTTGCAATCGCCATCGCATTCGGATTTCCAGTGCTCTCACTGATCATTTATGCGGGCGTCGGCACACTGCACAACATGTTTGCCCACGCCAACATCACCCTGCCTTCCGCATTAGATCGCGTCTTGCGTTTGGTCATCGTCACGCCTGATATGCATCGCACACATCATTCCATTGATATGCGTGAGGGCAACTCCAATTTCGGACAGGTCTTTTCATTTTGGGATCGATTGTTCGGCACTTATATCGCTGTCCCGAAATCCGGCGAAGCAAACCTGATCATGGGGCTACCTGATAGCGAAAAACCTAAATCCTTCACCCTTCATGGATTGCTGCTTCATCCCTTTGCTGGACTGTTCGACGCGAAGAAAAAGCGATCGCAAGCTGGTGGCAAGCGCGCCTAGCTCAATGCTCTCGGTCACGCCTAAAACATGTGGTGCCCGCAAATGCGGGCAGCCAATTTTCTCGCCGTTCCGTCCATAATTCATACTCAGGCACAAACTGGCTGGGTGCATCTAGTGCGCCCAAATGCACTTCAACTTCATCGCCCGTTTGTGCAAAGACAGAGGAGCCGCATTTGGGGCAAAAATGCCGTCCCTCGAATTGGTTACTGCCCCCCGTAATGGTAACCAAGTTCTCTGGATAAACCGCCGCTGCGTAAAATAAGGCCCCGTGATGTTTGCGGCAATCCATGCAATGGCAAATGCCCACCCGATCTGGCTGACCTTGCGCCACAAACCGTACATTGCCACACGCACATCCGCCTTCATACTGGTTCATATGCCATCTCCATTTGCCTGCTTGACCCTCACGCAACGTGATAGTGCATCAACACCATCTCAAACTGAATAGGAGATGTAAAATGCACCCCACTTTGCCAGATGTACCACAAGAATTTATGGGCGAGCCGGAACAGCTTGGTCAATTCAACCAATTCGATCTCTATCCCATGCCCTCATATATTCAGTTGGCCACACCTAACCCCGAGCAACTAGCCAACTGGTTCGTCAAAACCCTAGGATTCGGCATCATGTTCGCCAATCAACCAGATCCTAAAGCTCCCCCAATGTTGGTCCATCTACGCCGACGAAAATATCAAGATATATTGTTGGTCCCCGGTGAGCCGCACCCTACTACCATCATCTATGATGCATCAGGCGAACTCAACGCCCTAGCGCAGCGCATCGAAAAGCACTGGCAACATAGCGGCATCACAACCGAAGGCATGGCACCGCCCATGCTTGAAGTCATCGATCCCGACGGCAACAGATTCACCTTCTTCGACAAACCAAGCGAAGAAGCACAACAGCGCTTCCAAAACCTGTTTGATCAGCCATAGACCCAACCAAACAAAGCCGAGACGCCCCCCGCGCCTCGGCTTAATTGTCACGATCTGGCAACAATACTCGCATTTCTCCACAGCATACGGCTTTCAAGATGACAAAACTGATCATGCTTTTTAGGCTCGGTAAAAACGGAGCACACACAATTGGCATTCACAATTGACGATAAACTGGTCTGCCGCCTGATTGCAGAACAATTTCCGCAACTTAAACACCTGCCAATTCAACCCGTTGAGAGACAAGGGTGGGATAATCGCACCTTCAGACTGGGCGAGGAACTTTCAATACGACTGCCGAGCGAAGAGGGTTACGCTGCCGCCGTTGAAAAAGAGGCTATTGCCCTCACTGCACTTGCGCCACATCTATCTGTTCCCTTGCCCCAAATTTACGCTTTAGGCGAACCGACAGAGTTCTATCCACTTCCTTGGTCTATTCGATATTGGCAAAGTGGCGACACTTTAGACATCGCGCCACCGCAAGACAAAAGTGCATTTGCCGTTCAACTGGCAAATCTGCTGATCGAGCTGCGAAACGCCCCGGCCACTACAACGCTTGAAGCAGGCGCTCATTCATTTTATCGCGGTTGCCACCCGACCATTTATGAAAATGAAGTACACCAAAGCCTAATCCTACTTGAAAGCCAAATTGATACAACAAGTTGCCTTGCCATATGGCAATCATCTACTGGGAGTAAATGGTCACACTCGCCTGTCTGGTTTCATGGTGACATTGCCGTTGGCAATATTTTGATGCGAGATAGCGAGATAAGTGCTCTTATTGATTTCGGCACCTGCGGCGTAGGCGATCCTGCTTGCGACTATGCCATCGCATGGACCTATTTCTCCGAACCAGAGCGCACGCAATTCCAATCCACACTTCAAATTGATCAAGATACATGGCAACGCGCCAAAGCATGGGCTTTATGGAAAAGCCTTGTCACATTGGCAGGCCTATCCAGCCCTGACCAAAACGGTGTCCAAGCGCGCACCTTGAAAGAAATCCTAGACGAGCAAGTCTAAACTTTTGACAATTGCACCGGCTTACTCGGTGCCCGCACGATGATCTTTTTGGCTTCCAGATCAAGCTGAACCGCTTTCAGCCACCAGCCAGCTGTCTTTCCCTCGGGGAATAATGTATCCGGCAGCAATGGCAGCAAAGCTTGCTTTGCATCTGGCACTTTCATGCCGGGCATTTCTGCGGGCAAAACAGCCAACAAAGCGTCGCGCATCGCCATGTATTTTTCTCGATTAACCCGCTCCGTGTAACCGGGCTTGTTCACATTCTCAATTTCAATATTATCATCAGACATCAAGTGCACCTCCGGTTTCAAATTTAGGCGTTTTGAACCCCATCGCCACCCAAGCGGCCAGCAATTTGCCGTAAAATTTCACAGAATGGGTTTTAAGGTTCGGCACATCATTTGGCACGGCGGAGGCATCATCCAAATCGCCAACCATGGTGCGCAGCTCCACCTGTGGGCGCGCATTTTCGGGCCACAAATCCAAATAGATGCTCAACCAGTGCCCGCCTTTCATTTCCATAAAGATTGGCGTATTGCAGCAGCTTGCCACCACCCGGCGAGTGCCGGCTTCGGCGCTTAGCCGAAAGTCTTTCAGCTGATCCGCGCCCGCCAAGATGCGCACGCGATCTTTCCGAAAATCAGCGCAGCCAGTTGCACCATAGCTGGTCAACATATCAGTGAGCCCAGGCAATTTCTGCAAGCGCAGCGCCGCTGCGCGACAACTGGTGCATAAACATTCAGACACGAGAAATGGCTCGCCCTTCACCTCCAATTTCACTTGCCCGCATTTACAATTCAATTGCGTCGAATTGGACATATCGCCTCCCATTATGCCTGATAAAAAAGTCGTTTGATGTAACGTGAAAGGTGATCGAGCGCCTCACGCGCAAGCGCGGGGTCATTGCCTGCTTTTGCCAAAACAAAACCACCTTGAATAACGGTCTGCGTGTGCCGCGCCAAACTTGCAGCAGTCCAATCATCTGCAATGCCATATTGCTCTATGGCTGCTTCAATATCCGCCTCAAGTGTCGCCGCATGGCCGAAAATACTTTTGCCGCAGGCATCGCGAATATCGGGGCAAACATCGTGCACCTCCTGCGCCATGGTGCCCACAAAGCAGGTGAAAGCCCAAAGCTCTCCCTCTATGATCGACTTGCGAAAGTCGACATAAGCCAACACCCGTTCCAACGGGTCTTTATGCTGATGATAAGGCGCAGTTTCAAAAAAGGTGGACGTGGTTTCTGCCCAAAATTCCGCCGCCGCAACACCGAGCGCATCCTTATTCTCAAAGTGATGGAAAAACGCGCCCTTGGTCACGTCCGCAGCTTTGCATACATCCGCCACCGTCGTCGCAGCAAATCCCTTAGCGCGGATCACATCCCGCGCGGCTTCTAACAATCGAGTGCGCGCTTCCCCGCGCTCAGGTGCAAACTTGGTTGGGCGTGGCATTCAAAATACATACCACGCGGTATGTATTTGTCAAATCCCACCTTCCGTGCGTAAAGCCCCCATCCTTCGCCCCAGCCATATGTGACTCAGATCAATGCGTGCTTTATGATGGGATGTAGCATTGCCTGACAGACTCCCACTGCCCCGCAAAACGGTTCAGTGACGAAGCAATGGCCGTTTTCATGGGCTGTTCGGTGTCTGGCAAGACGAAAGGAGCATGAATATGTTCAACAAAATCATCACACCAGTAGACTTGGCGCACATCGATAAACTGGGCCGCGCACTGGATTGCGCAGCGGATTTGGCCAAGCATTATGGCCTGCCCATTATTTATGTGGGCGTAACGTCCTCAGCTCCGGGTGCTATTGCCCACAATCCTGAAGAATATAGCCAAAAGCTGCAAAACTTCGCTGATGGTGAAGTGGAAAAATATGGCGTTGATGCCAGCGCGCATATGGAAAAAGCAAACGATCCATCCATTGAAATTGAAGCAGCGCTGATCAAAGCAATTGATAAAACCGGCGCAGATCTTGTCGTGATGGCAAGCCATGTGCCCGGCGCAGTCGAATATGTTTGGCCGTCAAATGGGGGCAAAGTCGCACAACACGCGAAGTGCTCAGTGATGCTCGTTCGCCCCTGACATGATGGAGCCTATCGTCCGTGGCTGCGATCATAGCCGCTGGGCGAAGGGCTTTGCCAATCCGCGAGCGCGTCAGCCGGTGTTTCATACACTTCGACCAAAAGCGGAAAACATGCGGCTTGGTCTGAGGAATGCTCAGCCGAACAATCGCCGCCCGGACATGTCGAAAGCGCGCCGAGCAGCGGCATTTCGGCAAAAAACTCTAGATAATCGCCGGGCCGCACGGGGCTGGCTTTCATAAAATATTGTCCCGTGTCGCGGGTAAAGCCTGTGCACATAAACACATTAAGCACATCATGCACATGCGCTTCAGCTTCGCGCAGCGGCAAGCCTGTGGCGTCCGCCAATGCACGAGTCAGGTTGGAATGGCAACAATGGTGATATTGGCCGCCTGAAAGCAAATTGTTGGTGTAGGGATCACATCGTGTACCAATCACATCATGAACGGAACCGCCAAATTCGTCCTTGCCATACCAATCAAGCGTATCCGCAACAATTGTTGCCATCGGGCGCAAAGTTGGAAAACTGGACCAAAGCCGATGCCCATCGGTCACATGGGTGCTGTGCAACGCCCGCGTTTTACCTGAATAAAAACGTTCTGTTAGGTCGTTGGCATTCCACAAATTGAGATCGCCGACCTGCGGCCCCTCAACCGACGTAATGCGGAAAAAGCCGCCCGCGGGCACATTAAAGCTCAATGCATCACGCGGCGGTACCACCACTTCATCAATTTTTGTTGCTTGCGCTCTGAACCCTTTATATGCAGCCATGTCAGGCTGCGGCAGAGTTTCAATCGGGTAGCAAATGACCGGTTCAACGGCGCGGCGTGCGGCGGCATCATTCGGCTCTACCATGCTCACTCTCCAATATCGGCAAGAAGACTAAATCGACCATTTACACATAAACAAAAGGCGCCCCTATGGAAATGGAGCGCCTTAAATTCTTTGGTTTGCGATAGCCTAGCCTAGCTATCCAAGAAGCTACGCAGCTTGCGGCTGCGGCTTGGGTGCTTCAGCTTACGTAATGCCTTCGCCTCGATCTGACGAATACGTTCACGCGTCACGCTGAACTGCTGGCCCACTTCTTCAAGCGTGTGGTCAGTGTTCATGCCGATGCCGAAACGCATACGCAACACGCGCTCTTCACGCGGCGTAAGCGAGGCCAAAACCCGTGTTGTGGTTTCACGCAGGTTAGATTGGATCGCAGAATCAATCGGCTGTACCGCATTTGAATCCGGAATAAAGTCGCCCAAATTGCTGTCTTCTTCGTCGCCAATTGGCGTTTCCAAAGAAATCGGCTCTTTCGCGATTTTCAGCACTTTGCGCACCTTATCCAAAGGCATTTGCAGCTTTTCGCTCAACTCCTCTGGTGTTGGCTCCCGGCCAATCTCGTGCAACATCTGACGCGATGTCCGAACGATCTTGTTGATCGTCTCGATCATATGCACCGGAATACGGATCGTGCGCGCCTGGTCAGCAATAGACCGTGTGATCGCCTGACGAATCCACCATGTGGCATAAGTCGAGAATTTATAGCCCCGGCGATATTCAAACTTATCAACCGCCTTCATCAAGCCGATATTGCCCTCTTGAATAAGATCCAAGAATTGCAAACCACGGTTGGTGTATTTCTTCGCAATCGAAATCACGAGGCGCAGGTTCGCCTCAACCATTTCTTTCTTCGCAATGGCAGCTTCGCGCTCACCTTTTTGCACCTTATGAACAATCTTGCGATATTCAGAAATATCCATGCCTGTTTCAGTGGCAAGGTTTTTGATTTCTTCACGCAACTCTTCAATCATGTCGCGCTCAGCCACAGCAAAATTGGTCCAGCCCGGCTTTGGCAAGGTGGAAATAGTATCCACCCAATCAGGGGCCAGTTCATTGCCGTGATATTCGCTCAAAAAGTCTTCGCGCTGAATGCCATAGCTTTCCGCCAAACGCAGCAAGCGGCCTTCAATGCGCACCAAACCTTTATTGATGTCATAAAGTTGCTCAACCAGCGCTTCGATACGGCCATTGTGCAAAGAAAGTGACTTCACTTCCGCAATCACTTCAGCTTTCAGCGTATCTAGCTTTTTCAGTTGCTTGTCTGAAAGGGTGCTTGAAGCCAGTTTTTGCTCAACTTGCTCATCGTGCAACTTGCGCAATTTTGCGTAAGTACTGGCGATAAGATCAAAAGTTTCAACAACTTGTGGCTTTAGCTCAGCTTCCATGGCTGACAATGACAGATTGTTTTCAAACTCATCATCATCGTCATCATCGTCGCCTTCACCATCTTCACCAGACTGGTCTTCAGACTTAGTTTCCTCTTCCGCGGGCTTGTTGTTTTCGCCTTCGCCCGGAATAGTCGGCTCTTCTTTTGCGTCTGGCCCAGCATAGGTCGCTTCAAGGTCGATAATGTCACGCAGCAAAATTTCGCCTTCAGCCAATTGCTCGCGCCAAATAATAATCGCTTGGAAAGTCAAAGGGCTTTCGCACAGCCCTTCGATCATGGTCTCACGACCAGCTTCAATCCGCTTCGCAATCGCAATCTCGCCTTCACGAGACAGCAACTCCACCGTGCCCATTTCGCGCAAATACATGCGCACCGGGTCGTCGGTCCGGTCGGAACCTTCACGCGCATTGGACTTGGACGCAACAGCTGTGCCCGTCGCAACGGTCAATTCCGTGCTGCTGGACTCTTTTTCAGCTTCGCGCTCTTCGGCTTCATCTTCTTCGATCACTGAGATGCCCATCTCAGAAAGCATCGCCATCACGTCTTCAATCTGTTCTGATGAGACCTGATCTGAAGGCAAAACTTCATTCAGCACTTCATAAGTCACATAGCCGCGCTTTTTCGCGGCGCGAATCATTTTTTTGACGGATGATGCTGAAAGATCGAGGAGCGGGCCGTCTTGACCTTCGGCGCTGCCTTCCTGCTTCTCGTTTTCTTTCTTAGCCTTTGTCGCCATTCATTGTTCTCCTGAACGCGGGGATGACAGAATTGCCTGCGTTTATCTCGCTCCGAACAAGGTACGGATATTTGCTCTGCCCTAGCGAATACCCAAATCTCATTTCACATTCGTTACCTTGGAGAGTATTTGAACGTCAAATACGCGAAAACCGCCGAGCGACCCCTCTGCTTTTAAAAAATAAAGCTTAAAGGTTCCGCGTCGAGCGCCCAGATAACGAACCAAACCCTTCGATCAAAGCTTCCGTGCCATCAACACTGGATATTTGGTTCTGTATGTCGCGTAGCCGTTCATAAGATTCTTCACTTGGGTCATTTCCAAGTGCCAATTCGGCCGCTTTCAGTTCTTTATTTAATCGAACTGATTTATAATGCAAGGCCAAAGCGTGATTTAAGCCGATTTCGGCATCACTTTTGTCCGCTTTTTGGTCCACTTGCCAAATGCCCTGGCGGCGCACTTGATCGGTAATGGTGTTCAACACGTCCAACATGCCGCGTTGTTCAATCTGCCCACGCAATGTCTCCGCCAATATGCCGGGATCCATCGCCACGGCATTCATCAGCAAGTCCAGCATTTGGCTGGCTGCCTGGCTGGTCAGCTCCAAATTGGCCAAATCTTCCATGTGATGTTCGGCCAATTCCGGATGGTTGATCAGCCCCAACAAAATCACCGCCTCGCGCGGATGGATGGAGCCAATGCTTGTGCTTTTCAGCCGCTGCATAAGGCTAGAACTTGGGGCGTAGCTTTTGCGGCCATTGGTTTTGATCGAACCATATTCGGAACGGCCAGCATTGTTGTTCCGCCGAAATTGCTGCTTTCCCTGCGGCCGAAAATAGCGATAGAGCATGTCGTTGAAGGCTTGCCCGTAATGTTTCTTTACGGATTGGTCGACAATCTCATTCGCCAAGCCGCGGATGCGCGCTTCAAGCTCAGCCCGCGCCTCCGGCGTCTCCACATTGGCATTCTGTGTTTCACGGTTCCAAATCGCCTGCGAAAGCGGCACAGCACTCGCCAACAAATCCTCAAAACCTTTGCGCCCCTCACTTTTGATCAGATCATCCGGGTCAACACCTTCAGGCAAAGTTACAATTTTTGCGCTCTGCCCCGGCTTCAACATGGGCAACATCACATCCATAGATCGCGCTGCCGCGCGTTGCCCCGCACTATCCCCGTCAAAACACAATATGGGCGTTTGCGTCATTTTCCACAAAAGTCCCAAATGCTCATCGGTCAACGCGGTGCCCAAGGGCGCCACCGCACCATGAAATCCTGCCTGCACACAGGCGATCACATCCATATAGCCTTCAACCACCACAAGCGGCTTGCCATCATGTGCCGCCTGCCGCGCCATTTGGCCGTTATAAAGCGTGCGGCGTTTGTGGAAGAGCTCTGTTTCTGGTGAGTTGAGATATTTCGCCCGCGCTTCCGGCGACATAGCCCGCCCACCAAACGCAACCACGCGGCCACGAAAGTCCTCAATAGGAAACATCAGCCGATTGCGAAATCTGTCAAATGGCACGGCGATATCGTCACCAGCAACCAGCAAGCCACACGCAATCATTTGCTGCGCGGTTACTTGGTTTTGTGCCAAAAACTCCTTAAGCCCGTTCCGGCTGTCCGGTGCAAAACCCAAACGAAACTGTTCTTGGATTTTCGGCGCGACGCCACGCTCATTCAAATAGCCACGCGCCCGCGCGCCGACATTTGCTGCCAGCGCCTGCTCAAAATATTGAGTCGCCAGTTCCATCACATCATAAAGGCTGTTGCGCTTTTTCTGCTGTGCCTCCTGTTGCGGGTCACGTGCGGGCATTTGTACGCCCGCCTGCCCTGCTAAACGCTCCACCGCTTCAGGAAAGCTTAGGCCGCCCTTTTCCACCAGAAAGCGGAAATGGTCACCCGTTACCCCACAGCCAAAGCAGTGATAAATGCCTTTACGATCATCCGCGTGAAAACTAGGTGTCTTTTCTCCATGGAAGGGACAGCAGGCCCAAAAGTCCCCCCGCCCCGGTTGCGACTTGCGCTTGTCCCAGGTTACAAATTCGCCCACCACCTGAGAAATATTCAGGCGTTCGCGAATTTCATCCAAAAACTGATCACTAAAGCGCATATCGACCTATCAATTAAACCACAGGGCAAACATGCCCCCTTGGCCACCCGTCAATTCAGAAAAGCGTTCCAACACATCAATATCAACCACGCGACCCTTTTCCATATAAGGCGCAAACGCAGCCCCATGCACCATCAAAAACAGGTCCAGATCACCCGGCGCAGTCAAAAACTTATTGATATTAATGCCAACTGACGCAGCATTGTGCCCCTCAACTCGCCAAAATGGCACCAACGCATCGCCCGCCAACACAGATTCCAGCTCGTCCAAAACATCTTGCCAGCCTGCAGCCACTTCTGCTGTCACAGGCACACCAAACGCTGACTGTTGGCTCGGGTTGGGCAACCATTCTGCCTGATCATCTTCCTCCAATGCCACTAAGCGCCAAAACTCTTTATTGGCCGCGATCATGGCTTGGAAATGCCCCAATGCCTTTTGCGTCCTCGTCTGATCGGCAGGGCCGTGCAACGCGTTGATGATCACCGCAATCGTATCGATAATATTGTCATCACCAAAAATCGGATCGCGTTTCACTATGCCCAGTTCACGCATGTGCGCCACGCCGTCGGTCACCTTGGTCATCGCTGGCGTGGGATCAACGGAAAGCACCATTTCTGCCATGCCTTGCAACACATGGGTGTAGGCCAACAACCAGCGGCCATCAGCACGGTCAAATTGCACAATCGGCATTTGCCCTTCTTCTGGTGCAGGCACGTTCAGCGCTGCCCCGAGGAAAGCCCTAAGCCCCTCATCATCCGCACGTTGCCCATCTGCGTCTACATCAAACCAGATGTCATCAAGATTGATCACCAATGCAAACTCGTCTTCGCCAAGATCTTCTAAATGACCCTGCGCCGTGGCCAATGCGTCGGCTGCACCAACCAGTGCATTTTCGATAAAGGCAGGATCAAACTTGGCATTCGGGTTCAACCGCAATTGGGTTGTGCCACCCGGCACCAGTGGCAAACGGCCAGAATAATTATTGTAGCGCACCTGCAAAATATGTTCGACAGCCTGCAAAGTGTACAGCGCCCCCAATGCAAATTGTTTGCGATCACCATCTGGCTGCTGTTCAGCAAACGCAACGCCGGCAGATAAGCCGTCAGCTTTGATCACACCGCTCAGCGGGGAAGGTGAGATTTCCTGCGCATAAAGCGGTGAACCGGCCAAACCAAGACTGAGAACTATACCCAAAACAATGTGTCGCATTACTGTCTCCCTGCGGGTCGAAACCGCTCGTACAAAAAATATAAATATTGAAAAAACTATCTAAAGCCCAATGGCGCAGAAAAGCAATTGCCGCGCGTAGCCATGCACAATCAGTTTTGGTCGACCAAAAGCACTTGCTCAAAATGCACAACATCACCCTCAAAGCCGAAAGCCTGTCCGCCATCTTGATCAACGCGGCTCACACCAAATCCGCATTTTTCCAGCACACGAACTGACCCCGGATTGCTCGACAAAGCGTGGGCTGTCACCACATCGAACCCATCATCTTTCAGCTTATCCAGTGCGTGTTGTACCATTTGTGTGGCCAAGCCTTTTCCAACATGACCTTCACCAACGCGATAACCAATGTCAGCCCGCTCGCCATCATATGTGAGATTGAGCCGAGCGATCACCTCGTCTTGCTCGAGCACGACAAAATAGGCGCCTTGCCCCGATTGGGCCTCCTCACAAAGCGCGTTTACCGCATCCAACATGCCTTTATCCGTCAGCATTTTCAGCGGACGCGGCGGCACAAATTGCTCAAAATAATCAGCATTGCTACGTTCAAACCGCAACAATGCTGGCACATGATCTAAATGGATTGGGGTCAACTGAACCGCAAACACCATGTTTTACCCGTTCAGCTTGGCTTTCACTGCTTTTGACGCTTGGCCAAAATCAATCCGTCCCGGATATTTGGCCTTCAACACACCGACAACTTTGCCCATATCTTTAAGGCTCTGTGCACCCGTTTCTTCGATGGCCGCATCGATAGCCGCCTCAACTTCGTCGTCGCTCAAAGGTTTAGGCAAAAAGTCTTGAATCACTTCAATCTCAGCGCGCTCCTGTGCAGCCAATTCTTCACGGTCATTTTCCGCATAAACAGCCGCAGATTCTTCGCGCTGCTTCACCATTTTTTGCAAAATCTGCAAAATTTCAGCGTCGTCTACAGCCTCCTTGCCTTTGCCCCGCGCCTCAATATCCCGATCTTTAATCGCAGCATTAATCAGGCGTAATGTGCCCATCCGTCGTGTTTCGCGGTTTTTCAAGGCATGTTTGAGGGCTTGGTTGATTTGGTCTCGCATGAAGCATCATCTTTAGCTGTTGGAACAAGGCTTGAGTTATACCTAAGGCTAACCTTTATGCCAATGCCTGTTTATAAAAACATCTAAGTCATTGAATTTGTGCGATTAAATCTTTCACGGAATCAGTTGATTTTCTGCGCCTGCTCCCTTAGTGTCCATCCGATCCAGACCAAAAAGGTGCCCATGCGCGCAGCCACGTCTCAGCTGCCCTAAAGTCGCACCCAAAAGGTGGATCGGTTACATTCATAGATCAAAGGGAATGGCCGAAATGTCGGGTTGGCAAGAAACCAAAGCAACAGCGCTGCTTATCTTTCAAGATGGAACAATTGTCGAAGGCCATGGCCTTGGCGCAACGGGTCATGCCGTGGGCGAAGTGTGTTTTAACACCGCCATCACTGGCTACCAGGAAATTCTGACAGATTTGTCCTATGCTGGGCAAATCATCACCTTCACCTTCCCGCACATCGGCAATATCGGTGCCAATGCGGAAGATGTGGAAACAGTGAAAATGGCGTCAGCGCCCGGCGCACGCGGTTGCGTGCTTAAAGCCGACATCACCAACCCATCAAACTATCGTTCTGCCGAACATTTGAATGAGTGGCTCAAAGCCAACAACATTATCGGCATTTCTGGGGTCGACACCCGCGCCCTCACCGCCATGATCCGCGATAAAGGTTTTGCCAACGCCATCATCGCGCATGACCCTGAAGGCAATTTCGACATTGATGTGCTTAAGGCTGAAGCGGCAAAATTCGCTGGCTTGGAACATCTCGACTTGGCCAAAACCGTATCCACAGCCCAAACCTATAAATGGAATGAAAAGACTTGGCAGTGGGACGAAGGCGTTTCTGCTTTGGAAGATGCTGAACATCACATCGTTGCCATCGACTATGGTGCCAAATCAAACATTCTGCGCTGCTTGGTGGATCAAAATGCTGCGGTGACCGTGGTCAACGCGCAAACACCAGCCAAAGACATTCTCGCGCTCAATCCTGACGGCATTTTCCTCTCCAACGGCCCCGGTGATCCGGCGGCCACTGGCGAATATGCTGTGCCCATCATCCAAGAACTGATCGAAAGCGGCTTGCCAATTTTCGGCATCTGCCTTGGCCACCAATTGCTGGGCCTCGCTTTGGGCGCAAAAACGAAAAAAATGCACCAGGGCCACCACGGCGCCAACCACCCGGTTCAAGATTTGACCACCACCAAAGTGGAAATCACCTCTATGAACCACGGCTTCGCTGTGGATGCAGATACATTGCCAGCCAACGTCACAGAAACCCACAAATCTTTGTTTGACGGGTCAAACTGCGGCTTGATGGTCAATGATAAGCCGATCTTCTCCGTGCAATATCACCCAGAAGCATCTCCGGGCCCACACGACAGCCACTATCTGTTCGGCCGCTTTATGGACAATGTGAAATCACACAAAAAAGAAGCAGCCTAACCGCTGCTTCAAAGCCACCCCACGGGCGGCAACACAATTCTAGGCGAGCTGGATTTAAGCCATCCCCTCGCCTATTTTTTTCGGCAAAAGCGCAGCTATGCGCGTCAAAATACTTTCGGCAAACCATTCCGCCGCTTTGCGGAACCGCCATTCAAAGGCCCAAGAGAAGATAAACGCAGCCGCACCCGTTGTCACAATGGCTATCATAAGGCTCGCTGCATACCCCACTTGAGGCGTCAAAGCATTCAGCAGCAAATATCCTAGATTTTCGTGCAGCAAATACCATGAGTAGCTGACCAGCCCAATTTGCGTCAGGCTCGGCGTCACTAGTGGTATATATGGCAATCGCCATCCTTCAGCGTAAGAGCGAAATAGTACGATCAACCAAAATGTAATCAGCACAGGCATCAAAGTTTCCGGGCCGAATAAATAGGGTGAAGTCTCCACTGCCTGGCTAAACACCACCAAACTGGCCACCAGAATTTGCTGCTTAAACGCTCTCGAAAGATACCAACGCCCCTTCGCCAATTGTGCGCCCAAAACGCCAAGGGCAAAGAACGGCAAATATGGTGCAATTAACACCAAGCGCAGCGCGGTGGCTGCTTTGGCGGCAGGGTCAAATGCCAAGCCCAACCAAAAGGCCGCCAACCAGCAAATAGCCAAAATCAAGCTCGCCCGATGGAAAAACTGCAACATCTGGCCGCTATGTTTGATTGCCATCGCACAAAAACCAATCAGCGCATAAAATTGCAACTCTACAGTGATGGACCAGAACGAGCCATTGACCCATTCAAACAAGCCCCCCAGAAACAGCAAATTACCGAGCAAATCGATCCCATCGGGCGCAACGGGCCGAAAATCAAATTGCGGCAACAACGGCAATGGTACGACTTGATCCAGCGCGAACAGCAATATCGCCGCGGCGGCAAAGGCCGGATAGATCCGCGAAAACCGCTTCGCGAAAAACCGCCAAATTGTCGGCGAGCGCTCTAGGGTGTAAAAAATGCAAAATCCAGAAAGGATGAAGAAAAAGTAGACGCCAATCCAGCCAAAAACGATCGGCAAAGCCAAAGGCTCCGTTGCACCAAATGCAGTAACCGGCAAACGCGCTGTGTACTGATATAGGATCACAAGCAAGATGGCCACGGCGCGGAAAATATCCAACGTGACATCGCGTTCGGTGCCACTTGGCAGCGCATTTTGCAAAGGGGAAGCAGGCATTGTCGGTTCCTTCTCAGTCACCGCATATTATCGCCCGCTTCGCCTCCGCTCGCCATCTTTAGCTTTTATTAAGCTTAATCCTTAAACTTTTATCAACCAATGGTATCACAGGCCTGCACATTCCCGGTTTCATAACCGCGCGAGAACCATTCCATCCGCTGGGCAGATGTGCCGTGGCTAAATGTCTTGGGCACCGCAAAGCCTTGGGTGCGTTTTTGCAGCGTATCATCACCAATTTGCTCAGCCGCATTCAGCGCCTCGCGAATGTCGCCACGTTCCAGCAAGTTCTGCTCACCTACATAATTGGCCCAAATCCCCGCATAGCAATCAGCTTGCAGCTCAATCCGCACGGAATAGGCATTCACATCTTCTTGCGCCAACGCCCCCCGCAGGCGGTTAAACTCCGGCAAGGTGCCAATCAATTGCTGCACATGGTGGCCAACTTCGTGCGCCAAAACATAGGCTTGGGCAAAATCGCCCCCCGCACCAAATTGGTCACGCAGCTGTCGGTAAAAATCTGGGTCGAGATAAATCTTCTGGTCCGCCGGGCAATAAAACGGCCCGGTGCGGGCGCTGGCAACGCCACAAGGTGAGCTGGTTTGTCCATCAAACAACACCAGCTTTGGCGCCACATAAGTCAGGTCATTCTGTTCAAAAACGAGCGTCCAAAGATCTTCGGTTTCTGCCAGATTTACCGCCACAAAGTCGAGCAAATCGTCCTGTCCAGCATTGGGCATTGGCAAATTATCGCTTGGCCGCTGACTATAGGTGCTCCCTCCCGAAACATCGCCACTCAACAGGCTGAGCGGGTTGATGCCCATCATCCAGGCGATGCCAAGCACCACCAGCAGCATCACAAGGCCACCACCACCGCCCTTCGCAGCGCGACCGCGTGGCATTGGAATGCGCATACGCGAGCCAGAACGTCCACGACTTCTGCCAGAACGCCCACGCCGATCTTCAACATTGCTGCTTCGCCGCCGACCACGCCATTTCATAATTTTTATCCCCTGATTAACCGGTTCATTTAATTGCCACTTTTTCTCTGCCCTGTCCACTTATCCACCGGGCCAGAATAAATTTTTGACCAAATTGTCAAAAATCATACATCATTCCGTCATCGAAACGTCAAAGGTGCCCGGCAAGAAGGCGCCAGTTTCGATGTGTTTACTTCGCTATTCCATGGAGGGAATAATGTCACACTTTAACTCAATTTCTCGCCGCGCGTTTCTAGCAGGCGCGGCAGGTGCCGGCACCATGATTGCTATGCACCCATTCTCAGCAATGGCCAACAATGCGCAAGCCCATTTGCGTTTGATGGAAACGACAGATATTCACGTCGCCATTCATCCTTACGATTATTATGCTGACCGCCCCAACGACACGATGGGTTTGGCCCGCACAGCAAAACTGATTGAAGACATTCGCGCCGAAGCCACCAACTCCATGTTGGTTGACAATGGCGATTTGATCCAAGGCAACCCGATGGGCGACTATGTGGCCTATGAGCGGGGCTTTAAAGAGGGTGATTTGCACCCAATGATCGCCGCCATGAACACATTGGGCTATGATGTGGCCACCGTCGGCAATCACGAATTTAACTATGGCCTGCCATTCCTTGAAAAAGCATTGGCCGGATCAAGCTTCCCATTCGTCTGTGCCAACGTTGTGATGGGCACCGTGTTGGGCGAAGACCCAACCAAAGACAAAACATTGCTGTCGCCATTCAAAATTCTTGAAAAAGAAGTGATGGATGGCGCAGGTGAAAAGCACACCATCAAAGTCGGCTTTATCGGCTTCTTGCCACCGCAAATTATGGTGTGGGACTTCCAGCACCTGAACGGCAAAGTGATGACCCGCGACATCGTAAAAACGGCCGAAGCTTATGTGCCTTTGATGAAAGAAAAAGGCGCTGACTTGATCGTTGCCCTGTCCCACTCTGGCATTAATGGCGAGCCGCAAACCGACATGATGGGCAACGCCTCGCTTTATCTCGCTGGCGTTGAAGGCATCGATGTTGTGTTCACAGGGCACCACCACAATGTGTTCCCCAGCTCACAATATGATGGCATCGATGGCGTAGACACCGCCAAAGGCACCCTTCAAGGCAAACCTTCTGTGATGCCCGGTTTCTGGGGTTCACACATGGGCTTGATCGATTTGTTAATCGAGAAAAGCGGCAATGAGTGGAAGATCATTTCTCACACGTCAGAAGCACGTCCGATCTATGAGCGTGTTGAGCGCGAAGTGAAACCATTGGTCGAATCTGTGCCTGCCGTTCTGGCATCTGTGCAAAAAACCCATGACGATACGCTTGAATATGTACGGACCGCTGTGGGCGAAACCGAAGCAAAATTGCATTCCTATTTTGCACTGGTTGCCGATGATCCATCTGTGCAAATCGTCTCTCAAGCCCAGCTTTGGTACACCGAGCAAATGATGCGTGGCACTGAGTGGGAAGGCTTGCCGATCCTCTCCGCAGCCGCACCATTTAAAGCTGGCGGTCGTGGCGGCCCGGATTATTACACTGACGTGCCAGTTGGCCCAGTCGCCATCAAAAACGTAGCTGACCTTTATCTCTATCCAAACACCGTGCGTGCGGTGTTGATTGATGGCCGTGGCGTTAAAGAATGGCTTGAGCGTTCGGCGGGCATCTTCAATCAGGTGGAAAAAGGTTCCGCTGATCAACAGCTCATCAATTTGGATTTCCCATCCTACAACTTTGATGTGATCGATGGCGTGACCTACAAAATCGATATTTCACAGCCATCGAAATATCCACCACGTGGCGGCGATGCAATCAATCCTGATGCCTCACGCATTGTCGACCTGCGCTATAATGGCGAACCGATCGATATGGATCAGAAGTTCGTAGTGGCCACCAACAATTACCGCGCATCAGGCGGCGGCAGCTTCCCAGGCTTGGGCGACGATGTGATCATCTTCGTTGGTCCAGATACCAACCGCGACGTGATTGTGCGTTATATTGTTGAAAAAGGCACCATCAATCCAAAGGCCGACAATAACTGGTCTTTGGCACCTTTGGAAAACACCACTGTGCTGTTCGAAACTGGGCCGAAAGCCAAAGAACATGTGGCTGATGTAACCGAGGTGAAAGTGGATTATGTAGGCGAAGCTGAAAACGGTTTCGGCACTTACCGCATCACACTATAAGCAAACTCCCAGACCTTGCTTATGGGCGGCGCTTGTCGGGCGCCGCCTTTTCCTCACAAAATGTTGAACTGAGCCACCCTCCCCGCGCCCATCCAATCGCCATATTTCTACGTAACAATGGCATCATTGCTAGGGAGGCAAACATGACATTTTCTAGACGAGACTTTTTACGCACCGGCGCTGTCGTCGCGGGCGGCATCACATTTATTCCACTCACCGCTTTGGCCGATGGGCACAGCATGCATGAATTCAAAACTGCAAATGGCATGGTCAAAGTGCACCCTGTCAGCCACGCATCTGTGGTGCTGGAAACCCCAGAAGGCGTTATCTATGTGGATACAGTGGGTGACCCCGCACAATATGCAGATTTGCCAAAACCTGACCTTATTTTGATTACCCATGAGCATGGCGACCACTACAACGCGGAAACGCTGGCTGCCCTTAAAGGTGACGAAACACCCTTGATCACCAACCCCGCAGTGTTTGATATGTTGCCAGAAAATCTAAAGTCGAACGCCACACAAATTGGCAATGGCGGCACCACAAGCTTTAAGGCCGTGAACATTGAAGCCATCCCGGCCTACAACACCACAGAAGAGCGGAAAAACTTCCACCCCAAAGGCCGCGACAACGGCTATGTGCTCACAGTAGATGATTTCCGCATCTATATTTCAGGCGACACGGAAGACATTCCCGAAATGCGCGCACTTGAAGAGATTGATCTGGCCTTCATCTGCATGAACTTGCCGTTCACCATGGACGCAAAAGCAGCAGCGTCCGCCGTGGCAGAGTTCAAACCCAAAGTGGTTTATCCTTACCATTATCGTGGCCGCGACAACGGCACTCAAGACCCAGTTGATTTTGCCAACATGGTTGGCGCAGTTGCTGAAGTCAAAATGGGCGATTGGTACTAAACTAATCGAAATCTCTTGCTCCTTGAAACCGCATCCCAAAACATTGGGGTGCGGCTTTTCGTCTATTTTCCGCTCCCAATCTGTCCAACATTATTCCCATAGATTTGCCATACCCGACATTGACGCACCTTATATGTTCACGTATTGTTCCCGCAAAATTTGATTTACTCGTCACAAAAAACCAAATAGAAGGAATGTGTTATGATCGAAGGAAGCTGCTGTTGCGGCGCGGTGAAGTTTGAGCTGAAAAACAAACCGTCCATGCTGGGCACCTGCCATTGCTCCCGCTGCCGCAAGGTTGGGGCTAGCGCCATCATCTTTGTCAAAAAAGAAGATTTGGTATGGGTGCAAGGCAAAGACCAAGTGGCAACCTACACGCCAGAAGCGCCTTATAAATATGAGCGCAATTTCTGCAAAAATTGCGGCACCTCACTGGGCGAAATTCTTTCAAATGACGATAGCTTCCCTATCGCCGCCAATGCAATCGACAGCGAGCTTGATCTGAAAAACCAAATGCACGAATTCGTCGCCGAAAAACCATCATGGTATGAAATTTGCGATGAAGCCGCGCAAAATATGGAGCACCCTGCTTAAGCAGCGTGCCCCAACATCTAAAGGCTGATTTGCGCCACCACCGGATAATGGTCCGATATTTGATAATATTTCGGGCCATCATCACCAATTTGGCGCAAAATATCCGCATCCTTCACCCATTGGCCATGGCCATTTCGGCTATAAAGAATGTGGTCAATCCACACCCGATGATAGGTGTGATTGAAAATCGGATCAGCAAAAGAAGTCGTTGAATTGTCCTCAAAGTTCAATCGCTTCTTGTCTTTCTCGCTCAACCGATCAAACAACGCATTGCCCAACGCCAAATCCGGGTGCCACACAGACCCCATCAGCGTTTCAATCCCACTGGCTTTCAGCTTCATTTCGCTTGTGTCAAATCCCGGCCCATCATTGATGTCGCCACACACAATCAGCGGAATATCTTTGGTTTCATCGTCCCGCAGATAACCGTCCAAAAATTCCATGCGAAATTGCCGACATTGCGCCAACAGCCGCTCGCGATTGGCATCTGCCATCGCCCACCAGCGCGACCATTCATGCGCCGAGAATATCCCCTTGCTTTTAAGGTGCAGCCCCACCAGGCGGAAAATCTCGCCATCGGCCAGCTTGATCTCAGCATAGGCGGGCCGCCGTTCAAACCGGAACCATTCGGGGATTTTGTCGGTGCCAATATCCATCCAAAAGGGTTCACTTGCCTCAAAGATCGCCTCATTATTTTCATCCATGCTGTCAAAAATCCGCATGGGCGTTTGGGCGTCAAATTTATTGCCATCCAACCGCATGGCAATGCCAACACATTGTGATGAACTCCACATATCCGTGCGACCCGGTCCGTTGATCGATTTTGAGCTTTGGATAAAACATTGCCACTCGCCCAATGCCAATTCATCAAACAAAAGCTGCAATTCTTCCGTTTTGTTGGGCCCTTCAACGATCACCATCAAATCCGGATCAATATGCGCAAGCCCCAAGGCAATATCGGCCTTGCGTTTGGCGATGGTCACTTTCTTATCGCGATCAGCAAAATCATCATCATCTTTAAAAACGCTCGGGGCACCATTGCTGCCACCCGTAAAAAGATTATTCAGCCACTCCATATTCCATACGGCAAATTTAATCTCAGCCATGAGATCCCTCCCTGCCAAAGTAAAAATAAAAAACGCACACTAAAATAAAGGCGCATCTTACCAGAAAAATGACGGGGTTAAATAAGGTCCGATGCGGAGGGCGCACCGGACCTTTACGCTCAAACTCTAGGAAGGAGAGTGAAATCTAAAGTGAGCAAATCTCAGAACGGGTGAGAAACCGCTTTTCGCGGCCATTATCAAGCGAGAACATGCCGCCACGGCCGGGCACCACATCGATGATCAAATTTGTGTGCTTCCATGCCTCATATTGATCGCCACCAATATAGAATGGTGCACCACCAATTTCGCCCAACAGCACATCATTATCGCTGATCATCAGATCACCTTGCGCATAGCACATGGGCGATGATCCATCGCAACACCCGCCCGATTGATGAAACATAATCGGGCCGTGATCGCGTTTAATTTCTTCAATCAGCTCCAGCGCTTCAGCTGTTGCCGTCACTTTCTGCTCTGCCATCTTGCACCTCGCAAAAAGGGGGCTGATCTCTCAGCCCCACTTTGTTCGATCAAAAGAAGCCAAGCTTTTGTGGTGCGTAGCTCACCAGCATATTTTTGGTCTGCTGATAATGATCAAGCATTTTGAGATGGTTCTCACGACCAATGCCAGATTGCTTATAGCCACCAAACGCCGCATGAGCTGGGTATGCGTGGTAACAGTTGGTCCACACACGACCCGCCTGAATGGCGCGACCAAAGCGATAGCAAGTGTTCGCATCGCGGCTCCACACGCCAGCACCAAGGCCATAAAGCGTGTCATTGGCAATGGAAAGCGCCTCATCATTGTCCTTAAAGGTCGTCACAGACACAACAGGCCCAAAAATCTCTTCTTGGAAAATGCGCATCTTATTGTCGCCTTTAAACACCGTCGGCTGAACGTAATAACCGTTCTCAAGATCACCGCCCAAATGCGCCTGCGCGCCACCAGCCAACACTTCCGCGCCTTCTTGGCGGCCAATATCGAGATAAGACAAGATCTTCTCAAGCTGTTCAGAAGACGCCTGCGCGCCAATCATGGTGGCCGAATCCAGCGGATTGCCCTGCACAATTGCGTTCACCCGCTTCAAAGCCCGCTCCATAAATTCATCATAAATGTCTTCATGGATCAGCGCACGGCTTGGGCAGGTGCACACTTCGCCTTGGTTCAGCGCAAACATCACAAAGCCTTCAATCGCCTTGTCGAAATAATCATCGTCTTCACGCGTTACGTCTTTAAAGAAGATATTTGGTGATTTGCCGCCCAATTCCAGCGTCACGGGAATAAGGTTCTGGCTGGCATATTGCATGATCAAGCGGCCAGTTGTGGTTTCACCCGTAAAGGCGATCTTGGCGATCCGCTTGCTGGTGGCCAATGGTTTACCGGCTTCAAGGCCAAACCCGTTCACCACATTCACCACGCCTTTAGGCAACACATCCGCAATCAATTCCATCAAGATCAAAATGGACGCCGGGGTTTGCTCGGCCGGTTTCAGCACCACGCAGTTACCCGCCGCCAAAGCTGGCGCCAATTTCCATGTCGCCATCAAAATCGGGAAGTTCCACGGAATGATCTGGCCCACAACGCCCAATGGCTCGTGGAAGTGATAGGCAATCGTATCATTGTCAATTTCAGCAATCGAGCCTTCTTGCGCCCGGATCACACCGCCAAAATAGCGGAAATGGTCAATCGCCAAAGGCAAATCAGCTGCTGTTGTTTCGCGGATCGGCTTGCCATTGTCCCAAGTTTCAGCTTCGGCCAACAGGTCAAGATTTGCTTCCATAATGTCGGCAATCTTGTTCAACATCACGGCGCGCTCAGCTTGGCTTGTGCGACCCCAGGCGTCCTTTGCCGCATGGGCAGCATCCAGCGCAGCTTCAACATCTGCCTCGTTAGACCGGGCAACTTCACACAGCAATTGGCCATTCACTGGCGATGTGTTCTCAAAATATTTGCCAGATTTTGGCTCAACAAATTCACCATTGATGAAGTTGCCATATTTCGCCTTGTAAATACGCGATGCAGACTTGGAAATATCAATCTTGTTCATTCTATCCTCCTCTATGCCCTTTCTCCCAAAAGGGGTGAGGGCCAGCATGTATCGCCCGCAAATAAAGGTCAGCCCATCCGCAACAATGCGCGCCCTTAATCTGTCTCACTTTCGCGACAGATCGGGCCGCAAATCGCCCTAAACGGCACGACACGGCATTTACCCCCCTATTGCGGGTCACACTCTTCTGCTAATCTTCCCGTGGGAGGACTTTGGTAATGGCAACATCGCGTTCACATGCGGAATATGTCCGTTCAATTGTCGAAAAAGATCATAACGCCACACAATCCAGCTTGGCTGCATCTTGGCGTCGGTCCATGCTGCATTATGGCCTAACGCCAGAACAAAGATTGCGTGCTGAGCAAGTCTCCAGCACCCAATTGGGCGAAGCCCTTGGCCAGCTCGACTTTCTGATGCATGTGGCCCGTCCTACCCTTGAAAAGCTGTTTCAAACCGTCAGCCAATCAGGCTGCTGCGTTGTTCTGTCAGATATGGATGGGGTTATCCTCAATGCCCACTCCCAAGCAGGCGACGATATGATGTTCAACCAGTGGGGGCTCACCAAAGGCGCCATTTGGAGCGAAGCCAACCAAGGCACCAACGGCATCGGCACCTGCGCGGCAGAGCAACGCCCGGTGGTTATCCACCGCGACCAACATTTCAAAAGCCAAAACACCATGATGAGCTGCATGGGTGCGCCTGTCTTTGACAATGAAGGCAAAATGATCGCGGTGCTCGACATCTCAAGCTGCCGCAACGACATGACAAGCGGCATCGCCCATGTATTCGGCAAAGTGGTGGCCGACACGGCCCAACGCATCGAGCAAGACTATTTCCGCGCCACCTATAAAGACGCCCGCGTCATCATCGCCCCAACCGAAGATTTGTCCGCCACAGCGCTGTTCGCGGTCGATCAGGACGATCTCGTCATCGGCGCCAACCGTCACGCCCGCCGCGCCTTCGGCGTTGATCAGGCCATGCTGGCCGACCCAACGCCCATTAGCGACATTGTGCACACCAGCGACGCCCGCACCAATCTGCAAAGCGCCGAAAAGTCAGAATTCCGCCGCGCCCTCGCCCGTACCAAAGGCAACGTCTCCCTCGCCGCCAAAGACCTAGGCATCAGCCGCGCCACCATGTACCGCCGCATGCAAAAGTTGGGGCTAACGAGTAATTAAGTAGCACTCGGATGTCTACTTTGAGCCCTTAGTGCCGGTTGCTTCGTTGCGCATTAATGTCTGGCACTAAAGGGCGGACAAATCCTTGGTATAACCAAACTGTGTTATGCCAAGGGTTTGTAGCACAATATTTTTCAACGGTTTCCGTGAAGCGATCGATCGAGCCAAAAACGACCGTTTTGATCAGGGGGGTATCAATGGCGTTTTTGCCATACGCCTTGCAAGATGCTTGCGAAGCTTTCCATGCATTTGAGATTCGGCTATATTCAGCTCGTCCGCGCCATAATTGTAACTATTCGATCTGGGGGCCACAAATGTCTCTTCAAATATTGGTAAAGGAAATCCCCTCCATAGGGGCGTTTTTTGAAAAGCCTTACATGGAGTTTGAATACAAGGGTGAAATGTACCGGCTTGAGGAACTGAGTGGTGGCCACAATGGGTCATCTACCCCACACGAAGCAGCTGTTGGGTGCGATGTCAATCATCCGGTCTGGGATGAGGAGCGTGGCGTTTGGGTTATTCCGCTAGAAAACCACGTAATCAACATAGATATTTCTGTTCAGAAAAGTCTTAAAAGCAATCTACCCGACAGCTCTCCTTTCAGAGAGATGAAAATTTCATCACCAAGGCAAGGCAATAGGGTAACTAAAGGGCTTCTCATTAGCTCTGGTCGCAACAAAGACGGTGGGCCAGTATTCCCGGTTGACTGCGAGTTTCAAGCGTTCATAGATGTGAAGGTCCCAAACCGCCCACTGTTACGGAATGTGAAACCATTTCGTCTTTTGGCTAGAGGATTGGATCAATGGCCTCCCCTCGCAGGCACAACATATGAAAATCTAGACGACGTAGAGCTTTTTCCTGCATTGGTTCCGTTCGCGGATAGGATCATGAAGCCACTAGTGCGAATTCCAAAGGGCGACAAGACTGTTCTGACTGAGGTGTTTGAATTTCGCAATAACGACCGTGTCACTCTGTCAAAAATCGACCGCATTTAACCATTCGTCTGAAAGCGGTCATAGATTTTTCGAAAGCGAACGGCAGCTTTATCCGCAAAGCTGCCATTGCTCTCACCTCTACACCAAAACCTGCTTTTCCACCCCCCGAGTCTCAAATCTGAGACAGTCTGAGGCATAAATTTCACTCCACACCAATCTGCAGCTCAATATCGTTAGTGTCGGCATCTGGTCCGTCCCAACGATGATATACTTCGCGGCAATCATCGATCATGGTGAGGCCATTTTGTTTGATATAGCCCATCATCGGGTCATACCCCTTCGCGGACAAATCTTTAATCGGTCCCGTATAATGGCTGGTCACTGCCGAAATCTGTTCATAGGTATGAATGGTCAGATCACCTTCATAGGCTTCCGCATTGGCGATCGGCAATGCAATGGTCAGGGTGAAAGGTATGCTCATATCTTGAGACATATTTGTATATTGAAACACGGTCGGCCCAACCACTTGCAGTCCAAACCGCGCCACTGCATCCGCGATCAACGCATTTGCCTGTTCCGCTTTTTCCGGAATGGTTGAAATGGTCGCCTCGTTCACCGCGCAAATAGCTTTAAATGCCTCAATCTTTTGCACCTTCATGCCGCCGCTCCTGTTCAATGCAAAATGGCCATATCCATTGCGATTGCCCGCAACTTCGATTACCACTTTATTGAACTCAACCCTGCCCACAAGCCAATTCAGGTCTTTCCATGCCGCAGCTATCCATTCGCCCCGCCATTCGTGACGATATTACAACAATTTTGGCCCTCTCCATCGGCGGCAATGCCCCCGGGCGCACCAATATTGATGATGCAGAGGACGCCCAGAATGATGACTATCAGCGCGCATTCGACCTGATAGAGCAAGACCCGAACAATCTGTTTTTCATCGCAGAATTGGCAGGTGAAAAAGTGGGCTGTATGCAGATCAATTTGTTGCAAGGCTTGGCGGGCCGCGGTCGCATGCGTGCCCAGTTGGAAGGGGTGCACATCCGCGCAGATCATCGTGGCAAAGGCTTAGGCGGTGAAATGATCGAATGGGCCATCGCCTTCGCCAAATCAAAAGGCGCTGGCATGGTGCAGCTCACCTCGTCAAAAAATCGCCCAGATGCCCACCGCTTTTATGAACGCTTGGGCTTTGATCGCTCGCATGAAGGTTTTAAATTGTCGCTCTGATTGCGCTTTATTTTAAAGGATTGAGTTGATGAAACTTTTGGTCTCCCACGCTTCACCCTATGCCCGCAAATGCCGCGTCACAGCGCTTGAAAAAGGGATTATGGGCATCGAAGAAGTGCATGTTAGCCCGCTTGATGAGCCAGAAAAGCTGAATCATCTCAATCCACTAGGCAAAATTCCCTGCTTGATCTACGGCGAAAACAAAACCTTGTTCGACAGCCCGGTGATCTGTGCCTATTTCGATGAATTGGGCGAAGGCCCACGCCTCATGCCGAAAGAAGGCGAAGTCCATTGGGCCATGCGCCGCCATGAGGCATTGTTCGATGGCCTATTGGATAGCGCCCTCAACATTGTGGTAGATTTGCGCAAACCAGAACAGCAACATTCAGAGCAATGGCAGCAACGCTGGGGCTGCGCCATTGATCGGGCCTTGTCCCAAGGTCAAAACGAGCTGGACAAAATTGAAGGCGACATCTCTGCCGCGCAAATCGCATTGAGCTGCGCCATCGGCTATTTAGAGTTTCGCCTCAGCAAACATGATTGGCTCGCACCTTATCCTTATCTGCGCGAATGGTATGAAGCGTTCAATCAACGCCCCTCCATGCAAGCCACCTTGCCGAAGTAAACGCGATGACCCGCAATCAGGCGACATTGATTGGTGCGACATCCATTTTGAACTGGTCATTTTTGGCCCTGTTCACCGCTGCCAGCGGACAAGTCCCGCCCTTTCAATTGTCAGCCATGGCCTTTGCCATCGGCGCGCTGGTGGGCATGGTGCGATGGGTCAAACATCCCCAAGCCGTCCAACAGCTTAAACAACCCGCTTTGGTGTGGCTGCTCGGCATTGGCGGACTGTTTGGCTATCACTTTTTCTATTTCACTTCGCTGCGCAACGCCCCACCTGTAGATGCGGGCCTAATCAATTATCTATGGCCCCTGCTAATCGTCCTGTTTTCTGCGCTGTTGCCGGGCGAAAAGCTTAAACCGCATCATATATTAGGGGCATTGTTGGGCCTCGGCGGCGCGGTGCTTATCGTCACCAAAGGCCGTGGCATCGAAGTCGACCCGCAATATGCCTTTGGCTACGCCATCGGCATTTGCGGCGCGCTCACTTGGTCGAGCTATTCTGTATTGTCTCGACGGGTGGCGCACGTGCCCACAAATGCCGTTTCTGGCTTTTGCTCCGCCACAGCTTTCCTCGCGCTGATCTGCCATCTCTTATGGGAGCAAACCGTTTGGCCCGCCGATCTTGGACAATGGCTTGCTGTGCTCGCCCTTGGCGTGGGCCCTTTGGGCATCGCGTTTTACACCTGGGATTTGGGCATGAAGAAAGGCGACATTCAATTGCTTGGCGCTGGCGCCTATCTCGCCCCGCTCCTTTCAACCCTGATCCTGATTGGCTTTGGCATGGGCGAATTTTCGTGGGCCATCGGTGGTGCATGTGTGCTGATCACCGTCGGCGCCTTGATTGCATCAAAGGATATGATCCTGCGTAAAAAGCCGATTGCACCACCACCGACAGCGGGTCCCCGCCCAAGCTAAATTGTGGCAAGCTGGTCAAAAGTTAAATTATTTAGATTTTTCTCGGCTATAGGGGTTTCCCTTTTGTAATTTTGCGCCTAAAACGCCCGCTTAGCCACATATTTATGAATCGCAACCCGGCGCTTTGGACCCTTGCAAGCCAAAGCGCTGCATGATGCCGAGTGATGCTATGCCAAAACGTGAAGATATCTCCTCCATTCTTATTGTCGGTGCCGGACCCATTATTATTGGTCAGGCCTGCGAATTTGACTATTCAGGCACACAGGCCTGTAAGGCCCTAAAGGCGGAGGGATACCGCATTATTTTGGTCAACTCCAACCCAGCCACCATCATGACCGATCCGGACATGGCAGATGCCACCTATATGGAGCCAATCACCCCCGAAGTGGTGGCCAAAATCATCGAGAAAGAACGCCCCGATGCGATTCTGCCAACGATGGGTGGCCAAACTGCACTGAACTGCGCCTTGTCTTTGCGCAAAATGGGCGTGTTAGAAAAATATAATGTGGAGATGATCGGCGCGACGGCTGAAGCCATCGACAAAGCGGAAGACCGCGAATTGTTCCGCGCCGCTATGGATAAAATTGGGTTGGAAACAGCCAAATCTATGTTGGCCCACAACATCACAGAAGCGTTGGAAGCGCTCGAATTTGTTGGCTTGCCAGCAATTATTCGCCCATCCTTCACCATGGGCGGCACAGGCGGCGGTGTGGCTTATAACCGCGAAGAATATCTCTCCATCATTGAAGCGGGTATTGACGCCTCCCCAACCAACGAAGTGTTGGTGGAAGAAAGCATCATCGGCTGGAAAGAATATGAGATGGAAGTTGTCCGCGATAAAAAGGACAATTGCATCATCATCTGTTCGATCGAAAACATCGACCCAATGGGCGTGCACACAGGCGATAGCATCACCGTGGCCCCGGCGCTCACATTGACAGATAAAGAATACCAAATCATGCGCGACGCCTCATTGGCCGTCCTGCGCGAAATTGGTGTGGAAACTGGCGGCTCAAATGTGCAGTTTGCGGTGAACCCTGCCGATGGCCGTTTGATCGTGATCGAAATGAACCCACGCGTGTCGCGTTCATCTGCTTTGGCATCGAAAGCAACTGGCTTCCCCATCGCGAAAGTCGCCGCACGTTTGGCGGTTGGCTACACGTTGGACGAGCTTGAAAACGACATTACAGGCGGCGCAACCCCGGCCAGCTTCGAACCAAGCATCGATTATGTGGTCACCAAAATTCCACGCTTCGCATTCGAAAAATTCCCTGGTTCAGACCGTCGCCTCACCACAGCCATGAAATCTGTGGGTGAAGCCATGGCCATTGGCCGCACCTTCCAAGAAAGCTTCCAAAAAGCATTGCGCTCTTTGGAAACTGGCCTATCTGGCTTCAACGAAATCGACATTAAAGGCCTAGGCTCTGGCGACGACAAAAACGCCGTGCGTGCCGCTTTGGGCACCCCAACACCAGATCGTATTTTGGTGGTGGCACAAGCCATGCGCTTGGGCTTTGACGATGAGTTTATCTTCCGCGCCTGCGCCATCGACCCATGGGTGCTTGAGCAAATTCGCGGCATCGTTGAGATGGAAGAAAAGGTCAAAGCATACGGGCTGCCCGAATCTGCGACCTTAATGCGCAAGCTGAAAAGCATGGGCTTCTCAGATGCGCGCTTGGCAGACCTATCTGGCAAAAAGCCACGCGAAATCAAAGCCATCCGCGACGAAATGGATATCCACCCGGTTTACAAGCGCATCGACACATGCGCCGCCGAATTCGCTTCGCCGACCGCCTATATGTACTCTACATATGAGACACCTTTTGCAGGCGAATTGGTGAACGAAGCCGAGCCAAGCGACCGCAAAAAGATCGTCATTCTGGGCGGTGGCCCAAACCGGATCGGCCAAGGCATCGAGTTTGACTATTGTTGCTGTCATGCCTCATTCGCTTGTGCGGATGCGGGCTACGAAACCATCATGGTCAATTGTAACCCGGAAACGGTTTCCACCGACTATGACACATCTGACCGCCTCTACTTTGAGCCGCTGACCAAAGAAGATGTGCTGGAAATTCTCCGCACTGAACAATCTAAAGGCACTTTGGCTGGCGTGATCGTTCAATTTGGTGGCCAAACGCCGCTGGGCCTCGCGAACGACATTAAACGCGCAGGCTTCCCAATTCTTGGCACTCAGCCTGAAATGATTGATTTGGCGGAAGATCGGGACCAGTTCAAAAAACTATTGAATGACCTCGAATTGACCCAACCTTCAAACGGCATTGCCCACTCGCTGGAGCAAGCGCGGATCGTGGCGGAAAACATTTCTTATCCGCTGGTTATTCGCCCATCCAACGTGTTGGGTGGCCGGGCCATGGTCATTGCGCACAATTCAGATGAATTTGAAGATTATGTGCAAGGCACCCTAACTGAGTTGGTGCCCCCGCATATTCGCCAAAAATATCCAAACGACAAAACCGGCCAAATCAACTCTGTGTTGGCAGAAGGCCCCTTGTTGTTTGATAGCTATTTGGGCGGCGCCATCGAAATTGATGTGGATGCGCTTTGCGACGGCAAAGATGTGTTTGTTGCAGGCATCATGGAGCATATTGAAGAAGCTGGCGTTCACTCTGGCGACAGTGCTTGCACCTTGCCGCCGCGCTCGCTGGACGAGAAAACCATTGCCGAAATCAAACGCCAAACCAAAGATCTGGCACTGGCGCTTGGCGTGGGTGGCTTGATGAACGTGCAATACGCCCTCAAAGACGGCCAGCTTTATGTGTTGGAAGTAAACCCACGCGCCTCGCGCACGGTGCCTTTTGTGGCGAAAGTGATCGGCTATCCTGTTGCAGCCATCGCGTCACGCATCATGGCTGGCGAAAGCCTCGCCAGCTTCAACCTGACAGAGCGCAAGCTCAAGCATATCGCTGTAAAAGAAGCGGTATTCCCATTTGCACGCTTCCCGGGTGTGGACACAGTGTTGGGCCCAGAAATGCGCTCAACAGGTGAAGTCATCGGCATGGACAATGATTACGCCATCGCCTTCGCGAAAAGCCAGCTCGGCGGCGGCACAAAGGTGCCCAAGTCTGGCACCGTGTTCGTTTCCGTTCGCGATCAAGACAAAGCAGCAATTCTTAGCTCCATCAAAAAGCTTGAAGAAGTTGGCTTTAAAGTCATCGCCACCAGCGGCACCAAGCGGTTCCTCACCGAAAACGGCATTGGCTGTGAAAAGGTCAACAAGGTGCTTGAAGGCCGTCCGCATATTGTCGACGCCATGAAAAATGGTGAAGTGCAATTGGTGATCAACACGACAGAGGGCGCACAGGCATTGCGTGACAGCCGAGATCTGCGCCGGACAGCCCTACTCAATAAGATCCCCTATTACACAACAATTGCAGGGGCGATTGCAGCGGTTGAAGGCATCGTCGCCTATTCAACTGACAATGTGAAGGTCACTTCCGTGCAGGACTTTTTTGCAGCTTAACGCGTTTAACTGCACCGAAAATGTGAGTGGGCAGCCCGACCAATAGGCTGCCCACTTTTTTGCGCGCACAAAACCAACGGCGTGAGATCTTGGGGCTAAGCCCCTTGTAGGGCGCCTGTCAGTGCTATCCATGCCCAAATATAGAGCGGCATGGGCGCAAATCCCCATAGCAACAGCCATGGAGCCAAGAGGAGAAAACGGTGAAATAGTGATTGGCTTTTCATCCGAATACTCCAAAAATGTAAAGCAGTGTGACCACCACCAAAATAGCTTTCCAAAACCAGAATCCAGTTTTTGCAGCCAGAATAAACTGTCGACCAACAGGGTCGCGGCTTAGCGCAATTTGTGGCTCAGCAAAGTGTTTGCGTTCCGAAAACACCACAACAATAAAAATGCCCATCATTAAAACCGTAAGCCCCATAAAGGCATAAACGACATACATCATGACTTCGCTCCCAACTCCGCTTCTGGGTCAAAAAACATGCCCATCATCAAGCTGCGGGCAATGTTGCGGGCGCGGTCTTGAAAAAAGGCTTTTGCTTCCGGGCTTGGTGCCACTTCTTCCAAATTTTCATCAAACAACCGCAACCAAATATCGAAGTGCTGTTTGGTAACGTTTTTCAGCTTGAGATGTGCCGGCATAGGCCGACCATGATATTCGCCTGTTTTTAGCGCAATTGCGCGCCAAAACTGCTTCATCTTCACCAAGTGGGGCCCCCATTGATCTTGAATCACCTGATCAAAAATCGGTCCCAATTCAGAATCATTGCGCACCTTGGTGTAAAATCCATCCACCATTTCAGAGACGAAATCCGCATCAATGCCGTAAGCCTGCACCTGTCGGCGATAATTTTCCCGGTGCACTTCCGCAAAACTCATTTGAAACGCCTTTTCAAAAGATGTATATTAAATGCATCTTTACAACATCAGGCCAAAAACGCAACCTAGAAATTGGCCAAATCGACAAAGTGAGACAATTTGTGCATCTAACGTCGCAAACTGATTATAGCCTTCGCCTGCTTATGTTGCTGGGCATGGTCGCCCCCAATAAGATGACGATATCGCAAGTGGCCGCAATCTTGCGGATCAAGCGAAACCACCTCACCAAAATCGTACATCATCTGGCGAAAAACGAAATTTTGCACACTTCGCGCGGCAAATCTGGCGGCATCAGCTTAAGTGAAGACGCGCACGAAAAAACAATTGCAGAATTGATCCGCATCTCTGAACCAAATTTCTCGCTGGTCGAATGTCTTGATCGAGGGAATTGCGCTTGCGAATTCGCAGGTTATTGTGAGTTGACTGGGCTATTTACTTCCGCCCGAAGTGCGTTTTTCGATGTGCTAAACGATAAAACGCTTGGCGATATTTTGAAAAACAAAAATCAATCATCACCATTACTTAAGAATAGGATTATATCCGAAAGCTTGTAAAATTTTATTCGCATACCCATTCTATTTTGACTTGAAAATGTCACAAATAAATCTTAACGTTCAAAAATCGACTATTGGCCGAACGACCTGGCCGGAGCTACCTCCGCGAACAACACCGTTTCTACCAACATCGATTACAGCCCTGGTGCAATCGATGCATTGGGGAAACTGGCACTAAATTCGCGAAAGGAATACAATATGCCTCAAGGTACCGTTAAATGGTTCAACACCCAAAAAGGCTATGGCTTCATTCAACCTGACGATGGCGGCAACGATGTGTTTGTACACATTTCAGCTGTTCAAAAAGCAGGTATGGCCCAGTTGGACGAAGGCCAAAAAATCTCTTACGAGATTTTGCAGGACAAGCGTTCAGGCAAATCATCAGCTGGTGAGCTAGCTGCTGTATAATTTGGCAATTTGCCAGATTTGTGCCACCATTGACTGATTAGGGTGGCAACACCAAATATGGTCGCGACTTGCCAAAAGCCAGTCGCGATTATAAATCATGATTATGTAATGCGGCTCCACATGAAGGGGCCGATTTTTCGTTTAGCGACCGTTTGCAACAGACCAGTTTGGTCGGGCTTGCCCGGCCAGAACAAGTTTTGTGTAAGCGCAACTAAAAGGATGTGAGCTTTATGGACAAAATCCCCATGACCGTTTCCGGTCACCAGGCCTTGCGCGAAGAACTGGACAATCGTTTGTCAGTTGAACGCCCGCGCATCATCCAAGATATTTCTGAAGCGCGCGCCCATGGTGACTTGTCAGAAAACGCCGAATATCACGCGGCCAAAGAACAACAAAGCCTCAATGAGGGACGCATTCAGGAGCTTGAGAGCATCCTAACGCTTGCAGATGTCATTGATGTGTCAAAGCTGGGCGGCGACACGATTAAATTCGGTGCTACCGTTCTATTGATCGACGAAGACACAGAAGAAGAAAAAACCTACCAGATTGTGGGCGATCCGGAAGCGGATGCCAGCGCTGGGCGAATCTCAATCTCCTCTCCTATCTCCCGTGCCCTGATCGGCAAGGAAGTAGGCGACAGCATTGAAGTGACAGCCCCTGGTGGATCGCGCGCCTATGAGATTCTTGAAGTGAAATACATCTAATCTTTCACGCATCGTGAGACATATTGCCCCGGCTTTCCCGAAAGCCGGGGTTTTCTTTTCTCTTTTTGTGCATGCTGCCTCGCCGCTGCTTGCAACTGGCCACGCCGATACCTAAACTATAACCAACATTAATTCGCGAAGAGAAGGTTGCGCATATGCACGCTCCCGTCATGATCATCGGCTCCGGCCCAGCAGGCTATTCTGCAGCTATTTATGCGGCCCGCGCCATGCTTGAACCCGTTGTGATTCAGGGCATCCAGCCCGGTGGCCAGCTCACCATCACGACTGAAGTTGAAAACTATCCCGGTTTTGCTGAAATGATCCAAGGCCCTTGGCTGATGGAACAAATGAAAGCTCAAGCCGAAGCGATGGGCACAAAAAATGTCACCGACACAATCGTGAATGTGGATCTGGAAAAGCCCCCCTTCACCCTCACCGGTGATAGCGGCACCATTTACACTTGTGATTCATTGATCATCGCCACAGGCGCACAAGCCAAATGGCTGGGCATTCCGTCCGAACAAGCCTTCCAAGGCTTTGGCGTTTCAGCTTGCGCCACCTGCGATGGCTTTTTCTACCGCGACAAACATGTGATCGTGGTTGGCGGCGGCAACACTGCTGTTGAAGAGGCGCTCTTCCTCACCAACTTTGCATCTAAGGTAACCGTTGTACACCGCCGCGATTCTTTCCGCGCGGAAAAGATTTTGCAGCAACGCTTGTTCAAGAACGAGAAAATTGAAGTCCTTTGGGACAGCGAGCTTGAAGAAGTGACAGGCACTGAGGGCATTCCAAAGTCCGTAACGGGTGCCCGCATCAAAAATCGTAACACTGGCGAAGTCACTGAAATGGATGTTGATGGCGTCTTTATTGCCATTGGCCACGCCCCAGCCACCAACTTGTTTGAAGGCAAGTTGGAGATGAAACACGGCGGCTATTTGGTCACCGCACCAGACAGCACAGCCACCAACATTCCCGGCGTTTATGCTGCTGGCGACGTAACCGACGACATCTATCGTCAAGCCGTTACCGCTGCAGGCATGGGCTGCATGGCCGCCTTGGAAGCCGAGAAATTCTTGGCAGAGCAGGAAGTTGCCGAGGCCGCTGAATAATGGCTATTGATTGGGACCGCCTACGGGTTTTTCATGTCGTCGCCGAAGCAGGCAGCTTCACCCATGCGGGGGAGCGTTTGGGCATGAGCCAGTCGGCGGTATCCCGTCAAATCTCCTCCTTGGAGGATAGCCTTGGCCTTAAGCTGTTTATTCGTCATGCCCGCGGGCTGGTGATGACAGAGGTGGGCGAGCAATTGTTCCGCACCGCCCACCGTATGGCTTGGGAATTGCAATCCGTTGAAGCGCAGATGACCGAAAGTCAGGACATGCCGTCCGGCCCACTTTTGGTCACCACCACCGTGGGCTTCGGCTCCACATGGCTCACCTCGCGTATTGACGAATTTTTGGATCGCTATCCAACCATCCAGCTTGAAATCAAATTGAATGATTCCGAATTGGACTTAGCTATGCGTGAGGCGGATGTCGCCATTCGCCTGCACCGTCCAAATCAATCTGAACTCATTCAGCGCAAATTGTTCACGGTGCACTTCCACCTTTATGCCTCCACATCCTATTTGGAAAAGTTTGGCATCCCAAAATGTGTTGAGGACTTGGACAATCACCGCATTGTGACCTTTGGGAATCCCAGCCCGGAATATTTAGGCGACGTGAATTATCTGGAACGTTTGGGTCGACCAGAGAACAATCCGCGCCAACCCATTTTGCGCGTCAACGCGATTTACGGCATGATGCAAGCTGCCCGCGAAGGCATCGGCATCGCCATGCTGCCAGACTATATCACCGAGGGCGAACCGAGCCTGGTACAAGTGCTCGATGATGTAGAAACCCCTGAATTTGAAACATATTTTGTTTATCCACCGGCTTTGAAAGCATCAAAACGCGTCGGCGTATTCCGCGACTTTTTGGTGTCCAAAGCGCGCGACTGGGCCTTCTAATGCAGCCCTCAAATTAACATATGCGCGAAACGCATAGCTGATATGCGCAATTAACAATTGCTAAACAAACGCGCTCTGTGCATAACGCGCCTCAAGAAAAGCGACACACAAAGTTGTTCCTCCTCCCTCAACTTTGTCGCTATTCCCTCCTTGTAAGAGGTTTCCTCTTGAATTCTTTAGCCCCATCTTCGGATGGGGCTTTTTTTTGCCAAAATCACGCCCGCGAGCAGCCATGCATTTTGCGCATACCCCATATGCGCCGAACCCTATTGGCAAAATCAGTCCTATGCGCCATATAGGGGTCATAACGTGATGACAACGTCCTCCTCCTCCCAAGTTGTCAGATCGTTTTTAGGCAGACACCGTCCCTCCTCCCTCGATGTCTGCCCAACTTATTCAAAGACCTCGCCACCTCCTCCCGGCGAGGTCTTTTTTTTGCCCAGTCGCACCCATGCGAAAAGCGCACGGCTCATATGCGCGTTCGCCTCTTGTAAATCGGCCCACGATGGAACATATCCTCACCATAAGAGTTGAGCACGTACCTCCTCCCAACGGGTGAAACTCTTCAGAGCAAGCAAACATTGTCCCTCCTCCCTCGATGTTTGCTGAAAACTTTTAAGGCCTCGTCATTGCGACGGGGCCTTTTTTTGTGCCGCACTTGGCGCACAGACAAACTGCATGCTATGTCCAATGATAATCATAAGAGGGGTGAAGCCGATGCTGTGGTCTGAGATTCTAACCTTTGCGTTTGTCGCAAGCCTGCTTGTTATCTCCCCCGGCCCAAACGGTGTGCTAATCGCCAAAACCGTACCCACCTCGGGTCGCGCTGCGGGCTTTGCCAATGTACTAGGTTTTCTGGTCGCCTTCTATTTGCATGGCGCACTGTCCATACTCGGCATTTCGATCATTTTGGTGAATTCAGCCGTGGCTTTCACAATCATCAAATATGTTGGCGCAGCCTATCTGTGTTGGATCGGCATAAAAGCCCTCTGGGCGGCCTATAAGGGCGTCCAGCCTACACCCGAAGTGAACCCGGCAAAACGCAAGCGCACGCTGTTCAAGGCATTTTGGGAAGGTGTGCTCACCAATGCACTAAACCCCAAAGTGTCCATGTTCTATTTGGCGGCCTTCCCGCAATTTATAAGCCCGGGAGAAACCGCCATCGCCACATCATTTTTGTTGGTCTTCATTCATTCCATGATCAACGCCATCTGGTTCAGCGCCATGGTCCTGCTCTTTTCCGGCCTGTCAAAATTCGCCCGCGGCGGCAATGTGCAACGCTGGCTAAAAGGCATAACCGGCATCGTCTTTGTCGGCTTCGGCCTAAAACTCGCCAGCTTCCGGCCCACTGCATAAGGCCAGCTGCATTAATTCGCAAAAACAATCTGACGCTGCCGAAAGTCCGCCATTCTGAATTTGTTGCAATTGTCTCTAGCTCTCTTGACAGAGACAATCTATTTAGCGACGTCTTCCTTTGGGATTTCGGATGAATCTAGGCATTTCACCGGCCATAATTGACCCAACCGGGTCAATCCAATCAACAACTTCAGCCAAACCGAATTCTTGGATCTGCTGAGTTACTGTCGCGGCCGATTTATAACTGGACGGCAATTCGGAAGCATCAACTTTACCGCCGTGAAAACGGATATCAAGTCCCTGCGTCTCCTCTTCAAGGGCCTGCACAGCCGTCTTAGATCCAAGACGGCGCAAATGCTCTGTACGCGACCAGTTTCTGCCCGCACCATGTGGGCTAAACCCGAGGGAACGATCTGCATCCGTACCACGCACGATCAACACAGGCTCAGCCATATTCATTGGAATAATCGTACGACCACCAGGATCTGCATCGTTCGCAAAATCAAACCATGCAGGCGTGGCACCTTTCCCATGCAAGTACAAATCATCACGCTTAAAGACAAAGTTATGTTCATTCCAAAACCTTTCTCCGGCGTTGCCCCCCGCAGCGTCAATTGTCGCTTGGTGGATGGAGTTATGATTGGATTTTGTCCACTTGCGGATCAGCTGCAGCGCCTCCCAATAGGCTTGCCCTTCTTCAGTGTCCGCAGGAATCCAAGCGTTTTGTTTCAAGGTTTGAGGTGATAATTTGCACCTAAATTTTTCTGCAACAAACATCCCTGCCTTATACAGTTTCGCCCCTGGCCCCCGAGATCCGTGATGTGTGATCAACGCAGTTCTCCCAGTTACCCGAGAGCGACCGACAAATAGGAAGTGATTACCATCACCCTGTGTACCCATATGCTCCTGCGCAGCGCGCACGATTTTCGCATTTTTTAAGAAATGGTTAGTCCGAAACGCGTCTAGCAAGTCTAGTGAAACGGTGAACCGTTGTCCTTGAGCCCGCCCACCGGCGCCGAAGTGCGTAATAGCGGAAGCAGCGTCCAACACTTTTATTGGATCGATATCTCCAAGATCGCTCATCATCAACGAGCAACATATATCAGCGGAGTGCATACCAGGGTGAATGGCATTGCGCGCTGCGACGACGCCACCGACAGGGATGGTACCAACTGGTCCTGCCGGGCAAGCATCTGGCAAAATCGCGCCGCTCACCACTGTGGGCGTGCGCAAAACAGCGCGCATGGTTTCTCGCACCTTCTCAAGATTATTTTGCTCGTCTTCGTCCGTGGGCGTCAAACTTTCAAAAAGCTCAATCGCACCCTCATCATGCAACTCCATCACTCTTGGACTTGCGGGAATCTCAGCATGCAGAGCAGCTTTAATAGCATCCATGTCCATACCATCGTCGCGCATTGTGTTTGCTTGTGCCAAAAGCTTAGGAAATTGTGGCCCGGGGTTATGCCCCCACAATTTCAAATCCTCACCGGTTACCGATGCCATCGCTAAGTTTTTCATTTCGCTTTTCCTATCAATGCTCCCCGTTTTGGGGTGACGTGCAGTATCAATTTCAATAAAGCTGCGGCGCAAACATGTATGCGCCGCAGCTCCTTCCGGGTGCGGATTCACCCGTTTCCTTCTTTCTTGCTCTCTTTTGCCCCACTAGCCTCACATCCATGCCGACAAGATTCCAGATAATTAAAAAAATCAGACAACCAATTGATTTCATAAATAAAAATTGAAAATTGCAATTTTTAACGCCCTAATTTATGATATAAAAATATCAAAAAATATAAAATTAGATCGCATATGAAAAATGTTGTAATTGGCTTCTTGGGCACAAATCTTGACGCTGGCAAACGTAGTCGCTGGAAACCTAGTGTCAGCCTATGCCAGGTAGACGAGTTCCATGTTGATCGGTTTGAGTTGCTACATGACAAAAAGCACTCTCGCTTAGCCAATAGCGTCAAGCGAGAGATCGAAACAGTCTCGCCTGAAACAGAAGTCCTATTGCGTCAAATGGACATGGAAGATCCTTGGGATTTTGAAGAGGTATATGCAAAGCTATACGACTTCGCTCAAGACTATGGATTTGATGAAGACCGCGAACGCTATAGCATCCATCTCACTACGGGGACACACGTTGGGCAGATTTGCTGGTTTCTTCTTTCTGAGTCACGGCATATTCCAGCCGCACTAATCCAAACTGGCCCGCCACGGTCGGATGAACCGCACGGCACCTTCCATCTCATTGATCTAGACCTCAGCCAATATGACGCCCTACAACAACGTTTTGATCAAAAAACTCGTGAATATGGTCAACATCTAAAGGGCGGCATCGAAACCCAAAATGCAGCCTATAATGAGCTTATCGATCGCATTGAACAGATTGCCCCACTTTCAGACGCACCAATTTTACTACAAGGAGAGCCAGGAACTGGCAAAACGGAACTGGCCAGACGCATCTATGCGCTCAAGCTTGAGCGAAGACGAGTAAAGGGCAGCTTCGTTCATGTAAATTGCGCGACCCTAAATGATGGATCAACAATGGCGACTTTGTTTGGACAAAGTCGGAATTTCACGGGACAAGCAGGCACTGAACGATCAGGACTCCTACGCAAAGCCCACAGTGGCGTACTATTTTTGGATAAGATCGATGAACTCAATCTAGAGGGACAAGCTTTATTGCTTCACGCTATAGAATCCGGTCAGTTTTATCCACTGGGATCTGACAGCCTAGTGTCTAGCCAGTTTCACGTCATCGCCAGCGCCTCCAAGTCACTTGCTAACTTGGTGGCCGATGGAGCGTTTCGCTCCGATTTACTGTCCAGATTGAATTTTTGGACATTTTTGCTTCCACCACTGCGCAGTCGGCGCGATGATATAAACGCAAATCTACAATATGAGCTCGTCCGGGCAGAGCAGAAACTTGGCATTCGCGTCGGTTTCAACGCAGACGCATTGGAAGCATGGCTCCGATTTGCCAAGTCGCCAGACGCCCAATGGTCAGGAAACTTTCGTGACTTTGGCGGCGCCATCCTTCGGCTTTGCACACTCGCCCCAAGGGGAAGGATAACCCGCGCACAAGTTGACGACGAGATCGCAGCATTAAGGGACAAATGGAAACGCAGCATCAAAGACAAAAACGCTGAAATCGTTGCTCAGTTCATTGAATATCCAATTGACCCGTTTGATATCCCCCAACTTGCACATGTTATCCAGACCTGTCGCACGTCCCCCACAATGAGCGAAGCAGGGCGAAACTTGTTTTCAGTTTCACGAGAAGATCGATCGACCCGAAATGACTCAGACCGACTTCGCAAATATTTGGCACGTTTTGATCTTACCTGGAAGGACATCGTAGAACGGCAATTATGATTGCGGGATCATTTTGATCGCCGTTCTACGGAGTTAAGTATCTCTATCCCGCTAAACAATCTGACGCTGCCGAAAGTCCGCCATGGCATCCAAAATTGGCTTTGGCCCAAAGCTGATCCGCCGCACCCCAAGTGCCGCCATTTTGGCCATATCGATATTGGGGTCGAGGCTCATAATATTGAGCGGCATATCCACTTCTTGGCAGAGCGTGGCGATCATCGCTTCATCGTCCAAATTGGGCACAAAGAATCCATCCGCACCCGCGCGTTGATAGAGTATGGCGCGGGCAATCGCTTGCTCGGCCAAATGCTCCAAATCATCAGTCGGTTTGGCCTGCATAAATATGTCGGTGCGCGCATTGATAAAGAGAGGAATGCCTAAATCATCCGCCACCTGCCGCACGGTTTGAATGCGGGATGCCTGGTCCTCCAAGCCATAAAGCCCGTCACCGCCGATGACTTGATCTTCAAAATTCACCCCAACAATGCCCGCACGCAAAAGGCGCTCGGTGTTGGCCCGGAGGTTTGGCAGATTCGTCGCATATCCAGCCTCAAAATCTGCCGTTACCGGCACATCCACATGTGCTGCGATACGCCCGACAATCTGCGCCGCAAATGCCAAGGGCATCTCTTCCCCATCGTTAAAGCCATGCGCTTTTGCAATGGCCCAACTGCTGGTGCCCACCGCTGGCGCGCCCGCATCAGCCAAGCTGCCTGCGCCCATAGCGTCCCAAACATTATAAAGCACCAATGGCGCTTCAGCGTGGTGCAAGTCCCGAAATTGTTCTGCTTTATGTTTCTGGCTCATTCTCTGCTCCGGCAAATTGAATGTAATGGCCAAATCACTAGGGCAGAATCAACCTGCTCGCCGCCTCATTTCGGGCGTCTATTCTAAAAACAAGTACCCATGCAAAAACTGCATCCCTCCTATGCACATTAAGGTCTTGTAAATCATAGGGGTCAGGGGCATATACACAGACATAAGAGTTGAGAACGTTACCTCCTCCCAACGAACTCAACTCTCATAAGAACAGCAAACACGTCCCTCCTCCCTCGATGTTTGCTGTACCGATTAAGGCTTCGCATCGCGGGGCCTTTTTTGGTTTTAGGGGAAGATTTTTGTCTGCATTGCACAAAAAAAGGGCCTGCATTTATGCAAGCCCCTTCCCCGTTATCTTTTGCCTTTAATCAGCGATAAAGCGCGTCACCCAAATCATCCATGCCCGTATAAAGGCTGGCCACCTGCTCGGCATAACCATTGAACAATTGTGTCGGCACGCGGTCACCTGTGTGCAACACCCGCTCTGTCGCCTGGCTCCAACGTGGGTGCGGCACTTCCGGGTTCACATTGGCCCAAAAGCCATATTCGCGCGCCTGCAATTGCTCCCAAAAGCTCACAGGCCGCTCATCAGTGAAGGTAAATTTCACAATCGATTTGATGGATTTAAAGCCATATTTCCACGGCAGCGCCAAGCGCAACGGCGCGCCCATCTGATCGGCCACCACTTTACCATAAGCGCCCACCACCAAAAACGCCAAATCATTATTGGCTTCTTCCATGGTTACGCCTTCAACATAAGGCCATGGATACCATGGCTGGGTCTTAATGCCCCGCGCCACCTCTGGGTCATTGAACGTTTCCATCCGCACATATTTGGCATCAGATGTGGGCGCAGCCATCTCCACCAGCTTGCGCAACGGAAAACCGATCCATGGCACAGTCATTGACCAAGCTTCCACACAGCGGTGGCGATAGAGCCGCTCTTCCAGCGTCATCTTGGCCATCAGCTCATCAATATCGATCTTGATCGGTTTTTCCACCATGCCATCAATGGTGATTTCCCATGGCCGTGGCTCCAGCGCTTGTGCGGCGCTGGCAATTTCTTTGTGCGAGCCAAATTCATAGAAATTATTGTAATTGAGATTCACATCTTCTGGCGTCAGGTCGCGGTCCAGTGTAAAGGCCTCATTCTTCGCCGCCTCCAACGCAGCGCGACCTTCCTGCGCAAAGGCCTTAGAAATGCTTAAGCCACCGCTTGCCGCAATCGCGCCAGCAGCTAAGCCCCCAGCCATGATTTGCCGCCGATTGAGAAACACCGCCTCCGGAGTGGCATCAGCTTCCTTGAGTTGCCAGCTTGGCGTTTTGCGAATATGCATAATTCAGTCTCCCATTTGCGCTTTTGCCAGTTAAAACTGGTTTGCGCTCACGGGCAAATGATCAAATGTAAAATCCCCGTGAGGTTGATTGAAATAATTTTTGACCATTTGGTTAAATTATATATGATCGGCCAAAAAGATAAGGTTGGATATGAGCATCATCAATTTCGGGTCAATCAATATTGACTATGTGCACCGCGTGCCCCACTTCCCCCAACCGGGCGAAACATTGGCGGCCACCTCATTTGAAAAAGGCTTGGGCGGCAAAGGTGCCAACCAATCCATCGCCATCGCTCGTGCCAATGGCAGCGTCAAACATTTCGGCGCCATCGGTCAGGATGATGGTTGGGTGCTTGAATTGTTGAAGGATGCTGGTGTCGACATTGAAAAAGTCGCCGTCACCGAAACCCCAACCGGCCATGCCATCATCTATGTAGATGATAGCGGCGAAAACAATATTGTCTTGAATGGCGGAGCCAACCAAAACTTTACTGACGCGGCAATCGACGATGCACTAGCCGATGCTACCTCAAGCGATTGGCTGCTCTTTCAAAACGAAACCAACAATGTCGATCACGCCCTGAAAGTTGCACAGCAGCACGGCATGAAAATCGCTTACGCCGCCGCCCCATTTGACGCCCAACGCGCCGCAAGCATCATCCCCCATGTGGATTTGATCGCGGTCAATGAAATTGAGGCCCAACAATTGGCGCAAGCGTCTGGCAAGCCCATCGATCAGCTTGAGTGCGACTATATTCTGGTCACCAAAGGCGAAAAGGGCGCAGAACTGCGCACGCCATCCGGCACCTTCACCAGCACCAGCTTTAAGGTCGACGCCATCGACACAACCGGCGCGGGCGACACGTTCCTCGGCTTTTTCTTGGCTGAGTTGGATAAAGGCACCGACCCGGAAAAAGCTCTCAAAATCGCAAGCGCTGCCAGCGCCATCCAAGTCACCCGCTTGGGCGCCGCCAACGCCATTCCCACCTATGACGAAGTTCAAAACTTTTTGGAGACCCATTCATGAGCCAACATAAAATCATTCTTGATACGGACCCGGGCATCGACGATGCGATGGCCATCCACCACATCTATGCCGACCCGCGCCTAGAATTGCTGGGCATGACCACCATTTTCGGCAACGTGCCGGTCACCACCGCCACGCGCAACGCTTTGCATTTGGCTGAAATGGTGGGCGCAAAAACCCCTGTGGCTGAGGGCGCAAAAGTGCCGTTGGTGCAAACACCAAACCCACATGCTGATTTTGTGCACGGCGTTGAAGGTTTCGGCGATTACCCGCGCACCAATCCAAAAACAGAAAAAGACCCGCGCAGCGCCGCAGAGTTTCTATGTGAAATGACTGCCGCACAGCCAGGTGAAATCACCATTTGCGCCGTAGGCCCGCTCACCAATTTGGCCCTCGCATTGGAGCATGATCCTGCCATCGCCAAAAATGTGAAAAATGTAGTGATCATGGGCGGCGCAGTTGATGCCCCCGGCAATGTGACCGAATTTGCCGAAGCCAACATTTGGAACGACCCACACGCTGCCCAAAAAGTATTTGACGCTGAGTGGGACGTCACCCTTGTCGGCCTTGATGTAACGCAAAAAATCGTCTGCACTTTGGACGATTTTGCAAAAGTCAGCGAAAGCTCACCAGAAATCGGCAAATTTTTGAGCCAGATTTCCACCTATTACATCAATTTCTATGTGAACAATGTTGGCCTCCAAGGCTGTGCCCTGCACGATCCGGCCGCCATCATCGCATTGACGGACCCTGAACTGTTCACCACCAAACATGTGCCGCTCAACACCATCCCCGATGGCAATGAAGTGGGCAACACCGTGGAATTGGCCGATGGCAACCGCCGCGTACATGTGTGCTCCGCTGCAGACAGCGAAGGCGTGCGCAAAGTGTTCCTCGACACCCTCGCCAACGCCGACGCCCGCAAAGCGGCGCGCCAATAACCAAACAAAAACCCCTCCCCAGATTGGGGAGGGGTTTAAAGATCAATCCACTTGATCGACCAACCTTATTTCAGACCCTTGCAATAGGCTTCAATCCGGTTGCAGGCCTGCTCAAGCTCCGGTAGCGACAAAGCATATGACGCGCGGAAGTGCGGCGACAGGCCATAAGCCCCGCCATGCACGCTGGCCACATTCTGCTCTGCCAAAAGCCCCATCACAAAGTCCTCGTCATTTTCGATCACTTTGCCATCCGAACGGGTTTTGCCGATAAATGCCCCGCATGACGGATAAACGTAAAACGCACCGTCCGGTGTCAGGCAGTCAATGCCGTCGATCTGGTTCAAACGCTCAACAACAAAGTCGCGCCGCGCATTAAACGCCTCGCGCCATTCCGCCAAAAAGCTCTGATCCCCTTCCAGCGCTTCCACGCTGGCCCACTGTGCAATCGAACACGCATTAGAGGTGGATTGCCCCTGCAGCTTGTTCATCGCTTTGATCAACCAGCTCGGCCCAGTGCAATAACCAATCCGCCAGCCGGTCATGGCATAGGCTTTGGAAACGCCATTCATGGTCACCACACGGTCCTGCAAATCCGGCGCAACTTCCGCCATGGTCACAAATTTGGTGTCGCCATAAACAAGGTGCTCATAAATATCATCCATCAACACCAGCACATGCGGATATTTCCGCAACACGTCAGCCAGAGCTTTCATTTCATCTGCGCTATAAACCGCACCGGTCGGGTTGGACGGGCTGTTCAGCAAAAGCCAAACCGTTTTGTCGGTGATCGCATCTTCCAATTGCTGCGGCGTAATTTTAAAGCCCTGTGAGGCGTCCGCCTGCACGATGATCGGCGTTGCCCCGGCCAGGCTGATGATCTCCGGGTAAGATACCCAGAACGGCGCTGGCACAATTGCCTCATCGCCCTCGTCCAATGTCGCCATCAGTGCATTATAAATGATCTGCTTGCCGCCTGTGGCCACAAAGCAATCAGCCGGATCGGTCTTGATATTATTGTCGCGCTCAAATTTGCGAGCAATTGCCGCCTTCAATTCTGGAATACCACTTGCTGCGGTGTAACGGGTCTTGCCCTCATCCATCGCACGGGCAGCTGCATCACGAATCGGCTTAGGCGTATCAAAATCGGGCTCACCAGCGCTCAAAGCGATCACATCATCGCCGGCTGCTTTCTTTTCCAGCGCCAATTGCGAAATCGCCATAGAGGCGGAAGGTTTGATACGACGCAATGCAGCAGAGATTTTTTCCATCTTTTGTGGGCCTTTTATAGATCTTATTTATTTAAGTTACGCCAGAATAAAGCTTTTTAGCTTTGGCGCGAAGTGAGGAGAACTCGCGTTCCGTTCGGGATTGAACCAATTTCGTTGCAGTTTGGCAACGCATATTTTGTTAAGCTTTGTGGCGGTCACAAATAAGTCTAAATTTTTGCCGGAATTTTTCTTATTTCACTCAAAATTCACCCGCACTTCACGCTCATATTCGGTCCTGTTCAAAGGAGCGATGACATGAAGAAGCAATCAAAAATCCTCACTGCCCTTACCGTAGGATTTTCAATTTTCTTGGGTGCAGGTGCAGTTGCCAGTCCAGCCCTAGCGGCATCTGATCATCCTGCTGATCAAGTTGCCCTCGGCATCATCATACCAGCACTCGTGATTTGTCTCGCCATCATCGTTGAACTGTGGCGGACCACTACGGGCCCCAAGCGGCGCACCTCCCCCGTGCGCTCGCATGAAAACAAGAACCGATCCAGCGAATAACTCCCCCTCCAAAGCGGTTTTTGTTTTGGCCAGTCCTTTCGTAAAAGGGCTGGCTTTTTAATGCCTTATCGCCATTTTAGCCCCTTCATTACCAATCTTACCAATTTGTCATCTAATGGAAAACTTCCCGCAAGTTGCAGTTTCTTATCTTCAATCTCGATCAGACGGACACACCGATCGAAAGGAAGATCATCATGAAAAAATTCTCAACTCTCGCCCTCGCTACAGCATTGGTTGGCACCCTCTCTGTTTCTGCTATGGCTCCGGTTGCCGCCTATGCCGACAATCACGGCGACGGCAAACGCGCCGAACAAAAACATAAAGGCAAACATAGCGGCCAACACCGCATGGTTCGCGGCGGCCACGGCTTTTTGGGTATGGTTTGCGCTCCTCAAGGCGCCGAAAAAGCTGGCGAGCGCTTAGACAAAATGGCCGAACGTTTGCAAATCACTGCCGATCAAACAGAAGCGTTCAACGCGCTGAAAGCAGCGGTAACGGAAGCGCAAACCGAAGCGTCGGAAGCATGTGCACCGTTGAAAGAGACCAAGCCAGCCACCCCGGTGGAAGGCATGGAAAAACGCCAGGCCATGATTCAGTTGCAACTTGATGCCATGAGCCAAATCACCCCAGCCTTCGCTGAATTTTACGACAGTTTGAGCGACGAGCAAAAAGCAGAGCTCAACAAAAAGGGCCCAAAAGGCGAGCGTGGCGAACATGGCCCGAAACATCGCGGTGATCAGAACAATGATGATGACGAGGATGACAGCGACGCATAATTACCCGTAAGTAGCGCTGTCGCTGGCGGCCCTAACGTGCCCCTGGGCTGCCAGCACCTCTCCCGCATAATCTCACCCCGGCAGCGCACTTTCTCTCCCATGGGTCGACCACATAAATATTTGTGGGCGACCCATCAATATTTTCAATGGCCCACAGGGCATGTTTCCGGCTTGCCAATCATCCAATCCCCCGATACCAATTTGGTACAACCAAAAGGGGGACGATCATGAATCTGCCAATCAATCCAGCAACATTTCGAGCACACTTTCCTGCATTTGAAGAGGAAAGCCTCAATGGCTGGGCATTTTTCGAAAATGCCGGTGGCTCCTATATGTGCCAGCAGGTGATTGATCGTTACAATCATTATTACACCGCCCATAAATTGCAGCCTTATGGCCAATATCCAGCCTCAAAAGAAGCAGGCAATGAAATGGATGAAGGCCATGATGCCTTGGCCCGTTTGCTCAATGTCGATGTAAGCTGGATTCACTTCGGCCCCTCCACAACCGCCAACACCTACACATTGGCCCATGCATTTGGCCAAATGCTCAAGGCTGGCGATGCGATCATCGTCACCAATCAGGACCATGAAGCCAACACTGGCGCGGTCCGCCGCATGGCTGCCGAAAAAGGGTTGGAAGTGCGCGAGTGGAAGGTCAACCCATCCACAGGGTCGCTCGAATTTGCGACCTTCGAAAATCTGCTCGACGACAAAGTGAAACTCATCACGTTCCCGCACGCCTCCAACATTGTGGGCGAAATCAATCCCGTCGCAGAAGTATGCGCTGCCGCCAAAAAAGTTGGCGCCAAAACCATTGTGGATGGCGTTGCCTATGCACCCCACTCCATGCCTGATCTTTCCGCTTTAGGCGCAGATATTTATCTGTTCTCCACTTACAAAACATTCGGCCCGCACCAAGGCCTGATGGCTGTTGATCCTGCCTTGGCAGAGCAATTGCCCAACCAAGGCCATTTCTTCAATGATGGTTTGCCGCGCAAACGCTTGGTGCCTGCCGGGCCAGACCACGCGCAAATCGCCGCCAGCGCAGGCATCGCCGCCTATTTCGACGACATTGCTGAAGAACTAAATATCGCAGCGCCCAACAAAAATGAGCGCAAATTGTTCAGCGCCCTGCGCGAACAGGAAACAGCCTTGCTGGCTCCATTGATGGATTATCTGAAATCCTCCAATAAAGTGCGCCTTGTCGGCACCGATGATTTGGATGCACGGGTGCCCACCATTTCTATGATTTGCGAAAAGCCGGGCTTGGAACTGGCCCGCGATTTGGCCGAGCATAAAGTCATGGCCGCTGGCGGTCATTTCTATGTATATCGCCTGATGGAAGGCATGGATATCGACCCGAACCATGGCGTCTTGCGCACATCGTTCGTTCATTATACCAATGAGGCCGAAATCCAACAATTGATCAGCGCCCTCGATCAGGTGCTCTAACGAAACTTTCCAAAAAGTAGGACCTTGCTATGCCCCGCTCCTTGGCGACTGTCATTATGCTTATTGCCACCATGGTGTGGGGCTTTGCGTTCATCGCGCAAAAGTCCGCAATGGATTCCATGGGACCACTCACCTTTTTGGCCTCACGCTATTTGCTGGGCGGTATTGTTATTCTGCCTTTGGCGTGGTTCGAGCATAAGCGCCAAGCCGAGCCCATTTCCAAACGCGCCTGGGGATTGATCTTCATCCTAAGCGCCGCCTTCTTCTTGGGCTCTTGGTTGCAGCAAGCGGGCTTGCTCACCGCCACAGTCACCAATGCGGGCTTCCTCACTGGCCTTTATGTGTTCTTCGTGCCGTTCATTCTGACGCTCTTTTTCCGTCAAAAACTGCACTATATCGTGTGGGTTTGCGCCCCGCTGGCCCTCCTCGGCCTGTACTTATTGAATGGTGCCCGCCTCGACAATTTTGTGGTCGGTGATTTCCTAGTGATGAGCAGTGCCATTTTCTGGGCTGTGCATGTGATGCTGCTGGGCTACACTGCGGCCCTCACCAAGCGCCCGATCACCGTGTCCGCTGTCGTCTTTATCCTTGCGGGTCTCTATAGCCTTGGCGGCGGCTTCGCGCTCGAAACCGTTAGCCTTGAAGTGCTGCAATTGGGTTGGAAAGAGATCGTTTATGCGGGTCTGCTCTCAACCGCAGTGGGCTTTACCTTGCAAGCCATCGGCCAGCAACATGTGCCTGCGGCCAATGCCGCCATCATCTTGTCAGGGGAAAGTCTTTTCGCCGCCATTGGCGCCGCCCTTGTATTGGGCGAACGCCTGAGCATGGTCGGCTATATGGGCGCATTTTTGATTTTCCTGGCCATCGTACTGGTGGAAACTGTGCCCATCATACAGGCCAAACGGGAAAAGAAGCACCCGATCGACCCGGTCACCAATCTCGAATTATAGATCAGAAAACTTATCGAGGGTCACTTCCTCGCACCAGATCAGCACACATGCGTCCACTTTCAACTTATCTGGTGAAAGCTGGGTGACGTTGCCGCGAATAGTGTGGCCGCGCAAAGTGATCTTGCCGCGCCATTTGTTTTTCGCGCGCATGGGCAGTTCTGAGAACAAATATGTGCCCAATAGTTGAGTGTTTTCAGCATTCTGATGCTCTGGCTGAATCCAATGCACCAGCCCACACAGTTTGGTGTTGTCATCACCGCAATAGGTGATTTTGTAGCGTGACTCTTTGTTGGCTGGCTGCCAAATGCCCTCAGGCGACATATCCTGAGCTGTGGCCGCACCAGCTGAAAATAGACCAAAAAGGCCAGCAAAAATAACTGTCTTTAAATTGCGCATTGAATGCTCCTTGTTCATGCGCCGCCCGCATAATGTTCAATACATAGGGAACATGGCGCGAATGTGAATAGCCAACGCAAATTTAAAACACTTGTTCCATCAAATAGTGGTTCACAGGTTCCATCTGCTTGCAAATCTCTACCAAGTGCGCGCGTAACTTCTTCTCGTCATTGAAGATTGCTTCATCATATGGCTTTCGTTCATTGCGCACCACCAATCCCTTCAGTTTCAGCCACTCGGCATAAGGCGCCTCGGCATCAAAGCCACGCGGCACTCTTTTCAGCGTTGGCGCGTTCAGCGGCACATTATGCTTCGCCGCCGCCGCAACCGCATCCGCAATCTTCGCGCCATCATCGCTCACAATCTGCGCGCGCATCCGGGCCAACTGGTCCTTATCCAGCGCCCAAAACCCAGCGCCATATCCATAGCCATCTTGATGCAAGGCAATGTGCGTGCCGGGTGATTTGGTTGGATGGTCCCCGGCCCAAAACACCAAATGAATATGCACATTATAAGGTGTCTTATCTTTCGAAAACCGCGTATCGCGATAGATGCGCCGCAGGGAACCATTGATCTTTGGCACGGCTTTTAAGGCTGGGTTCAACGCCGCCAAGTCATCCTGCATCGCCTCGACCATGTCCAACAAAGGCGTCACAATCAGCGATTGATAGTCTTTTTTATGCGCATCAAACCATGCTTTTTCATTGTTTCGCTCTAGATCGCGCAAAAATGTTTGAACCTTTTCAATATTCACCGATCTGTTCCTCCCTGCCGATGCCGTTAAATTATGCTCTAAGACAGGTCGATTGGGAATGTCGGATTTCGACATCAAAGAGGAAATAGGACGGCGCATTTGCCCGGTCACTTTTTCCACACCCTTGTGGATGGACATAAAAGCGTCACATTGCAGACACCAAAATGTAAAAAGCGGCTCTTAAGTTGGTCGCTGTTGGAGATGTACATTCCCGTTTCCAACATAACTGTTGCAATAGCCCCAAAAATTGCAACCGGCGTGCGCCCCCGAAAAGCATGCCATGGGCCGCTCCGCCAGCGGCCTTCTTTTTTGGCCAACCGAAATGTGTCTGGATGGCTTTCCCGGAAATCTGTGGCGAACTGACATTTTCTCGCTGCCGCTGCTTCAAATTCAGCCATTCTGCGTCATAATAAATCTATCGAATCTCAACCGCGCGCCAAAATGGGACCAAGGGCATGGCCAAACTCTATTTTTCTTACGCAGCAATGAATGCGGGTAAATCCACCATTTTGTTGCAGGCCGCCCATAACTACCAAGAGCGCGGCATGAATGCGCGGCTCTACACGTCTGCCCTTTATGCAGAAGGCGGCGTGGGCAAAATCTCTTCCCGCATTGGCTTAGACGTTGAAGCAAATCTTTATCGTGCAGAAGATAATCTGCTTGACCAGATCATCGCTGCCAACAAAGAGAAAAAGGTCGATTGCATCTTTGTCGACGAAGCTCAATTCCTCACTGCTCAGCAAGTTTGGCAATTGGCACGCGTGGCCGACCATATGAACATCCCTGTCATGTGTTATGGCCTGCGTACCGACTTTCAGGGCAAATTGTTCGAGGGTTCTGGCGAGCTTTTGGCCATCGCCGATATTCTGCGCGAGATCCGTACCATTTGCGAATGCGGGCGCAAGGCAACCATGGTGGTGCGTTTTGATGAACATGGCCAGCCGATGCGCGAAGGCGATCAAGTCGCCATCGGCAAGGAGATTTATGTTTCCATGTGCCGCAAGCACTGGGAAGAAAAAATGCGCGATCCAGCCGTGGTGACCGCTTTTCGGCTTGAGCCAAACCCGGCAACGCCGATAACCTTGGATGAAGATGAAGACGATTCCTTGGCCCAATTAGGATAGGTTGCCCCAATGCCTCATCAGGAAGAGCCGAAAGGCGAATTAACGTTGCGCACGGTCGCCATGCCGGCCGATACAAACCCCGCTGGTGATATTTTTGGTGGCTGGGTGTTGAGCCAAATGGATATCGCTGGAGGCATCGCCGCTTCTGAACGCGCCAATTCGCGCGTCGTTACGGTGGCGATTGAGGCCATGACCTTCATTGCGCCTGTCAAAATTGGCGATGTGCTGTGTGTCTATACCGACATCGAAAAAACAGGCACCACATCCATCACTGTCTATATGGAAGCTTGGGCCCGCCGCAACCGCGCGACCGACCGGGTAAAAGTGACGGATGGCACCTTTGTCTATGTCGCATTGGATGCCACAGGCAAACCCAATTCAGTCGACAAATAATCGCGCCACACAGCCCCGGATATCGCCTAGATAAAGCCCTTTTCGGCGGCCTTAGAAGCTTTCAATTTGCCCCCCAACCAACAGTGCCAATACGGTAATTTCAGTATTTTCAGGAAATTTCTGCAAATTTTGGCTTTTATTTCCGCCTCGTCGCCAATCAAAATAAAATCATACAAAACAATACCTTACCTTCCTATCTAGTTCGAATTCCGTCAAAATTAAAAGCGCGAGAGCACCTAAATTCCAAACATGAACGGAATATTAACAGCGCTGTTCAGCAACCATTCAGGCGCCATATCGTTTTATCTCCCATATCAACAAGAAAACCGGATCATTTACGGGAGAGAAAAAATGAGCCTAAGTAAATTTATCAAAACAACAAGCATGGCCCTTGTTGGCGTTACAGTATTTACAAGCGCTGCAATGGCTTTCCCTGCAACTTCAAAAACAGCACTTAATGTGCGTTCTGGCCCTGGCACCAACTACCGCGTAGTTGACGCTCTTTATTCTGGCGAGCGCGTAAATGTAGAGCGCTGCACAAGTTCTCGCTCATGGTGTTATGTCACGCACAGCGGCCCGGATGGCTGGGTTTCTGCTAAATATCTGCAACGCCGCGCTGGTGGCGGTGGCAACCATGGTGGCAACAACAGCAGCGATCCAAACTTCTCAATCGAATTTGGCAGCAACGGCACCTTTACCTTTAGCTTTGGTAATCGTCCGCACCGCCCTCACCGCCCGCAATCAAAGGCATGTTTCTATGAACATACAAGATATCGCGGCCGCAGCTTCTGCTTAAAAGAAGGTGAAAGCGTACGTCGTTTGCGCCACCGCTGGAACGACCAGATCAGCTCAATGCGCGTATTTGGCGATGCAGAAGTGACCGTGTGTAAACATGCTGGCTACCGTGGCCTATGCCGCACAGTTAGCCGCGACATCCCACGTATCGGTCGCCGGTTGAACGACGAAATCTCATCTATCAAAGTCCGGTAAAGGCTTTGAAGATAGCGTGAGCGCTAAGACACCCCCGGTCCGCAAACCGGGGGTGTTTTGTCTAAATTCCGCCCTTTTTTCAGCGTGAGATGAGGAAACCCTTGGAGGGAATAATTATGCGTATTTCAATTTTGCTGGGCGCCCTGCTTTTAGCGCTCGGTGTTTCTGGTGCCGGCTGGCTTGCTGGCCAATCGCTTGAACGCTCGCGCGAACCGGTGCGCACGGTCACCGTTAAGGGCTTGGCGGAACAGCAGGTCAAAGCAGATTTGGGCTTCTGGCCCATCAAATTTGTGGCTACTGGCCCCACGCTAGACGCGGCCCGCGCCGAACTGGAACAAGCAGAACAATCTGTTCGTGGCTTCCTTGGCGAAAACGGCTTTGGCACCGACGATATTCAAGTTCAAAACATCAAAGTGGAAGATCGGTTCACCGGCTATAATGGCGGCAACTATCCTGCTGAAGCCCGCTTTACCCTCACAGAAGATTTGCTGGTCACCACAAATGAAGTAGATCAACTGGCAGATGCCGCCCGAAACATTACAGATTTGTTGCGCGCAGGCGTTGTCTTTTCATCTGATGCATGGTCCGGCGGCCCCTCCTTTGTCTTTACGGGCCTAAACGACCTTAAAGGCGACATGCTAACCGAAGCGACACAAAGAGCACGTGAGTCAGCGCAGCAATTTGCAGTGCAGTCAGAATCCAAAGTTGGCAACATCCAAACCGCCAATCAGGGCGTGTTCCAAATCTTGCCAGCGGTGGACATTCCCAACGATCGACCAGATCGTCAGATCGAGAAAAAAGTGCGCGTGGTCACCACCATCACCTATTTCTTGATCGACTAAATACCAAATTTTCCGGGCGGCGGGCATAGCCCGCCCCTATCCCCAAAACACCTGACTTGCCAAAATGTCGCCCCCGGTGCAAAATTTTAGCGCTGAATGGGGGGCGTCAGCAGGCAATTTGCCATATCTGCCCCTATGTTCTGGGGGACATTATGGACGAAATCACTACAAATATCAGTTGGGTTGCCATTATCGTTGGGGCGGTATTGGCCTTTATCGCGGGCTGGCTTTGGTACTCGCCAATCCTGTTTGGCAAGAAATGGGCAGAAGGCAGCGGCGTTGAATTGAATGATGCGTCAAGCATGCCCATGGGGGCGATGGCCGCGCAAATTATCGGGCTGATTATTGTGGCCTGGTTTGTAGCCGCAATGGCGGCGCAAAACCTGCTGCTCACCACCATCCTGGCCGTTATTAGCTTCACCATTTTGCAATGGTCAGGCAATTCATTTTCCGGCAAATCCAGCTATGCGAAATTGGTAGACGCAGGCTATTGGTTGGTCAGCGTCATCATCATGATCGCTGTGCAAGCAGTGCTATAAAAAAGGGCCCAGTGCTGGGCCCTCTCCAATTCAATCATGTGGCTGCCAACTAATGTTTGGCAGCCGCAGCAGACTCTTTTGCATCAGCGGGCCGGCGTACAAAGAATGCGGCAACCACCGCAAACATATAAATCACCGCGCCACACATGAAGGCCCAGCGAATACCGCTGGTCAAAGCGGGCACCGCTTCCATGCCTGCCTCGCCTGCTATACGGGTTTGGATCGACATTACAGCCACAAACAGGGCCACCCCGGCGGCGCCCGACACTTGTTGAATGCTGCCCAACATGGCGCTACCGTGCGAATATAGCTTCGCAGGAACAGAGCCGAGACCCGAGGTAAATAGCGGCGTAAACACAAGCGCCAAACCAAGGCTCAACACCATATGGCCAATCAAAATGTTATACATGCTTGTTGTTTCGCCAACCTGCGTTAGCGCCCATAGCACTACAGACACCAGCAATGTGCCCGGAATAACCAGCGGGCGCGGGCCATAGCGGTCGTAAAGCCGACCAACGGTGGGGGCCAATAGGCCCATCAACAACCCGCCCGGCATCAGCAACAGTCCGGTTTGCAACGCATCAATGCCCAACACATTTTGAGTATAGATCGGCAACAAGATCACTGTGCCCAACAACACCGCCATGCTGATGGCCAACATGCCAACGCAGATGGCGTAAAGCCGAGATTGGAAAGTTCTGAAATCCAGCAACGCCGCATCTTTTTTCTGCAAAGACAATTGCCGCATGATGAACACCACCATCACGACGACGCCAACAACCAATGGCACCCAGCTTGGCAATCCTGCAATGTCACTGGTGCCTTCGCCGCTCAAGCCAGACAAGCCATAAACAAGGCCGCCAAAGGCGAAAGCAGACAAAATCACCGACAAAATGTCCAGCGGCGCATAGCGCGGCTCAGTCACATTTTTCATATATTTTGAACCAGCCGCCAGAGCCAACAAGGCAATCGGCAGCACCAAAATAAATAACCAACGCCATTCCATATAATTCAGCACAAAGCCCGAAATGGTCGGCCCGATGGCAGGCGCCACTGAGATCACGATCGAAATGTTACCCATGGTTTTGCCTCGGCCTTCAGGCGGCACCAAGGTCATGACGGTTGTCATCAATAAGGGCATCATAATCGCCGTGCCAACCGCCTGGATCACACGACCCGCAATCAACAATTCAAGGCCGGGCGACACCGCGCAAATAAATGTACCCACGCTAAAAATGCTCATCGCCATGATGAAGATGGGTCGCGTATTCATCCGCTGGATCAAAAAGCCCGTCACCGGAATAACCACGGCCATGGTCAGCAAAAATGCGGTGGTCAGCCATTGCACGGCACCAGCCGTTACATCCAGCGCCAGCATGAGGCGTGGGAGTGCAACAGTCATGATGGTTTCATTGAGAAACACCACGAATGTGGACACCAGCAAAAGCGCAATCACCAGCCTATTGCGACCAGAATGGTCAGGCGCAGCGTCAGTTTGGGACATTGCCCCAACATCAGATTGATCAATATCGGTCATGATAGCCTTCTTCGCATACAATGCGTAATGAGGAAAAAGAGTCGGCGGGGCAGCATAAATGCACCCAGCTGCGACATTCTGTCAACCATTGATATGACGAACCAGCATATCAATCGCCGCAATTTTGTCTTTTCAGCTACACAAAAAGCCCTCCAACCGCCGCAAACTCGCCAGCGCCGAGGCAATTTTTTACAATTCTTGCCCTTCTGCTTCGATCGCGCCTTGTTCTCTTTACGTTCCAACTTACATTCCCTATACTGATCCCAACAGACTCGCGGTCCGTATCATCAGCACATCCGCACCAAGGTAGTTTTCATGAGCGACGATAAAAAATCTCAACGGCCCGCCAAGGCCGACTTTTCCATCGATGATTTCATCTCAGAGATTGAAAAAGCAGAAGACATCGAAGCCTCAAAACCCCTGCCCCAGCAGCGCTTGCGAAACAAGCGTGCGCTAGACCGCGCGGATGCAGCAGAGGCGAAGCGAAAAACCACCAAAACATCAAATCCAGATACCAAGACGGGCATGTCGAAACGGTCGCCTAAGTCCAAGGCGAACGCGGTGGAGCGCCCAACAAATTTGGATGGTTTCGCTGAAGCGCCACAGGCGGGCTTCAACCATATCCCTGAGGCGAAGGCTAAAAGCAAAGCCAACGCGAAATCACTCACGGGTTCCACAGGCGGCGTCACCGCCACCGTGCAAGCCCTACAAGATTTGATCGAGCATGGCCGGAAAGAAGTTGAAGGCACAGAAGCGTGGCAGCCCCACCGCCCCACACGCCCGCCAAAGTTAGAAGGCGGCCTACGCTTTGAGTTGGACACAGAGTTTGAAGCGCGAGGCGATCAGCCGACTGCTATCGCAGAGCTTGGCGAAGGCATCATGAATGGCGAAACCGATCAGGTGCTTTTGGGGGTTACAGGTTCAGGCAAAACCTTCACCGTGGCTTCGCTCATCGAGAAGACACAACGCCCGGCGCTGATCCTCGCCCCAAACAAAACCCTCGCCGCACAGCTTTATGGGGAGTTTAAAAGCTTCTTCCCCAACAATGCGGTCGAATATTTTGTGTCCTATTACGATTATTACCAGCCGGAAGCCTATGTGCCACGGACGGACACTTATATCGAAAAAGAATCCACCATCAATGAGCAGATCGACCGAATGCGCCACTCGGCCACCCGCGCCGTGTTGGAACGAGACGATGTGATCATCGTCGCCTCTGTATCTTGCATTTACGGTATTGGCTCGGTGGAGGGCTATACCTCGATGATTGTCGATTTGTCCGAAGGGCAAAAGATCGACCAGCGTGAATTGCTCGCCGAGCTGGTGGCCTTGCAATATAAGCGCAATGAAGCTGCCTTCACCCGCGGCACCTTCCGCGTGCGCGGCGACACCATCGAGATTTTCCCCGCCCACTACGACACTGCCGCATGGCGTGTCACTTTGTGGGGCGACGAAATTGAAGAGATTGTCGAATTTGATCCGCTGACGGGCAAGAAAGGCGCGAAGCTCAAGCACATCCGGCTTTACGCGAACTCTCACTATGTGACGCCGCGTCCAACCCTGACCCAAGCGATCAAGCACATCAAAACAGAACTGCAAGGCCGCCTGCAAGAATTGAACGGCGCTGGCCGTTTTCTTGAAGCGCAGCGCTTAGAGCAGCGGACCCTGTTCGATCTGGAGATGATGGAGGCCACAGGCTCCTGCGCTGGCATTGAAAACTATTCGCGCTATCTGACGGGTCGTAAGCCGGGCGAGCCGCCCCCAACCTTGTTTGAATATCTGCCCGACAACGCCATGCTGTTCGTAGACGAAAGCCACGTCACCGTCGGCCAGCTGGGGGCCATGTATCGTGGCGACTTCCGTCGTAAAGCCACACTGGCCGAATATGGCTTCCGCTTGCCTTCTGCCATGGACAACCGTCCATTGCGCTTTGAAGAATGGAACGCCATGCGGCCACAATCGGTCTATGTGTCAGCTACTCCGGGCAATTGGGAAATGGATCAAACAGGCGGCGTGTTCGCCGAACAGGTCATTCGCCCGACAGGCCTAATTGATCCGCCAGTCGAAATCCGCCCGGCCTCCAATCAGGTTGATGATGTGATCGACGAGGTGAAGAAAGTCGCCAAACAGGGCTACCGCACTTTGCTGACCACACTGACCAAAAAGATGGCCGAAGACCTCACCGAATATATGCATGAGCAAGGCATCAAAGTCCGCTACATGCACTCGGATGTGGACACGGTGGAACGGATTGAAATCATCCGCGACCTGCGCCTTGGCGCTTTCGACGTGTTGGTGGGCATCAACCTGCTGCGTGAGGGCCTCGATATTCCTGAATGTGCGCTGGTCGCTATTCTCGATGCCGATAAGGAAGGCTTCTTGCGGTCCGAAACCTCATTGATCCAAACCATCGGCCGCGCCGCGCGGAATGCCGAAGGCCGCGTTGTGCTTTACGCGGACCGCATCACAGGTTCGATGGAACGGGCGATGGCCGAGACAAATCGTCGGCGCGACAAGCAGTTGGCCTATAATGAAGAGCATGGCATCACGCCACAAACGGTCAAATCGAACATCAAGAACATCATGGAATCTGTCTATGAAGGCGACCGCGTCACCGTGGCCACCGGCAAAGACAAATTCTCCAAAGGTGATGTGCATGTGGGGGACAACCTCGCCGCGACGATTAAAGACCTCGAAGCCAAAATGCGCGACGCCGCCACCAACCTCGAGTTCGAAGAAGCCGCCCGCCTCCGCGATGAGGTCAAGCGCCTGAAAGAAATGGAACTCGACGTCATGGACGACGCTCTAGGCGATTAGGCTTTTAAGGCACCACATAACTGGCCGCCCCGGACTTGATCCGGGGCCAACTGCAAATCGTGCACGGTGAATATTGGCCCCGCATCAAGTGCGGGACTGCACCGGGGTGTGGCCAACGCACACCCGCACCGATCTCCCCCGTCATTGCAAGACTTGATCTTGCAATCCATTTGTGGCCAACGACATGGCAAACTACTGTCATTTTCTCACCCTTCAATCGCGAAGAATAAAAGACCCTGTAACAGCGTCCGCCTCCCAGAACATTGACCACCACACCCCTATAGGCTACTGATTTTATTGAAACTTTTCACAGGAGCCTTTATGCGTTTTCTCGCCACCATCTTACTTGCAAGTCTGGGTCTCGCGACGCCTGCCATCGCCCAAACCTACAGCAGTGGCGACTGGGCCGCCGCCAAAATTGGCCAGGTTTGTTATGTCTTCACCACCCGCTCTGCCCGCGACACATCCGGCGCGTTGGTTTTCCGATTTGAAGACAAAGGCTACAACGCAGGCTTCAGCTATGAATATGCACCTTGGCCCGGCGAAACCGGAGCACCATGGGGCGAAGACGACTATGTCGTGCTAGAGATTGACGGGGAAGCAACATGGCTCGGCGATGAAATGTTCACCGATCTTGGCCCCACCGGCTATAATGCCTCGATGACCAGCGGTTTCGTGTCCGAAATGATCACCGAAATCAACAAAGCGTCAAACTCCGTTGGCTTCGCCATGGAACGCCAATCAGATGGTGAAACCGTTCTTTACGGCCTGTTCTCCGCCGCGGGCTTCGCTGAAAGCATGGCAAATGCTGGCGAAATGTGCCAGTTCAGCCCGAGCGCTTTGCCCACAAGCTAATCATCTAAATCCGGACGGCCCCGCAAATCGTGGGGCCGCCATCTCCATCGCGACAAAACAGTTGACGGCCACACCGTCGCATATCAATTAGGCTCAATCTACATTACAGTAATTCACGAATCCAAGACCACAATTTCTGCTGCCTATTGAGTCCATGACAATTACGCCCCTCTCCATTCTGCGCGACTATTACGGCTATGACGCGTTTCGAGGGCAGCAGGAAGCTGTCATCAATCATGTGGTGGATGGTGGCAACGCCTTTGTGCTCATGCCAACGGGCGCGGGCAAATCGCTGTGCTATCAAATCCCAGCCCTTTGCCGCGACGGCGTGGCGATTGTCGTGTCGCCCTTGATTGCCTTGATGCAAGACCAGATCAACGCCCTTGCACAGATGAACATCAAGGCCGCTGCGATCAACTCAACCATGAGTTTCGAAGAGGTCAGCGCCGTTCGGCAGCAGGTACGCAAGGGCGAAATCGATCTGCTCTATGTTGCCCCCGAACGGCTGATGATGCCCGACTTCTTATCATTTTTGGATAAGTGCAACATCGCCCTGTTCGCCATTGATGAGGCCCACTGCGTCTCCGAATGGGGTCACGATTTCCGCCCGGACTATGCCGCCTTGTCCATGTTGGCCGAACGTTTCCCCAATGTCCCCCGCGTCGCGCTCACCGCAACGGCAGACGCCCAAACGCGTACTGATATTGTAAATCGCTTGTCGCTAGATGACGGGCGCAGCTTTATCGGTGGCTTTGATCGACCGAACATCAATTATGCGATTGCTTTGCGCAATTCCCCCCGCAATCAAATCCTGCGGTTCATTCAAGAAAAGCACCCCGAAGATAGCGGCATCATATATTGCCTTTCCCGCAAGAATGTTGAGGAAATGGCTGCATGGCTTTGCGATCAGGGCATAGAAGCATTGCCCTATCATGCCGGATTGCCCACCGAAGTACGCGCGCAAAATCAGCAAGCCTTTTTGCAGGGCGAACGGATCATTATGGTCGCCACCATCGCCTTCGGCATGGGCATCGACAAACCCGATGTGCGCTTTGTCGTGCACATGAACACTCCGAAAAATATCGAGGCCTATTATCAGGAAACAGGCCGCGCCGGACGCGATGGACAGCCCTCAAATGCGCTGATGCTTTATGGCTTAGAAGATGCGGCCCAGCAGCGCCAATGGATCGAAGCTTCAACCGCGCCCACGGAGCAAAAACGCATTCAGCACCAGAAGCTTGGTGCCTTGTTTGGCCTTTGCGAAACCGCCAAATGCCGCCGCCAGGTGCTGCTTAATTACTTCGACGACAATTGCGATCCCTGCGGCAATTGCGACACCTGCGAACAGCCCCCCGAAACCTTCGATGCGTCCATCCCGGCGCAAAAAGCCATCTCCTGCGTTTATCGCACAGGCGAACGCTTCGGCATCGCCTATCTGATTGATGTGCTGCTCGGCACCGAAAATGACCGCATCACTCAATTTGGCCACGACCAAATCCCCACCTTCGGCATTGGTCAGGATTTGACCAAACCTGAATGGCAAAACGTCTTCCGCCAATTGATCGCCAGCAACCTGCTTTGCCTCAACCCCGAAGGCCATGGCGGCTTTATGATCACCCGCGCCGGACGCGCCTTCATCAAAGAAAAGCCCGCCCTGCCCATGCGGCATTACGTAAAACCCCTGCGCCCCAAACGCACAAGCCGCAACAACGCCGCCGCAAACACCTCTCTCAACACTGAAGATCAATCCCTGCTCAAAACACTAAGGTCCGTGCGCAGCGAGTTGGCCAAAACCAACAAGGTTCCCGCCTACGTCATATTCCACGACCGTACTCTCGTTGAACTGGCCCAAGCCAAACCCACCAACCTCGACGCCATGCTCGAGATAAGCGGCATCGGCAAATCCAAACTCGACCGCTATGGGCAAGTGTTTCTCGATGTAATCGCAAATGAGGGAAGCTCAGCCTAACCACGGCACTGCCTAGTCTCCTCCCCTCGATGGTGAGGGATTAAGGCAGGGTGCTACCGCCAGCGAAATGCAAAGCCGAAAACTCAAATGGATTACCGGATCAAGTCCGGTAATGACGGTAGAGTGTTAAACACATCCAAAGCGTACCGAACCATTTCCTTAAGCACGCAACTCCCCACATGGGCCGCCCCGGACCTGATCCGGGGCCAACAACAGCTTTCGCGATGGCTATTTTGGTCCCGCATCAAGTGCGGGACGGCCCCGAGGAAACATCCGCCGCCCCTCCACGCTCCCCACGTCATTGCAAAACTTGATCTTGCAATCCATTTGCGCTCGGCCAGTTGGCGATTCACCAGCATATTTCTCCGCTGCCGCCTCACCCCGCACCCGTCACCCTCGGGCTTGCCCCGGGGATCTAGGCAAGCACAACTCAAGAAGCGTAACGCCGATAATCTACCTTACCGAACGTCCCATCTGGATTCCCGCCTACGCGGGAATGACGGTCGTGTATTATGACAAACGCTCACCCCAAACGCCGTCACCCTCGGGCCTGACCCGAGGGTCCATGCAGTGCATAGCTCGGTCACGCGCGCCGCAACACGTGTTACGGCATTTCTGCCCCTTCACAAGTTTCGAGTTGATAGTTCCAACGCCCACCCACCTCGACACATCTGACATTAGGTTGCTCCAACCAGAGCCAAAACCTTATTATCATGGCCAAAAACGCCAAAAGTACCAAACACGCAATAAACGGAAACATCCATCGACGAATGAATTTAATCAATATTTTAAATTCCCATTTAAAAAAATAAATCAAGCGCAAATACTCTTTGCACGCAGACGCATTCATCACGATGTGTAATGTAGCGATTGCGCATTATGCTGAAGCGTTGTCGATCCCCCGCCCAATCACCTCAACCGCCCGCTCAATATCTGCATCAGTCGTGCGCCAGGACGAAACCGACAGGCGAAACACGCTTTCGCCCTGCCATTTTGACGGGCCAAACCAAACGTCACCTTCTTCGGTAACGCGTTTCAGCAGTGCTTCATTTTTCGCCGCATCGCCCAGCGTGCACAGCACTTGGTTCAGCACAACGCGATTAAGCACCGTCACACCCTTTGCCCGCAGCCCGTCGGTCAGCATTTGCGCTTGGTTACAATGGCGGGTCACCATCTCGTCCACGCCCTCGCGGCCCAAGCTGCGCAGCGCCGCCCAAATGGGCATGCCCCGGCCCCGACGTGAAAACTCAAGTACGAGGTTCTTCTGCGCATAAGGTTCAGCGGTGGAGTAAACAGCGTCTGAATTCAACGCCGCGGCCAGTTCATCCGCATGGCGGCAAATGGCCATGGCGCCGTCATAAGGCGTGTTCAGCCATTTATGGCCATCGGTGGTCCAGCTATCGGCGAGTTCAATACCTTCGGTCAGCGCCTTTTTGGATGTGCTGGCGCGCGCCCAAAGCCCGAAGGCCCCATCCACGTGCACCCAAGCACCTGCTCTTTGGGCAATGGGGATTATCTCCGCAAAGCGGTCAAATTCACCCGTATTTACTTCACCCGCCTGCAGCACAAGGATGGTTTTGTCGTCTAGCGTCGGCAATTGTTCCGGGATCACCCGGCCAAATTCATCGCAAGGCGCTTCGATCAAACGGTTCAAGCCAAAGCCAAGCAACCGCGCCGCTTTCTTGACGGTGATATGCACCGTCTGCGGCACAACCAATTTGATCTCAGGCGCGCCCATCAGTCCATCTTCATCCACATCCCAGCCCTGCCGCGCCAAAAGCGTTCGGCGCGCAGTCGCCAATACGGACAGACCGCACGCGGTGGCGCTGGTGCCAAAACCAATTTGGCTTTCGCGTGGCAAGTCTAAAATGTCCAACACCCATCTGGTCGCCACCTCTTCAATTTTCGCCATCACGGGCGAGTTCACATAGGAAGAGGCACATTGATCCCAGGCCTGCGCCAGCCGTTCCGCGGCGGCCGCTTCCGGCAGGCTTGCGCCGATCACAAAACCAAAATAGCGACCGCCATTGCTGGTGACACTGGCCGGATCACCATAACGTTGCAACATATTCAGCGTTTCGCCGCTCGCACTCGGCGCCGCGGGCAGTTCTTCATCAAATGCAGCCAAATCATCCAGCGCCTGCTGGGTCGGAAACACCCGCCGTTCTGCAACTGAACGCAAATAATCTGCCGCAAGCCGATCCGCTTCGGCCAAAAGTGCCAATTCTTCTGACATTTCTCTTCCCTGATTTATGCTTTTAAAGTTCGTTTTTAATCCGCTTGGCAATGGCAGCGATGGCCGCTTCCTCGCGCTTATAAAATGTGAATTTTTTGATCCGCGTAGCCTTGATCAGCCCAGCATCGCGCAACAGCGCCAAATGCTGCGACGCAGTGGGCGGGCTCACCCCCAATTTGTCGGCAATATACATCGAGCAAACCCCGTCTTTAATCAGGTCGCCATCAACCTGTGGTGGAAAATTCCCCACCGGGTCTTTCAACCACTCCAAAACTTTCAGTCGCTTCTCATGGGCTAAAGCGTTCGCCACAAACACAAAATCTTCTTCCATAATTCATCAATTAGCAAATTGACTAATTGAGTCAACAAAAAACTTATCCCCGCCCCGCTGGCAGGTGGTATAATGGCCCCACTTTTCGCACCAACGCTTTCCAGCGGCTTGTTGACGGGCAAGGGGGAAGATGAGGTTCGCCTCATGTGGGAAAAGAGCAAGGCACACTTTCGGACGCGAAGGCGTGGCCAACCCAATGAACCTCGCCTGCCACCAAGGGCGTCACTGCAATTGTGATGGAGATAACAGGGTCAGCACTCTGAAGGTTTTTGGGTTTTGGAAAAATCCCTGCTGCGCGAGGTGATGTTTGCCTCACACATAAAACATTGATGACGAGTTGAACATCACCTCGTGCGCCGTAAATGCCCATAATCCGGTGGTTTTCGCCAGCCGGACTTTTGCGGCTGCCATGAATAATTTGTGACAAAGTCGAAGCGCAAATGGGGGGAGTTCCTTTTGCACAAATTCGGCAATTTTGTGCAAACCAATTGATTTATATCAAATTGGCACCCCAAGCCATCAGTTAGATTAAGGGCAAGAGGACGAAGAAGTGCTTCAAAAGCCCTTACTTTTACTAGAACTACAACTGGCAAAACAGTTGGTTTTATTATGGGTTTGGTCAGTCATTGGTGGGCTGGTGCTTGGTGCCTTTATGAGTTTCCTTGCCACCCGGTTTGGAGGGGAAGGCAAAGAAACTGTCGGTCGATAACGGAGTAGATATTGGCTGACAGAACAGACGCAATCCCGGCATAGGCTGGGCGGCATTCATCTCATGCCTCGCAAGGGCCCAGAATATCCGGGTTGCGTCTTTATAAATCGGACAGGTGGTGGGCATGACCTCGCGATCATCCCCTATCTGATCTCTCCGCGAATGCTTCCGCCTGTCCGTATTTTTTTCTGCCGTTCACGCCACCATACGGTGAGCCCCGCCCCCACAGTAATCGTCGCCCCGATTAGGCTGATACCATCGATCAAATCGCCAAAAGCGATAAAGCTGAACACAATCGCCACCGGAAGCATCAAGAAGTTGAAGGGCTGCAAAATGCTCGCGGGCGCTTCGCGCAATGCCATGGTGAACAGCGTATGCGCAATATTGGCGGTGATGATGATAAGCCCCATCAGCAACATGGCGTTTGTGGTCATGATTTCAAAGCTGCGGAAACCCACCGCCGTTGAAAGCACAATGCCCACCAGTGCCATATAGGCCAACGAGGTTGAGGTGCGGTCTTTAGACGAAACCATGCGCGTCAAAATCGTATAGCCGGCAAAGCTGAACACAGCACCCAGCTGGAAGATCACGCCCAAATTGATTTCTTGGAATCCCGGGCGGATCACAATCATGGTGCCGATAAAGCCGGCAACAATCGCGGCCCAACGCACAAACCCCACTTGCTCTCCGAGCAAAGGAATTGCCAACAGGGTCGTCACAATTGGAAACAGCATGAAAATCGCCTGCAAATCGGCCAAGGGCATCAGGCTCAATGCAGCGGAGAAACACCAAATGTCCACAACCAAAAGGGTGGCGCGCGTCAATTGTAGAAATGGTGCTTTGCTTTTTAATGCGGTGCGCAGCGTACCCTCGCGCCATAGCCAAGCGAGAATAAACAACCCAACGCCCCAAAAGCGGATCATCACCACTTGGGTGAAAGGATAGTCAGTCACCAGCATTTTCACCGCCACATCTTGCACACCAAACACAAGAATAGCGATCAATGTAAGGCTAATACCCTTCGCCACATTGGCGTCATTTGGCACCTGAAATACCGACATGTTGAAATTCCTATTCACGACGAGCTTATCCGCGATATAGTCGCGGCGCTCACACTAAGGCAGGACGTTCACGCTAGCAGCGAATTCTCAAAATGCCTATGCCAAATACACATCCGGGGATGACATTTTCAAATGACCCCATCACAAAAGGAAATCTTTTATGCCGCACATTATTGTAGAACATTCGCAAAATTTGGCAGGCGATCAGGACATTGAATCTCTATGTCAGGAGATTTTTGACATGATGGCGGCACACCCAACATTTCCCAACCCAAGCGCAATCAAGGTGCGGGCACTCGGGTACAATCATCGGGTGCAAGCGCTCGAAAATGACCATTTTGTCCACGCCACGATTAAGCTGTTGCCGGGCCGCGACGACGAGACGAAAAAACAATTATCGCAAAATCTGTTGGATTTGTTGATGGAGCGTTTGGGCAACGCTTCCAGCTTTTCCGTTGATGTTGAGGATCTGTCCAGCGCCTACGTAAAAGCAGCGCGCTAGCCGCCGCACCATGATGCGACGGCAAAACTCATTTTATGATGGCTTAGCTGGCCATTTTGTTTTTCACAAAACCAGCGATAGCGGTCAAAACACCACCGCCAACAAGCCCTGCGATGCCGTCGCCTGCAAGGCCCATGCCCGCAAGTGAGTCCAAACCAGGCACTGCGCCAGCAAGTGCAGTGCCGCCTACACCGCCGATCGCCCCGGCGATTGTGTTGCCAATCGGTCCCAGATTCACTTGCTTAAGTGCCTGCGCAATCCCGTTGCCACCAACGCCACCAGCGATAAGTTGAATAATAATAGGTAATAAAGCTTCCATTTTCCCATCCCTCCAATAGAGTTACGGGAGAAGCTTAGCGGCATTTTAAATTAATTAACAGACTGTTAATTGAAAGAAGAAGGACCACTGCACATGCGCCCATTCAAAGCTCTTCTCATCGCCTGTGCCTGCACAATCATCTTCGCAAACTTGGCCTCTGCACAACCCTTTGGGGAAAAGCGCGCCTATTTTAAGGACTGGCTGGCCGCCTGCCGCCCCACAACGGGCTATTGCTCGGCAACAACTTACATCAATCCAAATCCGCCAAGCGGCGCAGTCGCCGATTACATTTTGCGCGTCAGCCGCGAGAAATCGGCCGACAATTGGGAGATTTCACTTTCCACAGTGATCACCCTCCCCACCGACACTAGTTTTGTGGTGATTGAGGATGAGCCCAATATGCTCTATTTCAATCGTCCAGGCAGCTTTGCTGCTTTCGGGGCAATCAATGATTTCTATTTCCTAGGCAATGAAGCCCGGCATCTGCTCAACAAAATGTTGGCAAACAAAACGCTGACCCTCACATTTGATGCGGAGTCGGGTCGCGAAACGCTCGACTTTTCCCTCCGTGGCCTCACAGCCTCCATGCTCTGGATTGATGAGCAGCAGGAAAAAGTGGGCAGCAAGCGCGATGCGGGCTATGGCCCACGCGCAGAGCGGTTGGCTATAGAATTGGCGCCGCCGCCAAAAGACATTCCACAAGCCATTTTGGATATGCATCTTGTCGAGAATGGTTGCGATTTCGCGCCCGACAGCAGCATGTTTTCCTCTTGGGAGAGTATGGCATTAAATCAAAATTTCAGCCTTTTCATGCTGCCCTGCTCCGCTGGCGCCTATAATCTGATTTCGCGCTTCTATGTTTGGAATAGTGCCCAACAAACTGCTGAACAACAATATTTCGTCGACTATAGCGACACGAATGGATGGACATCGACCCCCGACCTCGTAAATGCGTTTCTGGACCCGCATAGCCGCACGGTTACCTCCTTTTCAAAAGGCCGGGGCTTGGGCGACTGCGGCACGGCAGGCACATGGCAATGGGCAGGCTATGGCGTGCAGTTGCGCCAATATTATTATCAACCTATCTGCGGTCTTGATTATGATGAAGATGCAGACCTCACCTTCCCGCAAATCTTTCCAAAGGCTGAGTAATGCGACTATTTCTTCTCACCAGCTTGGCCATGTTGGCCTTCGCTGCCAACTCCTTGCTCAACCGCGCCGCATTGGCTGAGCAAGCGATTGACCCGTATAATTTTACACTGATGCGTCTCGGCTCTGGCGCCATCGCATTGGTGTTGATTGCCATGCTGATGAACCGCAAGTCGGTGAAAGAAATTGCGACGGCAGGAACATGGCGCAGCGCCGCCGCGCTGTTTATCTATGCAATTGGCTTTTCGATTGCCTATCTCTGGCTTGGCGCTGGCATGGGTGCGCTGATCTTGTTTGCCATGGTGCAATTCACCATGCTGGGCGTTGCCATCGTTAAAGGCGACCGCCCTTCCGCCATGGAAATGATCGGGCTTTTATTGGCGTTGGTGGGGTTCGTCGCGTTGGCCAGCCCAGGATTTGACCAAGCGCCAAACTTGCAAGCTGTTAGCCTTATGGCCTGTGCGGGTATCGCATGGGGCGCCTATTCGCTGTGGGGGCGCGGTTCCACCACGCCAACATTGGACACAGCTGGCAATTTCTGGCGAGCATTTCTCATGGGATCAATCATTATTGTGCCCATTCTCATGCTGCAGCTCAGCACCAGTTTGATCAGCGCCAAGGGTATGATATTGGCCATCGCCTCCGGCGCACTCGCATCTGGTGTGGGCTATGCCATTTGGTACACCGCATTACCCGGCCTCAGCCGTACCCGCGCTGGCATCGTACAATTGAGCGTGCCTGCCCTCGCCGCAATAGCTGGCGTTGTGTTTTTGGGTGAACCCCTCACATTTAAATTCGCGGCGCTTACCGTAATGATCTTGGCTGGCGTCGGTTTGGCCACAGTGGCGAAACCAAAAGCTAGTGCACAAAATTCCGGAAAATGAAGCCAAGCGAGATAAAATAGGGTGCGAGCAAAGCGATGATGAAAATTCGCGCCCATAAATTTTTGAAGCGCCACAGCAATAGCCCGGCCAGCAGAATCCCGACGACCAGCTCTACTGCACCAACAATATCGCCATAATGGGCACTTTGGTAATATGAAACTGGAGAATGGAACCGCCAACCAGTGAATGGCCAAAAATGCACATGCGCATCATCTGTATGCACCGGAAAGTCGGCAACAACATGCAACAATGCCCCTGCACCAAACACGCTGACCAAACGCCAGTTCTCAATTTGTTGCGGCATTCGTTTTGCCATCAACCACCCCAAAAGCAGCAAAGCGGCGTAAAGCGGGATCGAGTTTGAAATGGCGGAAAAAGTTTGCCACGGTTCTTGCCAATAAAGCCCATCCGGGCTGCGCCACATATTGCCACGGCCCATGCCCGTAAGCGCCGAAAAAGCCACCATTGCAAACACAGAAAGATCAGGAAAAAAGCCTGCAAAGAAGGCCAGTATATTTTGTCGCTTAGGGGCATCCCGCCGGGACAAAACTGCGCCAGCAATTAACACATGTGTGGTCGTGATCATATCGGCTCAGTTCCGCGCTTGCTCATAAAATTACAATATGCGGAAAACCAAACCGGGGGCCAGTCCGTTAACATAATTGTGAGAAACAAAACGAGGTAATAGCCAAATCAAACAAATTTTGATGAAAAGGTTGGAAACTCGATCCAATACCTTTAAATCTCTTCCACACATACCATATCAAGTGCTCTTGTGTTTTGCGGCACATCTTGTATCTAGCAGTCGCAAATAGTCGTTCAAAAAGGTTGCAATGCCCTATTTTCTGCTCATCTTAGGATTGGCCACGCTGGTTGTAACCGGCGACTTGTTGGTACGTGGCGCCGTTGGTGTTTCAAACCGAATGGGCATCCCCCCATTGGTCATCGGCCTCACGGTTGTGGCGTTCGGTACATCGGCACCGGAATTGGTGGTTTCTATTTCCGCCGCATTGGATGGCGCCTCGGGCCTATCCATTGGTAATGTGGTTGGGTCAAACATCACCAATATTTTGTTGGTTCTTGGCTTTCCAGCGCTGTTTTTCGCAATCGACTGCAAGCAAACAGGTTTGCGACGCTCCACCAGCTTTATGATTTTGGTCTCAGTGCTATTGATCCTGTTGAGCATCGATGGCGTGATCAACCATGTGGATGGCCTCATTTTCCTCGCTCTTTTGGCGGGCTACCTGCTTTATAATGGCTTCGAAGCCAATAAAATGCGCAAGCGCGGCCAAAACATCGAAGAATTGATGGAAGAGATTGACGATGCGCCAGAAGATCCAAAAAAGATCGCGATCTATCTGATTATCGGCATTATCGGCCTGCCCCTTGGCGGCAAGCTCACCACCGATAGCGCATTGGACATTGCGGCCATTATGGGCGTTGCGGACAGTGCCGTTGGTCTGACCATTGTTGCGCTGGGCACATCCTTGCCCGAATTCGCAGCTGGCATGGCAGCCGCACTGCGGCGTCAATCTGCTGTGGCCATCGGCAACGCAGTGGGCTCTAACATTTTCAACATCTTGTCAATCTTGGGCATCACATCATTGATTGTGCCGCTCAAGGTGGGTCCAAACTTCATGGCCTTTGATTATTGGGTCATGCTGTTTATCGCCATTGCTTTGGCGCCGATTGTGTTTATGCATCGGTCCATCGGCAAAATTGAAGGCGGGGTGATGAGCATTGCCTATATTGTTTATCTTGTGGTTGTTTTTCAAATTGGACACCAACTGGCTGAAGGGCTACCCATTGGATAATGCAAAAACAAACCTTTCTGATTACGGGCGCGGCTAACCGCATTGGTGCGGCAATAGCTGAAGGCTTGGCCGTGGACGGTCATAACGTGGTTATCCATTATAACCACTCGGATGATGATGCAGCAGCACTGGCCGAAAAGCTAAATGCGCGGGGCTTAAAAGCCGCCATCGAAGGCGCAGACCTTACGGACCAAGCGCAATATGACACGCTGATCGAACGGGCAAGCAAACATTTCGGCCCACTGACCGGGCTAATCAACAATGCAAGCCTGTTCAAACCAGACAGCATTGACGATTTAATCCACGACCTTTGGCACAAGCATTTTAGCGTGCACGCAGAAGCGGCCATGTTTCTGGCGAAAGATTTCGCGGGACAATTGCCCAAAGATAAGCATGGCTTGATCGTCAACATGATTGATCAACGCGTATGGGCGCTAAAGCCGAGCTTTTTCAGCTATACCTTGTCAAAATCAGTTTTGTGGACCGCAACGCGTACATTGGCACAGGCCTTTGCCCCGCACATTCGGGTGAACGCCATTGGCCCTGGCCCCACTTTGCAGAATGAGCATCAGACCGAAGCCGAGTTCAAAGAAGAGCTGGAAAGCTTGCCGCTCAAAACTGGTCCGGCACTTGATGAAATTGTCGATACAATCCGATATTTCCTCACAGCAAAATCCGTGACAGGGCAAATGATTGCCATGGATGGGGGACAACATCTGATTTGGACCGATATTGGTGAAACAAATTAGAATTTGCGCTATATTTGAGTCGCAATGAACGAAGCTACCGCATCTCCCGGCCCCGACATTATTAAGCGCTTTGTGAAAACCCTGCCCACCGGGCCAGGGGTTTATCGCATGTTGGATGACCAGCAAAATGTGATTTATGTCGGCAAGGCCCGAAACCTGAAAGCGCGCGTGACCAACTACACGCGCTATGAGGGCAATTCGGTGCGCATTGGGCGCATGATCGCCGCCACGCGCTCCATGGAGTTTGTCACCACAAACACCGAGAGTGAGGCGCTGCTTCTCGAAGCCAACATGATCAAGCGCTTGCGGCCGCGTTACAATGTATTGTTACGCGACGACAAAAGCTTTCCCTATATATTGCTGGCTACCGAACATGAGGCCGCTGAGCTGACCAAGCACCGCGGCGTGCGGCGCAAAAAGGGACATTATTTCGGCCCGTTCGCATCGGTAACCGCGGTGAACCGCACCATTACCTCGTTGCAAAAAGCATTCCTGCTGCGCAACTGCTCCGACAGCTATTATCAAGGCCGCACCCGCCCCTGCCTGCAACATCAGATCAAACGCTGCGCCGCCCCTTGCACAGGCGAAATCTCGATCAAAGATTATCAACAACTGGTGCAGGACGCGGTGGATTTCCTATCTGGCAAATCCAAAAGCGTGCAGGCGCAATTGTCAAAAGAGATGCAAATTGCTTCTGAAAATCTGGACTTTGAACGCGCGGCGCTGCTCCGCGACCGGATTTCGGCTTTGGCGCTGATCCAATCGCAAGGTGACATGAGCGCACAAAGCTTTGCGGAAGGCGATATTTTCGCCATTCACCAAGAAGCAGGTCGGTTCTGCATTCAAGTCTTCTTCTTCCGTGCCCACCAAAACTGGGGCAACCGTGCCTATTATCCCCGGGCGGACAAGAGCCTTGAGGAGGCGGAAGTGCTGGAAGCCTTTGTGGCGCAATTCTATGAAAGCCGCACGCCGCCTAAAGCTGTGCTTTTGTCTCACCCAGTTGAGAACCCTAAACTGCTGCAAGAAGCGCTGAGCATCCGGGCTGACCGCAAGATTGATGTGCAAACCCCACAGCGCGGCGAAAAACGGCAGCTGGTGGAACATGCCCTCGACAATGCGCGGCAGGCTTTGGGCAGGCAATTGGCCGAAAGCGCGTCGCAAACCAGCCTCCTTGACGGCATGGCTAAAACCTTTGGTTTGGATGAGCCGCCTAAACGCATTGAAACTTATGATAACTCGCATATTCAAGGTGCACACGCCGTTGGCGCGATGGTTGTGGCCGGTCGCGAAGGCCTATCCAAAAAGCACTACCGCACCTTCAACATCAAATCCGAAGAGCTGACGCCCGGCGACGATTTCGGCATGATGAATGAAGTACTGACCCGCCGCTTCAAACGGCTGGTGAGTGAATATGAAAAACCAGACGAAGATTTGCTGAAAGATCCAAGCAACATGCCGGATTGGCCAGACGTGCTGCTGATCGACGGCGGCAAGGGCCAATTGAGCGCAGTGCGCAAGGTGTTAGAGCAATTCGATTTGCCGCAAAAAGTGACGCTGATCGGCATCGCCAAAGGCGAGGAACGCAATGCTGGCCGCGAAACCTTTTTCATTGAAGGGCGCGAACCCTTTATGCTGCCAGCGCGCGATCCGGTACTCTATTATGTGCAGCGCCTGCGCGATGAAGCGCACCGCTTTGCCATCGGCACCCACCGCGCCAAACGCTCCAAAGCCATCGTCAAAAATCCGCTGGATGAGATTGAAGGCATTGGCCCGAGCCGCAAACGCAATTTGCTCAATCATTTTGGGTCAGCCAAGTCTGTCGGCCGCGCTGCGCTTTCCGATTTGCAGTCGGTGCCCGGCATTTCAAAACAAATGGCGCAAACCATTTACGATCATTTCAATAGGTCATAAACTCGGCCAAAATCTCGGCATAAAGGCGATAATATGAATTTGCCCAATCTCTTGACCATATCCCGCATTGTCGCAATCCCTGCGATTATCTGGCTGGTCTTTATCGATCACTATATTGCCCGCCAAGTGGCCTTTATCCTTTATGTTGTTGCTTGCCTCACCGACTATCTTGACGGCTATCTGGCCCGCAAAATGAACATTGTGTCGGACCTTGGGCGCATGCTCGACCCAATTGCCGACAAGCTGCTGGTCGGCACACTGCTGATCGCTTTCGCCTATACAGGCGAGTTCGACCAACAACAAACATGGCTCGCCATTGCTATTATGTTCCGTGAAATCGCTGTGGCGGGTTTGCGCGAATATTTGGGCAATGCGCAAATCACCGTGCATGTCTCCAAGCTGGCCAAATATAAGACCACCGTGCAACTCGTCGCGCTGGCGACTTTCATGGTGGTGCCGCTGGTGCCCAATGTTGATTCCGCTGCAAACGGCCTTATGTGGCTGGCGGCCCTGTTGACCGTTTATACAGGCTATGAATATTTCGCAGGCGCCTGGCCAAAGCTAACCGACAAAACGGTGATGAAATGATCATCCGATATTTTGCCTGGATTCGCGAACGGTTGAACCGAGACACGCAAGAAATCGACTTGCCGAACGAGGTAAAAACTGTCGAGGATTTGCTGCAGCATCTGCGCAAAACTGACGAAGATTTTGCAGCAGTCGTGACACCGGAAACAACCATCCGCATCGCACTTGATGACGAGCTTGTGGAGCTGGATACGCGAATAGGTGCTACCAAAGAAGCCTCGATTTTCCCACCCATGACAGGTGGCTAATGTCAGTCAAAGTCACCATTCAAGCCGAAATGTTTGATGCAGGCGCGCTGATCAATCAATTCACACACAATCTGCCCGAGGCAGGCGCGGTGGCGACCTTTACGGGCTTGGTGCGTTCCACGCCAGACAAGCCGATTGAGGCGCTGATTTTGGAACACCATCCCAACATGGCGCAGAAACAGATTGAACGTTTTGCGCGGGACGCGAAGACGCGTTTCGACCTGCTGGCCATTGATGTTGTGCACCGTTTTGGCGAAATGGAGGTGGGCGAACCTATTGTGCAAGTGATGGCAGCAAGCCATCACCGCCAAGCCGCGTTTGACGGAGCCAATTATGTGATGGATTGGCTGAAAACCGACGCGCCTTTTTGGAAAAAGGAAGTGGGGCCGCATGGCACCGATTGGGTAGATGCCCGCGAGACGGACGAAACCGCCAAAGAAAAATGGACAAAATAAAACGCCGCCTCAAATGAAGCGGCGTTTTGCAATTTGATAAAGGCTGACTTATTCAGCAGCTGCCTTTTTCGGCTGCACCGCGTCGGCATAAGCCTCAATCATTTTTTGGCAGATGTCGCGCTTTTCAAAAATTGTGCCTTCGATCTCGGCAACAGGGGTAACCTCTGCTGCGGAACCAGTGAGGAAGCACTCTTCAAAATCACCAATTTCTTCTGGCTTGATGATGCGCTCAATCACATTGATGCCCTGCTCTTTCGCAAGTGCAATCACGGTGCGACGGGTAATGCCGTCCAAGAAGCAATCTGGAATTGGCGTGTGGATTTCACCATCTTTGATGAAGAACACATTGGCACCAGTCGCTTCAGCCACATAGCCGCGATAGTCGCGCATCAATGCGTCTGAATAGCCTTTGGCTTCCGCTGCGTGCTTTGACAAGGTGCAGATCATATAAAGACCCGCTGCCTTTGAAGCGAAAGGCGCTGAATCTGGTGCCGGGCGCTGCCAGTCTGACCAAGCCAGACGAACGCCTTTCAGCTTCTCTTCCATTGAGAACAGGCTCGGCCATTCCCAAGCGGCGATGGCCAAGTGAACTGGGTTGCTGTGCGCGCCAAGGCCAAGCTCGTGCGAGCCGCGCCATGCAACAGGGCGCATATAAGCGTTGGTGAGATTGTTCTTTTCCAACACTTCGCGACAAGCCGCATCAATCTCGTCAGCAGAATATGGAATTTCGAAATCCAAAATATTGGCTGACTTGCGCAAACGCTCTGAGTGCTCATGCAATTTGAACACTTCGCCATTATACGCCCGCTGTCCTTCAAACACGCTCGAAGCGTAGTGCAAAGCATGTGTCAACACATGCACCTTGCACTCTTTCCATTCGCGCATTTCCCCATCAAACCAGATCCAACCATCGCGTTGGTCTAAAGGTACACCGGCCATTTTCTTCTCCCTAACATCGGCTTTTGGCCCGAAATTTTGTCTGATTGTACATCTGCCCGGCCATAAGAAGGCGTTTTTTGCATTTGGCAAGCTGCCGATCTTGGCAAATGGCCCAAGCTTTGGGATAAGTGTAAATCAAACTGTGAACAGGGTGAAGCATGACAGCCAACAAAATAAATGTCAACAAGGCTGACATAAATTCCGCTATGGAAAATGCGTCTAAAGATAAAATGGATGCCATGCCCCTTGATTTAATGGGGCTTTTATTCTTCGCCTATCGCGATTTTGTGCATGAAGCAGACGAGCTTTTGTCGCGCCAAGGCTTCGGCCGTGCCCATCACCGTGTGCTATATTTTGTAAATTTGCGCCCTGGGATGACCGTCGCTGATCTGCTCGATCTTCTCAAAATCACAAAGCAAAGCCTCGCGCGTGTGCTGCGCCAATTGATCGACAATGGCTATATCGAGCAACGCACCGGGAAAAAGGATCGGCGCAAACGATTGCTCTATCCAACCGATCAAGGCGCGGAGTTTTTCACCACCCTTTCCGCCAACCAATCCCACCGGATGCGCGAAGCGCTAGACAAGCTACCGCCAGAAACCAAAGAGACCGTGGCGCAATTTTTTGTTGAAATGATTGATCCGGAAGATCACGGAAAGCTGAAAAATCTGAACATCATCCAGAATTAGATCAGGCGACTTTTCCCTTTGGCCGATAGACTTGGTGCTGCCCGCGCCCGGCGCGTTTCGCGCCATAAAGGGCCAAATCAGCTTCGGCACGCAAGCGTTCAACATCAATGCCTTTGCCGTGGCCCAAGGTGATGCCAATGCTTACATCACAACAGATCGGCTGCCCGCCATAATAGAACGGCACTCGCAAAGAGGTATTCAAATTTTCCGCCAGCTTCTCGGCTTGAGTCAAACTGGAAAAGCGTGTTGAAACAATGGCAAACTCGTCGCCACCCAAACGCGCCACAAAGTCACTATCATCAATATTTTCACGAATAGATTGACCAATATGCCGCAACGCCGCATCGCCCGCATTGTGTCCCACATTGTCGTTGATCTGCTTGAAATAATCGAGATCAACAAAAAACAAGGTCAAAGGCTTACGCGCGTCATGTGGTGCATCAAGGCGTGACTTAAGCTCCTCATCAAAATAGCGGCGATTGGGCAGACCAGTCAGCGGATCGTGACGAGATTCATAAGCGAGCCCCTTCTCCAAGGCTCGCATTTCAGTAATATCTTCATGGGTGCCAATCCAACCACCAAGCGGCGTAGGTGAATGAACCGATTTGATGATGCGACCATCACTCATTTCAGTTTCGGAGACAAACTCCTCCCCGGCCCGCACATGTTGCATAATATGGTGGAGCAAATTATCTGCCTTATCATGGAAATCGCCATTATTTTTCTGGATCGTCAACAAATTCCCAAAGGACGCGCCCTCATAAACTTGCGCGTGCTCCATGCCAAACATGTTCACATATTTGTCGTTCCAAACGGTCAATTTGTAATCTTTGTTGAAACAAGAAACGCCTTGGTTCATATGAGCCAGCGTTACGGACAACCGCATATTGCTGTTTTCGATCTGCCGCCGCGATTGCGCAAGATTACAAATGGCGACAGAAATGGCATAGGACGGCAACACCGCAAGTAAGGTGAGGAACTGAGCTTCAAACACCTGCTCACGAATGCGCAAGCCCGTGCTGCTCGCCGGTAGCCATCCAAAGATTGCCGTGAGTGACACAACGACAACCAAAACCGACCCTACTGCCGCAACTTTGAATGGCTTGCCTTGCAACGCCAATAAACAGCTTGGCGCCATAAAGGCCAAAGCCACGGGCAGCTGGAGTGCATAAAGCCCAATGAGACCAAATATCGTGCAGGACAACAATATAGCCAGATATTTCAAAGAGGGCAGAAGGGTGTTGCGATCAAAGGATATGCGAAACTTTTGCGGCCAGCCAGCAGACAACAATGGCAGCAAAACAATGATGGAGCTAACCATGTCACCAGCCCACCAGTAGGTCAGGCTTTTGAAGAACGGCAGCCCAATGCCCAAGTGTATTGTCGTTGCGCCGATCAATGCGCCGGGCAACCCCAATAGGACCAATACAGCAAGAAACTGCATAAAACTCTTTGGGGTATCAATTGGCGTCTGATCCAGATTCAGCGCCCACAATCCGAAAGTGACCAGCAAAATTTCGATACTGTTCGCAAGCGGCAATCCAAACATGATCGCCATCGGATCGCCAAACGCCAGTTGCATGGTTATGTTGGCCAGAAACCCACCCAACAAGACCGCAGGCAAATTGCTCAAACCATAAATCAGACACAGCGAAACCATCGCTGCATTGGCGGGCCAAAACACAGCGACATCATGTGATAGGCGCGCAAGGCTGATGCCTGCGGTCGCCAACACTGAAAACAATAAAAACGAAGCGAAGAACATTTTTCCGCTTCTTACTGTCTGCAATGCGATCAAATCTCGCTCCTCTAGCTCGCCGACTTGCAGTTTGCCTACAAGACACAAGCTAAAGTAGTGACGAAAAGATTGATCACAGGTTACCAAAACCCTAGAAAACACGGCATTTTAGTCAAATTATTATGAAAAATGACAAAAATTGCAGGTCTGATGTTCAAAGCGTTTTGGTATGTATCAGTTTTTTGGGATACAAATGTGTGCGACGGTTTACATCAAGCGTTGGCCGTTTGGGACCTTTTTATCAGTCGCAGCCAGCACAATATCACCGTTTTCGTCCGCAAACCCCAAGGTCAGCACTTCAGACTTTAGCGGCCCGATTTGACGTGGCGGGAAATTGACAACAGCCATGACCTGACGGCCCACCAAATCATCAGCATTGTAATGCACGGTGATCTGCGCAGATGATTTTTTCACGCCCAATTCATCACCAAAATCAATCAGCATAATATGAGCTGGTTTGCGCGCCTCTGGAAAGGGACGCACCTCGACAATAGTGCCAGTGCGAATGTCCACTTTCATAAAATCGTCAAAGCCGATTTCATCTGCAATCTTACTCATCTTCCCCCAACTCCCTCGCACGCGCGGTCGCGGCTTTAACTGTTTTTTCCATCAGCGGCACAAGGCCGTCCTCGGCCATCAACACCTGCAGCCCGGCATATGTGGTGCCATTGGGCGAAGTCACATTCTCCCGCAACTGTGCAGCACTGGTTTGTGAATCATAGTCCAACAGACTTGCCGCGCCGACAATTGTTTGCCGCGCAAAGCGCATGGCCATTTCAGGCGTCATGCCATTGGCTTCCGCCGCTTCGGCCAACGCTTCAACCATATGGAACACATAAGCAGGGCCAGACCCGGCAACGCCCGTGACTTTATTGATGTCATCTTCTTCATTCAACCAGACGACATCACCAGATGCTTCCAGCAAATTGTCGGCCACCATACGGTCTTGTGGATCGACAGCCTTGTTGGAAAACACACCTGTAATGCCTTTGCCGATTTGTGCAGGTGTGTTCGGCATCGCGCGTATGACTTTGGCACAGCCAGACAGTTTCTCCATTTTGGCAATGGAAATGCCCGCCATCACTGAAATCAGCACGGTCTGATCGCCTATCGCAGGCTTGATGGAGGCCAAAACCTCGTCAGCCACCTGTGGCTTTACGGCGAGCAAGATAACTTGCGCATCCTTGTCCGGTACGGATTGATAAACCGTCAGCCCAACTGTTGAAGCCTTGTTGCGCACCGCAGAAGAGGGATTGGGATCGACCAGAATGAGACGATCAGGCGAAAGGCCAGCGTCAAGCCAGCCATCTGCCATAGCCATACCCATCTTGCCAGCGCCAACAAGAACAACCGGACCGACTTCAGACAACATTTATGCTTCACCCACTGTTTCAAAAATGACATGCGAGAGCGCTTCAGCAGCAGGCTTGCCGGCCCACACAACAAATTGAAACGCCTGATAATATTGATCACAGCTTTCGATGGCGGAGTTGAGCAAAGCTTCGCACTGGGATGGTGACACTTCAGCTCCGCCGCTCAAAAGATGCGCGTTACGGAACAACACCATATTTTCTTTGCTCCAAATGTCAAAGTGGCCGATCCACAATTGCTCGTTAATCTGCGTGATCAACTGCTTCACCTCAGCGCGCCGCGCCTCGGGCACCTTCAAATCAAAAGCGCATGCAATGTGGAGTGATTCCAGATTTTCCATCCAGGAGAATGAGACGTGATAATCCGTCCAACTGCCTTTGACTGAGATCGAAATCTCGTCAGCATCTTGTCGTTCAAACACCCAATCATTGATGCCAGCAATGTGCTCAATAATATCCACCGGGTGCACCACCCGGTCGTGTTCCATCTCTAATAGCGACATAATGCGCCTCGCAAAAAGCTCGTGTTGCAGGGGGCAAACGCAGCGTCCACCCAATTTAGATACGCAAAGATACTCAAGATATTTGGGTCGTTTTCTGGACCCACGCGCTGGTTAGGTGCGTCGCTTTTGCGAATCTACCGCGTTACAACAAAGCCTAGCACCGACCATCAAATGCGAAACCCGACAATTGGAGAATCCCACATCATTCTTTGTTGATGATCGGCCCGAGATGGTTAATGAGACGTTAATATGCGTCACTTATCCACCGGAAACCCGGTTCAAATTGACACAAATCTGTTACTTTTTGAGGGCGTCAATATCCTTACGAAGCTGCTCAATTTCTTCGTTTTGCGCGGCCAATTGGGCTTTCACGGCCTCAAATTCCTCGCGCTTGACCAAATCCAGGTCATTCACAACGCGCTCCATTTGAGACTTCACTGCTGTTTCGATTTCCCGCCGCACACCGTCGGCCACACCTGCTGCATCATTCATCAATTTGCTCAAATCGTCGAAAAATTTATTGCCTTCACGCATATTTGTACCTGCCTTTCAAAAAGGGTACGTCAGTTCTATATACCGTCTATGTAAGCACGCAATCGCTGCTTGACCAGCCCCCAAAGGGGCGGCAAGCTGTCGCCAATCGCTGATTTGGGCTTATGCCACAACATTGAAACAAAAATAGGAACGTGAACGAACGTGCCCTTCCCCAATATTGATCCCATCGCTTTTTCAATCGGCCCGCTGGCCATCCGCTGGTATGCCCTCGCCTATCTCGTCGGCATCGGCTTTGCTTTCTTTTATGGCCGACAATTGATCAAACAAAAGCCAATTTGGCATCAATCAACACCGCCGATGACCGCCACACAACTCACAGACTTTGTGTTTTGGGCCATCATCGGCGTGATTCTGGGTGGCCGCATTGCCTATGTCTTGTTCTATTCGATCCTGGTGGGCGGCGATTATTATTTGCAAAACCCATTGTCCATCTTCGCCGTTTGGGAAGGCGGCATGTCCTTCCATGGCGGCCTGATCGGCGTCGCCCTCGCCGCAGTTTTCTTTGCGCGACATATCAAGCAAAACCCATTGTCGGCGCTGGATTTGATGGCGGCCATTGCACCAATCGGCCTTTTGCTGGGACGCATCGCCAACTTTATCAATGGCGAACTTTATGGCCGCGTCACCACCATGCCCTGGGGCGTGGTGTTTCCGGATGGGGGCCCCAATCCCCGTCATCCCAGCCAACTTTATGAAGGACTTCTGGAAGGACTGCTGTGCTTCATCATCCTGCGCATCGCGACCCACAATCTCACCGCCTTGCGCAAACCCGGCTTGGTGGCCGGACTGTTTGCAGTGATCTACGCGCTGTCGCGCATTCTGGTGGAATTTGTCCGCGAACCTGACGCGCATATCGGCCTTTTGCCTTATGGGTTAACCATGGGCATGGCGCTGTCCATCCCCGTAGGGTTGATTGGCCTTGCCCTTATGATAAATGCGGGCCGGACCAAAAAAGGAGGCCGCGCCATATGAATGATCACCTCAGCCTATCCGACCTGATCAATGTGCAAATCAAAGCACAAGGCCCCATGTCGCTATCGACCTATATGAATTTATGCCTCACCCACCCCACGATGGGATATTACCGCAAAAGCGATCCGCTCGGTCGCAGCGGCGACTTCATCACGGCGCCAGAGATCAGCCAAATGTTTGGCGAAATGCTGGGCGTGTGGGTGGCGCAAATTTGGCAACAACTCGACAAGCCCAACAAAATGACCTTGGTGGAGCTTGGCCCCGGTCGCGGAACGTTGATGGCCGACATGGTTCGCATTTTTAATAGCGTGCCCGGCCTAATGGATGCGCTGAACATTCAATTGCTGGAAACCAATCCGGTACTGAAACAACAACAGGCCGAAAACATCAAAGGCGCAAACCTCAATTGGGTGGAGGAAATCCACCACTTGAAAGATGCCGCGGGACCAATGGTGGTGATCGCCAATGAGTTTTTTGATGCCCTGCCCATCAAACAATTCCAGTTCACCAATGGCAATTGGTTTGAACGGTTGGTTGGGCTTCAAGATGGCGATCGCGTTTGGGGCCTGTCCCCCACCCCCATGCCTGCAGAAGCTTTTCCACAAAAACTGGGGCGGCCAGCAGAAAATGCCATTTGGGAAATGGCCTACCCTGCTCAAAAGAATATGGAAGAGCTGGGCGCGCTGGTCGCCGACAAAACAGGCGCCATCCTTGCCATCGATTATGGCTATGCTGAAACACAAACGGGCGAAACCCTGCAAGCGCTAGAGAAACACCAAATGGTCAACCCGCTTTCCCATCCCGGCGATGCTGACCTGACCAGTCATGTCGATTTCGAAGCGCTGACAGAAAAACTGGACCGCGAGACGCTCAATATTTGCCCCCTCATCACCCAAGGCGAGTTTTTGAAATCTATGGGGATCGAAATGCGGGCAAAGGCGATTATGGATCACATTCCTGATGCAAAACAGAAGGTAGAAAATGATCTGGACCGTCTTATTGGCGACAAACAAATGGGCCAACTTTTCAAGGTGCAAGCCATAGGATCCAAAAATATGGTACCCTACCCCTTCGCGGCTAGCTAAAGACAAGTGAGGCAGGCTGATGACCAAATTTGCGCTTGAAGCAGACCATTTAAGTTTCGATGGCATTTCCCATGGCTTTTTCGGCCGTGCGGGCGGCGTGTCACCCGCACCGTTCGACAGCCTAAACGTCTCCGTCATGCAAGGCGATAGCGCCGAGAACGTGACGCAAAACCTAGAAATCATCGCCAAGGAACTGAATGTTGAACCCACCCGCTTCGGCCTGCTGAAACAAGTCCATTCCATCGATGTCGTGAATTTCGATGGCGACGCCGATTGGACCAATCGTCCGGTTGCGGATGGCATCGTCAGCAATGTGCCCGGCACCGCCATCGGCATTCAAACAGCGGACTGCGGACCGGTGCTGTTCTGCGACCCTGACAACAAGGTGATCGGCGCTTGCCATGCGGGCTGGAAAGGCGCTGTGGGCGGCATTGTGCACCGCACGCTAGACGCGATGGAAGAATTGGGCGCCAACCGCCACAAAATCCACGCTGTGCTCGGCCCCTGCATCCACCCGGAAAACTATGAGGTGGGCGATGAATTCAAGCAAACTGTGCTGAAAGATTGGCCGGAGCTTGAAGGACACTTTCCCTACCCGCCCGGCGCGGTGAAACCACACTTTGATCTGCCCGGCACCATCATGCATCAGCTCGAATCGGCCCACCTGCACACAGCCGCACATCTGGACATTTGCACATATGCGAACAATGAGGCCTACTTCTCCCACCGTAAGGCCACCCATATGAGCACAAAAACCGGACGCCAACTCTCTGCCATTGCAATTTTGTGACAAAAATTAAGCAAAACGCACGATTCAACTTTCGACTGTGTTGAACCCATCGCCAAAGGGGGATAAGCAAAGTTGTGTAACGGGCGTGGATCAGAATTATCTCAAAGGGCATGGGCAAATGAAACTGGTAACAGGGAACTCCAACCTTCCGCTGGCCAAGGCAGTCTCCGAATATTTAGAGACGCCTTTAACCGATTGTGTGGTCACCAAATTCGCTGACAAAGAAATCTTTGTTGAAGTCAACGAAAATGTGCGGGGGGAGGATGTTTTCGTCATCCAATCTACTTCCTATCCCGCAAATGACAATTTGATGGAATTGCTGATTGTGATGGACGCGTTGCGACGCTCCTCCGCACGGCGCATCACCGCTGTATTGCCGTATTTCGGCTATGCGCGGCAAGACCGGAAATCAGCACCGCGGACACCGATTTCCGCCAAACTGGTTTCAAACTTGATCACTGAAGCAGGCGCCAACCGGGTTTTGACACTCGACTTGCACGCCAACCAAATCCAAGGTTTCTTCGATCTCCCAACAGACAACCTAACTTCAGCACCTGTGATGGTACGCGACATCAAAAAACACTATGACACGGAAAAGGTCATGGTTGTTTCCCCTGATGTGGGCGGCGTTGTGCGGGCGCGGAACGTGGCTCGTCGCATTGGCGCACCTTTGGCGATCGTTGATAAACGTCGGCCAAAAGCTGGTGTGTCTGAAGTGATGAACGTGATCGGCGATGTTGAAGGCCATTCTTGCATCATGATCGACGACATTGTGGACAGCGGCGGCACCCTGTGCAACGCGGCGGAAGCGCTGTTGGAAAAAGGCGCGAAGGAAGTTTCAGCTTACATCACGCATGGCGTTCTATCTGGCACAGCTTGTGAACGCGTGGGTAAATCCAAACTGAAAGAGCTTGTGATCTCCGATTCCATTTTGGAAACTGACGAAGAGCGGGCCACCAAAAATATTCGCCGTTTCTCAGTGGCTGAATTGATGGGCGAGGCAATTGCCCGCACCGCTTCTGAGCAATCTGTTTCGTCGCTTTTCGACTAAGAAAATTCAAGCGATTTGCTGATTTTAGGGGCGCAATCACTGCGCCCCTTCTTTTTTGCCCATTTGCGCGAAGATTCTTCGCCCTACCCCATTGCCCAAATGCGATAAACCCAGTATACACCGGGCCTTGAAACGCCGCGTGCACCCCTGGAGGACGTCGGCGTGCATTCAGAACATGGGGTTCTGATGCATCAAACTTTTTGGAGAATATCCATGAGCGCTGAGCTTAAGGCTAAGGTGCGGGACCGGGTTGGCAAGGGGGCCTCTCGTGCACTGCGTCGTGAAGGCCAAGTTCCTGCCGTTATTTACGGTGACAACAAATCCCCGCTATCAATCACAGTAACCTACAAAGATGCGATGAAACGCATCCAAATGGGCGGTTTTCTGTCTCAAGTGATCACAGTTGACGTGGACGGCGAAAACCACCGCGTTATTCCTCGTGATTATCAGCTTGAACCAGTTCGTGATTTCTTGGTGCATATCGACTTCTTGCGTGTGTCTAAATCTTCCGTCTTGAACGTTGAAGTTCCAGTACACTTTACCAATGAAGAAACGAGCCCAGGCTTGAAACGCGGCGGTGTATTGAACGTTGTGCGCCACACTGTTGAATTGAGCTGCCCTGCAGACAGCATTCCAGAATTCTTGGAAATCGACCTCGGGTCTGCTGAAGTTGGCGACAGCTTGCACATCTCAACAGTTGCGTTGCCAAAAGGTGTTACCCCGGTCATCACTGATCGTGACTTCACCATTGCGACAATTGCGGCACCTTCTGCCCTCAAATCTGAGGAAAATGAAGATGACGCAGAAGTCGTTGCACCAGACGAAGTGCCAGCCACTGAAGTCAAAAGCGACGACGAATAAGACTTTTGATGTGAGGCGGCATCCTGTCGCCTCACCTCTTTATTGGTAGTTTTATGCGCTTAATTGTCGGTCTCGGAAATCCCGGAAATAAATACGCCAAAAACCGCCACAATGTCGGTTTTATGGCTGTGGAAGAGATCGCAAGCCGACACCATTCCCCCCCTTTTAAGAAAAAGTTCAATGGCCTGTTCACCGAGAGCGTGATTGATGGGCAAAAGGTTGGGCTATTGCTGCCCCAAACCTTTATGAACAAATCTGGCGACAGCGTCATCGCCGCCATGAGCTTTTATAAACTTAGCCCTGAAGACATTTTTGTGCTCTATGACGAGCTGGATTTGGCACCGGGCAAGGTGCGGGTGAAAAAGGGCGGCGGCAATGGCGGCCATAACGGCATTCGGTCAATCGAAAGCCATTTGGGCAAAGATTTCAATCGCGTGCGCATCGGCATCGGCCACCCGGGCCATAAAGATCGCGTACACGCTTATGTGCTGGGTGACTTCGCCAAGGCCGACCATCAAGAATGGCTGGACGCTTTGCTGGATGAGTTTGGCCGCAATGCAGATTGCCTTGCCAAAGGCGACGGCCCAAACCTGATGAACAAATTGGCGCTGGCGGCACAAGCCAACCAAAGCGCCGAACCGGCTAAAGAGCCAAAGGCCGAAGCAGCCAAGCCCAAAGGGCAAAGCCATATTCGCCAAGCGCGGCAAAGCAAAAAACCAAATGTGCCCGAAAAGGGCCCCATGGCTGACATGCTGAAAAAGCTGTTCGGCAAAGGAGAGAATTAAGATGGGTTTCAAATGCGGCATTGTGGGCCTGCCCAACGTAGGTAAATCCACACTTTTCAACGCCCTTACTCGCACAGCAGCGGCACAAGCGGCCAACTTCCCTTTCTGCACCATTGAACCCAATGTGGGCGAAGTTAGCGTGCCAGACGAACGCTTGGACAAAATCGCCGCCATCGGCAAATCTGCAGAAATCATCCCAACGCGTCTGAGCTTTGTGGACATTGCAGGCCTGGTAAAAGGTGCAGCGCAGGGCGAAGGTTTGGGCAACCAGTTTTTGGCCAATATCCGCGAAGTCGACGCCATCGCCTATGTGCTGCGGTGCTTTGAAAATGACGATATTGTGCACGTTTCCGGCAGGATCGATCCGCTGACTGATGCGGAAGTGGTGGAAACCGAATTGATGCTTGCCGACATGGAAAGCCTTGAAAAGCGCATTCCAAACTTGGAGAAAAAACTGCGCGGCCAAGATAAGGACGCCAAAGCAACGATTGAGCTGATCAATCGTGCGCTCGACGTTTTGCGCGACGGCAAACCTGCGCGCCACGTAGAAATCAGCGACGATGAGAAAAAAGCGTTTAAAGAGCTGAACCTGCTCACCTCGAAGCCCGCGCTTTATATCTGCAATGTGGATGAAGATTCAGCGGCTGAAGGCAATGAACTCACCAAAAAGGTTGAGGAATATGCCAAAGCACAAAATGCGCGCATGGTCATCATTTCTGCCGAGATCGAATCTCAGCTCAGCCAGTTGGATGATGAGGAACAGGCAGAGTTTTTGGAAAGCCTGGGACTGGAAGAACCGGGGCTAAACCGCATTATTCGCGAAGGATACAAGCTGCTGAACCTTCAAACCTACTTCACTGTAGGCCCGAAGGAAGCCCGCGCGTGGACCATCACCGAAGGCACCAAGGCCCCACAAGCGGCCGGTGTGATCCACACCGACTTTGAACGTGGCTTTATTCGCGCTCAAACCATCGCCTATGAAGACTTTATTGCCCTCGGCGGTGAAGCCGCGGCCAAAGAGGCAGGCAAAGCCCGCGACGAAGGCAAAGAATATGTGGTGAAGGACGGCGATATCATGCTGTTCAAATTCAACACCTAGGGCAGTTTCACAGCGTGCGACGATTTGCGCCCCGGGTGATCTTTTCACTCGGGGTATTTTGATATTTTCGGGTTGCCGTTATCGTAAATTGATGTACCATCGCGTCAACTTAACCAAACACACAAATGTGACTTTGATGAAGCTAAAAGATCGCCTGCATTTCGAAGACCTTGAAGAAGGCACTATAATCCAGCTTGGGCAGCATACCATCACCAAAGATGAAATCATCAACTTTGCCAAAGAATTTGACCCGCTGCCTTTTCATTTGGACGAGGAAGTCGCGAAAAAGTCGCTGCTGGGCGGCCTCGCCTCATCTGGCTGGCAAACGGCGGGCTTAACTTTGCGGATGCTGGTCGACGAGTTCTTAGGCAAAATTGCTTCCATGGGCGGCCTTGGTTTTGAAAATCTCAAATGGAAAAAGCCACTCATGATGGGTGATACACTAACCGGAAAAGTCACCATCGCTTCGCTACGTCGCTCCCAATCACACCCTGAAAAAGCTGTGATGGTGCTTGATTTCGATATGCGCAACCAAAAGAACCAGCAAGTGATGACCATGAGCCTGGCCAATCTTGTTGCCGTGCGGCACCCGGAAGAAACCATAGAGGGAGAAAACGCATGACCCTTTGGTTTGAAGATATCGTTCCCGGCACACGCTGGGAACTGGGCAGCCATACCTTTAGCGAAGAAGAGATCATCAAATTCGCCAAGATCTATGATCCGCAATATTTCCACACTGATCCGGAAGCGGCGAAGGACGGCCCATTCGGCGGGCTGGTTGCTTCTGGTTGGCACACGGTTTCTATCGGCCATAAAATCATGGTCGACTATCTCTATACCCACGACGATATGATGCGGGCCAATGGGGAAGAACCAGGCGTTTCTGGTCCCTCGCCCGGCGTCAACAAAATGCAGTTTAAAGCGCCAGTACGCCCCGGCGACGAAATCCGCTTTAAAATCACTGTGCAAACCAAACGCAAATCCAATTCATTGCCGGGATGGGGAGTTTTGCTCAACATCATCGAGGCATACAACCAGGAAAATGAACTGGTTTACCGCTCGGAAATCGCCAGCTTCTCGAAACTACGCAATTTCAAACCCGGCTTGCGCCTACGCCTTGGCATGGCGATGGCTGCGATGCCAATACTCGGCAAAATGATCCGCCGCAAATAACCGCCTCTTGACGGAAGGGCGAAGATTATGCATCTTCGCCCTATCCAACCATGAGGTGACGCCTAAAATGATCTGCTAAGATTTTCCGACGCGACCAATGTTTTTGCGCCTGAGTGCTTGCTTTAAAGCGCGATGCGAACATATGGACACGACGAAAATCTGAATGATCAATGGACGACTTTCCTCGAGTCCACGCGTCTTATTTTTCCAATTTACATTAGAAGGTTGCGCTCATTTCAGCGCACCGAACACCTATATTTTCACTCATGGAGAGCGACATGATTTTAATTCCGACAATTCATCAGCAATCAACAAATTTACCGACCCGCGCAGGCCAACAGCCGCGCGATCTGATGGAAGGAATAGTGCATGAAAGCGCCCTTTACACACGCCAACCCCAAAGGGGGCAAGGCACCGAAAAACGCCCTTAATTTCTCCAATAATCAACCGCCATTTGCAGGCAAAGGCCCAAAAGGACATCTGCCCAAACCGGCGGCCAAGAAGCTACCGAAAAGCTTGAATGATTTATTGAGGAAATAAGACCTGCCCTGCGCGGAACATTCGCGCAGGGTCCCATCAAGGCGAAGTAATGAGTTTCAGCCCAGCAGCGCCAAAAACAATGGCCATAAGCCCATCAATACCGCGCTTGGTGCGTTGATAGACCCGCACCGCATGTGGGGTGGAAAACAAATAGGCATAGCTGTAGTTGAGCGTCATTGAACAGGTGCCCGCCATCGCAAAAATGAGAAAACTGGTCCACCAAGGCGCATTGGGCCACATGCCCATGGTGATCACCGCGCCCCACGCAAACACCGCTTTAGGATTGGTCAAATGCAGGGCAATACCGCCAACGAACAAGCTTGAGAGGGATTGGCGGCGAGGCGCAGCCATTTCGCCCTCTATCGGCGTTCTAAAGCTCAAAAATGACTTATAGGCGAGATATAAGAGATAGAACCCACCCACAAGCTTGAGCACAAACAAAAGATGCGCGACCTGCTGCAATGCGGCCACCAAACCAGCGGCAGCAAGTACACCCCAAAAGAACGACCCCACAATGATGCCACTGGCACGCGCAAAACCTGCTTTGCGCCCCAGAGACGCGGATGTTTGGCAAACCGAAAGGGTTGCCGGACCGGGACTGCCGCTGGCCAGCACAAACACGCCAAGCGCCAACAAAAGTTGCGGCAGGTGGTCAATGATCTCTTGCAAGATCAGTCGCCTTCAAATTCAATCAAGAAATGCGTATTGATGTTTTGTGCGCGAATTTTCTCGGCCCCGCCCAGATCAGGCAAATCGATCACAAAGGCCGCATCTTCCAGCACGGCGCCCGACCTACGGATCAGCGAGATCGCGGCGATGGCCGTGCCACCGGTGGCCACCAGATCATCTACCAGCAACACCTTGTCGCCTTCCTTCACCGCGCCAGCATGCATTTCAATGGTGTCCACACCATATTCCAATGCATAATTTTGACCGATGGTCTCACCCGGCAGTTTGCCAGCCTTGCGGATCGGCACGAAGCCTACACCCAGTTCAATAGCCAAGCCAGCACCAAAGATAAAACCACGCGCCTCAATGCCCGCAACATGGGTGATGCCCTTTTCGCGGAAAGGAGCAGCGAGCTGTTTGATGCTCTCGCGGAAACCTTCCGGGTGCTCAATCAAAGAGGTGATATCGCGAAACTGCACCCCAGCTTTTGGGTAATCTGGAATGGTGCGGATAAGGGTTTTCAGGTCCATAATGCTAGCGCCTTTTTCGGTTTAGCTCATTCAATTTCAAACTGACCGATAGCTTTTCTAACAGGCTGTCTGGCGCAATACCACCTTGAAACCAATTTTTTGAACAAACAATAAAAAGCCCGACCAAAAGGCCGGGCTCTTAAATTCAATATGCAAGGTTGGACCTAGTGATCCACTTTGCTCCAAAGCTTACGCTTCACCATGTACATCATGCCAGCGAACAGGAACAAGAACATGATAACGTTAAAGCCGAGAGCTTTACGTGAAGTCATGTCTGGCTCTGCCAGCCACATCATGAAGGCTGCAACGTCTTTGGCGTATTGATCAACTGTTTCAGGTGCTGCACCTTCATAGTCAACCATTTCGTCATAGATCGGCTGCGCCATGGCCAAAGTACCGCCAGTACCATGGAAATGATCGTTCCAATAAGTGCCTGGACCAACTTCTACGCCTTCTGGCGCCTCATTGTAGCCAACCAAAAGATTGTAGATATAGTCAGCACCGCCCTCTTGGTAGGCAGTGAAATAGTTGCCAATCCAGTTCGGGAACTTTTGCGGTACGTTACGTGCTTTCGCCAACACTGAGAAATCAGGAGGCATCACGCCGCCATTGGCATCTTTCGCATCTTGCACAGTTTCAAATGGGCTTGGCCATTTGTCAGCAGGCACACCGGAACGTTCGCCATCAATATGCTCAGGATCCTGAATAGTGTAGCTGGCAGCAAGTGCTTTAACTTGCTCCTCAGAATATTCAGTACCACCTTCTTTGCTCAACATACGGAAGCTGAAAAGCTCCGCGCCGTGACAAGATGAACATACTTCTTGGAACACTTGGAAACCGCGCTGCAATTGCGCTTTATCGTAAGTGCCGAATACACCGCCAAAAGTCCAATCAATCAGCTTGGCTTCAGGGCCGTGATGTTCGCCCCCACCAGCGGCATAAGCGCCGCCAGCGACCAAACCAGAAGCAGCGATCAGAGCTGCACCGATGAGTGAATTCAGTTTTTTCATCATCTCAACTCCTATTCTGCAGCTTCTGTTTTGTGTTTTGCCAACACGCTTTCAGAAATGCTTGCAGGCAATGGCAATGTGGTTTCAACCCGAGGCAAGAAAGGCAGAATGATCAAGAAGTAAGCGAAATAATAGAATGTCGCTGTTTTAGACAAGATCACATATACGCCTTCAGCTGGTTGCGCACCGAGGTAAGTCAACCCAATGAAGTTCACAATCCAGATCCAGTAGAACCATTTAAACATCGGACGGAAGGCACCTGAGCGCACTTTCGAACGGTCCAACCAAGGCACCACGAACCAAATTGCAATCGAACCAAACATCGCGATAACGCCGCCAAGTTTACTGTCGATCGGACCGATGTTGAAGTCGATCGCACGCAAGATCGCGTAGAATGGCAAGAAGTACCATTCAGGCACAATGTGCGGTGGCGTGACTTGCGGATCAGCCGGGATGTAGTTGTCTGGGTGGCCCAAAATGTCTGGTGCGAAGAAAACGAACCATGCAAATGGGATCATGAACACTACGATCGCGAACAGATCTTTCATGGTCAAATAAGGGTGGAACGGCACGGTATCCGCTTTTGTTTTCACTTCCACGCCAGTCGGGTTGTTGTTGCCCGGCACGTGCAATGCCCAGATGTGCAGGCCAACAACACCAGCAATCATAAATGGCAGCAAATAGTGGAGTGAGAAGAAGCGGTTCAATGTCGCGTTATCTACCGCAAAGGCGCCGCGCAAGAACACCATCAAGCTCTCGCCAACCAAAGGAATGGCTGAGAAGAAGTTGGTGATCACAGTCGCTGCCCAGAAGCTCATTTGGCCCCAAGGTAGAACGTAACCCATGAAGGCTGTTGCCATCATCAACAAGAAGATCACAACGCCCAAAATCCATAGCACTTCGCGTGGGGCTTTATATGAACCATAATAAAGGCCACGGAAAATGTGGATATAAACAGCGAGGAAGAAGAAGGATGCGCCATTGGCGTGTGCCGCCTGAATGAGACGTCCCCAGTTCACATCGCGACGGATATGCTCAACAGAGTTGAAAGCAAGATCAGCATGCGGTGTGTAGTGCATCGCAAGGATCACGCCTGTCAAAATCTGAATGACCAAGAAGATGGCCAAGATGCCACCAAAGGTCCAGAAATAGTTCAGATTCTTTGGTGATGGAAAATCAACAAATGAATCATAGCCCAAACGGATGATGGGCAAACGCTCATCCATCCATTTTTCAAAACCGGTTTTCGGTTCATATGTGCTTTTATGTGACATAAATGCCCCCCTTAACCGATCTGAACGACTGTGTCGGACAAGAATTCATATTCTGGCACGACAAGGTTCTTCGGTGCTGGACCCTTACGAATACGGCCTGCCGTATCATAGTGCGAACCGTGGCATGGGCAGAACCAGCCATCATATTCGCCAGATTCGCCTACCGGCACACACCCAAGGTGCGTACAGTTCGCGATCATGATCAGCCATTCTTCATGGCCTTCTTTCACGCGCTGCGCATCTGTTTCAGGATCCTTCAATGCGTCCAAAGGAACGGCGCGCGCTTCTTCGATCTCAGTTTCAGTCCGGTGACGAACAAATACCGGGAAACCCCGCCATTTGATTGTAACCGACTGCCCAACCTCAACAGAGGACAGGTCAAACTCGATCGACGCCAACGCCAAAACGGAAGCATCTGGATTCATTTGGTCAATGAGGGGCCATGCCACTGCGGCCGCGCCTACAGCGCCCACGGCACCCGTTGCAACATAGAGAAAATCTCTTCTGTTTGGTTCTTTTTCGCTTTGTGTAGCCAAGGTCTTTGATCCCTACCTAAGATCGTTGGTCCGCCCTAAAAATTCCAATATCCGCCATTAAAGCACAACAAATACCAGAATCGCCCCCACTTGAACCCCAAGTGAAGCGGAAATCGAGTTCTTTTTGCACTCATTGCGCCGCTTGTCCAGCCTTTGAGCATATTCATTGGGGAAAGTGCGACACTATACCGTAAAAAATGCACATTTTCCGTCAGTTGGGCTATGGATAGCTTAGATGCAAAGCACAAAGGTAGCCAAATGAGTTTGAATTATCCCATCGTCGCGATGGCGCATTACAATCAATGGCAAAACAACAATCTGATCGACGCCGCTGATAGCGTCAGTGAAGAAGATCGACAGCGCGATCTTGGCGCATTTTTCGCCTCGATCGAAAAAACCTTCAACCACATTCTATGGGGCGACAAAATTTGGCTTTCGCGGTTCGGTGATTTTTCGCCACCAAGAACCACCACCTTGACCGACAGTCTTTCAGAAGGCGGCACGTGGCAGGAGTTTAAAGCCGAGCGCCGCGCGCTTGATCAAAAAACGATTGAATGGGCAACTGAGTTTGATATAGCCAAACTGCCCAACGAAATTACTTGGTTTTCGAAGGCCATCAATCAGGAAATTTCTCGCCCAACGGCGATTTTGGTGCCGCATTTGTTTAATCACCAAACCCACCATCGCGGCCAGATTCACGCGATGCTCACTCGGCTGGGGCAAAAACCTTCCGACACCGACATTCCATTCATGCCAAATGTTGAAAATCTACTATGACAATTTCACTTGCTCTTTATCAGCCAGATATTCCCCAAAATGCCGGTACATTGATGCGCTTGGGCGCGTGCTTGAACATTGAAGTGCACCTTATCCACCCCACCGGTTTTCTGTTTTCACAAAAAGCATTTCGCCGCGCCGGGATGGATTATCTCGATCGGGTCGATCTAAAAGAGCATAACAGTTTTGAGGCATTCAACGCGTGGCGGCAGGTGCAAGAAAAACGCCTTGTGCTTTTGACCACGAAATCATCGGAGCGTCACGCTGATGCCAAATTCACATCCGATGATATTTTGATGGTGGGGCGCGAAAGCGCTGGCGTGCCAGATCAGGTGGCCGATGCCAGCGACCTCAATGTGCGCATCCCCATGCGGCAAGATACCCGCTCGCTTAATGTTGCTATTGCGGGGGCAATCGTATTAAGCGAGGCAGCAAGACAAACAAACCTATGGGCGGATCTAGTATGACCAGCATTGATCTTGATGAAAAAAAAGAAAAAGCAAGCGCCTGGTTTAAGAAGCTGCGCGATGAAATTTGCTTTGAATTTGAAAATCTAGAAGACGAGCTGGCCGCGCCTTTGCGCAAAGCCCCAGCCGGGCGCTTTGAGCGCAAAAAGTGGGAACGGATCGACCAAACCACCAACCAGCCCGGTGGTGGCGGCGAAATGTCGATGATGCATGGCCGCGTGTTTGAAAAAGTCGGCGTACACATTTCCACCGTGCATGGCGAGTTTAGCGAAGATTTCGCCAAAGGCATGCCCGGCACCGAGAATAGTCGAAAATTTTGGGCCAGCGGCATTTCGCTGATCGCACATTTGCAAAACCCCCACGTACCCGCTGTGCACATGAACACCCGCATGGTGGCCACTGAAGAATGGTGGTTTGGCGGCGGCGCAGATTTGACGCCGGTCTTATTGGATCGTCGAAATCAGGAAGACCCGGATTCAAAAGAGTTCCACGCTGCCATGAAAGCGGCATGCGACGCCCACGCCTGTGCGGACTATGACAAATATAAGCAATGGTGCGACGATTATTTCTTCCTGCCCCACCGCAATGAACCACGCGGCATTGGCGGCATTTTCTATGATCGCCATAATTCTGGCAGTTGGGATGATGATTTTGCGTTCACCCAAGATGTGGGCAAGGCATTCAAAAAGATCTATCCCGAACTGGTGCGCCGCAATTTTAACATGCCGTGGACCGATGAAGAGCGGGAAGAACAATTGGTGCGCCGTGGCCGCTATGTTGAGTTCAATCTGCTCTATGACCGCGGCACCACCTTCGGCCTAAAAACAGGCGGCAACGTGGAATCCATCCTTTCTTCCATGCCCCCAGCGGTGAAGTGGCCATAAATTTTTAAAAGTTTTTTTCCTCCGCTGTCGAAATAGCGAACGCTCAGTCGACATGATAATATAAGCGCAATCAAGCGCGTGATGAGGAAGGAAAAATTATGCAGTTTATGGCACTTATTTACTCAGCAGATGGGGCAGAACAAAACTATCCCGGCGGGCCAGAAAAAATGATGGCGGACTATTATGCCTATACTGAGGAAGTGAAAAAAGCTGGCGTGATGGTGGCCGGCGATGCGCTGCAACCCACCAGCACCGCGACTTCTATTCGCGAGCGTGACGGCAAAGCCAGCCTGACCGATGGTCCCTTTGCCGAAACCAAGGAGCAACTGGGCGGCTATTATCTACTCGAGTGCAAGGATTTGGACGAAGCCATCAAATGGGCAGGCAAAATCCCCACCGCAAAATATGGCACCATTGAAGTGCGCCCAGTGATGATCTGGGACCAGTGACCCCAATAGAAGTTGAACTGACCCGGATTGTGCGCGCCAATTCGGGTCGGATCTTGTCGGCGCTGATCAAAGTCACGCAGGATTTTACGCTGGCGCAAGACGCCTTGCAAGATGCGATTGTGCAAGCCATTGCCCAATGGCCAGAAAGCGGCCCGCCTCAAAATGGCGGCGCCTGGCTTTATACCAGCGCCCGACGGCGCGCGATCGACCGCATCCGCAAAGAGCAGCGCCACCATGCTGACACAACCCAACAGATTTTGACCGATTTGCACGACGATCAACCCGACATTGCTGAATGGGAACAAGACATTCCTGATGAGCGCTTGCGGCTTATCTTCACCTGTTGCCACCCGGCGCTCAATATGGATGCGCAAGTGGCGCTGACCCTGCGCACCCTTGGCGGGCTAAGCGTACGCGAGATTGCCCGCGCCTTTCTGGCGAGTGAAACCACCATCGGGCAGCGCATCACCCGCGCTAAGCAAAAGATAAAATCCGCCAATATTCCTTATGAAGTCCCTGAGCAAGCAGACATTCAAGCGCGGCGCACCGGTGTGCTCACCACCCTCTATTTGATTTTTAATGAAAGCTACACTGCTTATGAAGGGCAAAGCCTGACCCGCGAAGATTTAGCAAATGAAGCTATTCGGCTTTGCGCCATTTTAAACAATCTCGATCCCAATCCAGAAACCGCAGGGCTGCTCTGCCTGATGCGCCTTACCCATGCACGCCGTGCTGCTAGATTGGATAGGGACGGTCAATTTGTGCCACTTGAAAAGCAAGATCGCACCCTTTGGGACCACGATGAAATTAAACAGGCGCACGCACAGCTATTGGAGGTGTTTGCCAAGGGCCAGTTTGGTCCTTTTCAACTGCAAGCGGCGATCAGCGCCTTGCATTGCTTGGCAATCAGTTGGGCCGAGACCGACTGGCAGCAAATATATGCGCTTTATGGAGCGCTTGCCGCCTATGATCCATCCCCAGTTGTGCACCTCAATCAATCCGTCGCCCTCGCCAATATGGGTGGGCTGAATAAAGCATTGGAGCAGCTCAATAGCTTGGAAGCGGATTTGGCCAATTATCAACCGTTTTACGCGGCACGAGCCGAAATTTTATCCCGCTGCGGCAAAGAAAAAGACGCACAGCTCGACTATGACCGCGCAATCAAATTAAGCCAAAACCAAGTTGAAAAGAGGTTTTTATTTCAAAAGAAAAACGCCCTCGCCGCTTCACTTAAAAATAACAATTAGAAACCGGCCTTTAATGAGCTGCTAATGGATAGAAGCGGATAATTGGGAAAGCCCTAAGGTTCGCGCATATCGCTGTATAAACACAGTCAGATGTGGCCCGGTGCGTGTTCTTAAATCTATTTAGACGAACTGCTGCGCAAACTGGTCGTTAACACTTCATTCACCATAATATAGGGGCAGATATTCGATTTGGACATGTCCCATGAAAGCTCAACTCTATGGCACGCGGGTGCCGCTCTATAAAGCCAACCAGATGTGGCGACAGGCACGCGCAAAACATATCCAGCGCGATTTAGAGGCAAATCAGCTGCTGACCAGCCAGATTTTCAACAATATGTTCAACTTCACCTACGGGCAAAATTCGATGATCATCAAACAGGCCGCGCAGCGCACGCTGAAGTCTGTTTAGATCAACCCATCAGACTTGGCTTTTGCCAACAAGGCTGCTTGATCAGGCTGAAAATCTTCATCCACCCAAAACTGCTCCAACACGTTCAAAATCTTGCCCATCTCAGCACCGGGCTCCACCCCCTGCGCAATAAGGTCTTTGCCGCCTAGGGGAAAGACAGGCGATGTCCAAGCCTGTGCCCGCTCCATATGCTGATGCAGCGCACCAATTTTGGCCATCAGTTCCATATTTTGATCCTGCTTCAGCTTTTGCCGCAATCCAGCCAAGTCCAAGCAAATCCGATCCAAAATGGCCGTTTGATCGCCCCAATAGAGCGATTTATCAACGTCCTTCGCACTTGTCTCCGGCGCAATAGGTGGCTGCATAGCCCACTTTTGCAATCGCGCTGCTTCGTCATTGGAAAGCTTTAAACGTTCCGCGAGCTGCTTCACCTTATCTGCTTGCGGTGGAATGATAGAAATGAGCCGAAACAGCGGATCAATCTTCCACTCCAACTCCTGTTCTGCCGCGACGATGCCGTGAATAGCATCCATGCCCCACTTCTCGCCTTCAGGCAGCACAAGCGCCAAAATGCCAGTGGTGCGCATCCACAAAAGCGCTCGCGATGGATCGGGCGCGGCAAGAATTTTCTTAAACTCCGCCCAAACCCGTTCCGCCGAAAGGCGCTTCACGCCATCTTTCAGCTTCGCAGCGGATTTCAGCCCACCAGCTTCTGGCCGACCTGATCCGTAATAAGCGAAGAAGCGGAAAAACCGCAAAATGCGCAAATAATCCTCTTCAATCCGCGCGGCGGCGTCGCCAATAAAATGCACATTGCGATCCAGACAATCCTGCACTCCGTGCAACGGATCATAAAGCGAGCCATCAGCCAGCACATAAAGCGCGTTCATGGTAAAATCGCGCCGCTTCGCATCCTCTTCCCAATCTGTGCCAAAAGCCACTTTCGCATGGCGACCATTGGTGGCCACATCCTGCCGCAATGTGGTGACCTCGATGGTTTCATCGTCGAAGACCAAGGTGATTGTGCCATGCTCAATGCCCGTAGGAATGGCTTTAATGCCAGCCTTGGCCGCACGGTCCAAAACTTCGTCAGGCGTGAAAATGCTGGCCATATCCACGTCACTTGCCGGATCACCCAGAATGGTGTTGCGCACAATGCCGCCCACGGCGCGTACATGACCTCGATCGCCGTCGAGCAATTCAAATGCCGCGCGTACAGCTGGACGCTTGAGCCAGCTTGCTTGCCTCACGCGCTCAAGTGCCTCATTTAATTCAGTCATTCATCTTCCTTTGAGGTCAACACGAGATCGCGGAACATGCGTGTCATCGACGCGGTGATGCCCCAAATGGCACGATCCTGATAGTCGATACGCCATGTTTCCCGCTGCGCTTCATCCCCACGAACAAAGCGGATCTTCGAATAATGATTGGCCGGAATTAGATGCGGCAACGGCACTTCAAAAAAGCTGGCCACTTCATCTGGATTGGCCACAAAAGGCTTGCGCGGCTTGATGGTGGCAACCACTGGTGTGATCAGATAGTTGGTGCCAGACAAATAGTTGGGCAAGAACCCCAACACATCAACATCGTCCTGATTGAGATCGACCTCTTCCTCAGCCTCGCGCAGCGCGGTCATCACGGGGTCCCTATCCCCCTCTTCCACGCGACCACCGGGAAACGCAATTTGGCCCGCATGGGCCCGCAAATGGGAAGAGCGCTCGATGTAAAGCACATGACTCAACGGCCCACGCTCCACCAACCCAATCAAAACCGCTGAGGGTTTTGGATCGCGCTTGGCATGAAGCGGCGGCACACCATCAACCTTGTGGCAGCCAATATCTTTGCTGCCATCTGGCTGATCCAACAGCCGATGCTTGATCTGCGCCAACAATGTTTCGTCTTGCATAAAGACTATTCCGAAATCGAATTCCTACTTGTCACCGCTCCAAAATGAGATTGGACCAGTGAGTCCTTTCTTCACTTTAGCACTTTTGACAACCGCCAACACCCGCATTGGGTCCACTGGCGCAGGAAAATCGATTTTTTGCGGCGAGATGGGTTCAAAACCCAAAGGCTCATAATAAGCCCGATCACCCACCAGCAGCACAAATTTGCATCCGGGCTGCTCAAGCGCCTTTTGAGTCACATGCAATGTGAGCAAACGCCCCGCCCCCATGCGCCGCCGATGCGGATCAGTGACCAAAGGGCCAAGCAAATAGCCATTCATGCCAGACAGATTGATGGGCGACATTTTTACATTTGCAACAGAAACACCTTCATGCTCCGCCACAAAGCTCAAATTCTCATCCACACCAAACCGCTCGCGAATGCGAAACGCCGCGCGCGCAAACCGTCCTGGGCCAAAACAAATTTGATGCAAATGCTCGACCCAATCTGCATCGGCCACGGTTTCGTGACGAATATCCAACTGATGCATATTTTGAGCAAGCTGAGGGGAAAGCTGAGACGCAGATAGAGTGTGGGTCATGATTTTTGATCTTTTCGAAAATTAAGGCAGCACAAAGGGTAACGGGGCTTTACAGCACTCGTCGCTCTCGTCGCAGCAATAGAAAAGTCAAAATCTGTTTCATAATTCTCATAAACACCGAATTGACTATATTGTCGAGACATATTTTACAAAAAATGCATCAAACTAATCATTATGAAGCATATATATGTGCATTTTGCGCAAATATTGCACATTTTGTAAGCTCGCCAAATTGTTCCAAAACTGATTGTTCACCAAAAAAGGGTTTGTTGCGGAAGCTTTATACCTATTTTACCACTCAGACGAACAAACAATAGGGGTTTTAAATGGGTCTCTTGATCGATGGCGAATGGTCTACCCAATGGTATGACACCAAAAGCAATGGCGGCAAATTTAAGCGTAGCGCGGCGGCGTTCCGCAATTGGGTAACCAAGGATGGCAGCGCCGGGCCAAGCGGCGAAGGCGGCTTCGAAGCGGAGAGCGGCCGCTACCATCTATATGTGTCTCTCGCCTGCCCGTGGGCGCACCGCACCCTGATTTTCCGTAAGCTGAAAGACCTAACTGATCATATCGATGTAACAGTTGTGGATGCCAAGATGCCAGATGAACATGGCTGGACCATCCCTGAAGGTGCTGACCCGGTGAACAATGCCGAAACCATGTGGCAGGTCTATGTGGCGGCCAAAAGCGATTATACAGGCCGCGTGACCGTGCCTGTGCTTTGGGACAAAAAGCGCAAAACCATTGTGTCAAATGAAAGCGCGGAAATCATCCGCATGTTCAACAGCGCGTTTAATGACATCACCGGCAACAATGACGATTATTACCCTGAAGCGCTGCACAGCGAAATTGATGAAGTAAACGAGCGCGTTTATCACACCGTGAATAACGGCGTTTACAAATCAGGCTTCGCCACCACCCAAGAAGCCTATGATGAAGCGGTGACCGAATTGTTTGATAGCCTTGAATGGCTGGAAGACAAATTGGGCAAGCAGAAATATTTGGCAGGTGACCAAATCACCGAAGCCGATTGGCGGCTATTTACGACCTTGGTTCGGTTTGATCCGGTTTATCACGGCCACTTTAAGTGTAACATCAAGCGGATCGCGGATTACCCGAACATCACGCGCTTGGTGCATGAGTTGATTGAGGTTCCAGAGGTGAAAGACACCATCAATATGGACCACATCAAAACCCATTATTATTGGAGCCACACCAGCATCAATCCACATCGGATCGTGCCAAAAGGGCCTGAAATCAACTTCTAGCCTACCACTTGTCTGATGGCGTCGTGGCGGTGAAAAACTCCCCAACCCGCCGCCGCGCGCCATCATTCATTTCCTGTGGCAATTCCTGATGATGAAACCAGCCCAACTCCACAATCTCTGCATTGGGGGTAAAGGCATGAACTTCATCAAATTCAGTGGCGACAAAAAAACAAACATGGTCGCGAATGGTGAGGCCACCATTGTCATTGTGAAAAACACCCTGCAATTTGGGGGCACCTTTGACTTGAAAGCCTGTCTCTTCGAAACATTCGCGCATGGCAGCTTCTAACGCAGTTTCCCCCGGCTCAACACCGCCACCCGGAAATTGCCAGCCCCGCACATAGGATTGACGCACTAGCAAAACCTTGTCGCCATCGACCAACATGATGCGCGCGCCAAAGGTCATCCGGCGCCACATGCCGATCAATGCGAGATAAATGCGCATTCGCCAACGGGGCAGTAATTTTTGTTGCATTCAAGCCTCCTTCACGCCGTGACCTTTAAACATCATTGAATGAAATTTGTGCAAACGCCCCTTTTTTTACCCCGCAACTTTCGCCATAGTGCCTGCAACCGCAGGGAGCCAAACTAATTTATGACGACCATCGCCCACATTTCTGATGTGCATTTGCCCTATCATGAAAAAATCACCCTGCCGCAACTACTCAATAAGCGCATCACTGGCTATTTAAACTGGAAGCTTAATCGCGGCCATGCCATTGAAAACACCGCGCTTAAATCGCTCATGGCGCACCTTAAAACCCAGCAATATGACCATTTGGCGATTACCGGCGATCTGATCAATTTGTCACTGGAGCAAGAATTTGCGCTGGGGCAACAATGGCTAAAAACCATTGAGCCGCCAAGCCGCGCCATGCTGATCCCGGGCAATCATGATATTTATGTGCCGTCTGGCAAAAGCTATATGGCGCATTATTGGCATGAATATATGGAAGGCGAGCAAGCGGACGAGCGTCACCCCTTCCCCTTTTGGCGACAGGTGAATGATGTGGCACTGATTGGCTGCAACAGCGCGATCGCCACCCCACCATTTTTCGCAAACGGCACTTTTTCACGCCGGCAAGAAAAGCTGCTTGAAAAGCTGTTGATCAAAACCAAGGAAATGGGGCTGTTCCGCATAGTGATGATCCACCACCCGCCGCATGATGATGTGATGAACATCTGGCGGCGCGGCCTAACCAACCGCCATCGTTTTAAGCGCGTGATCAAGAAACACGGTGCAGACCTTATTTTGCACGGTCATTTGCATAAATCTGAAATCAAATCATTGCCCGGGCCTGAAGGCGAAATTCCGCTGATCGGCATCGCCTCTGCTTCAATGGGTCCAAATGCCGGCCAACCGCCAGCGCGCTATAATTTATATAAAATTGAAAAATTGAACGAAAAGTTTTCCTGCACGTTACATGAATATGGCTATCACCGCTTTGGCGATGAGATCGAAAAACGCTCTGAACTGGTGCTGACCTAACGTCTTGAACTTGTTTTTAACATAATTCTGGTGATCCTTTGCGCATGGACATTTTCATCATTGATTCCGCCGAGTTTATTGCGGAAACGGGCGAAGCCCGCTTCCATTATCGGCTGGACGATCACGCATTTACCGAACGGTTGGAGCTTGGCGTTGGCTTTGATCTTGAACGCGCTCAAAGCAATGATTTTGCGCATCTTTTAGCTCTTGCTGCAGCTATTTTAGGCGTTTCCTATTTCAAGTTGAAAGCGCCAAAGCAAATTGATCTAACTGCACTTAATCTGACCGCAGATGATCAAGTGCTGATCAAAGATGTTTATGAAAATGGCCTAGGCGAATTTTACACGCGCAATGATTTAAAACGCTTCGGGCAAATCCAATATGATTTTGCCCCAGCATATGAAGCGCCGCACGATTTAGACTGGCCCGCAAAATCGCTTGTGTTGATTGGTGGCGGTAAGGATAGCTTGGTGTCGGTTGATTTGCTCACCCGCGCGAACATTCCGTTCACCCCATTTGCGGTGAACCCGAAAGGGCCAATCCTGTCCTCAACAGATCAAATTGAACAAAGCCCAATCTTTGTGCGCCGCTATTTAGCTGCAAACTTGTTTGAGCTAAACGACCAACCCGGACATTACAATGGGCATGTGCCCTCCACCGCGATCAATTCAGCCATCGCCGCAATGATCGCGGCGCTTTATGGCTATAATGAAATCATCCTGTCGAATGAACGGTCTGCCAGCGAAGGCAATGTGGAATTTGACGGACGCGAAGTGAACCACCAACATTCGAAAAGCTTCGATTTTGAGCAATTGATTGCCAAAAGCTTTGCCACAGCCAGCCACAAAAGACTGGGCTACTTTTCCATGCTGCGCCCCTTCTCAGAAGTGCGCATCGGCCAGCTGTTCGCGCGGACGGAAAAGTTTGATCAGCATTTTTCAAGCTGCAACGAAAATTTCAAGCAAAACCAAGATGGCCCCAAACGTTGGTGCACCAACTGTCCAAAATGTCATTTTGTGTCGCTGATCTTGGCGCCCTTCATGTCACCGGAACGCTTGACCAACATTGTTGGCAAAAATGTGCTTGATGATGACGCAAAGCTCCATGCTTTTCGTGAACTGTCCGGCCTCTCCGGCCACAAGCCTTGGGAATGTGTTGGCGAGATCTTGGAAGCTGCTGCATCTCTTTGGCATTTGGCGCATCAAGACGCATGGCAAAGTGCGGCGATTGTGAAAGTTTTGAAGCCTGAACTGGAAGCTTTTTACGGCGCGCCTGCGCTAGAAAGCGCGTGGGATGAATTGCTTCAAGATGCGAACACGCATAATGTGCCAGAAAAATATCAATTGAACGAGATTGCCCGTGCAAGCTGATCAATATTTCGACCGCGCCGTTTTGCTCTATGGCGCTGGCATTGAAGCCAAATCCACCCGCGACTTTCTTTCAGAATTTGCCCCCAATGTTAAAGTCTATGTCACCGCTGATCAGGGTGACATTTTCTTGCCAGATAGCACCATCATCGCGCCAAGTGAAATCGAAACACTGTGCGAAAAAGGCGAAATTGGCACCATTATCCGCTCGGCTGGCGTGTCAATTTACAAACCAGAAATTCAGGCCGCAAAAGAGCTTGGGGTGGAGATCACCACCAACATCAATTTGTGGGACAAGTTTAAGCGCAATGGTGCAAAGCTGGTGGCTGTAACCGGCACCAAGGGCAAAAGCACCACGGTGAAACTGACCGAGACCATGCTCGCTTGCGCCGGAATCGATGCGCGGCTGGGCGGCAATTTTGGCGTTGCACCGCTTGATCTAGATGATCACGACATCATCGTGATGGAGCTTTCATCTTACCAGGTGGCAGACTTAACGGCGCAACCGGATTTTGTAGGCTTCACCAATCTATTTCCCGAGCATGTGCATTGGCACAATCATTCGCTGCAGCAATATTTCCATGACAAATTGAACCTATTGCGCCGCGAAGGGCCCTATGCGTACGCGCTGGGCGCACAAGCTGCGGTGAACCAAAAGGTGCAGGATGCTCTACCGAAATATGCACACGAGCTGGCCGCGCCAAGCGCAGAGTTGGTGGCCGCGTTGCATGCCACCATGCGCAAATCTCGCCTCAAAGGCCCGCACAATGCGGACAATATGATCATCGCGGCCAAATTGGCCTTGGGCTTAGGGGCCAGCGAAGAAGGCATTTTGAAAGGGCTGGAAACCTTTGCGCCTCCGGCCCATCGGCTGGAAGAGCACAAAATCGGCGACCATCTGTTCGTGGACGATTCCATCGCCACCACACCAGAAGCGACCATGGCGGCCATTGCCTCTTACCCTGACGAAAAGATTGCCTTGCTGGTCGGTGGTTATGACCGCGATCAAAACTACGAAGAATTGGCCCGCACCGTCGCCAGCAGCAATGTGACCACCCTTTGCTGTTTGCCCACCACAGGCGAGCGCATGCAAGCAGCCATGGACAAAGTTGATCACCAAATTGATGTGTTTGCTGCAGAAGGCTTGGCAGATGCGATGGAAGGGCTGAAGCGCCGCGACGGGTTCGACACCATCATCCTTTCGCCTGCCGCTCCATCCTTCAATCAATATGAAAATTACATCGCCCGCGGCAATCATTTTATCCAGCTCGCAAATGAGATTTTTAAATAGGATCAGGCGATTTTATGCCCCAAGGCTATATCTATCTGGCCATTGCCATTATCGGCGAAGTGATCGCGACATCGGCATTGAAAGCGGCTAACGGGTTCTCCGAAACCGTACCTTCAATTCTCGTTGTCATTGGTTATGGCGTCGCCTTTTATTATCTAAGCCTGTCCCTTAAAACCATTCCGCTGGGCATTTCCTATGCTATTTGGTCTGGTGTGGGCGTTGTTGCCGTGTCCATCATCGGCTGGGTTTATTACAAACAAGCACTCGACATTGCCGCCCTCATTGGCATGGCCATGATTTTGGGCGGTGTGTTGGTGATCCACCTGTTCTCCAATTCTGCCGCGCACTAAACAGCCTCAAAAGAAATTTTGTTTTTTGAAACAAATCGGAATTGCGTCTCGTAACTACCTTATCCAATGAGGGAACCAAGGAGACGATAATGACATTTTCAAAAACAATCCTAACCGCCGCCACGGCCGCAGCGCTGATGCTTACGGCATCAACTGCTTTCGCTGATGGTCACAGCAAAATTGGTGTGATGGCCGAAGATCAGGATGTATCTGGCGGCACAGTGAGCGCTTCTGAAATTGTTGCAGGAGAAAACGGCTACCTTGTGGTGCACCGCACTGGCGACGACATGAAGCCTGGCCCGGTTGTGGGCTATTCGCCGATCAAAAAAGGCAAGAACATGGATGTGACCGCCATTTTGACCGAAGAAGTGATGTCTGGCGACAAGCTTATGCTGATGATCCACTCAGAAGCTGGTGGCATGGAAACGGGCGTATTTGAATATACACTCGGCGCCAAAGAAGACGGCCCAATCCGCATGGATGGCGATTTGGTGATGGCTGTTATTTCTGCAAAATAACTCACCGAGAAAAACATGATAAGGCCGCCAAGCACTATGTTTGGCGGCCTTTTTCGTGCGCAAAGTCTAGTCGAAATTCAAATCAATATAGCCTTCAGCCCAGTTGTTTTGATTTGCGGTGCCGTCCATGCTGATAAAGGTCGGCATCATCTCATCAGCCCGCGTGACGTGATAGCAAAACTCGCCCCACCCTTCGGCAGACCAATCTTCACAATATTTGCCAACACCCTCATCATCCGAAACTGACCATGGAATGTTTCTGATTTTGTCGTTCTTCACCACCACAACGGCAATCCCGTCTGGATGGTTGTTTTGCTTATATTCGGTAACGCCGTCAGGAAAGGTGCCCCAAATGGAATTGCCAGACATAAGCGCTTCCAATTCTGATGCATTGAGTTTGGCTGCGTCGGCCTGCGCCGAACCAATTGCGCTGGCCAAAACCAGCAATGATGCCGCTGCCAATTTAGTGTGATGAAAGCTCATAATTCCTCCCAGAGCAGTTTTCACTTCATGCACATCGAGGTGCACTACTACGTTCTGGCGCAATTCCCGCTGGTCAGCTGTGAATATTCGTGCCAAAATTTTTCATGGGAGAAAGCGACACAGCACAAAATGTGAACCAACCAATGGGCGAAGCCTATAGCGCCTATTGGAATAAATGGCTGCACCAAGGCGCTGCGCTGGCCCGCGCGCACTTCGACCTCACCGCAAGTTTTGCGGCGTCACCTATCGCGATTTTTGACCAACTTTACGAACAATATGGCGGCCAAGCGGTTTTCAATCTCGCCCGGCGCGACAGTCAAATGGCAGGCTTCGACGTCCAATCGCTTCTTTTTTCAAGCGCACCAAACGTAGAAACTTTGGTGCGACGCTGGCAAAAAGTGGCACAAGCGCAAGCAAGCATTCGATTTGGCGCACCGCAATCTTTGCCCGACTTTGTGCAAACAATGCCAAATGGCGAAATCATCTTAAGCCCCAGCCACATTCGCCCAGCAAATCTCTCGCGATTTGGCACCGCCATGCTCACTGGGGTCACCGCCCACGCCCTTAGCCGATTTACGCCCGAACGAGTCGAAATATTAGAGTGCAGCAAAGCTGGACGCTCGCGCACCCTGTCGCCCCAGTTTGGTCAGTCACAAATGGACTTCGATCCCACGAGCGACATCATATTGCGGTTTCCGACCAGCAAATCTGACGCGAAGTCGGTCAAGGCTGCAAGTCCATATCTTCAGCTCAATCATCTGTTTAATCATCAAGCAAACCCATTTTTTCGCCAACTGATCCAACATCTGGACCAGCAACAGGGCGGACATTTGAATATTGAAATATGTGCCCAGCTTATGGGCACCTCCGTGCGTACCCTTTCCCGCCGCCTTGCTCTATTCGACATGAATTATGGGCGATTGACCCGATTTGTGCGACTGCGCAAAGCTGTGCGTCTGCTCCATGCAGGTCATGTGCAGATGGATGATGTGGCATTTGCCGCCAATTATGCAGATCGCCATCATATGGCACGAGATTTCAGACAAATGATCCAACTTTCGCCAAGTCTGTTGCGCGATCTTTTCGCTGAATCCACACGAAATCGGTAAATCTAAACACAAATTTTACCAAAGCACTCGATCAAAAAATAGATAAAGCACTGTAATTATTGTCATTTAATCAGTTAGCTAAATATTTATCTAGTTTATTGGCAATTGAACAATGCGCGCTTCCTAAACTCTTATTGTTCGCAATCATGCGAAACGCATTGGGAGTGAGAAAATGGAAGCAATTGCTTTGGCATTCACATCAGCAATGATCTCTTGGGGCTTGTTCACCTTGTACCCAGAACAGGAAGCACGCGTTAAAGCCAAACGTCGGCAATAGCGCAAAATTTGAAATTTTGTCAGGGGGCAAAAATGAAAACACTAATCGCAGCAACAGTCGCTTTTCTGTTGGTATCCGCAGGCTTTGCGTTGGACATTACGGTCTCAACATCTGAAGCACAGGCCGCTTATCCAACAAGCGTGAACAGCCAGATTACGGATTAGAACGATGCAACCACACCACAAAATGTTGGCATCGCAATTGTTCGCAGCTGCCATTTTGATCGGTCTCATCACGATGGCTTCAACACCGCTCGCGCTGTTTGAACGTCAATCTGAACCACAATATGCCATGATACGCTAGGGTGCGAACCCGCTAGGCTCAGATGAGGAATTTTATGTCCGTGAGTGCAGAAGGACTTCGGTCCTAAAACGGCAGTTCTTTAAAAGGACTGCCGTTATTTTTTGACCTCTTCCAACTCGATCAAGGTGCCATCAAAGTCCTTCGGGTGCAAAAATAACACTGGCAGACCGTGTGCCCCGATCTTTGGCTCGCCATCGCCCAAAACCCGCGCGCCCTCATCAGACAATTTTTGTGCCGAAGCGCGGATATCTTCCACCTCAAAACACATATGGTGCATGCCGCCGGAGGGATTCTTTTCGAGGAAAGCGGCAATCGGCGAGTTCTCACCCAAGGGATGCAGCAGCTCCACTTTGGTATTGGGCAATTTCACAAACACCACCGTCACGCCATGCTCAGGCAATTCTTGCGGCTCGGACACAGCCGCGCCCAACTGATCCCGATATTTCGCTGTAGCAGCGTCCAAATCTGGCACCGCAATCGCGATATGATTGAGATTACCGATCATGGCTCGTTCCTCAATTTACCCTCAATCCGGCTCATCACCGCATTCGCGGCATCCAGCACATTGGTGCCGGGGCCAAAAATATCGGACACGCCAGCGTCACGCAGCGCTTGATAATCCTGCTCTGGGATCACCCCACCCGCGAAAACGGAAATATGCTCTGCACCTTTTTCACGCAGCAGATCGACCAGTTCTGGGATCAGGGTTTTATGGCCAGCCGCCAATGAAGAAGCGCCGATGGCATCTACCTTCAAATCGATGGCTTTCTCAGCCACCTCAGGAGGTGTTTCGAACAGTTCCCCAATATGCACATCAAAGCCCATATCCGCGAACGCCGTGGCGATGACTTTGGCGCCGCGATCATGACCATCCTGCCCCATTTTGCCGATATAGATGGCAGGCTTCCGCGACTGGCACGTCTCAAATTCAGCAATGCGCTTGGTGATCGCTTGATATTCCGGATCGCCTGCATATTGTTCGCTATAAACGCCCGAAATCACCTTGGTGGTGGGGCGATGGCGGCCAAACACCTCTTCCATCGCGTCAGAAATTTCGCCCAATGTGGCGCGGGCACGGGCCGCGTCGATTGCGGCCGCCAGCAAATTGCCTTCACGCGTTTCCGCCACCTGACGCAGGGTCACAAGTGCTTTATCGCAGGCGTCTTGGTTTCGGTTGGCGCGAATGCGCTGCAAAGCGTCAACCTGCTCGGCACGCACTTTCTTATTGTCGATGTCGAGAATGTCGAGATCATCTTCTTTATCAAGACGATAACGGTTGACCCCAACAATTACGTCTTCGCCCTTATCCACGCGAGTTTGGCGAATGGCAGCGGCGCGTTCAATCTCAAGCTTGGGCAAGCCTTCTTGCACCGCCTTGGTCATGCCACCTTTTTCTTCGATCTCGGCGATCATCTCGCCCGCTTTTGCCACCATGTCAGCGGTAAGGCGCTCGACATAATAGGAGCCGCCCAGCGGATCTACCACGTCGGTCACGCGGGTTTCATGGTCCAAAATCAACTGGGTATTGCGGGCAATGCGCGAGGAAAATTCGGTCGGCAGCGCAATTGCCTCGTCAAACGAATTGGTGTGCAGGCTTTGGGTGCCGCCCAAAATCGCGGCCATCGCTTCATAGGCCGTGCGCACAATATTGTTGTAGGGGTCCTGCTCGGTCAGCGATACGCCAGAGGTTTGGCAGTGGGTGCGCAACATCATAGAACGCGGGTTCTTCGCGCCGAGATCTTTCATGATGTCAGCCCAAAGGGTCCGCGCCGCGCGCAGCTTCGCTACCTCGGAAAAGAAATTCATACCGATGCCGAAAAAGAACGACAGTCGCCCGGCAAAGGCGTCAATATCCAACCCCCGCGCCTGCGCCGCGCGGACATATTCCATGCCATCAGCCAGCGTATAAGCCAGTTCCTGCACGGCGGTCGCGCCCGCTTCATGCATATGATAGCCGGAGATGGAAATGGAGTTGAATTTCGGCATAAATTCAGCCGTGTGCGCAATAATATCCGCAATGATCCGCATGGAGGGCTCCGGCGGATAGATAAAGGTGTTGCGCACCATAAATTCTTTCAAAATGTCATTTTGAATGGTGCCGGAGAGCTTATCCTGGCTCACGCCCTGCTCTTCCGCGGCCACCACAAACATGGCCAGCACCGGGATCACCGCACCATTCATGGTCATCGATACAGACATTTCGTCGAGCGGAATGCCGTCAAACAGCACTTTCATGTCTTCAACGCTGTCGATGGCCACGCCGGCCTTGCCCACATCGCCCACCACACGCTCATGATCGCTGTCATAACCCCGGTGGGTGGCCAGATCGAATGCCACGGAAAGGCCTTTTTGGCCCTTTTCCAGCGCCTGCCGATAAAAGCGGTTACTCTCTTTCGCCGTGGAAAAGCCAGCATATTGCCGGATGGTCCAGGGGCGGTTGGCATACATGGTGGCGCGCACACCGCGGGTGAACGGTGCTTCGCCGGGCATCGCCTCGGCGGCGCGATCGGGCAGATCGTCGGCGAAATAGGCGGGCTTGATCGGCACGCCACCATAATCGGTTTCCAGATCAGCCGGTTCGCGCCCGCGCAATTCTTTTTCGGCCAGGGCCTGCCATTTTTTATAGGTCTCGTTGGAGAGGGTCATTGGTCTTCAAACTCCATGATCACATCATCCACCGCCAACACCGCGCCGACATCTGCCGCGATTTTGGAAACCACGGCTTTCTTCTCCGCCCGCAGCACATTTTCCATTTTCATGGCTTCAACAATGGCCAGTGGCTGGCCTTCCTGCACCTCGTCGCCCTCGGCGACTTCAAGCCGCACCACCTGCCCCGGCATTGGGCACAGCAAGAATTTGGACATGTCCGGCGGCATTTTCACGGGCATATGCACCATCAAATCGGCCACATGCGGCTCAAACACCTGCACATTCATGTCCGCCCCGCGATAGCGCACCCGAAAGCCCGTGGCCTTGCGCGTGACTTGCGCGACAATATGATCGTCGCCCACCCGTGCGCGGATCAGCGTTTCGCCTGGCCCCCAATCGGTTTCAATACGCATCAGCGTTTCAAAATCATCCTCGCGATCGCGCCAGATGACGGCTTCTTCCAGCACGTCAAAGTCAAACCGCTCTTCGCCAATCATCACGGAGCGGGCCACATCTTTGATGGACAGGTCCAGCGTATCCGCTTCGGCAAACCCGCGATGTTGGCTGTGAAAGCCAATATAGGCGGCCAACCCGGCGATGTTTTTCTTGGCCGCATTGCCCAGTTCAACGCCGTTGAACCCTTCGGGGAATTCTTCGGCGATATAGCCCGTGGTGAGGCGACCTTCTTTAAAGCGGTCCCGCTCCATCACGGCGGAGAGGAACGGGATATTGTGGCCAATGCCTTCCACCTCAAACGCATCCAGCGCGTCAGACATGGCAGAAATAGCAGCGGCCCGATCTGGCGCCCAGGTGCACAATTTGGCAATCATCGGATCGTAGAAGGTGGAGATTTCTCCCCCATCAAACACCCCGGTATCGTTGCGCACCACAAGGTCTTCAGATTCAAATTCTGACGGCGGGCGATAGGTCGTCAATCGTCCAATGGAAGGCAGGAAATTGCGATAGGGGTCTTCGGCATATAGTCGAGACTCAATTGCCCACCCATTGAGCGTGACCTCATCCTGAGCGATCGACAATTTCTCGCCCGCCGCAACGCGGAGCATTTGCTCCACTAGGTCAATCCCTGTGATCAATTCGGTGACAGGGTGTTCCACCTGCAACCGCGTATTCATCTCAAGGAAATAGAAATTCTTGTCGCCATCCACGATGAATTCCACCGTGCCCGCGCTGGCATAGCCAACCGCCTTGGCCAAGGCCACAGACTGGTCGCCCATTTTCTTGCGCGTTAGCGCATCTAAAAATGGCGATGGCGCTTCTTCAATCACCTTCTGGTTGCGGCGCTGAATGGAACATTCGCGCTCGCCCAGATAAATGCAATTGCCATGCTTGTCGGCCAAGACCTGAATTTCAATATGGCGCGGGTCGGTGACAAACTTTTCGATAAAGATGCGATCATCGCCAAAGCTAGACGCGGCTTCTGATTTGGAGCGCTCAAAACCTTCGCGGGCTTCAGCGTCGTTCCACGCAATCCGCATGCCCTTCCCCCCACCGCCAGCGGAGGCCTTGATCATCACCGGATAACCAATCTCATTTGAGATTTTCACCGCTTCATCCGTGTCTTCAATCAGGCCCATATAGCCCGGTACGGTGGACACATCGGCTTCCTTGGCGATCTTTTTGGAGGTAATCTTGTCCCCCATCGCCTCAATGGCTTTCGGCGGCGGCCCAATAAAGACAATGCCCGCCTTTTCAAGGCTCTCGCAGAACTTGGCGTTCTCACTCAAAAAACCATAGCCCGGATGCACCGCTTCTGCGCCGGTTTCTTTACAGGCCGCGATAATCTTATCGCCCAACAAATAGCTTTCCGATGCCGGCGATCCTCCAATATGCACCGCCTCATCCGCCATGCTCACATGCAGCGATTCCCGGTCCGCATCCGAATAAACCGCAACGGTTTTGATGCCCATTTTCTTGGCCGTTTTAATCACCCGACAGGCAATCTCGCCCCGGTTGGCTATGAGTATCTTTGAGAAGATTATCTTTGTTTCTCCGTTTACCTCGGCATCGCCAATTGCGACGAAGCGTCTGTTATTTCGTCATTGTCGGACTTGATCCGACAATCCATGCAGCTTTGGACATTCCCAACGGATCCTCGGGTCAAGCCCGAGGATGACAGGGGTTACATTCATCAATCCGGCCGCTTGCAGATAAAATCAATCTCCACTAGCGCATGCAGCGCCAGGCCGGTGACCCCGATGGTCGTGCGCGCCGGGCGCCGTTCTTTGGGGAAAAAGCTCTGATAGGTTTCATTGAACTGGGCATAGTCCCGATAAAAATCCGTGAGATAGCACCGCGCCATCATCACATGCTCCAGCCCCATATCAATGCCCCCCAAAACAATTTTGAGGTTGTCCATCACCCGCACCGTCTGCGCTTCAATTCCATCCGGCAAAGGCGCATCCGGCGCATCAGGAAATGTTGGCATCTGCCCGGTGACAAACACCCAACCATTCGCCTCGGTCGCGTGGGAGAATGGCGCCACTGGTCGTGGGCCGTCTGAAATCATGTGGAATAGTGGATCAGTCATTTTAGAGTTCCTATTTTAATTTGGGCGCCGAAAAAACATGGGAAGTCGCATATTTCTGCAGTTCGTTTGCCAGTGCCATACCCAAGAACCAAAATTGCCCCGCTACCTCTGCCTGTTCAAAGTGAAGCGCGGCATTAGGGTCTAATCCAGTTTTTTTACATAGCTCTTCAAACACTGAGTTTTTTTCGAAAATCAATCTCATCTCATTTATCTGACAAACTCCGAATTTTTGCATGTAGAGCGGCTCGAGTTGTTCTGAAAACTGCTTCAGAGAGGTCATAGGTTCGTGTGCAAATTTATTGCGAATTTTCCTAAGCAAATTGACTGCATCCAAAACTCGTTGCGGCAACTGCATCGCGCGCAGCATAAGACACTTGGTCGCAAATCCAACATTCTCGCCATTGAAGGCCAAAACATCGCCAAGCAACTTATCGATGGCACGTTCCACCTCAAATGTAACTCTTAATACGATTGCCACTTCATCGTCCGCCACAAGTGCTTCCACGATGTTTTGATCAACGAGTTTGTAGAATTGTTCATCCAACAGCCCTAACCTCCCCTACAACGGAATATTGTCGTGCTTTTTGATCGGCATCGACTGTTGCTTGTTTTTCAGGCTTTCAAATGCGCGCGCCACTCGGCGTCTTGTGTTGTGGGGCATGATCACATCGTCGATAAAGCCGCGCTCGGCTGCCACGAAGGGGTTGGCGAAGCGGTCTTCGTAATCTTTGGTGCGCTTGGCGATTTTCTCCTGATCGCCCAGCTCGGAGCGATAGAGAATTTCCGTCGCGCCCTTCGCGCCCATTACCGCGATTTCCGCACTCGGCCATGCGTAATTCACGTCCGCGCGAATATGCTTTGAGGCCATCACATCATAGGCGCCGCCATAGGCTTTGCGGGTGATGACGGTGACTTTCGGCACCGTCGCTTCCGCATAGGCGAACAGCAGTTTCGCGCCATGCTTGATGATGCCGCCATATTCCTGTGCGGTACCGGGCAAGAAGCCAGGCACATCAACAAGGGTGAGGATCGGAATATTAAAGCTATCGCAAAAGCGCACGAAACGTGCTGCCTTTTTGGAGGAGTTGATGTCGAGACACCCGGCCAACACCAGCGGCTGGTTGGCCACCACGCCGACGGACTGGCCGTTCAGCCGCATAAAGCCCGTAACAATGTTGCCCGCATGATCTTTTTGCAGTTCCAAAAACTCGCCTTCATCAGCGATTTTATGGATCACCTCTTTCATATCATAAGGCTTGTTGGGGCTATCTGGAATAATGGTATCAAGGCTCATTTCTGGCCGATCCACCACATCATTCACATCCACCTTTGGCGCTTTTTCCTGCGCATTCAACGGCAAATAATCAAATAGTCGACGGACCTCCAACAATGTTTCCACATCATTGTCGAAGGCCGCGTCGGCCACGGAGGAAATCTTAGTGTGCGTGCTCGCACCACCCAGCTCTTCTTGGGTCACCGTTTCATTGGTCACGGTTTTCACCACGTCCGGCCCCGTTACAAACATATAGCTTGTATCCTTCACCATATAGATGAAGTCGGTCATCGCCGGTGAGTACACCGCGCCGCCCGCACAGGGCCCCATAATCACAGAGATTTGCGGCACTGCGCCAGAGGCCATCACATTGCGCAAGAACACATCGGCATAACCGCCAAGGGAGGCCACGCCTTCCTGAATACGCGCGCCGCCACTGTCGTTCAGCCCAATCACCGGCGCGCCATTTTGCACCGCCAGCTCCATGATTTTACAGATTTTCTGCGCATGGGTTTCAGACAAGGAACCACCAAACACGGTAAAATCTTGTGAAAACACATAGGTGAGCCGCCCATTGATAGTGCCCCACCCGGTCACCACCCCATCGCCGGGAATGATGTTTTCTTCCATGCCAAAATCGGTGCAGCGATGGGTGACAAACATGTCATATTCTTCAAAGCTGCCCGGATCGAGCAAAACGGAAAGCCGCTCCCGCGCGGTGAGCTTACCCTTGCCATGTTGTGTATCAATCCGGCGCTGCCCGCCCCCAAGCCGCGCCCCGGCCCGCTTTTGTTCAAGCTGCTCGATAATGTCCTGCATGTATCAGCCCCTACGAAAGAAATTAAAATCGCGATCTTTTGTACAGCCTGCCAAATGCAAACGCGACTTTAAAGGGCTGAAAGTGTAAAGAAGAACACCTTTTTAACATTGCAAATTGTAAATTTGTGAATTTTGTGTAATTCTTGTGGAGAGGTATTTGCGGCCGTGCCATTCGCCTCTGCCGTCATTCCCGCGTAGGCGGGAATCTAGATGTGAATGTAGAAAGTGAAATCGTTGACGATTTGCGCTTTGGCCACTCTTGCCTGGATTACCGGGTCAAGCCCGGTAATGACGGAGGGGATGTGGTGCGCGACACACAAAAACACCACCGCATGGCACCAATAGGCGGGGGTGCCGGGGACGGGAGCGCAGCGACCGGTGGCGGCAAGAAAGGAACACGATGGCACAACGAAAAATCTTCGCGGGCGTCAAACTCCGCGCCCTTCGGGAACAGCAAAAGTTGACCCAGGCCGAGTTCGCCACACGGCTGGATATATCAACCTCCTACATCAACCAGCTCGAAAACAACCAACGGCCCGTCACCGCCGCGATCATGTTGTCGCTGGCGGAGAATTTTAATGTCGATGTGACCAGCCTGTTGGCTGACAAATCAGACCGGCTAATCATTGATCTAAAAGAGATTTTTGCGGACCCGCTTTTTGCCGATAACCCGCCCGGCTTGCAGGAACTGAAATCCCTTGCCACCAACACGCCGCAAACCGCTCATGCCTTTATGCGGCTATATGAAGCCTATCGGAAATCCAATGAGCGGATGGCCGGGGTGGACGATGTGTTGATGCGTGAGCAGGCAGGCAATTTACAGACCTCATATGAAGAGGTGCGCGACTTCTTCCATTATGCCGACAATTATATCGACCCACTGGACCGCGCGGCGGAAGATTTGGCTGGTGAGCAAGCCCTTGATGGCCACGACAAATTGGAACGGCTCGTCAAATATTGCGAGCGGGTGCATGATTTGACGGTTGAATTTGTTATGCCGAACAAACGCGACATGATCCGGCAATTTGACCGGACGCGGCGCGTGATCCGGCTCAACACCACCTTGGACAAGTCAACCCAATTTTTCCAACTCGCCAACCAATTGGCGCTGCTGGAACAAACCTCGCTGATCAACCAAATCTTGACCGACGCCAATTTCAAGCGCGACGAAGCCCGCGCCATCTGCCGCATCGGGTTGGCCAATTATTATGCGGGCGCGCTGCTGATGCCCTATAATCAGTTTTTGAAAGAGGCGCAGGCCGTGCGCTATGACATCGAAATCATGGCCCAGCGCTTTGGCGCCAGTCTGGAGCAAGTCGCCCACCGCCTTTCCACATTGCAACGCCCACAATTGCGCGGCATTCCGTTTTTCTTTGCGCGGGTGGATCAGGCAGGCACCATCACCAAGCGCCACTCGGCCACCGCGCTGCAATTTGCCCGGTTCGGCGGCGCCTGCCCCTTGTGGAATGTGCACCGCGCCTTTGAGTCGCCGCAGCGGATCATCCGCCAGCGCGCCGAAACGCCAGATGGCAAACGCTATTTATGCCTTGCTTGGGCCAGTGAAAAACGTGCCGGAGGCTTTCGCCAACCCACCCGCCGCTATGCCTATGCGCTGGGGTGCGAAATCGACCATGCCAGCGAGCTGATCTATTCCGACGATCTGGATATTGGCGAAGATGCCGCGTTTGACCCCATCGGCGTTTCCTGCCGCACCTGCGAACGTCGCAACTGCACCCAAAGATCCGTGCCGCCCATCGCCGCCGAAATCTCCATCACCCCAGATGAGCGCAGCGTGGTGCCCTACAAAATTAACTAGCACCCAGATGATTAGGTGCAACGCACAACCTAAAATGGCAAAAATCGACATAGAAGCGTCAAATTTTGTTGCAAACCCAACAAAATTCTGGCAGCATAATCAAACGGAATATGGTTCTTGGAAACGCGAGAACTACCAGATGATTCAATGGGTTAAAACCTTTTCGCACTTGCCAAAAGCATAGCCTCGCGTTCTGAGATTAAACCACGCCCGCCAAAAACTGTTCTTTATGCAGAATGTCGACTTCTGGATGGTTTGGTGCGTCCGCACTCCCCAAAACTGGACATAAAAAAGCGCCCTCCTATGGTGAAGGGCGCTCGATTAACTTGCTATTTTACGTATTTATGAGCTTCTGGAAATCGCTTGCCTTTTACGATCTCGCTTATACGTCCAGGGTTAACGTCAAATTTTGCTGCAATGCGATTTTGAAAATGACCCTGCTTACGCAATTTCAGTATTTCAATTGCATCTTTTAATGTGAGCGATTTGCTCGGCGTATTAGGAGGAAGCATTATTCCAATCCTTTTCGTTGCGCCAAGCACAGTTGTCAGACACACATTTTTGTGCTTAGTGTGCCTCCATCGATTGTGACATGCCGTGCTCGGCTCGTTGCAATAAAGGCTCAAGCAGGTGCAACTGCTTGGGCCACTTTTATAGGTAAATTTTTCTCTCTTTTTTGCAACACATTTGTTTTAGCAACTTGGCCAGATGAAGCGAAGTTATCCACAACCCCAAAAGAAAAATTACGGTTTTCGTTATTAATAGTAGCCACAGCGGCTATTTTTGTGCATTGTTTAAGTACATGCATTCAATGCTTGACATTCGTTTAACATGCTATTTCAATAACTTACTGCGACATACTGAACTAGGCTCCTCAACCTAAACTTTTGGCTCGAAGTCAAGTTTGTTTTTTCAAATTATCTTTAAATTTCCTGTGGTTATCGTGTATTCAGCGCGATTTTCTCGCACATTTCGTGTCTTCTGCGAATCGCAAACACAAAAAAAGCGCGGGAACTTGCCCGCGCTGTCTTTTTCGATGCTTCAGAACTTAAACCTGAATATCAACCAGTCGCCCGGTGCCATCGGCAGGTGGCGCTTTGGTTTCGTCGGTTTTCTTTTCGGCGAATTCTTCAGCCGCCGTTTTCTTCGCTTCTAGCTGTTCCACCTCACCCTTTTCTTTAGTGGTGGGGGCTGGCGGATCAGACCGTACATATTGCACAGGCTGGCTAACCGCTGAAATTGAACTCATTCTGCGTCTCCTTCGATCAGCATGGGTTGTTTGCCTTCGTGAAAAGACAAGTCTCCACCGCGAAGCCTACGCGGTGCCAAATAAGGAGCCATTAGAAGTTTGGGTAAAATTAGCTGAAAACTTTATTGAACGATTTCCCCGCCCCGCTCCACCGCTCACCTTCGGCGAGAACGACCATTTTCTCCTCCAAAAAACTGCGGAAAGCCCGCACCCTCGTCGGCATCAAACGACGATCGGCATAGACCATAAAGACGTGCCGCATCTCGGTTTCAAATTCAGGCAGCAGCGATACCAAACGCCCATCTTGCAAGGGCTCTCGCATATAAAAGAGCGGACCATACATGATGCCTAAACCTTTAACTGCCGCATCCACCACCGTACGGATGGAATTGATGCTATAGCGCGGCGCAGGAAAAATCACATGGCGCTGGCCATCTTTGAGAAAGCTCCAATCCTTCTGTGGATCTGAGGTGAGCAAATCCAACTGATGTAGATCTTGTGGCACATTGGGCTTGCCTTTCGCCGCGATGTAGCTTGGCGCCGCGGCGACACACATTTGCGTATCAAACAATTTTCGCTGCACCAAACTAGGCTGAGTGGGCGGCACCACCACCAAAGACAAATCGAGCTGATCTTCCACAAAATGCTGATCGGAAATGGCAAACTTGATCTGAATATCCACCAGCGGATGCAGCGCCAAAAACTCAAGCGACCAATCGTGCAGATAGTCAATCGCCATACTTTCAGGACAAGAAATGCGGATCGAACCGGAAAGCACATCTGCCCGATCATTCAAGGCAGATATCTGCTCTTGAAGCTGCGAGAAATCCTCGCCAAGCGAGTTGAAATAGCGCTCCCCATCAATTGTGAGCTTGAATTGCTTGGCATGGCGATGCACCAATTTGTGCCCCACCTGCTCTTCTAATTGCGCCAAATGGCGCGACAATGTGGGGGCAGAAACATTCAGTTTTTGTGCGGCTTTGGTGAGGCTTCCCTCACGCACAATCTCGCAAAAATGATGCAGCGCATTCAAATCCAATGATTTCATTTTTGAAACTTAAGCTTCCAGTTTTCGATATTTATATATCAAATATGAAAACATATATTCTTTTCATCACCAAGAAAAAAAGGTTTTGAGATGAACAAGCTTCCCGCAAAATTTCGCCAACCAATTGTTGGCCTCGGCATCATGTTGGTGATGCTATCCAGCCTGCCCGCCATTTTGGTGTCGCAAAACTTGCCGCCGCAAGCGGATTTCGGCACGGCATATTTCAACGCGATCAGCCAGATGGCGCCCTACGCCGTGCCCCTGGCGATCGGCTCGGCCATACTTTTCAACCTGTTGGCCAACTTCTTTGTTGAGAAAGTCCAGTAAGTTGAACAGGCAAGAGTGACAACGCGTCGCCCTTGCCTTTCTGCCCAATACGGGATAGCGCTAAAGCACAAATTGTCTGACAAGGCGAGCATATGGCTGACGCGCAAAAAACCGATCCGCAACATAAATGGCACGAAGATATTCAGGCCGTATTGCTGGGCACTTTATTGGTCGCTTTAGGCGTCAATATGTACAAAACCGCCATGTTGGGCACGGGTGGCATCAATGGTTTGGCTTTGCTTTTGTCTTACGGCACGCCACTTGAATTTGGCTTGCTGTTCTTTGTGCTGAACCTACCCTTTTATTGGTTCGCCTATATCCGCATCGGCCCGGCCTTCACGATCAAAACTTTCGCCTCTGTTGGCCTTGTATCGCTGTTCGCGCAACTCACCCCCCAATGGATCAGCTTTGATATGCTGAACCCGATCTATGCCAGCGTCATCGGCGGCGGCATTATTGGGGTTGGGCTTTTGATCCTTTTCCGCCACAAATCTGGTCTCGGCGGCGTCAATATTTTGGCGGTCTATTTGCAAGATCGCTATGGCATTCGCGCTGGCTATTTGCAAATGGGCGTGGACGCGGCAATCCTATGCGGCTCATTCTTCATTTTGAGCTGGCAACAGGTCTTGCTATCGATCTTGGGGGCCGTGGTGCTCAATTTGGTGATTGCCACAAACTTCCGGCCCGGCCGCTATGTCGGCTTTTCCGGCGCGTTCTTCGCCCAAAGCAAAAAGAAAGACTAGGGTCAGGAATTAGGCCTCACCTTCATAGAGCGGCAAGCTCACGCGAAAACACGCACCCTTGTCCTCACCTTTAACCAACTCGATCTTGCCCTGCATCCGCGCGACAATTTGCGATGAAATGGCAAGCCCCAAGCCCGAGCCCGTTTGCCCGCTGCTCGCCCCGCGCTGACCGCGGGCAAATTTTTCAAAAACGCGCCGCCGATCTTTGCCTGCAATGCCCGGCCCATTGTCCTGAAAATCAATCAAGATCCGCTTGCCATATTTGCGGAAACGCACCTCAACAAAGGGGTGTTCATCCTCATTATATTTGATGGCATTGGTGATCAAATTGATGAAGACCTGCGCCAAACGGTCGGCATGGCCCAACACAATGGCTTCCTCCGGCACATCATGACGGCGAATTTGCATATTCTTTTGCCGCGCCAGACTTTCACAAACGGAAACGGCGCGGTCCATCGCAGTCACCACATCAACTGGCACATTGGTCCAAACTTTTTCGCCACGCTCCAGCGCACTCAAATCCAAAATCTCATCCAGCAATTGAGTTAAGCGCAGGCTTTCCGTGTGAATGGTCGACAAGAAACGTTGCCGCTCATGTTCATCCAAATCATCCGGCTCCAGCAAAATCTCAGAAAATGAACGGATCGAGGTCATCGGCGTGCGCACCTCGTGGCTCACTTGTGACAAAAACTCGTCCTTTTGCTGGTCCAGCTCACGCAGCTTGGCGTTGGCGTCTTGCAACTTTTCTGCCGTCAGGCGCAGCTCTTCGGACTTTTGCTCCAATTGCTGGGAATATTCGATCACTTGCTGAGTTTCATCGGCAATTTTCATCACCTCCTGCAACGAAATGCTATCGCCGGACACAACCTGCGAAATCATTACGTGGGCAGAGGCGGCACCAATCGAACCTGCAAGTTCTTTTTCGAGCAGTGCAATAAATTCTGGCGTGGGTTCAAGATTGGTTCGGTCGCGCCCTTGCTCCCGCGCAAAGCTATCAAACACTGAACCAGCCCGCCCCGCGCCCAACACACGCTGCGCCACGAAGAACAAATCATTTGTGGCGGCAGAGGTGCGCATAAAGCGGGTTTCAATGCCCGGCATCCGCCGAAACGCATCCACAAACAATGCGCTTTGAATGCGCTCCAAAACGGACTGCGAGGTCGAGAGCGACACCACAATTAACGCAACTGTGTTGGCGAACAAGCTCCAAAACACAGAATGTACCAGCGGGTCCATCCCGGTAAGGCCAAACAGGGCCTGTGGCTTGAGGAAGGCAATTCCATAGGGTCCATGCTGCACCCACTGCGCCACCCACATGCTGGATTCTTCAAAGCTAGGGATGAACATGGAATATGCCCATACCACAAAGCCGATAAACAGGCCGGCGCCCGCGCCTTTGGCCGTCGCATCGCGCCAAAACAGGGCCGCCACAATGGCGGGCAAGGTCTGTGCCACGCCCGCAAATGAAATGAGGCCAATGCGCGCCAAAGCGCCCGACCCATTTGTTAGCCAGAAATAGAGAAAGCCCAACCCCAAAATCACGCAAATGGAAATGCGTCGACTGGTGAGCAAAAGGTCGGTTACCCCGCCGCCTTCTTCATCATCGCTGCGGCCAGGCAAACGCAAGGCGATGGGCACCACAATATGGTTGGACACCATGATCGAAAGCGCAATCGAGGCGATGATAATCATCGATGTGGCAGACGAAAACCCACCAATAAATGCGAACAATGCTAAGCCCTCTTGCCCAAAATTAAGCGGCAAGGTGAGAACGAACATGTCCGGGTCACTGCCGGGTGGCAGCATCGCCGTGCCCACGATAGCGATGGGCAAAGTGAAAATACTCATGGCAAACAGATAAAGCGGAAACGCCCAACTGGCCGTGCGCAAATGGTTCTCGTTAGAGTTTTCCACCACCGTGATTTGGAACTGACGCGGCAAACAAATGATAGCTGCTGCGGAAAGAATGATCATCGCCACCCAGCGCGAATTAAACCCGCCATATTCAAAGGCGTTGATCTGCGCAGCGTCTGCCCGTGCAAACACATCCGGAAACCCGTCGCCCAACCCAAACACCACGAATATGCCAATGGATAAAAGCGCAATCAGCTTGATGATCGCCTCAAAGGCAATCGCCGCCACCACCCCATGATGCTGCTCTTTGGCATCCACATTTCGTGTACCGAACAGGATGGTAAAAATCGCCATCGCCACGGCAACGCCGAGGGCAAGGCGCACATCATCCACATTCAAGCCGGACTGATCGACATTGTCGCCCAAGGTCATCACATTGAGGCTCGATGTAATCGCTTTAAGTTGCAAGGCGATATATGGCGTGGTGCCGATCACAGCAATCAATGTCACCAACACGGCCAGCCGAGAGCTCTTGCCAAAGCGAGACGAAATCAAGTCGGCAAGTGAAGTAATACGCTGGGTGCGCCCTACCCGCACCAATTTGCGCAAGCCGAACCACCAGCCCACAAACACCAATGTTGGACCAAGATAAATGGTGAAAATTTCATAGCCTGTGCGCGCGGCAGAGCCAACGGCCCCATAAAAGGTCCAGCTGGTGCAATAAACGGAAATGGCCAGCGTATAAATAAGCGGCGAACGCAAAAACTTGCCAGCCTCGCCCTTCGCCCATCGCTCGCTGAAATAAGCCAGCGCAAACAGCAGCACCACATAACCAAGGGCAATCAAAATGATCAGGTTGGTCGCAATCATAAATCGCGATCCCGGTCGAGTCGCTCTGTCCGCGCCGGCGGGTCATCCCGCGGCAACCTGCGCGACAACACAAAGGCCGAAACAATCATGAACAGCCAAACGCCAAACAGATAAGTGAAGATGATCGGCAAACCAAAGACGCCGCCACCACGGTCAAACAAATGGACGATTGGGGGCATAATCAAGATAACGCCGAAGATCGGCAAGAAAAAGCCAAAGCCTTCACTGCGCCGGCGGTTTGCCATCAATCCACACCCTGTTTGTCGCCAATCAGGTCACGCACCGCGCCCACAACGTCGCTATTGGCATAGGGCTTGGTCACAAAGCTATTTGCCCCCAACTCCTCTGCAATGCGTCGATCCTGCGCTTGCCCCTTCGCGGTCAACATCAAAACAGGCAAATTCGCAGTTTGCTCATCCTGCCGCAGCAATTTGAGCACCTCAAAGCCAGACTTTTTCGGCAACATCACATCAAGCACCACAATGCGCGGTTTGATATCGCGCACAGCGCGCAGTGCCGCTTCGCCGTCCTGAGCTGATTGCGTCGACCAACCCGCGCGACGCAAGATAAAGTCAAGCGAGTCCAATATGCTGGGCTCGTCCTCGACGATTAGGACATCAATGGTCACAAATTCCTCCTCCTCGCATCCAGACCTCCCAATCGGGATGCTCCCGAAACATAAGGCGAAAATTACGTCTCGCCAATATCGAAATTCATTTCTGTTAAGGGCATGCGCACTGTATGCACACCGCCCGCTCCCGTAAACATCTCTTCTTGCCGACTTTCACAAGACCGCCGAATACACATGCGGCAGGTCGGCCCGACAGGCACATCCACCTGTGGATTATCCAAACTCATGCCTTTGCCATAAACCGTCTGATCAGCGTAAAGCACGTCACACACCAGCATCACTGATGTATAAAGCGGGCGCGATTGAAATCGATCCGCGCGCTTGGCAAAAGACTTGGCCAGCATCAAATAGCGCCCACCATCAGGATAGCTCACTGTTTGACGCACAACCTCGTTCGGATGCCGAAACGCATCAAACAAGGTCCATAACGGACAGCCATGGCCCGCATTGGGCCAAGCCATCCCCGGCAATGGGAAATGTTTGGACAGACGACCGGACGGGTCTGCCCGCAAAAAGCCAAATGGAATGCCCTCCGCACCGGGTTGGCGCAGCGTGACCAAGCGGTGCGCCACTTGCTCAAAGCTGGCTGCATAGCGTTGGCTCAAATAGTCAATATCGTATGAGCTTTGTTCAGCCTCGCGCAAAAAATCCTCATAAGGAAAAATCAATGCCCCTGCCAAATAGGACCCGAGCGCCCGCACCGCCAGTCGGCGTGACGCGGGCGTGCTCAAGCGCTCATCATTCACCAAGGCCATAAGTTGTTTGCGTGCCTTAAGCTCCCCATATAAACGCGCCAACTGAAATTGCCGCGTGGCCAAGGTGGCACTGCCCTGAAACCACAAAATCTTGTCCTTTGCATCAAACCGATATTGCATGGGAAACCCAGTTTCCGACCGCGCCAACTGTGCCACCCGCTTCACTTCAATGCCAAACTCGGCCCGCAATTGAGTGATTAAATCAGCCTCTACAACGCTGCCGCGCTGCGCAAACCCCGCGCGCAACTCCACAGCCTTCGCCTCCAATGTGGGGAAATAGTTCTTCTGCTCTACAATCAGATCATCGAGCTCACGCGCTGGGGTTAGCGACCGATTGCGCCCTGCCTCTCCCTCAAACTGATCGATCAAAGTTTGCGCCACGTCGGAAAGCGCCCTGCTCTCGCGTGACACCATGGTGTGGAAGCGCTGTTGCTCCGACGCCTCAAGGTCAGGCACGTCGGTTAAGATTTCCGCCGAAGAGCGCACTGCTGTAATTTGTGACAACATTTGGTGCAAAAGTTCTGCCAATAAAGGATCAGATTTCAGCCGATTGGAATAGGCATCCGCTTCGGCCACCGCCTCGGCAAATGCACGATAAGTTTGATGCAAGGCGCGCGCCGCACGCGGGTTGGTGGCCACCAAATCCCGCGCCTCATCAGCGCCCATTTTGAGTGATTCTAGCGCAGGGTCCGTGAATATCTCTTCTAGCGCACTGAGCAATCTTTGCTCATTTTCACCAGTCAGCTCATCCAGCGCGATGTCTAATTTCGACGCAATTGTCTGTAAAAGCGTGCCACCAACATCTCGTTTATTGGCCTCAATCAAGTTCAAATAACTTGGCGATATGCCCAACATTTTCGCAAAATTGCTCTGCGAGTAACCCAAAGATTTCCGTTGGTTACGGATTTTCAATCCAATCGGCGCCCGCATGTTCAAAGCCCCTTCGCCACAGGCGCTTGTAAATTAATTTACAAGCATTTGTAAAAATAAGTACACAATTTTACAAAATTTTCCTTATATTACAAGCGTCTATTGAAAAATTTTCAAAACTACCTCTTAATCAGCACCGATGCAGCGCATGGGAGTTCATTTAATGGAAGCGCGCATCAATTCAAAGGAGGAGAATAATGACTGAACGCAAGGACGGCCCTTCACGCCGTCGAGTTCTTAAGGGCGCCGCTGCTGGTCTTGTGACCGCAGGTGTAGCCCCAACCATCATCACCAGTGCCTACGCCCAAGAATATCGCAACAAGCCAACTGGCGACAGCGTGACCCTTGGCTTTAACGTGCCGCAAACCGGTGCATATGCTGACGAAGGCGCTGACGAGCTGCGTGCTTTCGAATTGGCCGTTGAACATTTGAACGGCGAAGGCGATGGCGGCATGTTGAATACAATGCAACCTTCATCGCTAACCGGCAGTGGCATTTTGGGCAAAAAAGTTGCCTATGTAACGGGTGACACGCAAACCAAATCTGACGCGGCGCGGGCTTCTGCCAAGCGGATGATTGAAAAAGATGGCGCCCTGATGATTTCAGGCGGTTCATCTTCAGGTGTGGCGATTGCGGTGCAAGGCCTTTGTCAGGAAATGGGCACCATCTTTATGGCTGGCTTGACCCACTCCAACGACACCACAGGTAAAGATAAGCGTCGCTATGGTTTCCGGCACTTCTTTAACGCCTATATGTCTGGTGCTGCTTTGGGCCCCGTTTTGGGCGAAGAATATGGCACGGACCGCCGCGCCTATCACCTAACAGCCGACTATACTTGGGGCTGGACACAAGAAGAATCCATGAAAAATGCCACAGAGGCATTGGGTTGGGAAACTGTTGAAACAGTGAAAACCCCTGTGGGCGCTGGTGACTTCTCTCAATATATCACTCCTGTTTTGAATTCAGGCGCTGACGTATTGATCTTGAACCACTATGGCCGCGACATGGTGAACTCACTCACCCAAGCGGTTCAGTTCGGTCTGCGTGACCGTCAAGCCAATGGCAAGGATTTCCAAATCGTTGTGCCATTGTTCTCACGCTTGATGGCGCAAGGTGCGGGCGACAACATTAAAGGCATTTTGGGGTCAACCAACTGGAACTGGTCACTACAAGACGCTGGTTCACAGGCCTTTGTGAAATCGTTTGGTGCGAAATATGGCTTCCCACCCTCAATGGCGGCCCATACTTGCTACGTTCAGACATTGCTCTATGCCGATGCATGTGAGCGTGCTGGCACCTTCAATCCACCAGATGTGATTAGAGCTTTGGAAGGTCACAAGTTCGACGGTATGGGCAATGGCGCTACCGAATATCGTGCAGAAGATCACCAGTGCTTTAAAGACGTATTGGTTGTGCGCGGTAGCGAGAACCCAACATCTCAGTTCGATTTGCTCAATGTGGTTAAACAAGTTCCACGTTCACAAGTTGAATATGATGCCTCCATCTTTGGCGGCGAGTTGGGACCATACGAAGTCTCTATGTAAACATAGAAAATTGGTTTGTCGGGGCGGAATAACCGCCCCGGCTTTCGGGGCTTTTGTCGGTGGGGGAGTAACCACATGGACGCTATATTTCTTCAGTTTCTAAACGGTCTAGATAAAGGCGGCGCCTATGCGCTGATCGCTCTGGGCCTCACCCTTGTTTTTGGCACGTTGGGCGTGGTGAACTTCGCTCACGGGGCCCTATTTATGCTCGGCGCTTTTTGTGCGGTCACCCTGCGCAAATTGTTGACCCTTGAGCAAGTTGTGCTGGACACAGAAAACTTAACCGCCTGGGGCACTCCCTCCGAAGTCCGCACGCCCTATGTGGAAACATGGTTTGGCGATTTTGGCGCGCAGCTCGTAAATTATTCCGTACCGCTGGCCATCTTATTGGCCATACCCGTTATGCTGGTGGTGGGCGTTGTGATGGAGCGCGGCTTGATCAAGCATTTCTATCGTCGTCCACATGCTGAGCAGATTCTGGTGACCTTCGGGTTGGCCATCGTCCTGCAAGAAATCATCAAACATTATTTCGGCGCCAACCCAATCCCGCAGCCTATGCCTTCAAATCTGGCTGGCGCGGCAGATATTGGCGTGATGTTGGGCATGGACCCAAATGTGATTGTTTATCCATGGTGGCGCCTTGTTTATTTCGCCTTTTCCGTGGTGGTCATCGGTGGCGTATTTGCCTTCCTGCAGTTCACCACCTTCGGCATGGTGGTGCGCGCTGGCATGGCCGACCGCGAAACCGTGGGCCTGATCGGCATCGATATCGACAAGCGTTTCACCGCTATGTTTGGCTTGGCCGCGGTTGTGGCGGGCGTGGCTGGCGTGATGTACACCCCGCTGTTGCCGCCTGATTATCACTTGGGCATGGACTTTTTGGTGCTGACCTTTGTGGTTGTGGTTGTTGGTGGCATGGGCTCATTACCCGGCGCGGTTGCCGCAGGCTTTATGCTCGGCATTCTACAAAGCTTCGCTTCAATGACCGAAGTGAAAGCCATTATTCCAGGCATTGACCAAATCATCATATATCTTGTTGCCGTGATCATTCTGCTGGTGCGTCCGCGCGGGCTGTTGGGTCGCAAAGGCGTGATGGAAAGCTAGGGGAGAATTACAATGAACTTTCAAGGCATCTTTTCCATGTCACGCAAAGACCTGACCACCTTGGTGATCTTTTCCATCGTGGTGCTGGCCCTGCCCATCTGGCTACAACCTTTTGGCGCAGCCTATCCCGACCTGATGCAAAAATTCGCCATCTTCGGGATCTTGGCCATCGGCTTCAATGTGCTGTTTGGCCTTACAGGCTATCTCAGCTTTGGCCACGCCGCATTCTTGGGCGTCGGCTCATACACGGCAGTGTGGACATTTAAACTGTTCTCAATGAACCCAATTCCCGCATTGCTCTTTGCTGTGATCCTATCTGGCCTATTCGCGCTATTGATCGGCTATGTTAGCTTGCGTCGCTCTGGGATCTATTTCTCGATCCTCACCCTCGCCTTTGCGCAAATGTCCTATAATCTGGCCTACTCAGTGCTGACCCCAATCACCAATGGTGAAACCGGCCTGCAACTGGAAGCCAGCGACCCTCGGATTTTGGACAGCATGTTTGTGAGCGAGCAAGCAGGCTTGCCCGTCTCAAACTTCTTCGGCATCGAAATGTCTGGCATTCCTGGTTTTTATTTCTGTGCGATCTTCTTGATCCTCGGGTTCTTTATTACCCAACGCATCTTCGCCTCACCATTCGGCATGATGCTGCGCGGCATTAAATCCAACCAGACCCGGATGAACTATACCGGTTTTAACACCCGCCCATACACCCTGACTGCCTTTGTGATCTCTGGCATGTATGCGGGCTTGGCAGGTGGTTTGATGGCGGTGACCGACCCTCTGGCAGGTGCCGAGCGCATGCAATGGACGGCGTCTGGTGAAATTGTGTTGATGACCATCCTCGGCGGCGTAGGCACGCTTGTCGGCCCAGTGGTTGGCGCTTGGTTGATCAAATATTTTGAGAACATCTTCTCAAGCTTCAACGAAAATGTGCTGCACAATTTGTTCGCCTTTATGCCCGATGGCCTCGAAAATATCGTGGTGGAAATCACCTCAATGTTTGTCGGCGAAGGCTGGCACCTCACTCTCGGGCTGGTGTTCGTTCTAGTCGTAACCTTCTTGCCTGGCGGCATGATGGAAGGCTTTAGACGCATCACATCCATGTTTGGCGGTGGCGGCGGAGATGGCAAAAAGGCCAAATCCGATGACACCCAAACGCAACCAGCCGAATAGCAAAGGAGCACATATTATGACGACCACGAATGAAAATGTCGTTCTTCACGTTGCCGATGTGCACAAAACCTTTGGCGGGTTGCACGCACTCAGCGACATTGACCTTCAAATCGAAGAAGGCAAAACACACGCCATCATCGGCCCCAACGGCGCCGGAAAATCCACTCTCCTCAACGTTGTGGTGGGCCGCTTGGCCCCCACACGTGGCGCGGTGGTGTTCGATGGACAAGTGCTAACTGGCAAACAACCCCACGAGATCAACCAAGTCGGTGTTGCGCGGGTGTTCCAAACACCAGAAATATTTCCGGACCTGTCCGTGCTGCAAAATGTGATGGCCCCAGCCTTTGCCAAGCGCGATGGCTCCTTCACCCTAAACTTCCTCTCCTCCTTAGATGACGAGACGGAAATTCGGGAAGAAGCTGAGCACATGCTGGAAGATGTTGGCTTGATCGATCAAAAGGAAATGCATGCGGGCTCACTTTCACGCGGCGACAAGCGGCGGATGGAGCTGGCCATGTGCCTGATGCAGCACCCCAAACTATTATTGTTGGACGAGCCAACCGCGGGCATGTCTCGCCACGATACCAACACCACCATCGAGCTTTTAAAGAAAATCAAAGAGCGCGGCATGACCAAAGTGATCATTGAGCACGACATGCACGTGGTGTTCTCGCTGGCCGACAAAATCTCGGTGCTTGCAGGCGGGCGGATTATCGCCGAAGGTACACCTGAAGAAGTGCGCAACAACCCCAAAGTACAAGAAGCGTATTTGGGAGGGGCTCACTAATGAATGCAATGACAACGGAAAGCAATATGATGAGCGATGCACAACCAAAACAAAAAGAGGCACAGCCTTTTCTGTCGGTAAAAGATGTGCATGCCTATTATGGTGAAAGCTACATCGTGCAAGGCGTTAGCCTTGACTTGCCGAAAGGCGAGATTTTGGCTTTGCTGGGCCGCAACGGCGCGGGCAAAACTTCAACATTGCGCACCTTGGCGCGGGTAGACGACCCGCAATTGACCCAAGGCGAGATTTGGCTCGATGGCCAGCCACTGCACAAAATGCGCGCCCACGAAGCCGCGCAGGCCGGCTTGCAATTGGTGCCCGAAGATCGGCGGATCATTCAAGGCCTTACGGTTGAGGAAAACCTCACCTTGGCGCAAGTGGCACCTGGGCATGGCTGGACCGTTGACCAAGTATATGAGCGTTTCCCGCGACTGGCTGAACGCCGCAATCAGGAAGGCGTGACCCTTTCTGGTGGCGAACAGCAAATGCTGGCCATTGGCCGCGCATTGGTCCGGGATGTCAAACTCTTGCTGCTGGACGAACCTTATGAAGGTTTGGCACCGGTGATCGTGCAAGAGATTGAAAAGATCCTGTTGGAAATTAAAAAACTCGGGATCACTACCATTATCGTTGAGCAGAATGCGGTTGCCGCACTCAAGCTCGCCGATAAGGCTGTTATCTTCGACACAGGCGAAGTTGTGTTTAGCGGCTCTGCCAAAGAAGTGTTGGATAACGAGCAATTGCGTCACGAATATCTCGCCATCTAGGCGGGCTATTCAAACGCAAATGGGCGACCGGGAGCGATAGGGTCCGGCCACCATTTTGAAGAAGTGTAACTTTTGAAATGGGCATTGCTGAGCATAGCTTGGCAATGAGAGGGAAGAATATGTCCGGCAAAACCTATCCGGTGTTTGAAGATTGGGCGCAAAATGCGCTGATCACCAAAGATAAATATGAACAGATGTACGCGCAATCGGTGAATGACCCCGATGGCTTTTGGGCTGAACAAGCCAAACGGCTAGATTGGATCAAAGCGCCGACCGTCATCAAAAATACCAGCTTTGATCCTGTTTCGATCAAATGGTTTGAAGATGGTGTGCTCAACATTGCCCACAATTGTGTGGACCGCCACCTCGAAACACGCGGCGATCAAGTGGCCTTTTATTGGGAGCCCGATCATCCAGATCAGCCCGCGCAAGTGATCACTTACACCAAGCTGCATGAACGTGTGTGCCGCTTTGCCAATGTGTTGAAAGATATGGGCGTGAAAAAGGGGGATCGCGTAACCCTTTATCTGCCCATGATTCCAGAAATCACGTATGCCATGTTGGCCTGTGCCCGCATCGGCGCGGTGCACTCCGTGGTGTTTGCGGGCTTTTCGCCCGAAGCATTGGCCGGACGGATCAATGATTGTGACAGCACTATTGTCATAACCGCTGATGAAGGTCGCCGCGGTGGCCGCACCATCCCGTTGAAGAAGAATGTCGACGATGCCCTGCCACACGCGCTTGGCGTTGAAAAAGTGCTTGTGGTGGAACATACTGGCGCGGAGATCACCATGAAAGGTGGCCGCGATGTGTGGTGGCACGAAGCTGCCGCTGGTGCGGACGAGTTTTGCGATATTGAACCCATGGGCGCCGAAGACCCATTGTTCATTCTTTACACCTCCGGCTCAACAGGCAAACCGAAAGGCGTTGTCCACACGGGCGGCGGTTACCTGACTTACATTTCCCTCGCCCACAAAGCGGTGTTCAACTACGAAGATGGCGACATTTTCTGGTGCGGTGCTGATTTGGGCTGGGTGACGGGCCACAGCTTCACGCTTTATGCGCCGCTTTCCAACGGCGCAACATCGGTGATGTATGAAGGCGTGCCGAACTATCCTGACGCATCGCGTTTTTGGCAGATCATCGACAAATATCAGGTCAACCAGTTCTATACCGCCCCAACAGCTATCCGGGCCCTGATGGGAGCTGGCGACGATTTTGTGACCAAAACCAGTCGCACATCGCTCAAGCTTTTGGGCACAGCGGGCGAGCCAATCAACCCCGAGGCCTGGGAATGGTATTTCCATGTGGTGGGCGAAGGACGCTGCCCCATTGTCGACACCTGGTGGCAAACCGAAACCGGCGGCTGCATGATCACCCCATTCCCCGGTGCAACAGAGATGAAGCCGGGTGCGGCGACAACACCATTTTTTGGCATCAAACCGCAACTGGTGGATAATGATGGCAATGTGCTGGACGGCGAAGCCGAAGGCAATCTGTGTATTCTCGACAGCTGGCCCGCCCAAGCCCGCACCATCTATGGCGATCATCAGCGCTTCGTGGACACCTATTTCACCACCTATAAGGGGAAATATTTCACCTCAGATGGCTGCAAACGCGACGGCGATGGCGAATATTGGATCACCGGGCGTGTAGACGACGTGTTGAACGTTTCGGGCCACCGCATGGGCACAGCCGAAGTGGAAAGCGCATTGGTATCGCACGACATGGTGTCTGAGGCCGCGGTGGTGGGCTATCCCCATGACGTGAAGGGCCAAGGTATTTATGTCTATGTGACGTTGATGGCAGGCGTGGAGCAGAGCGATGACCTCGCCAAAGACTTGCGCCAGTGGGTGCGCAAGGAAATTGGCCCCATCGCCACCCCCGACCTACTGCAATTCGCGCCCGACTTGCCCAAAACACGTTCTGGCAAAATCATGCGGCGCATTTTGCGCAAAATTGCGGAAGACAACTTTTCAAATCTTGGCGACATTTCAACGCTGGCAGACCCGTCCGTGGTCGACACGCTGATCAATGATCGCCAAAACAGATCGGCCTAAAACTACTGTCCCCACATTGTTTTGGCCGTATATGGGGCGCTTCCTTCAATTGGAGCGCCCCTCAATTTTATCAACTGAATACGTCAGACCATTCTGGGTGTCGGCTATATTGTGCTTTCACAAAGGGACAGAGCGGTACAATCTTAAAGCCGTTTTCACGTGCATCGGCCACCAAATAAGCCACCAAAGCCTTGCCAACACCTTTCCCCTTTAGCGCTTCGGGCACGCCCGTATGATCCGCAATAATACCTGTCTTGCTATATCGCGAATAGGTGAGTTCTGCCTCATGCCCATCCACAATCGCGACATAGCGTCCGCGCGTTTCACCATCTTCTTTGTCGATTTTAATGGTCATCAGTCTGCCTCAAAACCGATCTCTTTGTGGCTGCCATCGCAGAACGGTTTGTTCTTCGAGGCCCCACAGCGGCACATCGCGAACTTTTCGCCACACGCAATGCGACGACCAGAGCCAGAAACCACCTCAAGATTGCCAGACACCATCAATGGCCCGTTTTTAACAGGATTGAGTTTCACCTCACCCCCGCGATCATCAGCGAATTTATCCGCATCAGCTTTTGGCGCCACTTCGCCAGTCGCTTGAAACGCATCAATGTGGCTATTGTCGCAAAATGGTTTGTTTTTTGACTTGCCGCATCGACAAATCACTGCGCGGTTCATCTTTTCCTGCCCCGCAATTTCGAGACGACCACGATATTCAACAGGCCCATTTTCCCACAATTTTGCCGTGTTGATCGGCTGCACACTTTCCGAAATATCCAACTTTTTGGCTTGATATTTCAGCGCGCCAGAGGGGCAGCTTTCGACGACTTTTGCAATATCAGTCGCCGCCGCATGGTCAGGAAACATCCACTGCCCCTTTGCGCTGGTGTCGAAAACTTTAGGCAACCCCAAAACACATCGACGGGCATGAATGCACTTCTTCCCGTCGAACTCGATACGAATGTCGTCATTTTCCGCTACGCCCATTGTAACCTCCCTGTGCATTGAACATGCATCAGTTTGGTCTTTGAACGCGCCTAGCGCAATGATCCCATATTCACTATTTCGTCAATACTGAATTCGTCGGCGACACGCCCTACACTGCTTTGGAATGGCGGGCTGTGCCTTGACCGAAGTAGATGTCGAATTTGGCAGCAATGGCACGCACAAATGGCTTACCACGGCCAATCACAGCAAATTGGCGCTCATCATTCTCAATAAAACCGTCGCGATCTTGCGCCGCAATCACATTTGCTTCGCGCAAAACCTGCCGTGCAGGCTCGCCAAATCGCGCCACCAACTCAGCCTTATCAAATGAGAACTGACACATCAGCTGTTCGATCACATGGCCACGCATACGGTCGTCTTCATTCAACACATAGCCTTTGCCGACAGCCAATTCGCCATTGTCGATCATCGCCTGATATTGGCCCGTGGGCACCACATTTTGAATATAACCATTGCGGTTTTGACCAATCGCTGACCCACCAAAGCCGATCATCGCGTCTGCCGGGTCGACGGTATACCCTTGGAAATTGCGGCGCAAAGTGCCATCGCGTGCGGCAATCGCCATCTTATCATGCGGCAATGCAAAATGGTCAAAACCAACCCGGTCATATCCGGCATCCACAAGCGCATCAGCCGCTTTCATCGCATGTTCAAATCGCTCAATCGTGTCCGGCAATGCATCTTCGTCGATCATTTTCTGATGAGTTTTCATCCAAGGCACATGGGCATAGCCAAACAGGGCAATCCGATCTGGCTGCAAAAAGGCTGTTTTCGCAACCGTATCCATCAAACGCTCGGTGGTTTGGTGCGGCAAGCCATACAGCACATCCAGATTTATGGATTGAATGCCATGTGCGCGCAACGCGTTGACCACATCGCGGGTCACTTCAAAGCTTTGCGGGCGGTTGATCGCCTTTTGCACCACGTCAGAAAAGTCCTGCACGCCAATGCTGGCGCGGGTGAGGCCGAAGTCGACCATGCCTTTAATTTGATCCGGCGTCACATCGCTTGGGTCAATCTCAATGGAGATTTCCGCATCATCAGTAAAATCGAAATGGGTGCGCAGCACATCGCGCAATTTGGCAAAATCATCCGCTTGCAACAAGGTGGGCGAGCCGCCGCCCAGATGTAGCGAGACAACTTGCAAGCGATGCGGCAATTTAGCCGCCACCATTTCAATCTCTTTATAAAGCCGCTTCAAATAAGCCTGCACTGGCGCATATTTGAGAGTTTGCTTTGTGTTACAGCCGCAAAACCAGCACAAGCGATCACAAAAAGGAATGTGAATATACACTGAAAGCTTATCTTCAGCCTCAAAGCCAGAAAGCCACTGCGCATACACCGCATTATTCACCTCATCAGTGAAGTGCGGCGCAGTAGGATATGAAGTATAGCGCGGCACTGGCGCCGCATATTTTTCAATAAGTACGTGGTCCATTTGAGTCCCCTATTCTGTGCCCCTAATCTAGCGGAGAGAAAAATTCCTTCCTTGATCAAGGTCAAAAAGGGTGCAACAAAACAAACTTCAAATTATGCGCCGTTTCGAGCCGCAACTAAGAATTTCGATTAGGGGATATATATGACCGACCAGCCGCAAAAGATTTTTGATGGCCATAACGACATTTTGCTAAAATTGCTGGATGAATGCCAACAAGACCCTGTGCGCGGCTTCTTCACACCGCGCGACGGGCAACATATCGACCTGCAATCTGCGCAAGATGGCGGCTTTGCCGGTGGCCTTTTTGCCATGTTCATTCCCCCCGAAGATGGCAAAACATATGAAAAAGCACCAAGCCAAACCTATGCCATTGGTGAAACCAACAAAATGATCCGCCTGCTGCGCGATATTCAGGAAGCCTCAGATGGCCAAGTGAAAATCTGTAAGAGCGTAGACGAGATTGAAGATGCGTTCGCCAGCAACCAAATGGCACCCGTGTTGCACATTGAAGGTGCAGAAGCGGTGATGCCCGATTTGTCCAACTTGGAAAATCTATATAAGGAGGGCTTGCGCTCGCTTGGACCTGTTTGGAGCCGCGAGAATGACTTCGCTTATGGCGTGCCGTTCAAGTTTCCTGCATCGCCGGACACTGGCCCAGGCTTAAAAGAAGCGGGTGTTGAACTGGTGAAAGCCTGCAATCAACTCGGCATCGCGATCGATCTAAGCCACATCAATGAAAAAGGCTTTTGGGACGTGGCCAAGCATAGCGACAAGCCATTGATCGCCAGCCATTCAAACGCCCACGCGCTGTGCCAATCCACCCGCAACTTGCTGGACACACAGCTCGACGCGATAAAGGAAAGTGGCGGCATTGCCGGGCTCAATTTCGGCACCATCTTCTTGAATCCCAAAGGCGTGGCCGACAGCACAGTACCGCTTGCCACCATGGTGAATCAGATCAAATATATGGTCGACAAAATGGGCATCGATCATGTCGGCATTGGCTCGGACTATGATGGCACTGGGGTTCCCAACGATGTGAACAGCACCGCCAAATTGCCAAATTTGGTGAACGCACTGCGTGACGGCGGATTTAGCCAAGACGAGTTGGACAAAATCACCCACAAAAACTGGTTCCGCGTGCTGCGCGCCACTTGGGGCGAATAAGCGCGCGCGCATTTTGATCAAAAGGCGCAGCCCTTAAATGGGTGTGCGCCTTTTTTGTGAGCCCTGCACATGGATCGGCTTTGGTTCAACCGGGCCACCAACACGCACAGGACGCGGCGCAAAGCGCCCCAAAGTCGCAATCCGATCATACATTACAATTGCCCCTGCAGTGGCCACGTTAAGGCAAAAGCTGGTGGGTATTTTGATGATGTGATCGCATTTTTCCATAATTTCCTGCGAAAGCGATGCGCGCTCCGGCCCCAAAATATAGGCCGCCTGCGTCGGATGCCGAAAGCTAGGCAGTTCAATGGCGTCGTCGGTCAGCTCAATCCCCACCAATTGGCAACGATCTGGCAGCGTGATGTCGCTTGATTTATCCCACGCATAATAGGGCATATTGGTCAGCGAGCGCGACGTATCAGAGACCATATCATCAAGATCAAGGCGCGACGCTGCAACCGTAAAGCAAAAGCTCGCACCAAACCCGTGTCCGGTGCGCGCCAAATTTCCAAAATTTTTGATCTTCGAGATCTTCTCCGCCCCAATGGCAAAATAACCACGCATAATCTCACCCTTTTATTGGAAAAGGGGTTTAAACGCTTTCTTCTGCATTGGGAAGATCAGCAGAGTCATCTGCGGTTTGCGGATCAGTGAATTTCACAAATTTAATCAAAATCAGCGCGATTGCGCCAATGACAAACGCCAAGATGCCGCCTGCAATAAATGGGACACCCAGTTCAAAAATTGACGCCAAAGTGGCCCCAATAAACGGCGCGCCCAACATCGCGACAATGCTGGCTGTCTCATTTACAGCCGTAACACGTCCCATCTTATCTGGTGGTGTTTCGAGCTGAAGCACCGTGCGCAAAGGCACAAAAGTCCCCGCGCCAATAACACCAACTGTGAAGAATGCTCCAACAAATGCATAGCTCGGAATTGCCCAACCATTGATCGCAATGAGGCCCAAACCAGCAGTGAACAAAGACACGATCATCATTGACGGGCCAATGATCAAATAAGGATGAATCTGCTTTTTAATGCTGCCAATGGCCAGCGCACCTGCAACGCCCCCCGCGCCAACGGCGGCGACGGACAGACCGAGAATGTTCTCGCCAAACCCAAGCTCACGTGTCATAGGCCCGATCAAGGTGTCGTGCAAGAAAATAGCAAAAAAGCCCATCGCGCCCAAGCCAATTGTGACCCAAAGTGCTGGCTTGGCCAGAACCACTTTGAAGCCTTCGGCGGCTTCTGAGAACATGGATTTCTTTGCTTCCCCATCTTCCAGCTTTTTCACTTCGCGAATATTGCTCGGCAGCGTCACCAAAATCAAAAGCGCACAAAGGGAAATGGCCCCATTGACCACAAACACCATTTGCGGACTGATGATCAGCAAAAGCGCACCGCCAACTGCCGGGCCAGCCACTTTTGACATCTGATTGATGATATGGCTGAAGCCATTGGTCGACATCAGCTCTTCACGCTCCGACAAAGCTTGAATGGCAACCTGTTTTGCGGGAGAAAAGAAACTATCCACCACGCCCCGCACAGCGACCAAGGCGAGCATGATTTCCGGTTGCCCGGCAAAGGCCAAAGCAAAAGTGGTCATCGCCCGCCCCAGATTGGACAGCACCATCACCATGCGAATGTCTAAACGATCCACCAGTGCACCGGAAAACGGGCCGATAAAGACATAGGGCAATGTGAGAGCAACGATAAACCAGGCGAAATAAACTGGGTCGACCTGCCACGCATAGGTAAATAAAGATATTATCGCCACATAATCCAGCCAATCGGCAAAGTCCGCTGGCAATTGCGCGGCCAGTATACGCCGCATGTGCTTATTCTTAGGTAACTTCATTAAGTCCTCTCCCATCTATACCCATATAGATAGAGAAAACCAAATTCGGTTCAACCCGAAATTCAAATATAATTACCGTTTAGTACTCAAGTTTTATCTTGGCGAATTGCATATATCTGCCCCAACCTTGTGAGCCGGTCAGGGCAGAGAAAGATTAGGCAAGTTGCTCGATATGCTGCAATGTCGCGAGTGAACCAAGACATGCGGCGACTGCCTCTCGGCCTTTATTTTCCGCATCATTAGAACTGCGTACCACGGCCTGTTCCTGAGTATAAGTGGTCAAAATACCAAAGCAAATCGGCACTTCAGTTTCCAAACTTGCCTCAACAATACCCATGGTGGCACCCAAAGAGATGAACTCAAAATGCGCTGTATCGCCTTTGATAACGCAGCCCAAACAAACCACACCATCATATTGACCAGACTTGGCGAGCTTCTTTGCAATCAGCGGCATTTCAAACGCGCCCGGCGCATCAAAAATATCGGATTCGGCTAACTTCAATCCGGCATCCGCCAGCTCAAGCCGCGCCCCATCCAACAGGCCATGCGTGACTTTGGGATTAAACTGACTCACCACAATCGCCACGCGGGCATTGTCGATGATCGTTGTTTTGCCACGGCTTTTAACTTGCTCAGTCATATTAGATTTTTTCCGGTAGATTATGGTTTAGTTTTTCGCGTTTTGTGGAGAGATAGGCAGCATTTTGCGCAGTTTCACCCACTTGCAAGGGACGCACTTCATTCAATCCAATACCCATATTCTCCAGTGCTTTCGCCTTGGCCGGGTTATTGGACAGCAGGCTGATCTTGTTCAGCCCCAAATCTTTCAAAATGGCCGCTGCAATATCAAATTGACGCGCATCAACAGGCAAGCCAAGCGCACGGTTGGCATCGACTGTGTCCATGCCTTTATCTTGCAACTGATAGGCACGAACCTTGTTGCCAAGACCAATGCCTCGCCCCTCATGGCCACGCAGATAAACCACCACACCGCCATCAGGATGGGCATCGATTTCCGCCATCGCTGCTTGCAATTGCGGCCCGCAATCGCATCGCTTGGACCCGAAAGCATCGCCCGTCAAACATTCAGAATGCACCCGCACTAAAGGGTTATCGCCCAAAGGCTGGCTAAGCAGCGCCACATGCTCTTCGCCACTGCTCACTTCACGATAAGCGACGATTTCGAAATCATTTGCGGCATGGTGGGTGGGCAACTGGCTTTCAGCCACACGCGACACCAATCGCTTTTCATTGCGCGCAGGGCCGCCCAAATGAGCAACAAGTTCGGCGATGGAAAGCATCGGCAAATCATGGCGTTCGGCAAAGCCTTCAAGCTCTTCCCCCTTCGCCATGTGGCCATCTTCACCCATCACTTCGCAGATCACTGCCGCAGGTGTAAGACCTGCCAATTGCATCAAATCCACAGATGCTTCGGTATGGCCGTTGCGCACACGACATCCGCCGTCAGCCGCCCGCAGTGGGAACACATGGCCAGGTGAAACAATCTCACCCGGCAGCACACCAGACTTGATGGCCGTCAAAATGGTTTGCGACCGATCATAAGCGGAAATGCCCGTGGTGATGCCTTCACGCGCTTCGATCGACACGGTGAATGCCGTTGAACGGTTGGCCCGATTTTGCTTGACCATCGGCGGCAAGCCAAGCTTGTCGATTTGCTCACCCAGCATGGGCAAACAGATCAAGCCGCAACCTTCCTTGGCCATAAACCGAATGGTTTCAGGCGTGGCAAACTGTGCTGCCACCACCAAATCGCCTTCATTTTCGCGGTCTTCATCGTCGGTGAGAACGATCATGCCGCCATTTTTCAAATGCTCTACTGCGCGTTGTAACCGAGACATAGCCGCTCCACATATTTTGCAATAACATCATTTTCCACATGGATTTGATCACCCACCTGCCGTGATTGCAGATTGGTGTGGGTCCATGTGTGGGGAATAATGGTCAACCCAATCCGCGCACCGTCCGCATGATCTTCAAGTGTATTGATGGTCAGGCTGATCCCATCCAACGAGATGGAACCTTTCTCAACACAATATCGACCCAAGGATTGCGGCAGTTCCAGCTCAATCAGATGCGCGCCCGCCTTCTCCTCAATGGAAGAAAGGGTGGCAATGCCATCCACATGGCCTTGCACCAAATGGCCGGAAAGCTTTGTTTCCAGCGCGACCGCGCGCTCCAAATTGACCAAATCGCCGACTTGCAAAGCACCTATTGACGTCCGGTCCAAACTTTCAGGGCTGACGTAGAACTCTGCCACGCCAGTTGCATCAAACGTTACCACAGTGAGGCACACGCCATTTACGGCAACGCTTTCGCCCAAGGCCAAATCATCGTAGCTCGTATTGATCTCAAATATGCGCGCACCATCCTCATCACGCAGGGCTTTGATCTTTCCAAGGCGATCAATGATTCCCGAAAACATCGGCGTCTCCTTTATATGTTTTGCCGTTCAATGCGGCTTCGGCATAGGTCGCGCGGATCACGTCCGCATCCGATTGCCGTTGAATGGTGATGTCCAATTGAACTAGATTTTGGTCCCGGCAAGCTGCCGCTAAACTCGGCCCGGCTTCCACCAAAACTTCCATGCATCCACGCTGGCCCAACGCGACGAGGGCCGCTTTCAAATCGGTTGCAATGGTGGGTGAAAAACCTCGACTACGTGCAGCGGCCAGGTAGGTTTGGTCAACACGCCCGCGCCGATCAAGAATGACCAATGGGCGGCGCTTACCTTCAAAATCTTCAACACGCCGAACGGTAAAATGCGGATCGTCGGCCAGCACGGTGCCCGAGCCTGTAATGATTGCATCCGCACGGCGGCGCAGCTTGTGGGCAAATTTAAGGGAAGATGGCCGCGTGAACGTTTTCTCACCAGCAGGTGGGATCATGCTGCCTTGAGCATCCTCCGCCACTTTCAAAGTAACAAAGGGCATTTGGGTGCGGGCATAGTGCAAAAACGGCGCAATCAAACGTTGGCAATCCAAGTCAAAGTCTTGCGCCCAACGCTCCTGAATGTCTGAAAGAAAGTGCACCTCGATGCCGACTTCGCGCAGTTTGCCTGCACCGCCGCCAACAACGCGTGGATTTGAATCTTTCGCGCCGATCCAAACCTCTTTCACACCAGCGTCAATCAACCCATCAACGCAGGGTGGCGTACGGCCATAATGAGCACACGGTTCTAACGTGACGACAGCGGTGTGGGGTTTCACCCCCGGGGGTAACTCCGCAAGCGCGGCACGCTCTGCATGTGGACCACCGGCAGCCTGATGTGCGCCGATAGACAAAATGCCCCCATCCGCATCCAGCAAAGCACAACCCACTGGCGGATTGGGCGCTGTTGCGCCTTCAAAAAGCCGCGCAGCTTTCAAGGCATAGCGAAATGCCTGCCCAACGGGCGTAAACTCTGATGTTGTTTTAACGATTGGTTCTAAATCCATTCGCCCACCTCACATTCATGATAGGGCGAAACACGTGCCAGACGACACGAACGGCATACGCCAAGGCGCACGTCCGCTAAGACAATAGGCGCAATCACCCATTACGGGCGTTGCCTGTCTTTGTTCTCTCACATCCGGACTTTAACCGTCGGCTCCGGAATTACACCGGATCTGCTAGACCCTTCTGGCAGGAGCCAAAAGGCGCTCGCGGGCTGATGGATTTCTCCAATTACCGCCGGTGGGGAATTTCACCCCGCCCCGAGAACAGCCGCACTGCGGCCAATGGCGAAGAACCTACGCCATTTCTTAACAAACGTAAAGACAACAGATTTAGCGCTTTAGTCGAACAATCTATGCGAAGGTAACAGGTTGACGCAAAATGGTTTTTAGCTTTTCCGGCGCGACGCGTCGGGGATCATTCAGATAAATCTCATGATGTTTCATATGCATCTTCAACCCGTGTTCGGGAATAAATTCATGATGTATTTTGTGCAGAATCGGGCCCTCATCATCATAAGAACCCACGTGTAAAACCTGAACACAATCACCCTCATGATAGGTTTCAAGCCGTACTTTGCGCAGCAATGCCTCACTGGTTGGCGGCTCTTTCTTTTTGGCGTTTTTCGCGATGGTCTGCGCCCTTACTTGCTCCAAATGATCTGCGGTCAGCCAATCAGGCTGGCGGATCATCATGGTCCACAACCATTGATCTTTTTGGCGGGTGATAAAGGTGTCCATATCTTCTGCCCACCAAAGCCCCTGCAATGGCCCCACCACAAAATCTTTTTCAAATTCGGTTTTCGACAGAAACTTTAGGCCATAGCTCAACCCATAAAGCGCGGCCAATGAGGTCGGATAGCTCTCCCCCACCGGGCCACCATCCCCATCAATCATCAAATAATTCATGGGTGGCACATCCAGCCGATCAATACGCCCGGCTTTGCCAGAATAAAAAGCCTTATCGCTTTTCTTAAATTCGAGTTTTTCCATGATCAGTCCTCCGCCAACGGCATATAAATATCCGTCAGCAAATCGGCGGGGGCCACTTCGCGTGGATTATTGAGATAATCCTCAACGCAAGGCGCATCGCGCAACTCAACCCCTTGATTGTTCAACCATGTGCCATAAAGCCACCGATAAGCATACGGCATCTCCGCATAGGCACCGCGATAGTGCAGCACCGCATAGCGCCCACCTTCAATTGTACGTTTCTCAAAATGATCCGGCATTTCAACTTCGCCATCAAATACAGCCCCTGCGAACGAGCGTAACTGCGGCTCCGGCACACTGTCCGGATCATCATAATAGGTTGCCATGGAGTGGTTGAGACGCGGCAACAAGCCTGCCTGCCCCACCCAACCAAACACAAGATCAAACGCGCGCCCAATGTGCATATAGCTGCCCTGATGCGGCAGGCCAATCATGGTCATTGGCTCAATCGTTTTGATTTCTACGGGGTACAAATGCCCTTCTCCCTGTTCAATAGCCGCTTGCAATTTCACATGTGCACCTGCACGACGATATTGCGCTGGCGGCTTGCCATAAGTTTGCGTGAAAGCCCGAGAAAAGGCAGCCAAGCTGGAATAGCCTGACCGTTCAGAAATCTCCTCAATTGAGATTTTGCTTTGTGCCAATTGCCCCGCTGCGCGATGCAACCGCAACCGCTTCACAGTGGCCGCAATTGTTTCGCCTTGAATCGCACGATAAACCCGATGCCAATGATAAGGCGACATACACGCCACATCAGCCAGAAGCTGCAAATCAATCGGCTCGTCCAAATGGTCATAAATATAATTGACCACCCGATCGATCCGCTTACGATAGCTAAGCTGCTGTTGGCTCATTTGCATTCTGATCTTTTCCTTTTGACTGGCTCGGGTTACAAGCAAACACAAACGCACTTGATAAATCTTGCGCATTTTGAAATTTGGCTCAACGCGCGGCACTTTCGACCAGAGGGAATACACATGTCGACTTATTTCTATTTTGCATATGGCTCAAACCTTTTAAATGAGCGGTTGCAGAATAGGTGCCCAACGGCCCGCCCTGTCGCCACCGCCTTCGCGCCCAGTTACAGCGTGAATTTCGGCAAGGTCGGTCATGATGACCATGGTGGATCTGGCAAAGGCACCATCTTCAAGACCAATAATGAAGCTGACCGGGTATATGGCGTGGTCTATGAAATGCACATGGAAGAAGCTTCCATCTTGGACCGGATTGAAGGCATTCACCTGACCCTGCCAACCACCTATATTCGCGACGCAAATTTCTTGGTGCAAACTAATCATGGCGACCAATTCCAAACAGTCACCTATATTGCAGAACCAGACACCGCACCGCCAAAACCATACACATGGTATTGGGCGCTTTGCCTTTCTGGGGCCATGCAAAACAACTTGCCGCAACATCATCAGGACCATTTGGCAAGCTTTGACCACATGCCCGATCCCGATCCACAACGCCCCGGCAAACTGGAAGCAGAAATGCTACTCAAAAAGAGTGGTTTTGATCACCTACTGACGGCTGAAAGCGTCTAGGGCAAAGCCATTCATGCGCCCACCGCTGGACTACCAACCGCCCAAAGACCCTTTGAGGGTCATATTCGAAGACGATGATTTGCTGGTGGTGGACAAGCCCTCTGGCCTGCTCACCGTGCCGGGCAAAGCGGAAAATCTGTGGGATTGCCTGGAATATCGTGCGAAGCAATATTGCGCAGATGCACGGATTATCCACCGTCTAGATATGGATACTTCCGGCATTGTGATTTTGGCAAAAAATGCCAATGCCCACCGCCATATCGGGTTGCAATTTGAACGCCGACACACCAGAAAGATTTATCAAGCACTGGCGTGGGGCCATGCGGAAAAGGACGAAGGATTAGTTGACCTTCCCTTGCGTTGCGACTGGCCCAACCGCCCGCTACAATTGGTCGACTTCGCCAAAGGCAAAGCCGCCCAAACACGTTATGAAGTTTTAGAACGCAACGAACGCACCAGTCGATTTGACTTGTTCCCAATAACCGGCCGCTCTCACCAATTGCGGGTGCATCTGCTCGCACTCGGCCATCCCATATTGGGCGATAATTTTTATGCACCTTTATTCGTGCAAGCAGCCCACGACCGCCTTTGCCTGCACGCCCGCTTTCTGGAAGTGCATCACCCCAACGGGGGCGAACGCATTAGCTTTGAATGTGATGTCCCGTTTTAGGCCATTTGATCCGCACGCCTTTCAGCTGCAACAATCTTCGCTTCTGTCAGCCGTGACAATGCATAGAGCAACAGCAACAAGCAAATGAAAGCGGCGACCAGAAATGCGCTGCGCAATGCCCACTCTCGGCCCAAAAAAGGCTCTGCCCATTGCACAACTAAACCGCCCAGCAGCGTGCCAATCGGCATCATCCCCCACCCGAAAAAGCGGTAAACGGCATTCACCCGCCCCAACAAAGCATCCGGGATAACACGTTGCCTGAATGAAACTGTGTGGATGTTCCAACCGACAGTGCCAACCCCGCCAATAAAGATCACAAACCATGCAAACCAAAAACCGTTGGCCAAACCAACAGCAAGATTTTCGAGCACCATTAGACCCATGGCAATGAGCAGGACTTGGCGCATACGCAGCCACTTGCCCAGCCATGGTACCGCAAAGCTGCCCACCACGCCGCCGAGAGCGCCTGCAGTGAGCAATAAGCCATAGCCAGCGGCACCCAATTTCAAGACTTCCTGTGCAAACAACACATAGATGGCAATGCCCATCATAAAAGCAGCATTCACCCCGCCCAAGATAAACGCCAAATCACGCAGCAACGGAAAGCGCCACAGCCAGCCAACCCCTTCTTTCAATTCAGTCATAAAGTGACTTGAAGCAGTGTCGGCCTTGACCTGTCGCACCGGGGCGGCAATCCAAAGCATCATGATGGCGGCAAAGAGAAAGGCAATGGCATTGGTCGCAAGCGGCATAAAAATCGCAACGGCGATAAGAAAGCCTGCCAATGGTGGGCCAGCCAACCCGTTGAGCACCATTTCTACAGCCGAAAACCGCCCATTGGCCGCTTCCAATTGATCGCGCGCCACAATGCTGGGCAATATGGTTTGCCCCGCATTATCGCGTAGCACCTCGCAGACGCCCAAAATCAGCGCAGCCGCATAAAGCGACATCAACAAAAACCAATTCGTAGTGCCGTCGCTGATTTCCCCCAGCAGCCCCCACTGTACAAAAATTGCGGCAAGCAACCCTGTAACCAAGAACCGAACCAAATCCATGCTGATCATGATTTTGCGGCGGTCGAACCGATCTGTGATCACCCCAGCAGGTAGAGAAAAGAAAAACCACGGACTGCGCAAGAACACGGCGACCAAAGCAATGAGCAATGGGTCTCTCGTCAATAAAGATGCGATCCACGGAAAGGCAACAAGCGCAACGCCGTCGGCCAGATTAGAGGCCCCGGCAGCGAACCAAAGCTTTGCAAAATTTCGATTTATCAGCACTAGGCAGAAAATTCTTTGAGTAATTTATTCATTTCAGTTGGATGAGACAGTATGCGCACAGATTTATCAAGTTGAAAAAGCTTGTTCTTAATCTTCGGTGCCCGTTTACGACGAAAGGTCAGCACATAGTTGAGAAATTGAAAGTCAAGCTTCTCAGTGCATCCCGGCGCCAGATCTGGCCGCGTCTGTCCTTTATAATTCCAATACCGTTTGAGCACGCGCCAAACGCAAAGCCATGTGGGAAAATCAAGAAAGATGATCAGATCGGCACGAGGCAAACGAATATCATGGGTTTTGCTATAATTCCCGTCCATCACCCATCGATCCTCTGCACAAAGGGCGGCGACGGTGGCGCGCCAATCATCATGACCTGGCTCCACCCAACCGGGCGAGAAATAATGCTGATCCATATGAACGACAGGCAGGTCAAGCACGGCACCAAGCTTGCGCGCCAAGGTGGATTTACCCGAACCGGAACACCCTAAAATCGCGATACGTTGCATCAACCCCTCCCCCAGAAAAGGAGGCGGGTTTAAACCATCGCCTATTTATTGGCAAGTTGAACCACGGATTTGAAGCGTGGTTGATCTTGTGGCACCAGATTAACAACCTTATAGCCCCGCGCTTCCATATCTTTGAGCAATTGCGGCAGCATTTTCACGGTGCGATGATGAATATCGTGGAACAACACAATGCCCCGACCAGCTTTCGCCATACGTGCCAAGGTGCGTTCGCGCACTTGATCCGGGCTATCGCTGAAATAGTCTTTTGAATCTACGCCCACATCCATAATCACATAGCCGGAATTTTTAACAGCGGTGCGGAGCTGCGCATTTTGCGCCAGATAGGGAAAGCGGAAAAACGGCGCAGGGGTTTTGTTAATCGGCGAAAGGGCCGCCACAACGGGACGCTGGCCGCGTTCAATTTCAGCTAAAGCAGCCGCAACATTCAACTTGGTCAAATCGCCATGGGAATGCGTGTGCAACCCGATTGTGTGGCCACGCTTTGCCACCTCACGCACCAAACCGGGGTGAGATTGCGCAGCGCGTCCCAACATCAAAAACATGGCTTTGACGTCGTGTTCATCTAAAACATCGAGGATTTTTTCGGTTTTCCCAGGGCGTGGGCCATCATCAAAAGTCAAAACAAACTCGCCTTTGGCCAGTTGAATATCCTTTTGCATAGAAACTGAAAGGGTTCGCCCCTCAAGGGCTTGACCGCTCCTCCGCAATTCAAGGTGCGGCGCTATGGACGCCGTTCTTATGGGATCCGTTTCAGGATTAGAATTGCCGGTCAACAGTGTGCGCGCGATCTGCTCTTTTTCGTCGGCTTTTGCGGGCATCTCTTGAGTATATGCAGAGCGACTAGTCGTCGGTCCGCTTTTAGGTGGCTTTGCACATCCACCAAGCATGGCAATAACTGCCAAGCCAACAACCACACCACGCAACTGAACCATCACTCGAACCCAAAATCATGAAATCACACAATTTTTAGTGGGTTTATGGTTAATATTGCGTTGCTATTGGCTTAGATTTGAACGGTTTCGTTCAATACAACCACATCATTTGCTTCAATTGCCGTCATCAATTTCTCAAATGCACGGCGCTCAATCACATACATCTGATCGCCTGAAGGCGTATATATGATTTGCTTCTCAACGCGCGCAAGCGCGTCAAGTAGACTATTATGTTCCATTTCGATGGCCTCGTCGTCGAATATCAAAAATAGGTCTAGGGAAAAATGTCGTCAATTTCGATCAACAAAATTTTTATATCAGAGTAAAAAAATTTTACTAGCAGAATAATTTATATTCTATAGCAAAATTCAAAGATGTGACAAAAATGTAACGAACCTACAGTTACGGTTACATATAGCTGTTCAGACAAAGCTATGATGAAACTAAACTACATCTTTCATGCTTCAGTGTAGCCAATCTTTTTGCTACATAGTTGTTCCCTATTGCATGCGCCAGCCGTATGCCCCCGAAATTGGAGGAAATTATGACGCGTCGCCAACGCTTGGAAACTCTTTTTGCGCAAGCCGCTGGCTATATCGACCAGCAAACAGGCGGCGTGGTGCCTGCAATTCAGCCCTCCACAACATTTGTGCGGGATGAGCAATATGCTCTGCTGCGCGACAACAACATCTATGCCCGCGACGATAATGATATTGTGCGGCTGGCAGAGAAGATTTTGGCCACAGCTGAAAACGCGCAAGATGCGTTGGTGTTTCCCACAGGCATGGCCTCCATCGCTGCCCTGTTCCGCACTATTCGCGCTGGCCAAACCATAATCATGCAATCGCAAATTTATTGGGGCACCACCAAATGGGCGCGAGAGTTTTGCGAACGCCGCGACGTCAAACTGATTGAGCAAGACACCAGCAAAACAGACGAAACCATTGCATTGATCGCGACTGAAAAGCCTGCGCTGGTCTTTATAGAAACACCATCAAACCCTTGGCTGCGCATCACCGACATCCGCGCGCTCGCCGAAGCGACGAAACAAGTAGACGCCATATTGGCAGTCGATTCCACAGCGGCCGGCCCTGCCATTTCCAACCCGCTGGATCTGGGTGCAAATATTGTGATGCATTCCGGCACCAAAAGCATCAATGGTCATTCTGACGTCCTGGCAGGTGTGTTGGCCGTGGACGATGAAACGTGCTCAATCTGGCAAGACATCAAAGTGGACCGCCACGATGCCGGTGCAGTGATTGGCAGCTTTGAAGCCTATTTGCTGATCCGCGGGATGCGGACCTTGCCATTGCGCATGGAACGCATGAGTGAAAATGCCATGGCTGTGGCGAACTATTTGAACAATCATGATCAAGTGGATCATGTGTTCTACCCGGGGCTTAAAAGCCAGGAGGCGCACGACCTGGCCAAATCACAAATGCAAAATGGCTTTGGGCCTCTTCTCTCCTTCACGGTGAAAGGCGACAAGCAACGCGCACTTGATGTTGTGGGCAAAATGAAGCTGTTCAAACGCGCCACATCTTTGGGCGGCGTGGAAAGCTTGGTGGAGCACCGCTATACGATTGAAAGCACTACCGGCATTCCAGAAACGTTGCTGCGCCTTTCTGTCGGCATTGAGCATATCGACGATCTGATTGCAGATCTCGAAACCGCGCTCAGCTAAGCCGATTGCGCCAATAGCTGCTGCGGCGTGCGACCAACCAAAGCAGAGAAGGCTTTGGTGAAGTGCGCCTGATCAAAATAACCAAGGCGATGTGCCAGCTCTGTCAAAGAGCGCTCTTCGCCTTGATTGATGGCGTCCACCGCCTCAATCATCCGATAGCGATCAATTACCCACTTGGGCGACACGCCAATATATTGCGCAAACAACCGCTGCAATTGCCGTGCATTTAGGCCGGATTTCGTGGCCAATTCCGACATGCGCGTCAAATCGGCATCTGCCTCAACCATTTGCACCAAATCGTGCACCTGTTTGGCTTTAGCATCTTCATCAGCTTCAATGGCCGCAAAATGCTGATCCAGCCTTTCTGCCATGTCAGCGGGTTTATCCAAGGCAACAAACTCTGCCTCCAAGGCGCGCAAATCCACGCCCAATGGCGATAGGTTGACCTCATGGCGATCTGTTAGCGTGGCGATGGGTTGCTGCCAAAGCTCATATAAATAGCCGGGCCGAAACTTGAGGCCAATCACGCGCCCCTTTCCTGAGAGTTCATAAAAGAAGCGGTTTGTTTGCACCCCAAATAGGCCAGAGCCCGCTTGCGGGTCTAAAACCAAATGTGCACTCGGGTGTGGCAAATTCTCTTGCCGGTAAACAGGCCGATCTCCCCGATCCCACTCAATCACCCAATAATTTTCAACCCAACGCCCAGCTTCAGCCGAAGGCGCAATGCGCGTCAGGTCAAATTCAGCCATTGAAACATGTTTGGCAATCAAGCCACGGGCCGGGCCAAGATTGGGATCAGATTTTTCCATCAGCTTGTCGCGAAATTACAATTCATCATCAACAGACTTTGCCAAGCTAGGGCCAGATCAACAAGGAAAAACAGCATGAAACTTACGGGCACCTATAGCCATCAATCTTGGGATGAAACCGTGGTCGAGCAGATCAACGACCAACAAAAATTCAGCGAAGCACTGGTGAAAGAAGAGTTTGAAGGCGATCTGCAAGGCAAAGCCAGCATCAAAATGCAGCTCTTTTATTGCGATGAAGGCACCGCAACCTATCATGGGTTTCGCCTGTTTAACGGCAGCCTAAATGGCGAACCGGGCACGCTGACCATTTTGGAAACCGGCACTTGGGCGGCGGACAAAGCCACAACACATTGGCAAATTGTTGAAGGTTCCGGCACGGGCGAATTTGAAGGCGCAACTGGCCAAGGCGGCTATGAAGCGGGACACACCAATAAGGTCAATTGGCACTTGGATATATCGCTTTAGGCCTCATCCTTTGGCGTCAGATAGACCGACAGAAAATAGCAGCTGGCGAAAATCAGCGCCGCCCCCGCCCATTGCAACGGCGTGGGCACATGCGAAAACAGAACGAGGCCCAACAGGGCAGCCCACACCACGCTGGTATTGTCGGTGATCGCAAAAACGCCAACCGGCAATTGCTTCAGCGCAATAACAGACCAGTACCCCGCAAAGGCGCCAACCACGCAAGTTGCAGCCAATATGCCCCACTGGTCAGCGCTCAAAGGTACATATTGCGCAAGGCCCGGAGACAGGATAAGCGCGGCCAAGGAAAGCTGAATAAATGACATCAATATCGGGCCTTCCTTTTGCGTATGAAACTTAAGAAAAGCCAATAAGGTTGCTTCCAAAATTGGCACTGCAATAAGCGCCAAGAGCGGCAAAAGCGAGAGGCTGATCTGCGCAGAGAACAAGCCTTCGCTGACCAAAAACAGCAAAGCCCCGAGCAGCCCCACCAACAAGGCCACGGCAATTTTGCCATCAAATTTTTCGTTGAAAAACACCCCACCATAAAGCGTGCTGATCAACTGCCCGGTCAACGCGAAGGCGGCGACGGTGACAAGGGCAAAGTTGGCGAGTGCAAAATACATGCATAGCGTCACCAGAGCGGCTCCCGCCGCCCGCAACAGATGCAAGCGCCATTGCACACCAGCAAAATGAAGATGCTGCCCCCAAAGGGCAACGACGAAAAAGATCAACGCACTGCCCAGCGTACGCAGAAACGCCACCTGCCCCACAGGCAGGCTAACCACCAGCACCTTCACCAGCGCATCCATCACGGCAAAGGCAAACATGGCCAAAAGCGCCAACCCCAAAGCGGAAGGCTTTATGCGGTGGAGCAACTTGCTCATCGTTTCGGTGTGCGCCGCACTTGTTTGCGCGCAGCAAGCAGACAGGCAACAATGATCATAAAGGCGCCAATCCACGTGGTAAGCGCAGGCACTTCAGCAAAAAAGATAAAGCCAAACAGCGCGGCCCAGAGCAAGGCGGTATTTTCAGTGAGTACAAACACAGAGGCGGGCAAATGTTTGAGCGCCGACACAAACATCAAAAAGCCAAACGCCCCCAAAACACCAACGCCAACCAAGCGGGCGCCCACTTCAACATTGGGTATTTCAAACTGGAAAATCACAAACGGCAAAACACAAATACCGACGAAAGCGGCCTGCAGAAATGTAATCGCAATCGCATCCGCTTGCTTGGTTTGATTTTTCATCACCACCACTCCAAGTGCATAGGCGGCAGGCGCAAAGATCGTCGCAATCCAAGCAAATGTATCATCGCTCAAGGCAATATCGTCACTGCCGCCGCCCAACACAATCACCATGGCCCCAGCAAAGCCCAAAATGGTGCCGAATACGAGCGTTTTGCTGACTTCTTCCTTGAGGAAGATCACGCCCATCAAGCTGACCATCAATGGCGCAGACATGAAAACCGATGTCACCAACACCAGCGGCAATTTGCCGATTGCGTAAAAGAAAGAGTAAGCCGTGGCCCCCACCAACATGGCGCGCAAAAAGTGCCCGGGCAATTGCGCTTTTGTGGGAAAACGTGATCGCTTCGCCAGCACCAACCCACCAAGAATGAGCGCGGCCACAGCCTGACGGAAAAACAGGATTTGGATGGTGGTCACATCTGCGGACAAAGCCTTGATGTTCACATCCATAAAGCTCAAAACAGCGATGGCAGCCACTGCCAAAAGCAGTGCGCGAGGGGTCGATAATTCCATGTTGGCCAACTATAAAAAGAACTGCAGCCCTAATGGTTAGACCAATTTCTAAAAAGCGGCAAGGGAGACTATCCCTCAATTTCCTCGCGCATCATTTCAATCTCAAGCCACTCTTCTCCCGCCGCGTCCAGCTTTTGCTGTGTTGCACCCAGCTCTTCGGTTAGCTTTTGGAACTTTTCAGGCGACTTTGCATAAAGTTCCGGATCGGCCAACTCGCCATTTAATTTCGCAACTTTGGCTTCAAGCTCTTCCATCAGTTTGGGCAAGGTTTCCAGTGCATGTTTATGCTTGAAGCTCAGCTTCTTCTGCGGTTTAGGCGCGGCGGATGCTGTATTGGATTTTGGCTTGTCCTTTTTGGGCTTATCTTCGCGCTTGCGTTGTCCAACCCCATGGCCGCGCAGGGCCACCATGTCAGAATATCCCCCTGCGTATTCATGCCAATGACCACCGCCTTCATGCACCAAAATGGACGTGGCCACGCGGTCCAAAAAGTCACGGTCGTGGCTGACGACGATCACCGTACCATGATAATCGGCCAGCATTTCCTGCAGCAAATCTAGCGTTTCCAAATCCAAATCATTGGTCGGTTCGTCAAGGATCAACAGGTTGGATGGTTGCGCCATGGCTTTGGCCAGCAACACCCGCGCCCGCTCGCCACCTGACAATTTGCCCACCGCAGTGCCTGCTTGCTCCGGCGAGAACAGGAAATCCTTCATATAGCCGACCACATGCTTGGTCTGATCGCCAATGACAATATTGTCACTGCCGCCGCCCGTTAGGCTATCTTTCAGGCTGGTTTCAGGATCAAGCTGGGCCCGCTTCTGGTCCAGCACCGCAATTTCGAGCTTGGTGCCCAATTGCACCTCGCCTTCATCTGGCGTCAGCTCACCTGTGATCAGTTTGATCAATGTGGATTTGCCTGCGCCATTCGGCCCGACAATGCCCAACCGGTCGCCGCGCATCACGCGCAGCGTGAAGTCTTTCACGATGGTCAGATCGCCAAAGTTCTTCGACACATTTTTCACATCGGCAACAATGGCACCGGACTGTTGGCCTTCCGTAGCCTGCATCTTCACATTGCCTGTCGCCCCGCGATGGTCGGCACGTTTCTGTCGCAGATCGGCGAGCTCCGACATGCGGCGCACATTGCGTTTGCGCCGCGCAGTCACGCCATAGCGTACCCAATGCTCCTCGCGCACAATCTGCCGATCCAGCTTGTGCTGTTCCAACTCTTCCTGCGCCAGCAGCTCATCTCGCCATTGCTCAAAATGAGCAAAGCCTTGGCTGGTTTGGCGGGTGCGTCCACGGTCCAGCCATACGGTGGATTGGGTCAAATCTGAAAGGAAGCGTCTATCGTGCGAAATGATCACCATCGCCGATTTCATGCTTTTCAATTCATCTTGCAGCCACTCAATGGCAGGCAAATCCAAATGGTTAGTTGGCTCGTCCAGCAGCAATACATCTGGCTCCGGTGCCAATGTACGGGCAAGCGCCGCGCGGCGTGCCTCGCCGCCTGAAAGACCTTTTGGCGATGCCTCAGGATCAAGCCCCAACTCACCGAGCAAATAGGGCGCACGATATTGATCGTCGCCATCCACCAGACCATCCTGCACATAATCCAACACAGTGTCGTAAGCACTTAAATCTGGCTCTTGTTGCAAATAGCGCCAGGTCACCCCCGGCTGCACAAAGCGCGTGCCGCTATCCGCTTCAACATCGCCTGCCAATATCTTGAGCAAGGTCGACTTGCCAGACCCGTTGCGGCCCACCAACGCAATGCGCTCGCCCGGCGCCACAAATAGCTCCGCCCCTTCCAAAAGCGGGGTACCGCCAAAGGTGAGAAAAATATCTTGAAGTGAAAGAACTGCGCTGGCCATATTGTGTCTACATTCCTGTTTAGGCTCTACTACCATTGATTGACACAATTACAATGGCCAATTGATGCCGCATCAAACGCAAAGGCAGATTTATGAGTGACAATTTAGAGCAATACATTATTGAGGCCGACGAACTGGCCGAAAAGCTAGGGCAAGAAAATCTTGTGATTTTTGATGCCTCCATGCATCTACCCAACGCCAACCGCGACGCTGCAAAAGAATTTGAAGAATGGCACATCCCCGGCGCTTTGTTCTATTCGATCAAAGAACTTTCTGATCCAAATTCCAGCCTTTCACACACCATGCCCAGCGCCCATTTCTTCGAAGCGCAAATGCAAAAGCTGGGCGTAAATAATGACGATGAAATCATAGTTTATGACACACAAGGCTTGTTCTCTGCCGCTCGCGCCTGGTGGATGCTAACCCAAATGGGCGCGCAAAATGTACGCATTCTCAATGGCGGCTTTCCATTTTGGGACCAAAAGGGACTGCCAACGGAAGGCGGCAAATCCGCCCCAAAAGAAGCAGGCAATTTTTCCGCCAAGTTCGATGTGCACAAAGTAGCGCCGTTCGATGAGTTGCTGGAGCTGGTGAACAAAGGCGACCAAAGCTGCAATATTCTCGATGCGCGCGGCCCCGGCCGCTTTAAAGGCGAAACTGACGAGCCGCGAGAAGGCATGCGCGCCGGCCATATGCCCGGCGCAGAAAATCTGCACTATGCAAGATTTTTAGATGACGACGGCAGGCTGCTGCCAAAGGCCGAGCTCGCCCGCATCGTGAACGAGAAATTCGACAGCACCAAACCCACGATCGCCACGTGTGGCTCTGGCGTCACCGCCTGTGTGATCCTGCTGGTGCTCGAAATTTTGGGCCACAAAAACACCCGGCTTTATGATGGCTCTTGGTCCGAATGGGGCGCACGCCCGGAAACACCAATCGTGAAGGGCTAGACAAGCGCACCAAGAATCTATATTGCAAATGTTTATAAAACAAACTTTTGCAATATAGGCGCATGTCACTCACCGATTTAGAACAAAGATTATTGGCCGCGATCACCGCGCACCCCTATGCCAGCCAGAAAGAACTGGGCGAGCAATTGGGCGTGGCACGAGCAACTGTGGCTAATTATATTGAGCGCCTGCAGGCCAAGGGCTTCATCTTGGGTCGCGCCTATATTGTGGCGCAACAGCAAAGCATTTTATGCATTGGCGGCGCGGTGATGGACCGGGTGCTTAAGCTCAAGGAGCCCGGCATTTTGGAAACATCCAACCCGGCCAGCGCAGAGGAAACCCGCGGCGGCGTAGCCCGCAATGTAGCGGAAAATCTAGCGCGGTTGGGTGAAGCCACCAAACTGCTGTCTATTGTTGGCGACGACGGTGCGGCAGATGCGCTGATAAGCGCCACAGCAGAAAGCGGCGTTGATTTAAGCCACATGGTGCGCAGCACCAATGGCACCACCGGCACCTACACCGCGATCATGCAGCCGAATGGCAGCCTATATCTCGGCGTGGCCGATATGGACATTTTCAACCAGATGGATGCCCAATTTATCCAATCCAATATTGGATTGGTGAGCGGTGCAGCGCTGGTATTTGCCGACACAAACTTGCCTGCAGACGGGTTGGCAAAGCTGATCACCCATTGCCGCGATCAACAGATCCAACTGGCCATCGACAGCGTGTCTATTCCCAAGTTCAAACGCTTGCCGCAAGATTTGTCTGGCGTCAGCTATCTCTTCTGCAACAAAGATGAAGCGGCAGCGACCACTGGTGAACAAGAGCCGCACGCCATATTGGATGCATTGCTCGCCCGCGGCGCGACACACGCCATTATGACCGATGGCGCAAATGGCGTTTATCTGGCGGCAAAAAGCGATCAACCCAACAATATGCAGCACCTTGCCGTGCCTGCCGCCGAAATTGTGGACGTTTCAGGCGCGGGCGATGCCTTTGTGGCGGGCACGCTGCATGGCCTTAATCAACAACGCCCGCTCAGCCAAGCGGCCCAGTTTGGCATTGGCGCGGCGCAACACACCTTAAAATCCACCTTGCGCAACAGCCCCGACCTCTCCCATGCGGCGGTTGAAACATTCGCACAGCAGCATATTCAATAAGGATTCCTCCCATGAATTTTGATCTTCAATTTGGCGCACATGTTGCCGAAGCCCTCCGCAACGACACCCCAATCGTGGCACTTGAAACCACCGTGGTAACCCACGGCATGGCCTATCCCAGCAATCTCGAAACTGCCTTGGCCATGGAAAACGCCGTGAAAGAAGCGGGCGCCTGTCCGGCGACTTTGGGCATTGTGAACGGGCAAGTCACCGTTGGCCTGTCTGAAGAGCAGCTCAAGGATTTCGCCACAAGTGAACGCGGATCAATCGCCAAATGCTCGCGCCGCGACTTCGCGCCCCTGTTGGGCAAAAAACAGTCTGGCTCGCTCACCGTGGCGGGCACCATGATCGTGGCCGCAGCGGCAAAGATCGATATTTTTGCCACCGGCGGCATTGGCGGCGTACATCGCGGCCACCCATATGACGTATCTGCAGACCTCACCGAACTGGGCAAAACCCCGGTTGCCGTGGTGTGCGCTGGCGCCAAGTCAATCCTCGACCTACCGCTGACATTAGAAGTGCTGGAAACCCAAGGCGTACCAATCGTCGGTTATCAAACCGCGAACCTGCCCGCCTTCTACACCCGCGATAGCGGCATGGCCCTGCCCCACAGTGTGGAGAATGTGAACGAAGCTGCCGCCACCTTTAATGCTTGGCGAGACTTGGGCGCGGATAGCGGCTTGCTGTTCACCAACCCGGTGCCGGAAGCCGACGCCTTGAGCAATGATGAGATGGAAACCATTATCGATAAAGCCATCGCCGAAGCTGACGCCAATGGCGTGAAAGGCGCGGCTGTGACGCCATTTGTTTTGGGTAAAGTGGTGGAATTGAGCGGTGGCCGTTCACTCAAAGCCAACATTGCGCTATTGATCAACAATGCGAAGCTGGCCGGGGAGATTGCCATCGCCGCAACGGGATAGAAAAATGGGGCCAAATGCTTGTGAATGATCAGCAAAATCTAAAAGCTATCAGCCCTATTTTGAAATATTCATTGATCACAGGCGTTGCCCTTTTGCTGGGGCTGCGCCTTTTCTTTTGGCTCAGCGGCAACATGGTGGCCGACGAAGCCTATTATTGGATGTGGTCGCAACATCCGGCCATTTCCTATTATGACCATCCGCCGCTGAATGCGTGGATTCTTTGGCTTGCCTCAAAACTGTTCGGCTGGAACGTGCTGGCGCTGCGCATTGGTCCCATCCTAACTTTTCTGGCAGACATTTGGATCTTGTGGGCCATCTCCAAACAGATCAGCGACCAGCCAAAACAGCATTTTGCGCTCACGCTGACCCTGTTTTTAGCCACCCCAATTTTCCTCACCATGACCATGCTGGCGCTGCCCGACCATTTGATGGTGATGCTGTTGCTCTTGGCCTTGCTGTGCTTCATCAAATTCTTCAAAGCGATGGAAATGGGCGCACATGTTTGGACCTGGCTCTATGCAGCTTGTATATGCGTGGGCTTGGCCACATTGGCAAAATATAACGCGGTGCTGCTGGGCGCTGGAGCGTTTCTTTATGCCCTCACCAACAAACACGCCCGCTCTATATTTAAACACTGGCAAAGCTACGCCGCCTTCGCGCTTTTCCTGTTGGTGGTTGGTCCCGAAATTTATTGGAACATCAACACCAACGCTTCATCCATCACCTTTATTCTGCGCGACCGCCATGCGGGCCTGCCCACAGAGAACAATTTTAGCGGCCTGATCGGCTATTTGGGCGGGATGATCGGGTTCCTTTCCCCCTTCCTGCTGTGGCCGCTGGCCAAAAGCCTTTGGCCAACCAGCAAAAACATCCCGCAGCTTGGGTTGGCACGGTGTATCTTTTGGGTCTCAACCCTCTTGTTTTTGGCGCTGTCGCTCACCACTGACATCATGTTCCATTGGAACCTAGTGGCCTATATCGCCATCCTGCCGTTCCTGGCCCACTTTATCCGTTGGGGCTGGCTGCTGTTTTCCCATATCGCCTATGGTGTCCTGCTGGCCGCGATCATCGCGTATAATTTCGGGGCGCTGCCGATCCGCACTTATTTCAGCACTGCAGATTATTTCTCGGCACGATCTTTCGGTTGGAAAGAAACAGCGGAATGGGTTGAAGAACTACGCTTGGTGCACGAGCCAGATTTTATTGTCGGTACGCACTACACGATCAGCTCACCGCTGGGCTTTGCCTTGCAAAATCCAGATGTAACGGACCTTGGTGCTGCCCATTCGCAATTCCGCTATTGGTTTGCCGCACCGAAACATCTGGGTGACAATGCACTCATCATCACTCATTCAGGCAAGGGGTTAGGCGCAGAGCTTGAAACGCGGTTTGAGCAAGTGGAACTGCTCGATACAATCGAGATTTATCGCCAAGGCTATCTAGTGGAAAAGCGACAAGCCTACTTAGCGACAGGCTTTAAAAATTAGGCAAAGAAAATGGGTGCCCAACTTGCGTTAAAAGCACCCATTAAAGTTGAAAGCGTGGCTACTCCTAGCGCGCTTTGATCGGGTCACGCCATGCAATGGCTTTGCTGGCGGGGTAGCACCCCACCGCGACCTTCTTAGAATAGTTGCCAGAGATAATTTTCACTTGGCCGTTTGAGCATTTGCCCATCACCACGCCCACATGGTTGCGCATCACCATGATCGAGCCGACTTTGGCCGTTTTCGTGTTCTTACCATAGGACGCAAAATCGCGAGCGCGGTTTGAGCCGCGGGAAGAAAATCCAGCGCGCGCCAAAATCTGGTCCATATAGCAAGCGCACCATTTAGAGGGGCACCCTTTAGGACGTCGCTGTCCCAAATCTTTTTCCATCAGTTTGATCAAAGGGGTAGCCTGAACTGGCGCAGCCGCAACAACGGGCAACGCAAGCGCAATCGCAGCAATCGCCGCGCGAATAGTCATCTTCATCATGTAGTTTGTTCACCAAGTGGGCCGCAGAGCGCCCTTTATCCAATCGTTAGTCCAACGCACCAACCAGCGGGCACGCACGAGAGAAACCGCGCCTGAACGCGAGAGCCCGCCATCTGACGCCCGAATGTGTCAAAAATGTGGACCCCTTGACGGTGCGGCGCAAAACAGATCGAATGAGTAAAAATTCCTTCCTTTCGCGCAACAATCGAGGCCTTTATGCAACAATATGATGTGATCGTGGTGGGCCTAGGCGCTATGGGTAGCGCTGCCACTTACCAATTGGCAAAAATGGGTGCAAAAACGCTAGGGCTTGATCGGTACACGCCGCCCCATATTCACGGGTCTACCCACGGGGAAAGCCGCCTCACCCGCCAAGCCATCGGCGAAGGCTTTGCTTATGTTACCTTCGTGTTGCGGTCCCATGAGATTTGGCGCGAAATCGAAGCCGAAACGGGCGACGATCTGTTGCATCAAATTGGCGCCCTGATGATCTCGAGCGACCAAGCCGCCGAGACCAATGCTAAAAAAGGCTTTCTGGACACAACTGAAGCGGCGGCAAAGAAATTCAATATTGAACATGAACTGCTGTCACCAAATGACGTGCGCAATCGCTTTCCCAACTTTTTAATCAGCGACAACGAACGCGCCTATTATGAACCCGGCGCCGGATATTTACGCGCCGAGCAATGCGTCGACAGCCAACTTAAACTGGCGAAAAAGCATGGGGCGGATCTGCAATATGGCACGGTGGTGGAGCAAATCCTCCCCCAACGCGACGGCACAGTGAAAGTGCGCACTTCAACTGAGGAATATGACGCTGCCAAAGTGATCCTAAGCGCCGGACCATGGGTTAGGTCTTTCCTTTCCGAGAAATGGCACAATATTTTCCAACCCACGCGCCAGGTGTTGCATTGGTTGGACATTGAACCTGACCATCAGGCCGCATGGAAAAACAGCCCAGCATTCGCTTGGCCCCATGGCGAAAAACCCGACGATTTCTTTTATGGCATGCCTTCTTTAGCGGCGGCACATCAGTTTAAAATGGCCTCAGAATTTTACGGCGAACCCACCGCGCCAGAGGAAACCAATCGCGATGTGTCCAAGGCGGAGCAAGACGCCTTTTATGCACGCCATCCACAAAATCGATTGCTGGGCTTAAACCCGAACGTCGTGCGATCCGCAACGTGCCTCTATACCGCCGCGCCTGACGGCCATTTTATTATGGATGATCATCCTGAAATGGAAAATGTGTTTCTGGTGTCACCCTGCTCTGGCCATGGTTTCAAACATAGCGCCGCCATTGGCGAGATGTTGGCACAGCTCATGACAAAGGGCGAAACGTCCTTTGACATTTCGCCCTTCTCATTGTCGCGATTTAGCGTCGCTTAGCTGGTAAACATGCGCGTGATGTAAAACCCTGCGGCGGCCGATGTCGCCGTAAGGGTCGCGCCCCAAATCATGTCTACAATTGCCACAGAAATTGGCCAGTTTTTCAGCGTTGCAAAATTGGTCATGTCGTACGTGCCGTAAGCCAGCAAACCGAGCAACGCACCTGAGATTAAGGCAGGCACAACCGAGCCTGCTTTCAATGCCGGTAGCACAGCAAAATAAACAATGCCGACAACATAGAAAATGTAGAACACGCCGGCGGCGGCAAAGTTAGGACTGTCCGCCATCAAATGGCTAATGCGCTCAAAGTAAAAAGTGCGCGCAACATAGCTGAGCCAGACGAAATCGATCCCCAAAAATACGATCAGCGTAGCGATGTAAGCAATAATGTTGGTCATGTGAATGCTCCTATTGCGCTAACTACGCCAATAACAGCCCCAATGGATCACAGTTGGGCGGAATATTCCTTAGATATATTCAAATTAATTTGGTGATCCATTTCACAAGGCCCAGCGTTTCTTAGATAGAAATTTATCAAGCGGAACCGGACTTTATGACTAAACTAAACATCGCCGTCGTCGGCTCAGGCATATCAGGGCTTAGCGCCGCTTGGCTTTTGTCCAAGAACCACAATGTCACGCTTTATGAAGCGAATGACTATTTGGGCGGCCACTCGAACACGGTGGATGCGCCAGTGCCTGAAGGCGATATTCCGGTTGATACAGGTTTCATTGTTTATAATGAACCGAACTACCCAAACCTTTCAGCGTTGTTTGATCATTTCAACATCGCAACCAAGCGTACAGATATGAGCTTTTCCTTCACGATGAATGGCGGGAAATACGAATATTCAGGCTCTGGCCTAAATGGTTTTTTTGGCCAACGCCGCAACGTGGCCAACCCAATGCATTGGAGCCAGCTGGCTGACATCTTGCGCTTCTTCAAATCCGCACGCGAACGCATCTCGTCTTACGCCAGCGAAATCTCATTGGGTGATTTTCTCGCCCGCGAAGGATATGACCGCCCGTTTATCGAAAATCACATCATTCCCATGGGCGCCGCCATTTGGTCTACAAAAGCCAAGGCGATGATGGATTATCCAGCGCAGACCTTCATCAATTTCTACCACAATCACGCGCTGATGAAGGCTTATCAAAAGCCAAACTGGCGCACCGTGATTGGCGGAAGCCGCGAATATGTGAAAGCAATGATGGCGGATGCGAACATTGAAGTGCACCTGTCCACGCCGATCAAAAAGATCATGCGTCACCCCGGCTATGTGCATATTGAAGACGGAAATGGCGTGCTGCGCCCGTTTGATCATGTGGTGATGGCTGGCCATGCCGACCAGAGCCTAGAATTGCTCGACGACGCATCATATGAAGAGCAAAATTTGCTTTCCTATTTCCCTTATCAGCCCAACACAGCTGTGCTGCACACGGATGATGCTTGGATGCCGAAGCGCAAGCGCCTTTGGTCCTGCTGGAATTATTTAAAGCAAACCATAAATGGTGAAGACGAGCTTTGCGTCACCTATTGGATGAACGAATTGCAGCATTTGGAAACCAAAACCAATCTGTTTGTGACCCTAAATCCGACACGCAATATCCACCCCAAAGCAATCATCAAAAGCTTTGACTATATGCACCCCGTATTCGACAGCAATTCGATCGAGGCGCAAAAAGAGCTTTGGCAATTGCAAGGCAAAAACCGCACCTGGTTCTGCGGCGCCTATTTCGGCTACGGCTTCCATGAAGATGGCATTCAATCGGGCTTGGCTGTTGCCGAGCAATTGGGCGGCATGAACCGCCCTTGGCAAGTGGAAAACCCTTCGGGCCGCATTAATGTGACCCCGGTGATGCCGAGAGAGGCAGCCGAATAATGGAAAGCGCAATTTATGATGCCGAAGTGACGCACAAGCGGCTCCGCCCGGTGGAGCATAAATTGCGCTATGGCGTGTTTAACCTATTTGTTGAAGTAGACGATCTGGATCGCACAGCGGAGCAGCTAAAACTGTTCAGCCACAATCGACTTAATCTGGTGTCCATCCACGATAAAGACTTTGGCGATGGCACTGGCCAAAACTTGATGGGCTATTTGCAAAACCTCACCGAGCAAGCTGGTGTTGAAACAGAAAAGCTTCGTTTCTTCATGCTCACCTACCCGCGTATTCTCAATTTTGCCTTTAACCCCATCACCACCTATTACGGCGTGCGCCGCGGCAAAATCAAAGTGATGATTTATGAGGTGCGCAACACTTTCGCCCAACGCCACACCTATGTGATCCCGGCCGGCGAAAGTGAAGATGGCGTTGTTTGGCAGGATTGTGAGAAACAATTCTATGTGTCACCCTTTAACAATGTGGAAGGCAGCTATCGTTTCCATGTGACCAAGCCAGGTGACGACCTGACCCTTGGCGTTGCCCTTAAGGACAAAGAGGGCGCGCTGCTCAATGCCTATCTGCGCGGCAAGCAAAAACCACTAACCGACTTTCAATTGATCAAATCACTCGGCCGCACGGGCTGGATGACCATGAAAGTGGTATTTGGGATCAATTATGAAGCGTTCAAACTGTGGGTGAAAGGCTTGCGCCCAAAGCCCAAACCGGACGCTCCTAAGCGCGCGATTGCAATCTTCAAAAAACCGCATAACGTTAAATAGGTCTGCTTAGATCGATGCCTTGATGCGCCGCATCAGGAACAGATAGAGCCAGTTCGGCGCGACACGCAGCATTTTCATCAACAGCGTAAATCCAAACGGAAATGAGATTTCAAACTTCCCTTTGTCCAAACCCTTATAGATTGCATCTGCGGCTTCTTCAGCTGTGATGATACCGGGCATCGGAAAAGGGTTGTCCTGCGTCAGCGGCGTGTCCACAAAACCAGGATTGATGCTGCTCACACCAATATTGTGCGGCTCAAGCTCCACCTTCAAAATCTCAGCAAGATTGATCAAAGCTGCCTTGGTGGGGCTATAGGCGATAGAACGCGGCAGGCCTCGATAGCCCGCGACAGATGCAATGATGGAGATATGGCCTGCACCCCGCTCAATCATCATGGGAATCAGCTTGTGGACGGCATTGATCGTGCCAAAATAATTAACCTCCATGCCGGTACGGATGGGGCCAATTTCCATTTGATCGCTGTCCATGATGCTCCACGCGCCAGCGCCCAACACAACATGATCGATTGGCGCACGCGCCGCGATCATATCAATGGCTGCAGCCATCACAGATTGGTCCGTCACGTCCAGCGGAAAGGCGCGAATGTTCTGGCCTTCAGCCTCCAGCTCTTGCAGCTTTTCTTCTGACCGCGCGGAAACAGAAACCAGCGCCCCGTCAGCATCTAGCTTTTTCGCCAGCGCGCGGCCAATGCCTGTGCTGGCGCCCGTGATCCATACATGTTTGCCATTAAAGGACATAAGTCACCTAAATGCGCACGAAGGGCTGCATCAACCGCACGATAAAGTCTTTAAACCGTGTTGGTGTTTCTGTTGCCACAAGGCAAATGCAAGCCTCGCCCGGCTCCACAATCGGCTGGTGTTCAATATCTTCATCTAGGTCCGCCACATCGCCTGGGCCGAAAACGCCCAGCTTATCGCGATAGGCACCAGAAAGGATCAATGTCATCTCCGCGCCACCATGCCCATGTTCCGGCACAGCCATACCCGGTGAAATATTCAACATATAAAGCGAAGATTCGCCTTTCTTGCCCATTTGAATTTCATGCTTGCGCACGCCCGGGGCCACCAAGCGCCAGCGCACATCATCCAAATGATCACCGATCAAACCACGCAACGGCAAAGGCACATTGCTTTCTGGATCAGCGTTCCGGCTCAGATCCACTTCAATCTGCTCTTGGTCACCTGCATCCAATCGCGCCATCATTTTATCAAATGCATCTTCAGCAACAGGCGCTTGTGCCACATGATCCATCATATGGCCGCCAATTTCTTCTGCATCGCGCACTGCTTTGCGACATTGGTCACACATGGCCAAATGGGCCGCCACAACAATGGTGAACGCGCTATCTAAATCGCCACTTGCATAACGCAACAAGGTCGCATCATCGAGATGGTGGTGGGTAATCATCGCACCGCCTCCAACTTAGATTTCATTTTACCGTAAGCGAGCCGCATCCGGGATTTCACCGTGCCCAATGGCAAACTGAGCTTTTCCGCAATTTCACTTTGCGACATGTCTTCTATAAACCCTAATTCTATGATCTGCCGTTGATCTTCGGGCAAATCGGCCAGCGCTTCGCTAACCCGCTCTGCCCGCTCGGTTTCAAACATATTGTCTTCGCCCGAGGCGACATCACTTTCCAGTTCGATTTCATAAACATCGTCATAGGGTCTTGAAGATGCACGGCGAAGCAAATCAATCCGTGCGTTCCGCGCGACAGTAAACACCCATGCATTCACCGATCCACGCTCTGGGGCATAAAGCTTGGCTTTACGCCACACGGTCATCATCACGTCTTGCATTAAATCTTCGGCTTGGCTTTCATTGCTGCCAGCCTTCAAAAGCACTGCCTTCACCCTTGGGGCAAAGTATGAGAATAAGAACTGAAAGGCTTCCCGATCCTGCGTGGTTGCAACACGCACCATCGCTTGCTTCAAAAGCGTAGGATCATCCACCCTGTCTTCATCTTCGTCATTGTGTGCCAAATTTAACGCCGATCGCATATTTGGACCCTTTGTGACTGTTTCTACCTCCATTAACGGACAAAATAGAAATTCGGTTCACATCTCGGGTCAAAAAAGAATTTAACAATATTCTTGGTAGCTTAACCGATCAAAGCCGCTTGTACATCCTTTTGCCAACCAAGATATTTCTTCTCCCCATCAATAATCACAGGCCGTTTCATCAAACTTGGGTTTTCAACCAGCAAATCCAATGGCTCCCGCCCGCGCTCAACTTCGCTCAATCCACGCCATGTGGTGGACTTTTTGTTGACCAGCTTGTCAGCCCCAAACGCACCGAGAAACGCAGCCAATTTATCACGAGACAATGGCTCTTTCTTCACATCATAAAATGCCACATCACGCCCCTCCGCTTCCAACGCCTTAAGCGCCTTGCGGCAAGTGTCACAATTTTTCAATCCATAGAGCTTGGTCATCGTTATTCCTTTTCAAACGCATCACGCCAACTTGGCAAAACTGAACCGTCGTACCCTTTATGCGGTTCGCCATGCCAAAGCGCATTTAAAATTGCATGTTCGGTTGCCTCAACACCGGCCATAAAAATCTTATCCATATAACGGTCCGCAACCCGCTGCTGGGTCACAAGCGTGTCACATTCTAAGCTACGGGGATTTTGGGTGGAAAAGGCCAAGGCAATGTCACCACTTTGATGACCGAAATGGCTACCCAACCGTCCAAGCGCCGCACCAGCGCGGCGTGACAGGCGGGTTAGCTGCAAACTATCCATGGGTAAATCTGTTGCCATCACAATGATGATCGACCCCTTATCCGCGCTATCTTCGCCGCGATAATGAGCGGGCCTTTGCCCGAACACGCGCAAGCTGGACCTTTGGCCAAAGTTGGACAGCACAAAAGCGCCCAATGTAAAGCTTTGCCCACCAAGATCAACCAAGCGCGATGCGCTGCCAATGCCGCCCGCAAAGCCGAACGTGCACATGCCCGTACCTGCGCCAACTGTGCCTTGCGCAAAGTCAGTATCGGCCTGCCCCATTGCTGTTTCCACCAACGCCTCATCAATACCCACCGCCTGAATATCATTGACGCGGCCATCATTACATTCGAACACCACCGGATTCACCGTTGGTCCTTGCCGCCCGATTTGCGGATTGTGAGCGATGGCATGTTTGATCAAAGCCTGCGTGCCCGTGCCAACCCCGAAAGTGTTGGTGAACAATATTGGCGTTTCAATCTCGCCCAATTCAGCCACCTGCACCAGCCCGACCGATTTGCCAAACCCATTGATCACCGCGCAACCAGCAGGCAGCTTATGGGCATAAACATTGCCCTCCATCGGCAAAAGCGCCGTTACCCCGGTGCGGGCAGAACCGCGCATGTTCTGGGCATGACCGACCTTAATTCCACCCACATCACAAATTGTGTTTTTAGGCCCGGAGGGCAATTGCCAATAACCTTGTGCGTGCTGTTCAAAAGGGCCGTACATTCTTCAAAACTTTCGACATATTGGTTGCACCAAAATTAGTGACATGCCACTCTCCGGCTGACTAGTCCTAGAACTGCTTTTCCAAAATAGATTGCACCAAGATGTACGAGAATCTCAAAACCCAAAATATCGACAATATCGCTGATTTTATTGATTTACGGTCTGACACAGTAACCAAACCAGACGCGCAATTGCGCGAGGTGATGGCCGCTGCCGATGTGGGTGATGATGTTTATGGTGACGATCCAAATGTGAACGCGCTGCAACAGGAAATGGCGGACAAACTAGGCAAAGAGGCCGGGCTATTTCTCCCATCTTCCACCCAGTCAAATCTGGTGGCGATGCTCACCCACAATGCACGTGGCGACGAAATTCTAGTGGGGCGCAAATATCATATTTTCAAATATGAAGCAGGCGGCGCGGCAGTGCTGGGCGGGCTAACATATGATCCCCTGCCCGTGCAGGAAGATGGTGGCCTGAACCCCGACGATATTCATGCAGCCATCAAGCCAGACGACACCCATTTCCCCAACAGCAAAACACTGGTTTTGGAAAACACTAATTCGGGCCAAGCCATCAGCATGGAGCGCACAAAGGCCGCCATTGACGCTGGTCGCGCCCATGATTTGAACCTGCACCTTGATGGCGCACGTATGTTCAATGCCTGTGTAAAGCTCGGCGTAGACGCGGCAGCCATGGCCGCCCCGTTTGACAGCATCAATATCTGCCTGTCCAAAGGCTTGGGCGCGCCAGTTGGTGCAGTTTTGGTGGGCAGTAATGATTTTATCAAGCAAGCACAACGCTGGCGCAAAATGCTAGGCGGCGGCATGCGTCAAGCTGGCATCATCGCCGCAGCGGGTCGCTTTGCGCTGCACAATTATGTTGATGATTTGGCTGAAGATCACCGCCGCACAAAAGTGCTCGCCGACGCGCTGAATGAAACCGGACGCTATGATGTGACTTATCAAGACAATCAAACCAACATGCTGTTTGTGCACCTAGATAAGGAACGCGCCAAAAAGCTGGGCGCACATATGCGCGACAATAAAATCATCATCTCAGCAGGCACAGAAAGCCGGATCGTGTTGCACCGCAATATTGACGACAATCAGCTCGATCAAATCATTTCTGCCTTCAAAAGCTTCAACGGGTAAATATGACGACTGCGCCACTCACCAATCTTTGGCAAGCCACCGCGAACGCCCCAACATTTGCGCAAACGCACGATGCACAAAGCGTTGACCTCGCCATTATTGGCGGTGGTTTTTCCGGTTGCTCTGCTGCCCTTGAAGCAGCAAAAGCCGGGCTGAGCGTCATCTTGTTGGAAGCCGAAACCATTGGCTTTGGCGGCTCCGGCCGCAATGTTGGACTGGTGAATGCTGGATTGTGGACTCCACCGCAGGAAGTGGAAGACACGCTTGGCAAAGCGGCTGGCGAAAAGCTAAACACTGCTCTTGCTGGTGCGCCAGCGCTCGTATTTGACTTGATTGATCAACACCAGATTGAATGCGACGCGGTGCGCAACGGCACGCTGCATTGTGCCCAAAGCTATTATCACAAGAAGGATTTGGACAAGCGACTTGACCAGCTTTCAGCGCGTGGCGCGCCTGTGCAAATGCTGGACGAAGCGGAAACGCAGAAGCGGCTAGGCTCGACCCATTTTGTGGCCAGCCTATTTGATCCCCGCGCAGGCACCATCCATCCGCTCAAATTTGCCCAAGGATTGGCCAAGGCAGCTCAGGATGCAGGTGCAAAAATTGTGGAACATTGCCCGGCCACTGCCGTGCAGCAAAATGGCGCGTGGCGTGTGGCCACCGCACAAGGCGAGTTCACCGCCAAATATGTGATCATCGCCACCAATGCGTACGATCATAAGCATGTGCGCCACCCGAAAAATCAATTCTCGACAGTGCAGTTCTTCCAATCTGCCACTGCCCCACTGAGTGACGACCAAGCCGCACATATCCTGCCGAACCGTGAGGGCACATGGGATTGCGCGACGGTGATGACCAGCCTGCGGCTCGACGCCGAAAATCGCCTGATCCTCGGCGCAATCGGCAGTTTGGACCATGCCACCGCGCCGTTCCACAAAATGTGGGGTCGACAAAAACTGCGTGACCTCTATCCAGATTTGCCAGACATGCCATTCACCCACCAATGGTGCGGCAAGATCGCGATGACGTCAGACCATTTACCTAAAATCATGGATTTTGACGGCAAGGGATACGCCCCATTCGGCTATTCTGGTCGCGGCATCGGCCCCGGCACTTTGTTTGGCACCCAAATGGTCAAGGCCCTGATAAATCAGGATGAAAGCCTGCTGCCGCTGGCACCTATCGAGCAATATGATGAGCCAATGACTGCCGCAAAGTCGACCTATTACGAATGTGGCGCAGCAGCTATGCATGCCGGCTATCCAGTTCTAAAACATGCAAAAATTGGCTAAAGTCAATTTATACACAAGCAAATAGGAATAGTTTCCGCTTTCTTAGAACTATTCTAACTTGTTGATTTTTCTCTTGTTTTTATAAATATGATCAGATAACTCATATTAAATCCACACCAGACAAGCTGGCGTGGCCCGAGATTTATCCGACCAAAGGAGGCCGGGATTTGGCCCCGGCAAACATGATGAAAAGACTTGCAATCATTTCCGCTGCTGCCTTGATGACAGCGGCACCAACATTCGCCTTGGCCCATGATGAAGACCATGGCGTTGTGGAAACATATGCCAATATTGCCCACGCAACATTTGAAGATAGCCTGTTCACGGCAAAGGGCCTTCAAGAAGCGATTGACGCCTTTCTGGCCGCGCCGACAGAAGAAAATCTGCAAGCCGCGAAAGACGCTTGGTTGGCGGCCCGCGTGCCCTACCAACAAACAGAAGCCTATCGCTTCGGCAATGCCATCGTGGACGATTGGGAAGGCCGCGTGAACGCTTGGCCCTTGGATGAAGGCTTGATCGACTATGTCGACGCCAGCGCCTATGGCTTGGAAAGCGACACCAACCCATTATTCAACGCCAACATCATCGCCAACAAGACCATCAATATTAATGGCGAAACGCTGACCGTTGATGAGATCACACCTGAATTTTTGGGCGAAAAACTGCACGAAGCTGGCGGCGTTGAAGCCAATGTGGCAACAGGCTACCACGCCATTGAATTTTTGCTTTGGGGCCAAGATTTGAACGGTACTGACGCTGGCACAGGTAACCGCGCAGCAACCGACTTCTCATTGGACAATTGCACCAATGACAATTGCGACCGTCGTCGCCAATATCTTGATGCCACGTCTGATCTGTTGGTGACCGATCTAGAAGAGATGGTGGCCAATTGGGAACAAGGTGGCGCTGCCCGCGCAGCACTGGAAGAAAAGTCCGAAGCCGAAGTGTTGAACACAATTCTGACCGGTCTTGGCTCGCTCTCTTATGGTGAATTGGCAGGCGAACGCATGAAGCTTGGCCTTTTGCTCAATGATCCAGAAGAAGAGCATGATTGCTTCTCAGACAACACCCACAATTCTCACTATTATGACGCCAAAGGCATCCAAAATGTCTATCTTGGCCGCTATGAGCGCCTTGATGGCACAGTGGTTGAAGGCACTTCAGTTGCGCATTATGTGAGCCACGCTGATGAAGCCGTAGCAGACGAGTTGCGCGCTGATATCGCCGCCACAATGGATGCTTTCACCGCCATGGTGGAACGCGCCAACACCGAAGCCTATGACCAGATGATTGGCGAAGGCAATGAAGAAGGCAACAAAGTGGTGCAAGACGCCATTGATGCCTTGGTGAAGCAAACCCGCTCGATTGAACGCGCCGTTGCTGCTTTGAAGCTGGAAGGCGTTGAACTGGAAGGTTCAGACAGCTTGGACAATCCAGACGCAGTTTTTGAATAAAGATAAACTGCCGGTGCGGGGTGGCCCGCATCGGCCCACAATGGATTTGCTCCATGAAGCCCTTTTTGGCATTCACCCTGCTCTCATTGATACTCGTGCCACATGCGAATGCGCAATCTATACCGAAATATGATTGGGCGAAGGATGATGTCGAACGCGCAAAACTACTGCGCGTCACCACACCTACTGTCGATTTTACCAAAGCCGAGCCTTTTGAAGCCAATCCCGGTGGCGCAACGTCAACTGACAAGATTGACGGGCGCGAACGGCTAAGCCAACCCAGCGCCAATTTACCCGCTGAAAAACGCATGGACTTCACCTTAGGCGAGGCCCTGTTCGACAAATTCTGGGTCGCCGCCCCCAGCTCCACAAAAGCATCTGACGGCCTAGGCCCCTTGTTCAATGCCCGCGCCTGCCAATCCTGCCACATTCGCAATGGCCGCGGCCGCTTGCCCGAAAGTGACGCAGAACAACCTGTCGGCTTGGCCATCAAATTAATCGACACGGCCCGACAAATGGGTGACCCCACCTATGGCAACCAACTGCAACTTTTCGCCTCCGGCAAAGTGAAACCGGAAGCCAAAGTCTCCATTTCTTACCGCGTCGAGACAATCGAATTGCATGATGGTGAGCAGATCACGCTGCACCACCCCGAATATATCATCAGCGACTTAAGCCATGGCCCAATCGCCGAACAGTCGGAGATTTCACCGCGTATCGCACCACCCTTGATCGGCATGGGCCTGATCGACCAAATCGCCGCCAACGATATTCTGGCGCAGGCTGACCCGGACGATAAAAACCAAGACGGTATTTCAGGCGAAGCCAAATTGAAGAGCAACGGTTTGGGCCGCTTCGGCCACCGTGCAGATGCCACGACATTGGTGGAACAAGTCGCCAGCGCCTTCTTTGTGGATATGGGTCTTTCCAACCCTTGGCATCAACAAGATTGGGGGGACTGCACCTCCGCACAAACCACCTGCCGCGAGGCACCCGGCGGCACCCAGCCCAATCTTGGCGCACATGAAATTCCGCAAAATGTGCTGGACCTGACCGCTTTCTATACGGGCAATCTGGCCGTACCAAAGCGCTCCGCAACCGAAGACCCTGCGATTTTGAAAGGGAAACGAGCATTCTATGAGGCCGGATGTGTAAGCTGCCACACGCCGAAATATGTGACCAAGCGCAGCGCTCTAGACGACAGCAACAGCTTCCAACTGATCTGGCCCTATTCAGATTTTCTGCTCCACGATATGGGCGACATGCTCGCTGATCGCACGCAAAAAGGCGAATTGGGCAACAGCGAATGGCGCACGCCACCACTTTGGGACATTGGCCACACAAAAGCGGTTGCTGATCAAGAACGATATCTGCATGATGGCCGTGCCCGCAGCTTGAAAGAAGCGATTTTGTTTCATGGCGGCGAGGCAGAAACGGCAAAGCAAAACTTTATGGCGCTCAACCGCACCACACGCGATAATCTCATCCAATTTCTGAAGTCACTATGATGAAAAATGCCATCAAATTCGCCACCTTGTCCCTGACACTTCTATTTGCGCAAAACGCCACGGCAGAAGAATCGAGCGCCCTGCTCACCGATTATCTGGTGCCTGCCTATCAACAGCTCGCTGCCAAGGCCGATACGCAGATCGATGTGATGGAAGCTTTGTGCCAATCCCCTTCGGAGGCCAATCTTCAAGCTGCCCGCGATGGTTTTTCGGCGCTGGTGACCGCCTATGCCTATGCAGAACCTGTGCGGTTCGGCCCGATCACCCAAAATGATCGGCTGGAACGGCTTTATTTCTGGCCCGACCGGAAATCGACCGGGCTGAAGCAGGTGCAAAAAGCGCTGGTGGGCGAAGATGAAAGCGTGTTGAGCGTTGAAAGCTTGAAAGACAAAAGCGTGGCACTGCAAGGATTGAACGCTTTGGAATATGTGCTGCATGGCGCACTGGCAGACAAGCTGACATCTGATACCAACAGCCACGCCTGTCGCTATGGCGAAACCATCGCCCAAAATATGTGGGCCATGGCCGACCAAATGGTGGTTGAACTCGTGGCAGATGATGGGCTGATTGCGCAATTTGAAAACCCACACGAAGGCTCCGCACTGTTTCGAACAGAAGAAGATGTGCTGCGCATCAGCTTTAAAACATTCTCGCACTTCCCCGAAATCATCAGCGCCACCCGCCTGAATGAGTGGGCCGAAGAAAATCCCAACCTCAACGTGTTGCCCCTCCGCCGCGCCGCACTCAGCATGAACTTGGTGCTGGCCGATATTGAAGGCCTTGCCGACGCGTTCGATGCATTTTCCGGGCACTATGACGAAGATGATGTGCTGGCCATCGCGCTCAACGCCTATCGCTTTGAACTTAACAACGCTCTGCGCACCGCGAAAGAATTAGCAGAACACAGCAATCAAGAGATTTTAGTAGATGAAGCTCTGCGGAAAAAGGTCGACTATTTGCGCCTTGTGCTGCACTCCTTGCGCGATATCGCCAACGATCAAATCGCACCGGAACTTGGCCTAGTGGTGGGCTTTTCGTCTTTGGATGGCGACTAATGTTACGCCGCGATTTCCTGAAAATCTCCGGGGCAACTTTTCTCGGCAGCCTCGCTTTGCCCGCGCGGGAAGTGTTGGCACAATCCGAGCAAATCTTTGCCTCATGCGTCGCTTTTCCTAATGGCCAATTCGGCGCAGTTTTACTGAATGAACAGGGCAAGCTGATCTCAAAAATTGACCTTCCTGCCCGCGGCCACGACATTGCCCTCTCCGCGCAGAAGGACAAGCTGATCGTGTTCGCCCGCCGCCCCGGCACCTTTGCTATCCTGTTCGATGTAAACGGCAAGATTTTGGGCGAAATCTCCAGCATTGAAGGCCGGCATTTTTACGGTCATGGCGCGTTCAGCGCCGATGGACGCCTGTTTTATGCCACCGAAAATGATTTTGAAGCGGCCCGCGGCGTGATCGGCATTTATGATTTGACGGCCAACCCTATTAAACGCATTGGCGAATTTGACGCTGGTGGCGTCGGCCCGCATGATCTGCTGCTTGATCCAAAGTCCAGCCATTTGATCATCGCCAATGGTGGCATTGAAACCCACCCGGATTTTGCGCGCGCAAAACTCAATCTGGCCACCATGCGCGCGAATATTGCATGGCTCAATCCAAATACTGGCGAACTGATGGCGCGCTATTTCGCACCCGACCAATTGCAAAAATTGTCGCTGCGCCACATGGCGCTGGGGCACAATGGCAATGTTTGGATTGCAGGACAATATCAGCGCGACGGTGAATTAGCCGAAAGCCTGCTCGCGAAGGCAAGCCCTGAAAATGGCCTTCAATTCATCATGATGCCAGAAGATGACCTTGCTGCACTGCGCAATTATATCGGCTCAGTTGCCGCAAGCGCCGATGGCGAGCATATTGCCATCACCTCACCGAAGGGCGGCTGCGCTTACATTCTGGATGGAAATGGCAACATCATTGACCGCCGGAAAGAAACAGATATTTGTGGCGTCGACTATGGCCGCAACACATTTCAATTCTCGTCAGGCTTAGGCCATTTTGGTGATCAGACATTGGATGATCTGCGTTTCGACAATCATTTGGTTGCGCTCTAGCTGGTGCTGCCTATTGACCCTGGATCAGGTCCGAGGATGTCAAGAGTGTGGAATTTCTACACACTACACTAGGCAATCCCGGCCGTGAGCCGGGATCAAACTACTTTCGCCAGAAGCCGATCCAACGCTTGCAAAAAGTTCGACCGATCCTTGGCATCGAACGGCCTGTTATAGCCTTTGCTTTCGCCGGTCTCGCGCAAATGCTGGTTGAGCTCACGCATACTCAACGCCATGCCGATATTGTGCGCATCAAATTCTTTGCCCGTCGGCCCCAATGCTCGCGCCTGTTTCTCCAAACAACGACTGGCCAAGGGAATATCTGCGGTGATCACAATCTCGCCCGCGCCAATATGCTCGGCAATCCAATCATCCGCCGCATCTGCCCCATGAGGCACAATCACATTCTGGATCATCGGATCACGCGACGGGCGAAGCCCGCCATTGGACACAATGGTGACGGGCACTTGAAATCGTTCGGCGACTTTCAGCACCTCGGCTTTCACCGGGCAGGCGTCGCCATCAACATAGATTCTCAATGGTCCGCAAACGCCTGATCATAGGCATCCACCAAGGCAACCGCGCGCGTATGAACGATCTTGGCGCCCTCGCCCGGCTTATAAAGCCCACCGCCAATGCCTGCGCCATCAACGCCCGCTTGCACCCAAACGTCAAAGTTTTCAGCATCAACGCCGCCAACAGCATAAACTGGCATTTTCGGCGGCAAAACCGCCTTCATGGCCTTCACGCCGCTCGGGCCAATCACTGAAGCGGGGAAGATCTTCAATCCATCCGCGCCTGCCTGAATGGCCGCGAAACATTCACTTGGCGTCAACACGCCGGGGAATGATTGCAAACCAGCCCGCTTAGTTGCGCGGATTACTTCGACATCGCAGTTTGGCGACACCACAAATTGGCCCTCAAACGAAACCAGATCATCAACATCTTGCTCGGTCAGCACAGTGCCCGCTCCGATCAATGCTTTACCATCAAACGCTTTGCGCATTTTGGAGATGCTTTCCCATGGGCGTGGCGAGTTAAGTGGCACCTCAATCATGGTGAGGCCTGCGTCCACCAAAGCGGCAGTCACGTCCACAGCTTCTTCCGGCGTAATGCCCCTCAAAATCGCAATCAATTGGCGATGGCTCATGACGCCACTCCTTCTTTCTGTGCTTTCGCAACCAAATTCAGTCCGCGTACGGTGAAATTTTCATCCACATCGCACAGCGGTTCAATGCCAAATTCTTTAAATGCAGCTTGATAAATGCTCATCAATTTCACGCCGCCAACAATCGCCACTTGTCCCGTGGCAAAACTGTCCATGCCCGATTTGATCTCCATGCCCATCAACAAACCAGACAACATGGCCCGCGCTTCAACAGGCGTCAGCCCGGTCAACAAGCTCTTGGCCCGCAAGCCAAACACCATGTTGGTGAAATCCTGCGGTGCGGCCATTGCATCTTTGACGCCATTTAGGAATGCATCATCATCCCATCCCTCCTCAGCAACGCTTAGGCGCACCACGGATTGCTGCGACAACAGATTAAACATCTCACCCGTCATATAGGTTTTAAACCCGGTGACTTGCGCAGACTTAATTTCCGCCCACTTTGAATGGGTGCCGGGCAAAATGATGGTGCCTTCAAAATCAGGATATTTTTCCAACAGGCCGAATATCTGGGTTTCTTCGCCGCGCATCACATCAGCCGGAACGTTTTGGCAAAGACCGGGCACAATCTGCACCTCAATGCGCGGATCGCTGGTCGCCACCTTGGTAAGCTTTAAGGCCCGATGCACATCAAACGGCACCTGCCCATACGTGGCTTCTTGCCAGCCACCACGCGCACCAACCATGCCGCACGCATAGATCGGCAAAACTCGCTCAGCCGAAAGCCAAGGCGCAATCAAATCCAATAATGTTGGTTCAAACTCTTCGGGCTTTAGCTTGCCCATACCTTTGTCGCTGGCCACATCATCCACAATGCGCCCATTCGCACCAATAGCATAGGCACGAACATTAGATGTACCCCAGTCCAAAGCGATAAATTCAATTGCAGCGGTCATAAACAACTCCCCTGCACGTTATGCAACACTGAAAAAAATTTTCAAAGTCAAAAACAGAATATTCCGTTCACCCAAAAATTTAGGCCGCCCGCCTTCCCGAAGGAAAACGAGCGGCCCGCTCACGACAAATCCAGGGAGGGATTAGTCTTTTTCTACGAGACGGTAGTACACAAAGTCAGATGTGGCACCGTTCACATACCCGTCAACATTTTCGCCCATCGCAACTTGGTAAGAAGCTTGGAACATAATGATGATTGGGGATTTCTCTTGAACGCGCTTCTGCAGTTCAACGTACATTGCTTCACGTTTTGCAGGATCGCTTTCGGTCAAAGCCGCTTTAGTCATCTCGTTCAACTCAGCAGGTACGGCCCATGCGTTACGCCATGTTGTGGTCGCAGCATATGAATCGTCTGAGTTGTCAGAGTTGTAAGCAAAAGCTTTTGCGTTTGAGTGTGGGTCCATAAAGTCTGGGCCCCAATACAAAAGCATGGCTTCGTGGCTACGCTCACGATATTTCGTGATCACTTGTGAGCCTGTGCCCGGAATGATCTCGAAATTGATGCCGGCGTCTGCAAAGCTTGCTTGCAAAGACTGGGCCATATCAGTGAATGGCGCCGCATTGATCACGTCCAAATCAACGGTGATTGGTGTTTCAATACCGGCATCTTCCAAGATTTGCTTGGCTTTTGCAGGGTCATAGCTATATGGCGTTTCGTCATATGAGCCAGGGAAGCCTTTAGGCCAGAATGCCTGGTGAACTTCCATTTGACCTTTAATGATTGAATTGGTCATGCCTTCATAATCAACCAAGTAACGGGCAGCTTCCCACACCGCTTCAGGTGTCAGGCTGTCTGTTTTTTGGTTGAATGACAAGAAGTGCACGGCAGCTTGTGGGAAAGTTTCAACTTTCACATCGCCGTCCAAACCTTCAACTTGATCAGGTGTCAAGTTGCGGGCCATGTCCACATCGCCAGACTGAAGCAACAATTGCTGTGTCGCGCTTTCAGCAACGTGACGCAACAACACTGATTTCATCTTAGGCGCACCCTTGAAGTAATCAGGATTTGCTTCCAAACGCACCAACTCTGCTGGGCGATATAGGCCCAATTTGAACGGGCCGGAGCCAGCTGAATTTGAGTTCAACCAAGCATTGCCCATGTCGCCATCAACTTCATTGGCCATAACCAACTCTTTGTCGACAACTGAAGCAGGGCGTGCAGCCAAAACGTTCATCACGAAAGCAGGTGAAAAATCGCCTGAATATTTAACGGTCACAGTGCCGTCGCCTGCAGTCACCATCTCGTCCACATTCTCAGCAGTCCAGCCAAGTTGCGCCAAGATGAAGGCAGGTGTCAGGTTCAATTTGATCACGCGACCCAATGAAAACGCCACATCTTCAGCGCGAACTGGGTTGCCAGAGTGGAACACAGCGCCATCACGCAAAGTGAACACGATGGTTTTGTTGTCCGCATCGATTTCCCAGCTTTCCGCTAGGCCATCAGCCAAAACGGTGGGGTCTTCGGCATCATATTGCACCAGACGGTCGTAGATGTTGGTGACCAACTCGCCTGACGTAAATTCGTAGGCCTGCGCCGGATCGATCGCAACAATATCATCGATATTTTGTGCCACAACCAAGGCATTGTCAGGTGTTGCAGCTTGGGCTGCGCCAGCTGCCATTGGCAGGGTAAAGGCCGCTGCCAACATTAAGGACTTGAGTATTTTCACTTCCGTTTCCTCCTTTTGGTCTTTGCATCGTTGGATGCAAATCCGGTTTACTTTTTCGCCAAGCTCAGTTCACGAAAAAGGGTCAATGTGCCGGTCCAAATGATTTTTGCAGGTTCGTCAAATGGGTTAGACCAGCTATGTGGAAGCCCGCCCCGAAAATGCAGGCTATCGCCAACGCCCAGCACATAACGGGTATCGGCTAACATCTGCTCAATTCGGCCTTCCAGCATATAAATGATTTCCTCACCCTCATGCGACGCCACCTCGGACTCATAGCCGGGCGGAATCGTCAAAATGAGGGAAGAAAGCTCGTTTGCAGGGTGCTCAACCGCCAGTTTTTCATAAACAACTGACGAGTCACCAATGTGAAATTTTGCGCGAGTGTCTTTGCGGGTGATCGCGTTGGTGGCTTTTGGCATAGAAATGAAATGCTCAATTTCCAACCCAAGCGCCAAAGCAATTTGGCCCAATGTGGCCAAACTAGGCACCGCGTTCTCGCGCTCAACTTGACTAAGATAGCCAGCTGAAACCCCGGCCCGCTCGCCCAATTGCGTCAAAGTAAGCTTCATTCTGCGACGTTGTTCGCGAATCAAACCTCCAACCGCAAATGTTTGTGGTGCTGCGATATTCAAGCTCGGCCTCCCTTTTCCAAGCGCATTCCATTAATAAAGTTATATACTATCAAAATAATTTTTGTATAGATAAAAAATGTTTGATTTTGGACTTTCTTCTATGCAAGTTTAGAAAAATTCCGAAATTCTGGGGGAGTGTATCCGTGTCTCAAACCGACACAGTCGATATTTCAGCGCAAAGCTGGACCAACAATATCTGGCTCAAAAGGCTGTTGACGATCTCACAATTTGTATTTGTGTTGATCCTCACATTTTTGGGCCTTTTAGCCATCACCTTCTTTATTGGCCGCGTGATCCCTATTGATCCCGTCTTGGCCATTGTTGGCGATCGTGCCACCCAAGAACTCTATGATGCCACACGCGAGGCAATGGGGCTAGACCAACCTTTGGTGGTTCAGTTCTTCACCTATGTGTTTGATGTGTTTCGCGGCGACCTTGGCAATTCTGCATCCACAGGCCGTTTGGTGATCGAAGATTTGAAGCGGGTCTTCCCCGCAACGCTCGAAATGGCCACCATCGGCATCATTATCGGCGTTGTGCTCGGCGTTCCAATGGGCGTTTTGTCTGCTGCTAATGAAGGCAAATGGGTGGACCAAGTGTTCCGCGTGCTCGGCCTTGTTGGCTATTCCGTACCCGCCTTTTGGCTTGGCCTGGTTGGCCTCGCCATCTTTTATGGCAATTTGGGCTGGGTCGCAGGCCCGGGCCGTATTGGCATTTTCTATGAAGGCATTGTGACCCCAGTAACGGGCCTAATCCTTGTGGACAGCTTGCTCCAAGGCGAATGGGAAATCTTTTACGATGCCATTCACCATTTGGTACTGCCAGCCTCGATCCTCGGCTTTTTCTCCCTCGCCTATATTGCGCGAATGACCCGCTCTTTCATGCTGGATCAACTCAGCCAAGAGTTTGTCACCACCGCTCGGGTTAAGGGCGTACCTGAATATAAGGTTATTTGGAAACACGCATTTCTGCCCATCCGTGTGCCGCTGATCACTGTGATCGGCCTTTCATATGCAGGCCTGCTGGAAGGGTCCGTGATGATTGAAACAGTATTCTCGTGGCCCGGCATTGGTAACTATCTCACCGTAGCTCTGCTCAACGCAGATATGAATGCCGTCTTGGGCGCGACATTGGTGATTGGCGCCGTGTTTATTTTCATCAACAAGATCTCAGACGTGCTGTACCGCGTCCTTGATCCAAGAAGCCGGTAAGGAGCCATAGTATGAGCAATATGACTGAATGGCTTTTGTCCGACAGCCCCACATCCAAAGGCCAAGCTTTCGCGGGCCGCGCTTGGCGCATGTGGCTTTCACTTTTGGGCAACCCGCTTGCAATTACGGGCCTGATCATTGTGGTGGTCTTGGTGTTGATGGCAGCCTTCGCGCCTCTCATCGCGCCCTATTCCCCCATTGGGCAAGACCTTGAAAATCGCCTCCTTCCCCCAAGTTGGGAACATTGGATGGGCACAGACGAGTTGGGCCGCGATATCTTCTCACGCGTGGTCTATGGCTCTCGCCTCACATTGATGATTGTGTTGCTGGTTGCCGCCATCTCCGCCCCGATTGGGTTGGTGATCGGGGCCATCTCCGGCTATTTCGGCGGTTGGGTTGATAAAGTGATGATGGGCATCACCGACATCTTCTTGTCCATGCCGAAATTGATCATGGCACTAGCCTTTGTGGCGGCACTTGGGCCCGGCATCGAAAATGCCATCATCGCGATTGCCATCACCGCATGGCCAGCCTATGCGCGGATTGCACGCGCTGAAACGCTGACCTTCCGCAATGCTGAGTTTATTGATGCGATCAAATTGCAAGGCGCTTCACCTGCACGCATCATCATCAACCATGTTCTGCCTCTTTGCACATCTTCGATGATCGTGCGGGTAACGCTGGACATGGCCGGCATTATTTTGACTGCGGCGGGCCTGGGCTTTTTGGGCCTCGGCGCGCAACCCCCATTGCCAGAATGGGGCGCCATGATTTCTCGTGGCCGTAACTTCATTCTGGATCAATGGTGGGTGGCCACCATGCCCGGCTTTGCCATCATTGTCGTGTCACTCGGCTTCTGCTTCTTGGGCGATGGCCTGCGTGACATTCTCGACCCTAAAAATGAGGGCAAATCATGAGCCAGAAACTGCTTGAAATCGAAGACTTGCGCGTCACCTTCCCCACACACCAAGGGGATGTGGACGTGGTCAAAGGCGTCAGCTTTGATCTGGGTCGTGAACGCTTGGCAATTGTGGGCGAGAGCGGCTCGGGCAAATCAATGACAGGCCGTTCGATCCTCAAATTGATCCGTTCTCCGGGTCGGGTAACCACCAAGAAGTTCATGTTCGATGGCATTGATCTTTCCAAGCAATCGGAGCGGCAAATGCGCAAACTGCGCGGCGCCCGCATTTCTATGGTGATGCAGGATCCGAAGTTCTCGTTGAACCCGGTGCTGACAATTGAAGATCAAATTGCAGAAGCGTTGCGCACCCACCAAAAGCTGACCCGTAAAGAGTTGGATGAGAAGGTGCTGCACATGCTGGATCAAGTGCGCATCAATGATCCGGCACGCGTGGCCAAGCTTTATCCGCATGAAGTGTCAGGCGGCATGGGCCAACGCATCATGATTGCCATGATGCTGATTCCAGAGCCGGACCTGCTGATTGCCGATGAACCAACTTCAGCGCTCGACGTGTCGGTGCAAGCACAGGTGCTCGATCTGATCGACAATCTGATCCAAGAAAAAGGCATGGGCCTTATTCTGATCAGCCACGATTTGAACCTCGTTGCCAATTATGCTGACCGTGTGCTGGTGATGAACTCTGGTGAGATTGTGGAACAATGCAATGCCAGCGAGCTCCACAAAGCCACCCACCCTTACACCCAAGGACTGTTGAACGCGATGCCGCGCATTGACGAAACGCGCGAGGAGCTACCAACCCTTGATCGAACCCAATGGGCTGCAACATGAGTGCAATTGAACTGAACAATCTCAATATCGCTTATTCCTCCGTGCAAGTGGTGCATAGCGCCAGCCTGACGGTAAATGAAGGCGAAAGCTTTGCGCTGGTGGGCGAATCTGGTTCTGGCAAATCCACAATTCTGAAAGCCATTTGCGGCTTGAATGATGAATGGACAGGCGAGATCAAACTCTATGGTGAAAAAGTCGATCCGCGCAAACGCGCCGATATTTCGCGTATTTCGCAAATGGTTTTTCAAGACCCCTACGGTTCTCTGCACCCGCGTAAAACCGTAGATACGACGCTGAGTGAACCATTGGCCATTCACGGCATTAAAGATAATGGCGACCGCATCATTGAGATGCTGGATGCTGTTGGGTTGGACCAGCGCTACCGCTTCCGCTTCCCGCACCAAATGTCTGGCGGTCAACGCCAGCGCGTAGCCATCGCGCGTGCTTTGATGCTGAAACCAAAATTAATGCTTTTGGACGAGCCGACATCGGCACTCGATGTATCCGTACAGGCTGAGATTTTGAATTTGCTGAAGCAATTGCGTGCATCTCAAAACCTCACCTTCTTGCTCGTAACGCACGACCTGCCCGTGGTTTCCTTCCTTTGCGACCGTTTGGCCGTGATGAAAAAAGGGAAGATTGTGGAAATCGCGACGCGTGACCAATTGGCAAAAGGCGCGTTTGACGATCCCTATTCGCAAGAGCTTTACCACGCCAGCAAGCATGAACATGTGGCCTAAGCGCTAGACACCAAAAAGGCGGCTCTCAAGCCGCCTTTTATTTGCCATTTCAAATGCTTTAAAATTCCTGCCAGTCTGGATCAATATCCACCGCCGCATTGCCTTGATAGGCAGGGGCAGCAGCCGCTTTCGGCGCAGGCGAATCTGCAGCCTTTTTGGGTGCCGCTGCACTATGAGCAGGCCGACTGCTCATGCCACCATCATCCAGCTTGAACACAGCCACGATGCGATCCAGCTCATCAGCCTGACCTTCCGTTTGCTCAATCGCCGCATTGGTCTGTTCCACCAAAGCCGCATTGTGTTGGGTGGTTTCATCCATGTCGCGAACCGCCTGATTGATCTCGCCAATAGAACTGGCCTGTGCCTTGCTCTTATCAGCGATCGACACCATCAAATCATTATTTGAACGCGCAGCTTCCAACATGGATTCGAGATTTGTCGCCGCCTCGGCCACCAATTTCGAACCATCCCCCACTTCAGCAACAGATTGCTCAATCAACTTCTTCACATCGGCGGATGCATTTGCAGCCGATTGCGCCAAACGCCGAACCTCAACAGCCACAACGGCAAAGCCCTTGCCCGCTTCACCAGCGCGGGCCGCTTCAACCGAAGCGTTCAAGGCCAACAGGTTGGTTTGGAACGCAATATCATCGATCATGCCAATGATCTTTGAGATTTCATTAGACGACGTTGTGATCCGCTGCATGGCTTCATTGGCCTGCCGCATCACTTCACCGCCCTCTTCCGCTGTTTGGCGCACTTTTTCAGCATTTGTGCTGGCGTCCGAGGCTTCTTGCGCATTCTCCAAAACGGTGTTGGACAATTGCTCCATCGCCGCAGACGTTTCTTCAATAGTCGCCGCCTGACGTGTTGTCCGATCAGACAGATCATTCGCACCAGACAAGATTTCACTTGTTGCGACCTTCAATTGACGTGATGTGCCACGCAAGCGTGAAATTACATCAGCCAACTTGTCGCCCACCTCATTAGTGTCGTTTTTCAACTGCAAAAACGCACCATGATATTCGCCTTGAACCCGCTGTGTCAGATCTGTATTGGCCAACGCTGCCAACACACGTCCAACCTCTGTGATGCCCTGATCAACCGTTTCCACAAGGCTATTCACGCCATGCGCAAGATTATTCAATTCCGCATCCGGGAATTCCTTATCCACACGCATTGAGAAATCACCTGTCACAGCCGCATCCACCACGTCACCAAACGACGCGCCCAATTCGCGCATCATCTCCGCCCGTTCGCGAATGCGATTATCAGCAGCGATTTTCTCTTCTTCCGTCATTTCGGTAATACGGTGGCCATTGGCGCGGAACACCTCAACGGCGCGAGCCATGTCACCAATTTCATCGTCCCGGTCATCAAAACCCACTTCAACATCATAGTCGCCATCGGCAATTTCTTTCATGCCTTTGGTCATGGATTTCAGCGGGCCTGTGATCACTTTTTGGAACACAAGGAAAATCACGCCAACAGCGGCCAACGCCGCAATAATGGTCGCAATCACAGCATCGCGTCGGCTAGCGTTAAGCGGCGCAAACACAACGCCCTTATCCACCACAACGCCCACATACCAATCAACAGCTGGCAAATTGGCAATCTTGTTGAAGCCGATAAAGCTTGGCGACCCGGCATCATCAACATCTTGGATGCTGCCATCAAACGCCAATGCATCCGACCCAAAAACATCGGTGACAGGCTGGCCAATATAGTCCGCATTTGAATGGATAATTACATTGCCATCACCAGAGGCCAAGAAGGCATAAGTGCCATTATGATTCACATCGGCCAACATGTCAGCAATTGTATTGATGGTGAAGTCGCCGCCAATAACGCCTTTAATCTTGCTGCCTTCCAATACGGGAGACGCAACAGTCACGGTCAAATTGCCTGTCGAGGCGTCTTGGTATGGCTCGGTCAACGCCGTTGCCTGATTGCTGGCCACATCCTGATACCAAGGACGCTTGCGCGGATCATAATCTGCAGGCAAGTCCTGTGGCGGATGGATCATGAAATTGCCTGTCGCATCCTCACCAAAATAAACCGCGTTAAATTTGTCTTCCAAAATCTTATATTTAAGCTCGCCTGTCGCGTCTGTTTCTGCATCAAGCGACGCAATTTTTTCCGCCTGCAATTCAACCAACAGCGTGCGTTCTTCAAACCACGCTGAAACACGATCACTCATGCTTTCGCCAACCGAGGCAATTTCCTCACGCATCGTCGCTTCTGCTTGCGCGCTTCGATTAACATCGAGAAATACGGCAAATGCAGTAAAACAAACAACGACGACACCGACAGTTGCGAGCATTGCTTTTGTTGCAACACCTAATTTCATGCTGGCACACTCCAATAAATTAACGTCTTGCGCGCTATTGCGCCGCAAAACTCTACAAATTGAATAGTTACATAGCTTTGTTAAGATATAATTGCTTGATCAGCCCGGCTTTAGTGACCCTAAGGCGCTTAAAATAGCTAACAGCGATAAGTTTTCTTGTGAAAAATAAGCAAATATACCGATGATGGAAAAACAAGCGATCGACTATTGTCGCATCGAGTTGATTGCCAAAGATAAACATCAGTTACAAATTTAAGAAATCAGATTCCAAGCATATATCAGCGTTTCGACATATGTAGACAAGAAGAAAAAATTCACTACGAATAATTTAGCTCACTAAATTTATCATGATAATTTTTTATTCTTAGATACCGTCACACCTGCTTATTCATGGCATGTGATGTCCGCCACAAATACCTCAAGAACTGCCCAACTCAACTTGAACGAACCCATCTAAATTATTGAATATAATAACAAATTTTTGATAAGAATCCTCAATTGGCAGGGCTATCCCCATTGACAAAGAAATGCTGATCAATTGGTATATAATTAATGTCAAATACAACTGGGTTAACTGAGTGGCATTGGATGAACTCTCACATTTGCTGAACGCGCCGTTGGAAAAATTCAATTCGCTCGACGAGGCGCACCATTGTCTTAAATATTGGGCCGATTGTTTTGAAGTAAGCCACATGGCCTATCTCGCCACCGATTTGTCAGACCTTAATCCACACACCGCCTGCTTGGTTAGCACCTACCCCCAAAAATGGATCGAACGCTACAAAGAGCAAAATTACATTTTAGTCGATCCGATCGTGCACAAAGCAAGGGAGCAAAATCGCCCCTTCTTATGGGCAGAATGTACCTGCGATGATGAAGTGGTGGTCAAATTTTTCAGCGACGCGCGCAAACATGGCATGGGCGAACATGGCCTCACCATTCCCATTCACGGCGCTCGGGCTGATAAGGCAATCTTCTCAATCGCTTCAAACGCACGTATCAAGGAATGGTCCGAATATTGCACCCGACATATGGGCAATCTGATCCTCTTCTCCTTGCAATTTCATATGGCAGCAATCGATGTACGCGGTGCCCTGCTCAATCGACCAAAACTTAAATCGCGCGAAATCGAAATCCTTTATTGGATTGCCGAGGGGAAAACCGCTTGGGAAACAAGCAAGATCCTCAATATATCCGAAAAAACTGTAGAGCATGGGCTCAAGCAAATCCGGGGCAAGTTCAATGCCACCAATACAACCCATGCGATCAGCCTCGCCTTTCGCTTGGGCGTTTTGCAATAAATGTCGCGTCGGCGTAGTATATCCAAATTCGGACTTTAAAACGCCTGAATTGCAAGACAAATTTGCGCTTCAGAACCCAAAACTTACATCAATCATAAAGACAAAACTCTATGCAAATCTGCGCCCTGCTGAACAAAGATGGCGGCACCCTCAAGACCATTGATGTTGAAGAATTTGCTCGTGACATTGAACAAAAGTTTCGGGCGCATGACCATGAGATTGAAGTCTCTATCATAGCGGGCGATCAATTGATCGACACGCTGGCGCAGCTTGCTGAAAATAATGAGTGTGATGTGGTTTTGGCTGGCGGTGGCGATGGCACCATTTCCGCCGCCGCCCAATATTGCTGGCAAAACACAAAAACGCTCGGCGTGATCCCAGCCGGCACCATGAACTTATTTGCGCGTTCCCTTGGCATTCCTTTGAACTTGGACGATGCGATCGATGCTTTGGCCGACGCCAGCAAAAAACAGGTCGATATCGCCACTGCAAATGACGAATTGTTTTTGCACCAATTGTCGGTGGGGCTACACCCGAAAATTGTGAAAATGCGCGATCAGGAACAGCACCAATCGCGGTTCCAGAAAATCTATGGCAGCATCCGCGCCGCATTGACAACATTCAGCCGCCCGCCGCGCTACCAAATTGATGTTAAAATCGATGGTGAATCGGCAAGAGAGCATTTGAGCTTAATTGCTGTGTCCAACAATAAATATGGCCGTGGCCATATGCCATATGCAGATTTTCCGCAGCAAGGCGAATTGGGGATTTACACGGCCCGCCCCCTCTCCACACAAGCCAACTTAAAGCTAGCGTCGGATTTGATATTGGGCACATGGGATGCCAATCCGGATTTGAAAGAACGCACCGCGCAAAAGGTGACCGTCAGCTTCCCAGACGGCAAAAAACACCCCGAAGTCACAATTGATGGCGAGCTGGTTGAGGATCAAAAGCGCTTTGAGATTCAAATTCATCCCAAAGCGCTAAGTGTTTTAGCACCGCCGCCACCGCAACCGTTTAATCTGTTTGGCTAGATTGCCAATCCAACATATTGGCCATCAAACGATAGGCACCGGGCACCAACTTATCGAGCTGATGATGCAAAATTAGGCTGGTGTGAATATGGCGACCTTTACCAAACGCGCCGACCAACAGGCTACCATCCAGCGGGTTCTCCCCTGCATCATTCATGGACAATAAGGGCGTGTAAGCATCATCCCAGGACGAGGCAAAATATAGCCCGCGCTCTTTGTGCCAGCCCGCCCAATCTTCGTCGCCAATCTTGTTTGGTCCGGCAAACAGAGCGTGATCTGGCTGAAGATAGCGCACTTCCGCATCTTGATCCGTCACACGCCAACGCAATGAAGGCTTGCCGATTTCCAGCGGGGCGAGCGGCACACGATCCTTATCCCAATTGTCCCATGGCCGATGATAAAGTGTAATCAGATTGCCGCCTTGACGCACCCAATCGTGCAGCGCTTCAACGTTGTCCAACAAGGCAGGCCGAGTGCGGAACGCAAACACACCGATGATAATGCTGTCAAAATCGCCAAAACGACCAGCGGCCAAAGTGTCGTCATCAATGGTAACGACATCAACGCCGAACTGGCTGAGCCAATATTGCACGCGATCGCTGCCGCCCCCCACATAGCCAATACGCCCCTTTGGCAACTCGGCATCCAAAACACGCAGTGAAATTTGTGCATCTTCTGCTCTCACAAGCGGGCCAGTGTGTGGATATTGCATTCGCCGCACAAAGGAGGCAGGCTTACCATCAAGCTGAACAGGCAATTCATATAGCCCGGCATCTACATCGGCCTGCGCAGAGAGCAAAAAGCCATCATCATTGCGTGTCGCATTAAACTGCTGCGAGGTCTCAAGCGTCAAAGCGCCATCAACACGACCATAGAGTTCAACTTGCTTCTCCGCCAACGAACGCTTGTTGATCAAAAGAGCTTTGGGCTCCAGCGCCACTTCATTTGCGGGTAAAACATTCAGGCGTTGCAAAGGATCAATATCCATTTGCATATTAACGCCCTCCAATGTCCACATCAGACGCAGGAACACATTTTCGTTGCCACGCAAAGGGGACCAGATATCTGGCAGTGGGTCGCTTGGCGCGGCATCATCTGGCACCGTAACGTCAAATTGCTTCGGCCCCACCTCTTCGACTTTCCACCCTTGAGGCACTTCAAGATGTGCACCAACCGCAAAGTCACTATCCAACTCCAAGTTAAATCGAACAGTCTCACCTGGGCGCGCAGAGATTTTTTCCGGCAAAAGACTTGCGCGTATTGGAGAGGCCCAATAAAGCGCGCGCTGCAATTGCAGCTCTTTCGCCCGCAGCCGATGTATCACTTCTGCTTTTGCACTATCCGGGCAAATCCGCATTGCATCGCGCACAGATTCGAGCGCCGCCAATAAAGACGTGTTCATGGTCTTCGTATTTGGCCATGCTTTTATCGCTGCATCAATGGCGCTTTGCGCCGTGAACAGTGGCGATCCCAAAACCATCGCACCCGCATATTCAGCCAAATCATTTAGCGTACGCGGCAATCCATCAAAAATGCTCTCTTCGTTAGCAGGTTCGCCTTCAGCCACCCAAGCAAGATGGAGCGGCCATTTCTTTTGCTTACCGGGCGCAACCCAAGTGCCCATACCTTGGGTTTGGTGGAACGCACGAGAAACCTGCCCCAATTGGGCATAATCCATACCGATGATGAGATCTTGGCCACTCCCCTCGATCTCAACAGTTTGCGGCGGCGGTGGCAAATCATCATCATATGCATCCCCCGCGCCAGACCAAGCGGGCAAATAGAGCTTTTTCACTTGCCAAACGGGCAAGTTTTGCTCTGGAAATGCCTTTGGATCTGCCGCAAGCTTAACGGCCTTGTAGGCGCTTTGCGTCATCGCACGGTGATGCCCGTGCTGCCCCGGCACATCCAAAAAAGTCACCGTCGCAATATCAGGGCGCTCCGTCCGCAATATCCAAACGAAGCGCTCCAAAGTGCGTTCTTCGCCCCAATATTTCAGGGTCTCTTCGCCCGTTTTCGAAAAGCCAAAATCAGCCAACGGATCACCCGGATATTGGCACAGCCAATATTGCGTCATGTCCAAAATGTCCGCCGCGCGCTCCATTTCTCGGGTCCGCACAACCCCAAGATCAACGCCCGTTTCGGTACCAATTGCATTTTGCCCGCCTTCCCCACGGGTCGAACAGGCATGAGACAAATTTATGCCCTCACGATAAATCAGCGCTGCCAGCATGGTTGAAATCTCATCGTCTGGGTGCGCGCCCGTATTCATGAAGGAAACGCAGGATTTGAGCGGCAATAATGCGCGCCACAACTGCACAGAACGCGGCTGTGCAAAGGCGTTCAACAATCGATCAGCATCTTGCTTGGACATAACTCTTCCTTCAGGTTCAATATGAATTTGTGTGTGGCGTAATCGTTTGGTGGATCACCATCGCACCTGCGCCCAACGCCGCAGTCAGCCGCCCCGAAAAGCCGCGCATCACCCGTGGGCATTTGCGTTCTTCCCGGTTCGCCACAGAGCCATTTGGTAAATTCAGGCGATCAATCAACGCGTTAATCACAGCGTCGGGCAGCGCCCCGCCAAGGATAATCGTTTGGGGGTCAAAAATGTTCTCAAGCGTGCCAATTGCGTGCGCCAAATGTTGTGCGGCAACATCAAGCCAAGCCAAAAAATGCTCATTGCCGTCCGCAACCAAACGCGCAAAATCTTCACCAGAATTAGCTTCGATGCCAAATTGTGCCAAATGCTGTCGCGCCGCAAAGCGGCTGGCATAGGTTTCCAAACAGCCTTTATTGCCACAAGGACAATCGCGCCCGTTGATCTGGGTGACGATATGGCCAATTTCACCAGCGTTACCAAATGCACCGCGCATCACATGGCCCTTCGAAATCACGCCAAGGCCGATACCCGTGCCGAAATAGACATAACAAAAATCATCCATTTCGCTGGCAACCCCGGCCACGCGCTCACAAACAGCCGCAGCTGTCGCATCATTTTCGATCAGCACTGGATACCCAATTTCCGCTTCAAAAGCTGCCTGCGGATCTATATCTTCCCAATCTGGCAAAACGGCCTCACCCGCACTTGAAATCGCAGTGTCACCAAATGGACCGGGCATCACGACACCCACGCCCAGCAAACTTGCTGGGTCAAACTTAACCGTCGAAAGTGCCAACCGCACTTGATCGCCCACCGCCTTAATAGCCGGGTCGGGATGCGCATCTATCAGCGGCATCCGCTCGAAATAGATTTGCTCGCCTGAAAGATTGAGCGCCGCGACGATGATCGCATCGGGCCGCAGTTCCGCGCCGATGGCAAACGCCCCTTCGGGATTGAAACGATATTGCAAGGCTGGCTTGCCGCGCACACCGGTTTTATGCCCATCCGGCATCAGCAATTTTTGCTGTTCTAAATCTGCAGTGATGTTGGACACCGCCTGAATGCTCAGGCCGCAGCTTCGCGCAATTTCCGCCCGCCCTGCAGGCTCGTTCGCACGCACATAGTCGAGCACAACTTTTTGGTTGTGGTCGCGATTGCGCAGCGCATTGCCGCCAATAATGCCTGTTGTGCTCTTCGATGCCATAAATTCAAATTATTTACTCAATTAACTTGAGTTAAGTATTGATTTGTTTTCGCAAATGGTCAACACTTACCAACAGTCTCGAGCAAAAAAACCTCAGTTCCGCGCATTAAAATAAATGCAAGACACTGAAAAATAATAATAAAATTAAAACTTGAGCAAAACCTTTAGTGGAGGGACTTAAAAATGAAATCATGGAAGAACAAGCTTCTGGGCTTTGCCTCAGGGGCGATTTTTGCCCTCAGCGCCGGATCATCCTGGGCTGTGGAAATCGAATATTGGCAATATTTTTTCGAAGCGCGTGTGAATGCAATTGATACGCTCATTGAAAAATTTGAAGCCGAAAACCCGGACATCACAGTCAAGCAAACCACCTTCCCTTATGCGGATTATCGCACAAAGGTTGCGGCGGCTATTCCTGCTGGTGAAGGTCCGGATGTTGTGCAGCTATTTTATGGCTGGCTCAACGACTATGTTGAAGCTGAGTTGATCACCCCATTGCCAGCCGACATGTTCCCGCCTGAAATGATTGAGGAAGAATTCTTCCCAATGGTTCAGGCGATGAAACGTGACGGACAATATATGGCATTGCCAACCGCTGTTCGGTCTTTAGCTCTGTTCTACAATGAGCGCTTGTTTGACGAAGCGGGTGTTGAAAACCCACCAGCAACTTTGGACGAGTTGGTGGAAATCGCCAAAAAACTCACCAAAAAAGACGGTTCTGGCAACATCACGCAAGTAGGCATCACCACAGGCATGAACGCACAGGATCACCATTGGTGGCGCGAAGTGTTGACTCGTCAGTTTGGCGGCGACCCTTATGCCGACAATTACCGCGATGTGAACTATGACGATGATGGCAGCGGCGCTGCAGCCATGAAATGGTACACCGACCTGCAAAATGTGCATGGTGTAACCCAGGCTGGCTTTATGGACGAGCCACAAGCTGCCTTTAAGGCGGGTCGTGCGGGTATGCACATTGACGGTTCATTCCGCATCGGTGCGCTTGAAAAGACTCGCGGCTTGAAATGGGGCGTGGCAGAATTGCCAGCAGGCCCAGACGGCATCAAATCCAACTATTCAAGCTATTGGGTAAATGCTGTCACGTCGAAAGCTCAAGGCGAAAAAGCTGAAGCAGCCAAGAAATTCATGGCCTTCATCACTTCAGATGAAGCAATGCAAATCTGGTTGGACACTGTGGGCGAATTGCCTGCGAAGCCATCAGCTGCTTTGACAGATGAAAACAAAGCCAACCCTGTGTTCGGCCCATTCATCGAAGGCTTGGGATATGCGAAAACAACCATTTTCGCCAACGAATCTGCCCAACGCCAAGTGTTGATGGATGCAACACAACGTATTTTCCTTGAAGGACAATCTGCTGAAGATGCAATCGCTATCGCCGCAGAAGAAGAACAAAAAATCCTCGACGAATATTACGAAGAATAAACTGATCGAGGGGGCGACAAAGGTCGCCCCTTCACCTATCGGGGGGAGTATTTATGGGCTGGTACGCCAATTTAACAATCAAACAAAAACAGGTCGTATGGGCATGGACATTTCTGTCGCTCCCCATCCTGTTTTACTGTGTGATCCGTTTTTACCCAACGCTAAACGCCATTACCCTATCATTTCAGGAATGGAACCTGTTGAGTGATCGGGAATGGGTCGGCCTTGAAAACTATTTCAAGCTGTTTGCAGATCCAGTGTTCTGGAAAGTGTTCAAAAACACCTTCGTCTATTTGTTGATCGGCACACCTGTTAGCTTGGTCCTCTCATTTGTCGTGGCCTACCATTTGGATAAGGTCCGCTTTATGCATGGCACCATTCGCGCCCTGTATTTTCTGCCCTTTATGACTTCTGCCGTGGCCATGGCTTGGCTTTGGCGCTGGTTCTACCAACCTGTGCCCATCGGCCTGTTTAACAATGCGCTGGCCAGCGTTGGCATTCCACAATTCCCCTTCCTGTCTTCCACCACTTGGGCCCTTCCATCAATTTTGGCACCAGCGGTTTGGGCAGGCTTGGGCTTCCAAATCATCATCTTTATGGCGGGCCTGCGGGCAATTCCACAAACTTATTATGAGGCAGCGCACATTGATGGCGTTGGCCCATGGACGATTCTGTGGCGCATCACGCTGCCGCTGCTAAAACCAACCATCGTGTTTTTGGTGGTGCTCAGCTCCATCGGTTTCCTGCGGATTTTCGATCAGGTCTTCAACATGACCACCAACAATCCGGGCGGTCCGCTTAACTCGACCAAGCCGCTGGTGTTGATGATTTACGAAACAGCCTTCTCCTCGTTCGATATGGGCTATGCAGCCGCACAAACCGTTGTGTTGTTCGTCATTCTATTGGCCGTTAGCCTCACGCAACTTTACATTATGAGGGACAAATAAGATGACCGATATTTCCGGCGTTAAAGTCACCACAGATGCCCTCGACAAGCCAAAGCGCGTGAACCGCAAGCAAGATCCAGTTGCCATTTTGCGTTGGATATTGCTCATGGGCGGCGGCATTTTGATGGTGCTTCCCATCGTTTATATGATCTCAACCTCGCTGAAATGGCCGCACGAGATCTATGAACTCTCCATCATCCCCAAAGAACCAACCTTGGATAACTATTCCTATGTGTTGGAAGATGGCCGCTTCTATATGTGGTTCATCAATTCGATGATCATCGCGGTGATCACCACGGTTTCCGCCGTGCTGTTTGATGCGCTTGTTGGCTACACATTATGTAAATTTGAGTTCCGTGGCCGAATGATCGTGTTCATCGCCATTCTCTCCACCTTGATGATCCCAACTGAAATGCTGGTGATCCCCTGGTATTTGATGGCAAAGAACTTCGGCTGGCTCGACACCTATTGGGGCATCATGTTCCCCGGCATCATGACCGCATTTGGCACATTTTTGATGAAACAATTCTTTGAGACTGTGCCCGACGATTTCTTGGAAGCCGCACGCATTGATGGGCTAAACGAGTTCCAGATCTGGTGGCGCGTGGCTATGCCCATGGTCAAACCCGCTCTTGCAGCGCTTGCCATCTTTGTGTTCCTCGGCAACTGGACAGCCTTTATCTGGCCGCTGATCGTCACCAATTCACCGGAGCTTTATACGCTGCCCGTGGGCCTCACCACCTTTAGCGTTGAGCAATCAGTGCAGTGGGAGCTGATCATGACGGGTGCCGCCTTGGCGACCTTGCCGACCTTGATCGTTTTCCTAATCTTCCAGCGCTTCATCATTCGCGGCGTTGTTATGGCGGGGCTTAAAGGATGAGTGACAATTCAACCTTTCCGCATCCTGTCTATAAAGACACGGTTTTGGCACCGCTTTTTGAAGGTGCCAAAGCCCACCATGTTGATGCGTTTCGCATGATCAACCAGGCACATCTGGTGATGCTGGTGGATGAAGGGATTTTGACCGAAGAAACCGGACAAAAGATTGCCAATGCACTTCGCACAATCGACAAGGAAATTGATGTCAGCACCCTCACCTACACGGGCGAAGTGGAGGACTATTTCTTCCTTGTTGAAGCGGAGCTGAAAAAACGGATTGGCCCCGATTTAGCTGGGGCGTTGCACACTGCACGCAGCCGCAACGACATGGACCACACTGTGTTCAAACTGGGTCTGCAAAAGCGTGCAGACCAGTTGCTTCAATCGCTCCACGGGCTGGTGAATGCCATGCACGAAACCGCAGCGCGTGAGAAGGAAACGCTGATTGTGGCTTACACCCATGGGCAACCGGCGCAGCCCAGCACGTTTGGACATTATCTGTTGGCGGCGTCTGAAGTGTTGCTCCGCGATTTAGATCGCCTAATGCTGGCCCGCCAGCAAATTGAAAAATGCCCCATGGGCGCAGCGGCCATCACCACATCTGGCTTCCCGATCAGTCGTCAGCATGTTGCGGAGTTGCTTGGATTTGCAGAGCCATTGGAAAATGCCTATGGCTGCATCGCCAGCGTGGATTACATCACTGGCCTTTATAGTGCGATCAAACTGATCTTCGTGCATTTGGGCCGCGTCGTCCAAGATTTCCAATTCTGGAGTGCGTTTGAAGTTGGCCAACTTTATGTGCCCAACGCTTTGGTACAGATCAGCTCGATCATGCCGCAAAAACGCAACCCGGTACCGATTGAGCATATGCGCCATCTATGTTCGGTCACCGCAGGGCGTTGCGACATGATGGTCAACACCATGCACAACACGCCTTTCACAGACATGAATGATAGTGAAGGCGAAGTGCAACAAGCGGGCTATGCCACATTTGAGAGCGGCGGGCGCGCCATTGACTTGCTGGCCGCCTTTATTCCAGCACTTTCGATCAATGAAGATCGTGTGGCCAAAACCAGCGACGCTGCCTGTATCACCATCACCGAACTGGCCGACACTTTGGTGCGCGAAGAAAGCCTCTCATTCCGCCAAGCGCATGAGATTGCGGCAGCAACCGCAAAGAAAGTCATCACCGAAGGCAAATCCTTGGCGGACGCGTATGATGATTTTCATGCAGCGTTTGAGGCGATGACGGAGCGCGAAACGCACCTAAATGAAGCAGCCTATCAACAAGCAGTATCTGCTCGCCATTTCGTCAATGTGCGCAAGCGGTTTGGCGGCCCAGCGCCAACAGCGATTGAAGCATCGCTTGAGCGACAAGCAGAACATTTCGATCAGCTCAAATCTGACTTTGAGCAAATCCAAACAAGAAAAAATAAAGCGGCCCAAATGCGTGAAAAAGCATTCGGTGCCCTGCTCAACAATCGGGGGGAATGATTGTGGCAACAGTTAAACTTAAAGACCTGACCAAAGCCTATGGCAAAGCAGAAGTATTGCATGGCATCAATTTGGACGTAAAAGACGGCGAGTTTGTTGTTTTGGTTGGCCCTTCTGGCTGCGGCAAATCCACAACGCTGCGCATGTTGGCCGGGCTAGAAGAGATCACATCTGGCGAGGTGAGCATTGGCGACAAAACCGTCAATAATTTGGAACCTAAAGATCGCAACATCGCGATGGTGTTCCAAAACTACGCCATCTATCCCCATATGAGTGTGCGCAAAAATATCGGTTTCGGGCTGCATACGTCCAAAATGAGCAAACCAGATAAAGAAAAGCGGATCGACGAAGTCGCCGCCATTTTGGGCATGACAGAACTCCTAGAGCGCAAACCCTCGCAGCTCTCCGGTGGGCAACGCCAGCGGGTGGCCATCGGCCGCGCCATGGTGCGTGACCCATCGGTTTTTCTTTTCGATGAACCCCTGTCCAACTTGGATGCGCAATTGCGCACCCAAATGCGGCTGGAAATCAAAAAGCTGCACCAACGTGTCGGCACCACCATCATTTTCGTGACCCACGATCAGGTCGAAGCCATGACCTTGGCCGACCGAATTGTGATCATGAAGGATGGACACATCCAACAAGTGGGCACCCCATCAGAGGTGTTCCAAAATCCAAAAAACATGTTTGTGGCGCAATTTATCGGCGCGCCATCCATGAACATGCTTCAAGGCAAGGTAGAAGGCTCCAGCGTCAAACTGAGCGCCGGGCCGACCCTCGAACTGCCCATTCAAACCGACATAAAAGACATCACCGTCGGCATTCGCCCAAGCGCACTCACCACAGCCAAGGAAGGGCAAACACCATTGATGGAGGGCACTGTTTCTTTGGTTGAGCCTTTGGGCACCGAAACTCTGCTTTACCTCGATGTGGGCGGCGAAGAAGTCATCGCTTCTGCACCAGGGCGCGTTCATCCGCAACCGGGCGACAAAATTTCCTTGTTCGCTGAAGCTGAAGAAATCAGTTTGTTTGACACCAAGACGCAAGAGGCGATTGCGTGATCAACAGAACCGACAAAGGCATACTTTGCGTAGGACGCGTTTATTGCGATCTCGTGTTCGCAGGCATGCCGCATATGCCGCGCTTGGGCGAAGAAGTCTACGCCGAAAGCTTCAGCGCCCATGCCGGCGGCGGCGCCTATATCACTGCGGCCTATCTTACAGCGGCTGAACAAAAGGCGGAGCTTTGTGCCTATCTGCCCCATGGGCCTATGGGCACCTATGTGCAACAGGATTTAGAGCAATCTGGCGTCAGCGGCCATTACGCTCAAATTGCCGATGAGAGCTGGGGCACCCAGCTCACGGTGGCCATGGCCCTAAACGATGACCGCGCATTCTTGACACGACGGGGCGGTGCGCCCATTCCCGATAGCTTTGATCGAGCCCTCGCCGATCCAAATATTGGCCATGTGCACATTGCCGAACTGGCCACCCTACTGGAAGCACCCTTCATCCTCGAAAAAGCAAAGGCAGCAGGCCTCACCATTTCGCTGGATTGTGCGTGGGATGAACAGGCGATGGATGCTGGCGAAGTGCGCAACCTTATTGAACAAGTCGATCTGTTTTTACCCAATCTATCTGAGTTTCGACGCGTCTTTGACGTGACCGGAGAAATTGAATTCTTTGCGTCGGAATTGAACAATTGGAAGACCAAAGTGGTGGTGAAACGCGGCGCGGATGGCGCAACCTTGTTTCATTTGGGTCAGCACCTATCCGCCCCGGCGCAACATTGCACAATTGTTGATCCAACGGGCGCGGGCGATGCCTTTAATGCGGGTTTTCTCACCGCTTGGCTCGCTGGCAAGTCGGATCAAGACGCATTGGCCGAAGGCAACCGCTTTGCCGCCTCTTCTATCGGCTCCATCGGCGGTGCGACAGGTGCCAAACTGATCAAAATGTCTGCCAGCTAGACAGGGTCAAAGCATCCAGCTAAGGCTAAGCTAATCAAGTTGGAGGCCCCATGGCTTATTTGCATCGTTTTTTGATCACGTTCGGCTTTTTGCTCTTTGGCATGTTTATGTGGGTCATTCTGCCCAACACACTTGGCTTGATCGTCTTTATCATGTGTGGCTTTGTTGGTGCCATGGTCGGCACCATCATTTTCAAAAAGCAAGCCAGCGAGCAACAGATTAAAGAAGATCTGCAAAACCGCTTGAACAATGACTAATAAAAAAGCGCGGCCCCGAGGGACCGCGCCAACATGCCGCTGAAAATTCAGCATGCGCTCAATTTCTAATCATCCGCCACTTCAGTTTCAAACTCTGACGGCAGTGTAATTTCCAACAATTCACAATCGTCAGAACAATTGCGATAGGCCGCTTTCATGAAAGGCGGCACCACAAACGCATCGCCTGCCACCAGATCATAAGGCTCTTCGCCATCCACCATTAGGGTCATGCTGCCTTCTTTGACGAAGGTGAACAGAATATCCGTATTGTGGCTGGTGCGCGGCGCCACTTCGCCTTTGATGGGCCGCGCCACTTGCACGCCAGCCACGCCTTTGGTCGCCTCGCCAATGCCCGTATCCCGCGCTTCAAATCCGGGAATGCGCCATGGCTTCCAAGTGGCTTCCGCCACTTTGTCATAAACAAATTTGGTGCCTTGCCATTCACGGTCCGGGTCACCTTTTTCCGTCGGCAAAGTCATCTCATGATCAATGGTAGTCACATGGTCGGCGGGCACGCCAATCTCAACCACTTCCACATTGTCTGAGGCTTCCATCACCCGGTGGCGAATTTCCGGCGGTTGGATCACGCAATCGCCTGCGGTGAGATGTATCTTCGGCCCTTGCCCCTCATAAAGCACATCAACCCAGCCGCGATAACAGAAGATCAATTGGAATCCGACCGTGTGATAATGCACCATATCCGGCACCGGCCCGCCATCTGGAATGCGGATGTGCGACGCAATGATGGAGCCGCCCAACCGATCCGGGATCAAATCGCGATAACGCATACCCGCGCGGCCAATCACCCAGCTGTCGCTATCCTTCAAGCGCCGTACCAAAAAGCTATGTTGCGTTTCCGGCTGCACCAAAGGCGGGTTGGCATCGATAATTTCAATCTGCGTGCCGTTTGGCGCAGTCAGCTTGGTTTCGCCTGCGGCAAACTTGTCAGGATCATCACAATTTAAGCGCAAACTATACACCGTGCTGGTCGCATCGCGATCTAATCGGATAGAAACCCCATGGCCAGAGATCACCGCAACGCTGGGATCATCCGCTGGAAAAATCTTGTCCAATCGAAAGCCCAATCGCTTCAAGAAAAATGGCAAATCCTTTTTCAAATCCGGTGTCGACAGCACGATTTCTGCGCCTTTCACCAAATCCGGCTTGGTTTGCAATTCTGCATTTTGTGGATCCATGACCATCTCCTCCCTATTGATGTTCAAGGCACGCTTTCACCAGCATCACCTCGGTCTCATGGCATGTTTTGAGCTTGTGCCAGCGGAAATCGTCCATACCAGCCTGTCGCCAGACCATAAGCGAGAAAACGCTCTGGTCAGCGCCGAGGCCCATAGACGGGCCGGGCAAAATGCGGGCGCTGATCCGGGCTGTAAAAGGACCGGCTTCCGTGGCAGATAGCAAATAATGCACCATATGAAACGCGGGCTCGTAGGCGACTTTGACGTAGATTTCGCTTCGATCAAATAGGCTTTTGCCTTTGGTCACGCCATCACCAAGCGTTTCAATTTCCCATGTGCCGAAGGTCCATTGGTCCAGATTTTGCGGCGACGCCACAAAATCCACCACCTTGTCATGGGGCACATCAATCACGATGGAGGTGATATGGCTATCAAGAATGCTCATTGATAAAGCCTTCTGACTTGCCATCAATATTGGTCACCACCAAAATCTTTGCTGGGCAATCGCCCCCCGCCACATAGGCGTGGGCCATGCTGCCATCAAAATAAATGCTGTCGCCCTCATTGAGCAAAGTGGGGGAGTAAAAGTCGGTATAAAAGACCAACTGACCTTCCAGCACATAGAGAAATTCCTCCCCCGCGTGGCTGGCCAATCCGCCCGCCTCTTCCAGCGACTTTTTGGTCACCGTATTGACGGCTGGGTGCATCTTCTTGTTTGCCAGATCGGTGGACAACACTTCCGCCACATAGCGTGCAGTTTCAATCGGCGGCTGCTCACCGGCCCGCGAAATCGACCGCACACCGGTGCGCATAGGCTGCGCCGCGGCCTCAAAAAAGGCTGTGATATCTACATCCAGCGCCTGGCTGAGAATATAGAGATTGTGCGCACTCACCGGCGTTTGCTCATTTTCCACCCGCGACAAAGTCGCCTCGGATATGCTGGTGATCCGCGCCAACTCGCTCAAGGAATATTTCTTGGCTTTGCGGAAGGCTTTAACCTGCGCGCCAACTTTCAAATCTTCAAAATTTGGCTTACGTGAGGGGTCAGTCGCCATTCTTTTGCTCCTTTTCGTCCGGGTGGCCGAATCCGCCACCGCCGGGCAATTCTACCACTAGGCTGTCACCTGCGGGAACCAGATGAATGCCTTTGCCTTTCAAAGCAGATCCTGACCCCAAATAGGCCTTACCCAACGCCCCCGGCTCGCCGCCTTCACGGCCCGCTGCCGCATTGTGCAACCGATCAAACGTGGCCGCCGAAATGGTGAATGGCGCCGCCTCGCGGTTCGCAACTTCAATCACCTGCCCATGGCCGCCGCGATATTTGCCCTTGCCGCCACTGTCGCGCAAAATCCGCTTGCGTTTGAACCATAAGGGGCACTGGCTTTCTGTGATCTCCACCGGAATTGACCCCACACCAGAGGGAAACGCCATCGCGTTCAACCCGTCCTTGCCGGGCCGACCGCCAATACCACCAATCGCCACATTCATCACATTAAAGCGGCGCGTGTCCTTCAACGCGCTCGGCAATGCGTGGCCATGGGCCGACGCCATCGCCAGCACCCAAATGCTGCCCGCGCTTTCGGCCTGAACCCGGTTCGGCAACGCCTGTGCGAGGCAACCAAACACTGCATCAGGCAGCATTTGGCCGATCACATGGCGGGCCGTAACCGGGCTGGGAGATACCGGGTCGACGCAAGTCCCCGGTTCGCTAATAAGATCAAAACAGCCCAGCGAGCCCGCATTGTTCGGCACATCCGGTGCGATCACGGCTTTCAGCCCAAACACCACATAGGCTTGGCTATAGGTGCGCGGCGAGTTGATTCCATAATTAGACGCAGGTGAACTGCCCGACAGATCAATGGTGATCTGGTCACCTTCTACCCGCAATTCGGTTTTGATGGTGATAGGGCTTTCATACCCATCCAGCGGCAAATCATAATGATAAACACCATCCGGCACCTCGCTGATCGCCTTTTGCGTCGCGGCTTTGGAGGTCTCCAGAATATGCGCAGCCAAATCATTCAGCCCGTCGATCTGGAACTCTTCCATCATCTCCACCAGCCGATTGACGCCCGTATCATTGGCGCTGATCAGCGACATCAAGTCGCCTCGCACTTCCACTGGATTGCGGGTATTGGCCAAAATCACGCTGAGCAAATCTTCGTTGAGCTGCCCTTCACGCCGCAAATACATATGTGGCACCAGAGTGCCCTCTTCATAAATAGAGGTCGCATCTGCGGAAAAGCCCACACCACCCACATCGATGACGTGGCAGGTCGAAGCGAAAAGCCCGATTGCCTTGCCGTTGTAAAAGGCAGGTGTCACCACCACAAAGTCAAACAAATGCCCGGTGCCCATCCATGGGTCGTTGCTCACCAACACATCGCCGGGTTTCAGCGTTTCAATGGGAAAGCGCTCCAAGAAATGCACCACGGCATTGGCCATGGTGTTCACATGCCCCGGTGTACCCGTCACCGCTTGCGCCAACATCGCCCCGTTTAAATCATAAACCCCGGCAGACAGATCACCCGCCTCCCGCGCCACTGCCCCAAAAGCAGTGCGCAGCAAGGATTGCGCTTGTTCTTCCACCACAGAAATCAGGCGGTTCCACATCACTTGGGTGCGAATAGCGTCATGAGCGTTCTGGCGCATTAGACAGCCTCCTTACGGGTCAAAATGATGTAGCTATGGGCGTCAATCTCCGCATCAAATTGCGAGGTGACGATGGTTGAAGTCTCATGCTCAGCGATGATGGCTGGACCGGCAATCTTCGCGCCCACGGGCAAGTCAAACCGCCAATAGACAGGCGTTTCCAACATCGTACCCTGCGCCCCGTCAAACAATTCGCGATGACTGCGCGGGGCAATCTCCGCCGCCTCACCTTCACCGAAGGTGGGCGACACCCCATCATCAATTTCGCACAATACGGTCACAGACCAGGTGACGATCTCGCTCGGCACATTGTCCAAGGTCACGCCGTAAATGGCGCGATATTGCGTTTCGAATTGATCGTGAATCCATTGAGCATCTGCGATGTCCAGCGTGCCTTCAGGCAACACAACTTGCAGCTCATGTCCCTGCCCTTGATATCGGATGTCTACCACACGCTGCACCTGCACTTTGCGATCTCCAGCGGCAGGGCGTACAATATTGCCCGCCTCGCGCGCCATATCCTCAATCATCTCATTGGCGCGCTTCATATCCGGATGGTCCAACACCATCGGGAAGCTGCGCGTCACTTCATAGGAGATCGGTGCCCGCAAGAAGCCAATAGCAGAGCCAACCCCGGCCCCAGCAGGCACAATCATTTTGTTGATCGACAGCTTCTCCGCCAGTCGGCAAAGGTGCAGCGGTGCCCCGCCGCCAAATGCAATCATGGTGCTGGCGGCAATATCGCGGCCACGCTCAATGGCGTGCACCCGCGCCGCATTGGCCATGTTCTCTTCTACAATTTCCACCACACCAGCAGCTGGCCAAAATTCGTCCAACCCCAATGGCGCACCAATCTGTTGACCCAACGCGTCCTTCGCTGCATCCGGATAAAGCGGCAGCTTGCCGCCTGCGAAATAGGCCGGGTCAATTTTGCCGAGCACCAAATTGGCATCCGTCACCGTTGCCAATTCGCCGCCACGACCATAACTGACTGGCCCAGGTTCAGACCCAGCACTATCCGGCCCCACCTTTATGCGCTGCATGGCATCGATCCGCGCGATGGACCCACCACCCGCGCCAATTTCCACCATCTCAATCACCGGAATACGCACGGGCCAGCCGGACCCTTTTGTGTCGCGATAGGTCCGGGCAATCTCAAAATGCCGCGCCCGCTCAGGCACCGCGTCAGCAATTAGGCAAATCTTGGCCGTGGTGCCGCCCATATCGAACGACAAGACATTGTCCAAATCACATTGCTTGGCGATATGGCTGGCCAAAATCGCGCCACCTGCCGGCCCGGATTCCACCAACCGAATGGGGAACCGTGAAGCACTTTCCAGAGTTGTCAGGCCACCGCCGGACATCATTAAAAATAGCGGCGCATCAATACCAAGGTCAGAAAGCTCTTTCGCCAACCGCGTGAGATAGCCTTCTATCTGCGGTCGCACCGAGGCGTTGGCGCATGTGGTTGAAAAGCGCTCATATTCGCGGATTTCCGGGCAAACCTCGTGGGAGACACAGATTGTCACCCCCTCGCCCAGTTCACGCAGCACGATGTCTCGCGCACGCTTTTCGTGATCACTATGGGCATAGGCATGCAAAAAGCCGATAGCAACGGCCTCAACTTTGACAGCACGCAATTCGGCACAGATTGCCACCAGCTCATCTTCGTCCAACGCAGAGAGAATTGACCCGTCTTGCGCTAAACGTTCCGTCACGCCAAACCGCAGCTCCGCAGGCACAATAGCGGGCGGCATATCGATCATCAAATCATAATGGTCAAAGCGCTTTTCGTAGCCCAGCTCCAGCACATCTTCGAAACCTTTGGTGGTGATCAGCGCCGTTTTAGCCACTTTGCGTTCAATCAGTGCGTTGGTGGCCAAGGTTGTGCCATGCACAAAAACGTCAATATCTTGCGGGGCGACCGCAGCTTGGTCCAGCACGACGCGCACACCATCCAAAAGCCCCAGCTCTGGATTTTGCACATTGGTCAGCACTTTAGCGCTATGGCGCACGTCCCCCAGCTCCAGCACGACATCCGTAAAAGTGCCGCCAATATCTACCGCCAGCCGGACAGATTCTTCGCCTCGCATATGCGCCTCTTCCTCCTGAGCAACCACCTCAAAGCAGCCACTCCTCCCATAAAATCTATTTATTTCATATTTGAAAGATTTTGCAAATGCAACCGCAAAATCGGAAGTTTAGCATTGCTCACATTCACCTGCGACAATTTGTTCATACTTAAACTATTGAAATACAACAGATATTTTTATTCATACATATTTTATGTTTAAAATTATTCGCTTCATATGTGAAATTTGGTTGACAGGTTATTTCAAGTATGAAACTTTTTTAGGCAAGGGGAGCGAGAGAGAAATGCAAGATTTGTCTGAATTGACACAACGCGCATCAGAGTTGGACAGCAAAGACCCAATCGCGCACATCGTTGAAGAATATGAGCAACCTAAAGGTTGGATCTTCTTTGACTCCAATTCTGTCGGCCCTGTGCCTAAAACAGCTCGCCCTGCAGCCGATGCATTAATTGACGACTGGATTGCTTTGCGTCGCCGCGGATGGGCGGAACGCGATTGGGTGGATATGCCTGCCATTTTGGGTGACCTATTGGCCCCAATGATTGGCGCCCCAAAAGGCGCAACCATCGTGTGCGACAACACCACCATCAATCTTTATAAAGCAACAGGCCATGCGCTTGCGATCAACCAAGATCGCACCATCATCCTGACGCAAAAAGACAATTTCCCCACTGACATTCATGTGGTGCAGGGCTTTGAACGCGCCAACCCAAATTTGGAAGTGCGCTATGTCGAGACAGAAGAAGAAGCTCTTGCGGCCCTCTCTGGCGACGTCGCCGTGTGCACATTCAGCCATGTTGGCTATAAGTCTGGCCAGCGCTGGAACATGGAAAAGTTCAACAAAGCCGCTCAAGCCTTAGGCGTACTCACCATTTGGGACGTATCCCACTCTGCAGGGGCAGTTCCGGTTTTGGCGGAAGAGAGCAACGCTGATTACATTGTCGGTTGCGGCTACAAATATCTCAGCACAGGCCCTGGCGGCCCCGCCTTTATTTATGTACGGCCAGACCTAAGTGAGAAAGCTTGGCCACCTGTTTGCGGCTGGATGGGCCACGCCGATATCTATGCTTTTGCTGGCGATTATGAGCCGCATGACGGCATCAAGCGCTTCATATCTGGAACGCCGATGGTAGGCGCCAATCAGATCGCCCATTGCGCCGCGCAAATTTACAACAAATTTAGCCCCAAAGACATTTGGGCGCGCCATGAAAGCCTCAGCAACTTCTTCATTGAAGCACTACAGCAAAGCTGCGGGCCGCTAGGCGTCAAAATCGCATCACCTCTGGATTATGATCAACGTGGGGGGCATGTTACCTTTACCGCGCCGGGGGCTGGTCATGTGGTGGAGGCACTGATTGACGCGAAAGTGATTTCATCATTTCGCAAGCCCGATGCGATCCGGTTTGGTTTGAGCCCGGTTTCATTGACTCACGCGCAAATCGCGGAGTCGGTGGGTCGGCTTCAAAAAATCCTCAAAGAGGAGATCTGGCGAGATCCCAAATACGCGCATGTCTCTGTTTAACGGTCGCGTGTGAAATAAAAAGAACAAAGCGCACCAAAACAAAGACTTAACAAAAGGGAGAAGGACATTGAAAAAACCAATTTTGGCCGTCGCATTGTCGGCCTTACTTGCAGCCCAAGCAGGCTTTGCCGCGGCTGAAGACGTAAAAGTTGGCACCGTTATGGGCATCACTGGCCCCTTGGCTAACTTTATTCCACCTATTCTGAACGCCGCCAAATTGGCCGAAGCTGATGTGAATGCAGGCGGCGGCATTTTGGGCGGCGGCAAATTCGAACTTGTCGTTGCTGATGGCCAAGCCGCAGCCCAGCCTTCGGTTGATGCGGCCACTAAGCTTGTGAACCTCGAAAATGTGGCGGCCGTTATGGGCGCCCTTTCATCAGGCGCCACCATCGCAGCCGCCAACGCGGTCACCATTCCAAATGGTGTGTTGCAAGTATCACCAACAGCCACCTCACCGGCTATGACCGACATGGACGATGGTGACTTTGTTTATCGTATCGTGCCAAGCGACAACTATCAGGGTGAAGTACTCGCCAAGATCGTCTTGGATGAGGGCATTGAACGCGTTGCTGTAGCCTATGTGAACAACGATTACGGCGTGGGCATTGCGGGCACCTTCAAAGAAAACTTTGAAAAACTCGGCGGCACCATCACCGGCTATGAAAAGCACGAAGATAAGAAAAACTCTTATCGCGGCGAATTGGCAACTTTGGCCAATGGCGACCCGCAAGCGCTTGTTTTGATTGCCTATGCGGGCGGCAGCGGCGCAAAGATTGTAAAACAATCTCTTGAAGCTGGCCTATTTGACCGCTTCATCGGCACAGATGGTTTGCGCGACGATCTGTTGATCGAGCAAGTGGGTGCAGAAGCTTTGGCCACCTCATTCTTCTCAGCGCCAACATCCCCTGCCGAAAACCCTGCGGGTGAAGCACTACATAAGCGCTTTGACGAAACATATGGCGAAGGTTCAGACAAGCCATTTGTTGATCAATCTTATGATGCAACCATGCTGATCGCTTTGGCCATCGAGAAGGCTGGCACAACAGACCGCACCGCCATTAAAGATGCGCTGCGCTTTGTGGCCAATGCCCCGGGCGAAATTGTTGGCCCAGGCGAATGGGAAAAAGCTGTAAAGCTTTTGGCTGAAGGCAAAGACATCAACTATGAAGGCGCCGCTGGTAGCCATGAATTTGACGATAACGGTGACGTTGCCGGCTTCATCGGCAAGTTCGTAGTTGAAGGTGATAGCTACAAGCAAATCGCCATCTTCGAATAGTCAAACGCTTTGGTGCTCGCAGCCCCCTCTGCTGCGGGCACGCTAAGGTCAGGACAAATCCATGATCGCTTTTGAGAACATCACCATGCGCTTTGGCGGCGTTGCCGCAGTGGATCAATGCAGCTTTGAAATCCCAAGCGGCAAGATCACCGGACTAATCGGCCCCAACGGCGCAGGAAAAACCACCGCCTTCAACGTGATCGCCGGGCACTTGCAGCCCACTTCCGGCCGCATCCTTTTAGAGGGTGAAGACATCACCACCCTTCCAGCGCATAAGCGGCAAGCCAAGGGCATTGCCCGCACCTTTCAATTGGCGCACGAATTTCACCGCATGACCGTGGTTGAAAATCTGATGGTGGCGGCCAAAAACGAGCTGGGCGAGAACATTTTAAATGCCATATTCCGCCCCGGCCAATGCAAGGCGCAAGAACAAGCGGCCTATGACCGCGCCATGGAAACGCTGCAATTCCTCGAAATTGAACAGCTAAAAAACCAGCTGGCAGGCGACCTTTCCGGCGGCCAAAAGAAACTGCTGGAACTTGGCCGAGCGCTGATGCAGCACCCGAAAATCATTTTACTTGATGAGATTGGCGCGGGCGTAAACCGCACCCTTTTGGGCAAGATTGCCGAAAAGATCATCCAGCTCAACAAGGAGCATGGCTACACATTTTGCTTGATTGAGCATGATTTGGACTATGTTTCTCGCCTCTGCGACACCGTGATTGTGATGGCGCAAGGCACCCTGCTCACCACAGGCACCGTTGATGAAGTGCGCAAAGATGAGCGCGTGATTGAAGCCTATTTCGGTGGCGGAAAATATCAGGAAGCCGTATGAGCAACAAAATTCTCGATGTGCAAAACCTCACTGCGGGCTATGGCAAGCAAGCGATCATTGAAAACATCAATACCAATGTGAGCGACCAGCAAATCGTTGTGATTGTTGGCCCTAACGGTGCGGGCAAATCGACTTTGCTGAAATCCGTTTTTGGGCTCAATAACCGCATGGACGGGGATATAACATTTCACGGCCAGTCGATTTTCACAGCCAAAACATCCGAGCTGGTGCCCATGGGCATTTCCGCCGTGCCGCAATCGCACAATGTGTTCCCCACCCTTACGGTAGAAGAAAATCTTGATGTCGGCACTTTCGCCGCCCCACCGCCGGATAAAAAAGCGACCAAAGCCAAAATCCTCGACCTGTTTCCCGATCTAAAAGACAAGCTAGGTCAGCAAGCGGGCGAACTCTCTGGCGGACAACGGCAAATGGTGGCTGTGGGCCGCGCGTTGATGAGCGAACCGAAACTGATCCTGCTCGACGAACCAACAGCGGGCCTGTCGCCCGCATATTTGGAAGTGATTTTCGATTTGCTGCTGCAAGTGCGCGATAGCGGCGTGGCCATTTTAATGGTGGAGCAGAATGCCAAACAGGCGCTACGCATCGCCGACTATGCCTATGTGCTGGTCAACGGCAGAAATGCCTATGAAGGCACTGGCGCAGAATTGCTGCAGGACGACGAAGTGCGCAAATCATTCTTGGGCGGAGGTGCGCCACAATGATGGATTTCATCAATTTCTATCTCATTCCCGGCATCACGCTTGGCTCCATTTATGCTTTGGGTGCTGTTGGCGTTTCCATGATCTTCGGCATTTTGCGCTTTGCCCATTTTGCCCATGGCGATTTGATGACCGTTGGGGCCTATTTCGCTCTCTCCGCCGTTTGGCTGTTGGGCATTCCCGCCCTCGCCGCCATTCCGATTGCGGTGGCACTAACCTGCTTGGTCGCCCTTTTCGCGGATCGTGCCTTTTATAAGCCCCTGCGGCAATTGCCGACCATATACACGGTGATCGCCTCGTTCGGCGTAGCGCTGATTTTCCGCTCCGTAATCCAACTTTTGTGGGGCACCGAAAGCCAAGTCTATTCCGTGGGCTTCCAAAAGCCGATTGTGCTATTTGATAGTTTGCGCATCGCCACTCGCCACATTCAGATCATCGCAGCCACTGCGGTTATCACCGTTGCGCTCAACTGGTTTTTGCACCACACGCAAATGGGCAAAACCATGCGTGCCGTGTCCGACGATCCGGCTTTGGCCAGCGTCGCCGGGCTCGACCCGGAGAAGACTATCCGTTGGACATGGATTATCGGCGCGGGCCTTGCCGCCATTGCAGGCGTATTTGTGGGCCTCGACACTGATGTGCACACCATGATGGGGTGGAACCTGTTGCTGCCCATGTTCGCCGCCGCGCTGCTGGGCGGCATCGGCAAGCCATTGGGTGCCATCGCAGGCGGCCTAATCATCGGCATCGCCGAAGAAATCTGCACCTACCCCATTTTGGGCGAGAGCCTGATTTCGCCAAGCTACAAAAGCGCAGTCGCCTTCGTGATCATGCTGTTGATCCTGATTTTCCGCCCCCGTGGCCTATTTAAAGGGAGGCTCCTCTAATGGAACTGAGTGGTATGCTTTTTTACCTGGTCTCTTTCTTGATCATGGGCGGCATTTATTCGGTGATCTGCCTGGCCCTCAATATGCAATGGGGCTTTGGCGGCCTATTCAACGCAGGCATCGCTGGTTTTTACGCAGTCGGCGCTTATTCAGCCGCCATCATCACCTCCGCCAATTCAGCCAACCATGTGGGCGGGTTTGACCTGCCAATCGTGGTCGGCCTCGTCGTCGCTGGCATCCTATCAGGCATTGTCGGCTGGGCTATCGCCCGTATATGCGTACGGTTAAAAGCGGACTATCTGGCCATGGCCTCCATCGGTATCGCCGAGATTATCCGCTTGGCCGTGATCAATGAAGAGTGGCTCACCAATGGCAGCCTTGGCGTGTCGCGCATTCCGCGTCCATTGGAAGATTTCTTCACGGGCCGCGAAAGCGAAATGGTGTTTTTTATCTTCGTTTGGATCATTGTCGCCATCACCTTTTGGGTCGCCCATCGCCTTTATAAAAGCCCGTGGGGCCGCGTCATGCGGGCTATCCGCGACAATGAAGCCGCGGCGGAATCCGTAGGTAAAGATGTGCAATCTTTCCGCATCCAAAGCTTTGTGATCGGCGCGATTTTTATGGGCGTCGCCGGAGCGTTGAGTGCACATTATTTCAAATTCTTTAGCCCGGACGCCACCGAGCCCTTGCTCATCACTTTCCTCGCGTGGGTCATGTTGATTGCGGGCGGCAGCGGCAACAATAAGGGCGCAGTTGCGGGGGCATTGATCATTTGGGCCATCTGGTCGATGACCGAGATCATCACCCAGCAATTGCCGCCAGATTGGGCCACCCGCTCATCCTATATCCGCATGTTGCTGATCGGGCTGTTCCTGCAGTTTGTGCTGCAACGCTTCCGCGCAGGGCTGTTTCCAGAAAAAGCGCCGAAGCTGAATGTGAAGAGCCATGGCTGAACGTAGCTTCACCAAAGAGGTTGAAAAACTGCGCCTTGGCGATGGCGACACTTTTCGCGGCGAAGGCATTTTGGCGATCACCAAAGCCCTGCTGGAAAATGGCGTCGGCTATGTGGGCGGTTATCAAGGTGCCCCAATCAGCCATTTGATGGATGTGTTCGCCGACGCTGAAGATTTGCTCAGCGAACTCGGCGTACGCTTCGAAGCCAGCGCCTCGGAAGCCACCGCCGCCGCCATGCTCGCTGCATCGGTGCATTATCCCATTCGCGGCGCGGTCACGTTTAAATCAACCGTCGGCACCAATGTGGCGTCAGACGCCTTGGCCAATCTCGCCTCTGGCGGGGTTACAGGCGGCGCGCTGGTCATTGTCGGCGAGGATTATGGCGAAGGCTCCTCCATCATGCAGGAGCGCAGCCATCCCTTTGCACAAAAAAGCCAGATCTGGCTACTCGATCCACGCCCCAACCTTCCGTCAATTGTGGACGCGGTGGGGCATGGCTTTGCCCTCTCCGAGGCCAGCAATACCCCGGTGATGCTGGAAGTGCGTATTCGCGCCTGCCATGTGCACGGGCATTTTGACACCAAAAACAATGTGCCGCCATCCTTCACCGTGCGCGATGCGTTGGAAAATCCAAAGCGCAAAACCGACCGGATTGTGCTGCCGCCTGCCTCCTATCTGCATGAGAAGGAAAAGGTGGAGCAACGCCTGCCCGCTGCCATCGATTATATCCAACAGCACAAGCTCAACGAGCATTTTGGTCCCAACCAGGGCGACATCGGCATCATTATGCAGGGCGGCATGTATAACAATGTAATGCGGGCCTTGCAGCGCATGGGGCTGGCCGATCTGTACGGCGACAGCAAAGTGCCGCTCTATGTGGTGAATGTCACCTACCCGCTGGTGCCGGACGAAGTGGTGAATTTTTGCGCTGACAAAAAGGCGGTGCTGATGGTGGAAGAAGGGCAACCGGCCTGCCTTGAAGAAGCCGTTGCGGCTCTACTGTTCAAACACAAAATCAACACCGATTTGGCGGGCAAAGGCGTGCTGCCGCTGGCCGGTGAATTGACGGGCCAAGTGATGTTAGACGGCCTGCGCAGCTTTATCACCAGCCTCTCCCCGCATCTGGTCAATGATCAAGACCGTGCACCAAATGAGCCACAACTTCTGCCGCAGCCGGAGCTGGACGACACGGTGCCCCCACGCCCGCCGGGATTTTGCACGGGCTGCCCTGAACGCCCGATTTTCGCGGCCACCAAACTGGTGGAGGAAGAACTCGGCCCGCACCACATCTCATCAGATATTGGCTGCCACCTCTTTTCCATCATGCCGCCCTTTGAAATTGGCGGCACGACGATGGGCTACGGCCTCGGCCCCGCCTCATCCTCGGCACTCAATGCCAAAGGCGCGCGCCGTTCGATCAGCTTTGTCGGCGACGGCGGCTTTTGGCACAATGGCCTAACCTCCTCTATCGGCAATGCCTCGTTCAACGCGCATGACGGTGTGACCGTGATTGTCGACAATTACTATTCCGCCGCCACTGGCGGACAGGATATCTTGTCGTCCCGCGCCAACAATAAATCCCGCAACACCAACAACCCCATCGCCAAAGCGGTCAAAGGCATGGGCGTGAAGTGGGTGCGCGAAATCGACAACACCTATGATGTGGGCAAAATGCGCGAGACGCTGAAAGAGGCGCTCACCACAGATGTGACGGGGCCGAAGGTCATCGTCGCCTCCTCAGAATGCATGCTCAACCGTCAACGGCGGGAGCGTCCACTGAAGGCAAAGGCGATTGCCGAAGGGCAAACCATCACCCAGCCAAAATTCGGCGTTGATGAGGACATATGCACCGGCGACCATGCCTGCATGCGCCTCTCCGGCTGCCCATCGCTCACAGTCAAAAAGCTAGATGATCCCCTGCGCGATGATCCTGTCGCCCATATTGATCAATCCTGTGTCGGCTGCGGTAATTGCGGCGAAGTAGCAGATGCGGCCATTCTCTGCCCTTCATTCTATAAGGCGGAACGCATCCACAATCCGGGCAAGGCCCATAAAATCTGGCGCAAGCTCTCCAGCAATTTTATGAGCTGGTTGCAAGCGCGGCGCGACCGCAAATCATTGCGTTTCGAGGCATAATCTATGGCGCAAGATCAAATCATAAAACTGGCCATTCTCGCCGTAGGCGGCCAAGGCGGCGGCGTGCTCACCAATTGGATCGTGGATCTGGCCGAGCAGAATGGATGGGTCGCCCAATCCACCGCCGTGGCCGGCGTGGCCCAGCGCACCGGCGCCACCATCTATTATGTGGAAATGGCCCCACAACAGGCCAAACGCCCGATCTTCTCTCTTGCCCCAAGCGTCGGCGATGTTGATATTCTGATCGCGGCGGAACTGATGGAAGTCGGCCGCGCCATCCAACGCGGCTTTGTCAGCCCCAACCGCACTTGCCTAATTGGCTCCAGCCACCGTCTGCACGCTGTGTCTGAAAAAATCAATCCAGGCGACGGGCGCGCTGAAGATCAGGTCATATTCGATGCCGCCCACAAATCTGCGCAGTCCGTGCTGCTACACAATTATGATCGCCTGGCCATTCAGAACGGTTCCTATATCTCAGCCAGCCTGTTCGGCGCCCTCGCCGCATCCAAAGCACTACCATTCACGCCCGAACAATTTGAAGCCATTCTCGAACAATCTGGTCGCGCCGCAGCCCGAAGCATCGCCGCCTTCAATGCGGCGCTGAAAGCCGAACCGCTTAACGCGCCAGAACGGGCACAGCAAGCCACTCCCCCTGCCAAAGCGCAGGGCCCCCAAAAGCTGCTCGGCAAATGGAATGCCCTGCAGCAGCGCATCGCACAGTTGCCAAATGAATGCCAAAACATGGCGTTGGCGGGCCTCAAAAAGTCTATTGAATTTCAGGACGTGGCTTATGGCGAGCACTATCTGACAAAGCTTGAGCAATTCGCACAGCACATTCCAACCGACCGCCCAGATATTCTGACTGAACTAGCCAAGCATTTGGCCAATGCCATGGCCTATGATGATTTGATCCGTGTCGCCGACCTAAAAACCCGACGGCAGCGCCTCAGCCGTATAGAAAGCGAAGTCCAGCTTCAATCTGCGGACGGGTTGAAACTAACGGAATATTTTCACCCGCGCGCCGAAGAGATTTGCGGCCTGATGCCGCCAAAGCTGGGCCGCTGGTTTGAGGAAAGCCCCAGCCGCTTCGCTTGGCTGGACCGCCGCGTCAATAAAGGTCGCCGCATCCGCAGCAACGGGTTCTGGGGTTTCAGCACGCTCTACTTGCTGGGTGGCCTGAAATGGTGGCGCAAACATACGCTGCGCGATCAGATCGAACGCGACCACCGCGCGGCGTGGCTGACAGAAATTGAACGGCCCCTTGCCGACCATCCTGACCTTGCACTTGAGCTCATCAAATGCCGCCGCCTGATTAAGGGCTATAGCGACACTCACCACCGTTCATTGAGCAAGTTTGCCCGTATCTTCGAAAATTTGCCACTGGTGATCAATTTGCCAGATGCTGCAGATTGGGTTCGCCGTTGGCGCGATGCAGCACTAATGGACGAAAATGGCGACGCCCTAGATGGGGCCATCAAAACGGTCGGCGTCACCTTGAAACAACAAAATGAAATTTAGTAAAATTTCGTTGAGTTTTGTAAAATTATAGTTTGTCGCACCAAACTATCTTTTAGGCCGCCCAAAACCATATGACGAACGCAAGTAAACTCAGGGGTTGTTGGCGCTATATTTTAGGTTCCACCTTTGAAAATGGCGTCAGTTCAGCCGCGTCGAAGATTGGCGCCACATCTTCCTGCCCGCCGTCCAACATTGCAGCAATACGTTCGAGCGAAGCGATCAGCATGGATTGCTCCCAATCCGACAACTCCTCAAACTCCTGCTCAAACCGCTCATGAATGCCGTCCGGTGACTGGCTAAGTGCTGCAAGGCCCGCTTCTGTAAGCGATAGCCACACTTGACGCTTGTCGGTTTCGCCGCGTTTGCGCTCGATCAGCCCCCGCGCTTCTAGCTTATGCACCAAACCTGTGGTTGTGGCCTGCGTAATGCCCATGGACTGGGCAATCTGCCCAGCACTGCGCTCACCGCCCTCATCCAAAAGGCGCAACAAAACCAGCTGCGAAGGGGTAATACCCGAAGCACGCATCAGTGTTTTCGAATTTGTATCAGCCGCCCGCAAGATTCGCCGGATCGAACTCAAAACTGACTTTGTTCTCTCTTCCACACCGCCCTCATACGCAAACAAGACAGGAAAGTTTAGCCTAATCTTTACTATCCACCAAGACATAAAATAAGTTTGCAAAAACAAATTATATGCCTGTTGACTTCCGATTTTTCTTATTACGATCAAAGGGTTTCAGCCACACAATTTTGTCATAATCGCCGGAAAACGCATGATTTTCCAACTTTTCACGGAACTTTTCGCTGACCTAGCGGTTGACATTTAGTTAGTACAAGCTAAATAAACGGCGAATTTGAATTTTCACAACACACGGATTGTTGAAAAATGAAAACAAACATCACCAAAGCACGCCCAATATTTCGCAAGCCAACGGCTAACGATGGGTCTGTCGTTTGGGACATCGTGAAAAACTCAGGCAAGCTGGATGAGAACTCAATCTACTGTAACTTGCTGCAGTGCACCCACTTTGCGGGCACATGCGCGATCGCTGAAGTAGATGGAAAACCAATGGGCTGGATTTCAGCCTACATCCCTCCCCAGTCACCTGACACACTGTTTGTTTGGCAGGTTTGCGTGGCGGAAGAAGCTCGCGGGCTCGGCATCGCCAAACAACTGATCCACACCGTGCTGAAGCGTGACGTGTGTGAAGATGTGAGAAAAATTGAAAGCACCATCACCAAAGACAATGACGCGAGCTGGGCCCTGTTTGGCGCGATCGCTGACAATTTTGGTGCCGACTTAGACAAGAAAGTGATGTTTGACGAAGAGAAGCATTTGGACGGCCAAGGCGCGACTGAGCACTTGGTTTCAATTGCACCCGTTAAACAAAATCACCCTGTGCTGCGCTCGGTTGCTTAACGCACCGCTGCGCCCACACAAAATTAATGAATCCGAAGGACCGACAATGACCAATAGTGAACAAAATGACCTGCTCGTGTTTGAACGTCGCGAAAGTGCAGTGCGCAGTTATTGCCGCGCCTTTCCAAAAATGTTCGACCGCGCGGTCAATGCGAAAATCTTTGGCGCTGACGAGAAAGAATATATCGACTTTCTGGCAGGCTGCGCCTCGCTCAACTATGGCCACAATGATCCAGATATGAAGCAAGCGCTGATTGACTTCATCAGCCGCGACGGCATCGCCCATGGTTTGGACATGCACACCAACGCAAAGCGCGACTTCCTGCAAGCATTCCACCGCCACATTTTGGCACCGCGTAACATGGACTATCGCACCATGTTTACCGGCCCAACTGGCGCAAATGCTGTTGAGGCAGCATTGAAACTCGCACGCAAGGTAACTGGCCGCACCAACGTGATTTCATTCACCAATGGCTTCCACGGCATGACTTTGGGCGCCTTGGCCACAACCGGCAATGCTGGCAAACGTGGCGGCGCTGGCATGGACCTTTCTGGTGTGCACCGCGCGCCATTTGATGGCTATTTTGGCGACAATGTAGACACGGCCGAGCAGCTCGACATCCTATTAAGCGACAGCTCCGCTGGCATTGATGCACCTGCGGCTATTTTGGTTGAAGCGGTGCAAGGCGAAGGCGGCTTGAACGTTGCGTCAAAAGAGTGGATGCAAAAGATGCAGGCCATCGCCAAAAAACATGGCGCCCTGTTCATCGTTGATGACATTCAGGCAGGTTGCGGCCGCACAGGCACCTTCTTCTCATTCGAAGAAATGGACATTGAGCCCGATATCATCACCATGGCAAAGTCACTGTCTGGCATGGGCTTACCGTTCGCGGTTACCCTGTTCAAGCCAGAACTTGATATTTGGAAGCCAGGCGAGCACAACGGCACATTCCGGGGCAACAACCACGCATTCATCACTGCAAAAGTGGCGATCGAGAAGTTTTGGGCTGATGACAGCTTCCAAGCAGAAATTCAGGAAAAATCTGAATATCTCGAACAGCGCCTGCAATCCATCGCCGACAAATATGGCTTTGGCCTTAAAGGCCGCGGCATGATGATGGGCATTGATTGTGGCAACGGTGATGACGCAGCAGACATTTGCGAACATGCATTTGAAAATGGCGTGATCGTAGAAACCTCTGGCAGCGACGACGAAATCGTGAAGATTTTGGCGCCCCTCACCATTGAAAAAGATACCTTCGCCAAGGGCCTCGACATCATCGAGACCGCATTTGACTGCACCCTTGTCGAAAAGAACCAACGCTCAGCAGCGGAGTAAATAATGATTGTACGCGATTTGAATAAAGCACGTGAAACGGACCGACTGATCTCTACCGAAGGGTGGGACAGCACACGGTTGTTGTTGGCTGATGATAATATGGGCTTCTCGTTCCATGTGACCCGCATCAAAGCCGGCACGTCTCACGTGTTCCACTATAAGCATCACCTCGAAGCTGTTTTCTGCATTGAAGGCGAAGGCCAAATCAAAGATCTGGCCACAGGTGAAGTGCACGAAATCAAGCCCGGCGTGATCTACGCTTTGGATAAAAATGACAAGCACGAACTGTCAGCCAAAAGCCAAATCACATTCGCCTGCACATTCAATCCGCCTGTAACCGGCAATGAAGTGCACCGTGAAGACGGCTCTTACGCACCTGCAGCGGAGGTTGCAGCCGAGTAAAACGCAAGCTTTTGATCTAACGAATAGGAGCGAGCAATGAGCAGTGCAGCAATTAAACCAATAGAACAAGAAGACGATTACGTTACCCGCTTGGCCAATGATGAACGTTGGCTTGAGCGGAAAGACCCGGTTGTATGGTCCGAATGGCGCCCCGGCGCACCTTTGGCTCTGGACCAGGTTGAACAGTTTGAGCGTGATGGCTTTCTCGTACTCGAGAATATCTTTTTGCCTGGTGAAATTGATGCGCTGATTGAAGAGAGTGCTCGCCTACGTTCGGATGGATCAAAGCTGGCGCAAGAAAGCCTTGTGACCGAACCCGGCACAAATGACGTGCGCACAATCTTCGATCTGGACTTGCAAAGCGAAGTCTTTTCTCGTTTGGCCAAAGATGTGCGTATCGCTGAACCTGTTCGGTTCCTGCTTGATGACGAAATCTATGTGCATCAGTCTCGGCTAAATTTTAAGCCGGGCCTTACGGGCAAAGAATTCTACTGGCATTCAGACTTTGAAACATGGCACGCCGAAGATGGCATGCCACGCATGCGCGCCATTTCGGCGTCTGTTTTGTTGACTGACAATGATGCCTTGAACGGCCCACTCATGCTGATGCCCGGCTCTCACAACACATTTGTTGCCTGTGCTGGCCAAACGCCGGAAGATAACCACAAAAGCTCTCTCAAGGAGCAAAAAGTCGGAGTACCTTCCGCAAATGCACTTTCACAGATGTCGCAAAAACATGGCATTGAATATGCCGCGGGCAAAAAAGGCACGGTGATCTTGTTTGATTGCAACACCATGCACGGCTCAAACGGCAACATAACCCCCTTCCCACGCTCAAACGCTTTCTTTGTTTACAATGCGTGGTCAAACCAGCTTGAGGCACCTTTTGGTGCGGACGAGCCAAGACCAAATTTCTTGGGCCGTCGCAAACCAAAAGAACCGCTGACCCTGCGTGAAGGGCACCTTGAATCGGCGGAATAGCCGCCATTGATGCGGCGCAAAAGACCAGCGTCCAAATAAGGAGTAACCATGCCGAACCACACAGTTGAGAAAATCGGCGGTACATCTATGTCGCGTACCCACGAACTATTGAAAAACGTTCTAATGGGAGAGCGCAAAGGTGACGCACTCTATAACCGCATTTTTGTGGTGTCTGCCTATGGCGGCATCACCAACGACCTGCTTGAGCATAAGAAGTCTGGCGCGCCGGGCGTTTATGCCCTGTTTTCCAGCGCAGAAAGCGATTGGGCCTGGGGCGACGCTTTGGACAAACTGTCTAAGCGCATGCAAGAAATAAATGCCGAGATTTTTGAGGATCAACAAGCACTTGGCGCAGCGAACGCATTTGTGCGCGAGCGCGTTGAAGGCGTTCGCTCTTGCTTGATCGATTTGCACCGCCTTTGCTCATACGGCCATTTCCGTCTCGACAATCATTTGTTGACTGTGCGTGAAATGCTGTCAGCACTCGGCGAGGTGCACTCAGCCTACAACACAGCATTACTGCTGCAGCAAAATGGCGTGAATGCCCGCATGGTCGATTTGTCTGGCTGGCGCGATGAAGAGCAATATAGCTTGGATGACAACATCAAAAATGCCTTCAAAGACATTGATGTCAGCAAAGAGCTGCCGATCGTAACTGGCTATGCGCAGTCTAAAGAAGCGCTGATGAAAACTTACGACCGTGGATATAGCGAAGTGACGCTTTCACGCATTGCAGTGATCACCGAAGCCAAAGAAGCGATCATCCACAAAGAGTTCCACCTGTCATCTGCCGACCCTAAAGTGGTGGGCGAAGATGCGGTGCAAGTGATTGGCGACACCAACTATGATGTTGCAGACCAGCTTTCCAATATGGGCATGGAAGCCATTCACCCTTCTGCGGCCAAGGGCTTGCGGCAGGCAAACATTCCATTGCGCATCAAAAACTCTTTCGAGCCTGAACATCCTGGCACAACCATCAATGCCACCGATCAGGGCAAAAATGCTGGCGTCGAAATCATCACTGGCCTCGACAATGTCATCGCGTTTGAATTTTTCGAACAGGATATGGTGGGTGTTAAAGGATATGACACACGCATTTTGGACGCACTAACGCGCCATAAAGTGCAGATCATTTCTAAAACATCAAATGCCAACACCATCACGCACTTCCTGAAAGGGTCGTTGAAAAACATTAAGCGTGTTGAAGTTGACCTGTCTAAGGAGTTCCCAGCTGCCGAGATCAGCTCACGCAAAGTGGCCTTTATCTCCGCCATTGGCCGTAACCTCAAAGGCTGCGACGTGGGCGCAAAGGCAATCTTGGCTTTGGCAAAAGCTGGCATCACACCGCTCAGCATGCAGGACTTGCTGCGCAAGGTGGATGTGCAAATCATTGTTGATCGCTCAGATTATGAAAGCTCAATCAAGATTTTGCATGAAGCGCTGGTCGAAAAGACTGAAGCGCTGGGTAAAAAGCTCGCCGCCTAGGCAGTTGCCAATATAACCGGATCTTTAAAACCGCCCCAAGGGGCGGTTTTTTTTTGCGCCTAAATACCTACAGATCTTAATTTTTTAGAAAAATTAAATGGTGACGGGAACCAAGTTTGGCCCGAGACGTTGTTTAGGCAGCAGACAAGGAGCGACATGATGACAGACAACAATGAAAAAGAAACAGTAGTCGTTTCGAATTCATCATCCAATCCGCTTGGTGTTTTTCTCGCGATCATCCTAGCGGCAGCCGTAATTTTTGTCGGATATCTGGCATATAGCGGCTACTTCAGTAATGAACAAAGCGTCTCAGTTGAACTGAAAGTTCCTGATGAGCTAACGCCAAGCGAATAACAAAAAAACGACCTCCAAGAATTGGACCAATTGAGAAGCACTCCCCTCCCCCAACCAGCCCTTGCTTCACAATTGGTCCATTTTTTGCCTAAATATTATCACAATATAATTAGGAACATTTCCAAGTAATTCCCGTTTCTCCCTTGATTTTAAAATACTGATCAAGGCCATACTCGAGAAAAAAATGGGAATTATATCTCCAATACAAATCTCACACATAAAATCAGTTGCTAGATCAACATCAGCGAAGCTTTGCCCAAACTATTAAACGTTTGAATCCGCAGATGTATTTGGCTCCTGCTCGGCTATGCCCCAATAAATATGGACATTTTCAAAAAATAAATAAAAAACGAAAAATCATTCGGAACAAAAATATTATTCAAGTGTTATCCAATCAACGCCTAACAATTACAAATATAAAAGGCGTATATATAAATAAAGGAGTGAAGCATGACTAAGAAACTATTTGCAACAACTGCACTCGTGACACTACTTTCAGCACCTGCCCATGCAGATGGTCTGAATCTGGGTCTAGACACAAATGTTGATGCAGGCGTCGAAGTCAGCTCAGACGAAAACAAGGACGGGATCAATCTTGATCTGGGTGCTGACGCTGCAGTTGAAGCCGGCACAGAAACCAACCAAGACGGCACAAACACAAGCACAGACACATCTGTTGATGGGAACGTTGATTTGAACAGCGATGACCAGGACAAATCAATCACCGCAGACATTTCTGCTGACGCCATGTTGGCAACTGATTTGTTGGGTGAGGACGTTCACACCCAGGCAGATGCAAACCTTCAAATTGTTGGCGACGTCAATGACATCGTGATGGACGAAGACGGCAATGCTGACTGGTTGATCGTTGGCGTGGGTGGCTTTCTCGGCCTTGGCGAAAAAGAAGTCGCCATCTCAGCTGATCAAGTTGCTTGGGCCAATATCGACAACGAGCAAGTTGTCGTAACCCAAATGACCCAAGCTGAATTTGAAGCGGCAAACGCTTTTGACCGCGCAGAACTCCAAGCAAACGGTGAATACACAGCCGAAGATCTGTCATGGACAGCTGAAGGCGAAGCCCGTTTGAGCGCTGAACAATAAGATCTTCCGAACAACGGAAGCGTCAAAGAGTAAACAAGGAGCAAAACAATGAAAAAGATGACAACCAAATTGCTAACCACAACCGCCCTGCTGACATTGATGGTACCTGCCGGCTTTGCCGACAACCATACATTGTCAACCGACACCAACACAGGTGTGGATGCAAATGTTGAGTTGAACACCGAAGACGGTGTGAGCGTTGACGGTGAAGTCAACACTGATCTAAACGCCGACGCCTCAACCATGGGCAAAGACGGTGCGATGGGCACCAACACAGCCATGGGTGCAAATGCACTCCTCGCGTCAAACTTCATGGACAAGGAAGTCTTTGTTGAAGGCAAAAGCGGTGCAGAATCTGTCGGCAACATCCACGACATTGTTATGGATGAAGAAGGCAACGCCGAATGGATCATCGTTGGTGTTGGCGGCTTCCTCGGCCTAGGTGAAAAAGAAGTTGCCCTGTCAGTCGACAATATCGAGTGGGTTGAGCGCGATGGCGAACGCGTGATCGTGACCAGCACGACAAAAGCTGATCTTGAAGCAGAACCTGCTTTCGACCGTGCAGCTGTCGAATCTCAAGGCGAGTACAGCGCTGAGCGTCTATCTTGGACAGAAGAAGGCCAACAATGGCTTAAAGATACGCAAATGAAAGCCCAAAAAGCCTTGGACGATATGTCCATGACCGATGAGCAAAAAGGTGAAGATGGCAAAACTGCCCCGACACCACCGAGCAACGGTGAAAACACCGACACCACAATGACTGACGGTCAAGACTTGGCTGTTGAAGGTCAGGATGGTGACATGAGCACCGATGGCTCTGCCCAGATGGACACCAACACCGATTGGAACTGGGACGCGGACGGCATGGAAACAATCGCCAATGGCGAATTGAGCGCCGAAGAATTGATCGGCACCCGTGTATACGGTCCAGACCGTGAAGATGTAGGTGAAATCTCAGACGTGTTGATGACACAGGACGGTCAAGTAACAGCCTACATCGTTGATGTTGGTGGTTTCTTGGGCCTCGGTGAGAAACCGGTTGCCTTGAGCGCAAACGAGTTGAAAATCTACACCGATGCCAATGGTGAGTTCCGTGTACGCTCAGAATTCACAAAAGAAACGCTAGAGTCAGGCCCAACATATTCTGAAGAAGAATATAACAACAATCCTGATGGCGTCATCATTCAATAGGTATTTATAAAATATCGAATTAGGAGGCGCTGTTTTCAGCGCCTCTTTTTTTGTGGAACGAAAGTATGTTGAGAACGTTTAGTTATCAGCAATCCAAAAAGGAGGATTACGATGGCGACGAAAGCAACAAATCAAAACTCTACATCGACCAATCAAGCCGACCTCGTAAAAGCGTTGGAATCTCAAATTGAGGGATTGCAAAGCGATGTACACGCCCTGATGAAGGCCGTGACGGAAAAGGGCGAAAGCAAGCTCGACCAAGCAGCAGAAGCTGTGAGCGAAACATCGCAAAAAACCGCTGATTTCGCCAATGAAGAAGTTGAGCAAGTGCGTAACTACATCAAAAAGCAGCCGTTGAAATCAGTGGGCATTGCACTTGGCGCCGGCATGGCACTGGCGCTTCTTTCACGTGGCTCACGCGGGTAGAGGAACATGTCTCAGTTTAACGGACCAAGCATTCTCGCAACGCGCCTGTCCAACATCATGATGAACCGAGTGCAGACGAACACCGTGCTGCTGCTGGTGTGCCTCACCACAGGCGCCGTGGCTTATTTGGCCTTCATCGCTGCAGCATGGTTTGCGCTTGAGCAGGCAACCAATGCGGTTTACGCCTCCTTGATTGTGGCCACCGGCATGTTAGCGCTCACCTTCATCGTGTGGATGATCAAACGTTTCCGCGACAAGCGCGAACAGGCGCGTCAGACAATCACGCAAAACCAATTGCTTGCGACGCTAACCCACACCACGGTGGACCGTGCGCTTGAGAAAAACTCTTTGTTGGCCCCTGCCGTCGCTCTAATCGGCTGGTCGTTGCTCAGCAAAGATCAAGATAATTCGAACGTCAAACACCTCCCACGATAGCGCCTCTCACGCGCTATCGCGGCACCTAGCCTAAATGCCACCGCCACCTCAATTTTTGCACATGATTGGACCCTTCCAATGTCGCACCGCTTTGACAAATTGCATGTCGCCCCTTGGCTTCTGAGCCTGTTGCAAGCGGGGGCGCTGACGCTAATCATTGTCATAGCGGCAACGACTATTCTTGTGTTTGGCCAAGTCTTTCTGGCGCCTCTTATCGCCTCAATCGTCATTGGGCTTATGTTCGGCCCCCTTGCGGACCGGATCGAACGGTTCGGCATCCACCCTGCAATTTCGGGCGGCGCTGTGGTTGTGATATTTTTCTTGATCATCATGACCATGCTAACCGCTTTTGTGTGGCCCCTATCGGGCTGGATTTCGCGGCTGCCGGAACTATGGTCGAAACTGCAGGGCATCATTGCTGACTGGCAGGGCATGATGACGACAATTGAGGGCGCGCGCGAACAACTCAACCAGTTCACCAGTCAATCCGCAGATATGGTTGTGCAGGTGGAAGAAGATTCACCGATCAAAACCGTGGCCTTCTCCGCCCCCACATTTTTGGCGCAGATCCTGATCTTCCTCGTGAGCTTGTATTTTTTTATCGCAACAAGACTGCAGATCAAACAATTTGTGATCGGCCTTTTTGCAATGGTACAAACCCGCGACGCTGTTGCGCAGATCTTTGATGATGTGGAGCAATTTATTTCGCGTTATTTGCTCTCGATCACCTTCATCAATATTGGCTTGGGCCTCACCATTTCATTTGCCCTATGGGCCGCCGGCATTCCCGCCCCGTTTTTGTGGGGCATGTTGGCCGGCGTGATGAATTACATCACCTATATTGGCCCGGTCATCATGATCGCCTGCCTGTTTGGCGTGGGCCTTGTGACCTTCGACACCCTCAATGCGGCGCTGATCCCTGTGGTGATTTATACGATTATCAATGGCATCGAGGCACAATTTGTCACCCCGACCATTATCGGCCGGGCCATGACGCTGAACCCATTTCTGGTGTTCTTTGCCATCACCTACTGGATTTGGGCATGGGGGCCTTTGGGCGGATTCATCGCTGTGCCCATGCTGCTGATTGTTGTGACGATCGTGCAAAACATCAACCGCCACATCACCGAAGAAGGCTCCAAATCAACGCTGATAAAAGCCAGCTAAATTCGGAACTAATCCTTCGCCCTAACGTTTCTTAAATAGCCGCGTGACTGAGGCAACTCAGCGCGCAAAATACAAGACGAAGCCTTCAACGAAAGGATATTAACATGTCTAATGTTTCTTCAATTATGAATGCCAAATCCACATCAGAAAAAATCAATACTGGCCTAGACGAAGGTTTTCGCAACGATATTTCCAAAACACTTTCAGAAGTGTTGGGCGCAAGCTATCGGTTGATGGTGAAAAGCCACATTTATCACTGGAACGTTGTGGGCCCGCTGTTTAAGCCGCTGCACGAGCTTACCGAAGAACACTATCAAAACTTGTTCGAAGCCATTGATGTTATTGCCGAGCGCGTTCGCGCCTTGGGCAACATCGCTCCCTATAGCATCGGCAATGCTGCTAATTTTGCCCCAGAAGGCAAAGAAGTTGAACACCTCACAGCCATCGACATGGTTGATGATTTGATCAGCGAACACGAAGCCATTTGTCGCCAAATGCGCGACGTGGCCGAAAAAGCGGGTGACAACAAAGATATGGTGACCGAGGATCTGATGACAGAGCGCCTCGCCTTCCACGAAAAAGCAATTTGGATGTTGCGCGCGACAGCCAGCGAATAGCAAATATTTTCAGAACGAATTAAGGGGGCGGTTTTCACCGCCCCTTTTTTTGTATCTCGCACACTGACCTAAAAAAGCAGGGGCAACGTGTCCCTGCTGTCTTAACTCAATGATGAATTTTCTCTGCTCTAAAGCGCCATCGGCGATTTAGTCACCGCAGACGCACCTGCATCTGGACCGTAATCCTGGTGGCCAGAAACATCCAAAATCTCTTTCAGCTTTTCCCGCGCACGGTTTACACGGCTTTTGATTGTACCAACCGCACAATCGCAAATCTTTGCCGCCTCTTCATAAGAGAGCCCCGAAGCACCAACCAAAACAATCGCTTCGCGTTGATCATCTGGCAACTGGCCCAGCGCTTTTTGAAAATCACGCAAATCCATTGAGCCTTGCTGCGCTGCGTGGGTAGAAAGCGAATCTGTGAAAGCACCGTCTGTGTCTTGCACTTCCCGGCCCTTCTTGCGCATTTGGGAATAAAACTCGTTGCGCAGAATTGTGAAAAGCCAAGCCTTCATATTGGTGCCCGGTTCAAACTTAGTCTTATTCGACCATGCTTTCACAATTGTATCCTGCACCAGATCATCTGCGCGGTCATGATTACCGATTAAAGATATCGCGAAACCGCGCAAACCTGGTAAACAGGTCAAGAGCTCTCGCTTAAATGAGTATTTTTCGCTCATGAAGAGGGCTCCTCATCTGAAGAATTTTTCTCGGCCGCATCTAGTTTCTCCAAGAGATCTAGAAAGCGGTCGGAAATTCCTTCATCGGCCACTGAATCATATAGCTGTTTGAGCTTTTCTGAGATCATTTCACTTCCATCCGCGGATTGCGCGGTTTTTCCGTTCAAACTGACGCCATTTTTGTTGGCATTTTCTGTCATTCTTCAGCCCATTTTCCCGAAATCTAACTTTTTGATACAGTCTAAACGCCCCACCTCAAAAAAAGTTCCCACCGTTGGAACTTTTTTCGACCTACCGCGTTTTTGATGAAGTACACCTGTTTTGGGGAATGGAGAATTAAATGTCACTATCCACTCGTATCGCGGCGCACTTGCCCTATCTACGGCGCTTTGCGCGCGCAACAACCGGCTCTCAATCATCAGGCGATGCCTATGTGGCCTTGCTGCTGGAAACCTTGATTGAGGATGTGAGCAGCTTCCCTGAAGCCTCTAGCGATAAGGTTGCGATCTATAAATTATTCTGCCTTTTGCATAATTCTGCCAAGGTAGATTTAAACACAATGGACAGCCCTTATAGTTGGGAAAAACGCGCCACCGCCAACCTTTCCGCAATTCCATCGCAAGCCCGCAATGCATTTTTGCTGCACAGCGTGGAAGAATTTAATCACGAACAAATTGCTGAAATTCTCGATACTGACCGGGACAATGTGGTCAAATTGCTGGACCAAGCCCATCAGGATATCGCTCGCCAAGTCACCACCCGCGTGATGATCATTGAAGATGAACCATTGATTGCAATGGACATTGAGCAACTCGTCGAAGATTTGGGCCACTCCGTTACCGGCATCGCCCGCACCCATGATGAAGCACGCGACCTATATGCCAAGGAAAAGCCCGGCCTTGTTTTGGCAGACATTCAGTTGGCAGATGGCAGCTCCGGCATTGACGCTGTGAACGAAATCTTGGCGCAAGATGCACTTCCCGTAATCTTCATCACCGCTTATCCTGAAAGGTTGTTGACTGGCGAACGTCCAGAACCAACCTTCTTGGTGACCAAGCCGTTCCGCGAAGAAACAGTTAAGGCTTTGATCAGCCAAGCGCTGTTTTTTGATGGTCATAGCGCTGAGGAGGGAACTAAATCAGCTTAGAGGCGTTGATTAGACAGTAACAAAAGGAGAAAAATGATGCTTTATTATGCACTTATCTTTTTGGCTGTCGCAGTCATCGCAGGTATATTTGGTTTCTCCGGAATAGCCGGCGCATCTGCAGGTATTGCCCAGATCTTGTTCTACCTATTCTTGATCTTTCTGGTCGTATCGGTAATCACAGGGTTTGTTCGGCGGAAACCATAAATGGCGAAAAAATGCAGGTGGTGCTTTGCGCCACCTGCATCGCAGTTTAAGAGCCTTTTATGCATAGACATTCACTGACCTGGGAAAATCAGGAAACAGACACAAACAGACAACGTGACTATCTGACCTTTGCGCTGGTGCGGTCTGGTGTGTGCGCCATGTTGCAAGATTCCAACTTCCGATATCTCTACATTGCCAACTTGCCGACGGATTGGAATTCTCCCGGCTCGGAAGAAACTCCATCCGACCTCAGCATTTTTGGGCGCGACCTCGGCGAGAAACTCGCTGCCGAAAAAGAAAACATTCTTCAAACCGGTCAAAAACGAGAGTTTGAATGGGTGGATGCGCGCGGGCGCACCTACCATTTCCTGGTTGAGCTGGTCTTTGACCGGCAAGATGGCAAGCAGATATTCACCACCGTAAACGACCTCACCGACGAACGGCGACGGGAAAAAACCCTGCGCACGCTGCTCAAAGAGGTCAGCCACCGTTCCAAAAACTTGATGGCAATTATCCAAAGCGTGGCCTCACAAACGGCACGGCACGCCCCATCGCTTGAGCGCTTTGTGCAGAGTTTTCACGGCAGGCTGCAAAGTCTTTCGCTGGCCCAAGACTCCATCATGGAAACGGATTGGCAGGGCTCCAGCCTAAAGGATTTGCTGGAACGTCAACTCAGCCATTTCCCTTTGCAGGTTAAAAAGCTTGTGGTGTTCGATGGCGACGATGTCGTGATCAGCCCCAATGCCGCCGTGCATGTGGGATTAGCCATGCATGAATTGCTTTCAAACGCAGTGAATTACGGCAGTTTTGTGCGGCAAAATAAACCGATCAAAATCTCAACCAAACTGCAACAATTGCAAAGCCCTACGCCAACGCTCACCCTCAATTGGATTGAGCCGACCAACGCTGAAGCCGCCCCCGCGGACCATAAGCGTTTCGGCAGCACTATATTGGAAAGAGTTGTGCCCAACGCCCTATCGGGAAGAGCGGACTATAACTTCGCAGAAGACACAATCAATTATGCGCTTTCTTTCCCGTCAAATGCATAAAAGTGCTCCCAAGGATCGCCTTTTACTATTTATTGAGAAGCCAACGGAACTCAACTAGTGCTCTTCCAATCGAAAATTGACAAGCCACCGCTCCACTTCTTCTTCTACATCTTCTTGGGCCATTCCATATTTTTCTTGTAGTTCGCCAACGGGCTTTTTGCGGCTGCCGTCAATAACGTCCAGGTCCTCATCAGTGAGTTTACCCCACTGCATTTGCACCTCACCTTTGAACTGCTCCCCTTTACCAGAGATTTGCTCCAAATTGGCTGACATGTGCTGCCATCTCATAGTAAATTCTTTTTCGGTTACTAAAGCTGAACACGAAAAGTGAAGAAAAGCCCCAATAATTCAACAATGTAACTAAGTGTCTTGCAGCAAACACATTTTAAATTTATAGAAATTTTTGCGTAACAATTCAGGATAAACAATGAAGCGGTTTCTTCCCCTTATCGTATTTGTGCTGGTCACCGGCCTTGGCATCGGCATGACCACTGTTGTCTATCAAGCTGAATTGAACTCAGAACAAAAACGGTTTGAAATTCTCGCTGCTGAATCAGTCGACAGCATTCAAGCGCGCCTGCGCCAGCACATTGCGCTGTTGTTCGCCACGCGTTCACTATTTTCCGCCACTGACGGGGAAGTCGACGGCAAGGCCTTTAAACGCTTCGTCGCGGGCCTCGACATCAATGATAAATATGCCGGCGTTCAAGGCATTGGATATGCCCGTTTCATCAAAACTGGCGATGAAATTAAGGCACAGTTAGATATCTCAACCAACTATGCGCTTGGCCGCGCCGTATGGCCCGAAACCGACCAAGAATATCGTACGCCCATCGTTTTGTTGGAACCACAAGACGAGCGCAACAAAGCGGCGCTTGGCTTTGATATGTTCCAAGAACCTTCGCGCCGCGCGGCCATTATGCGCGCACTACAAAGCGGCGAAACAACATCCAGCGCACCTGTGGAACTGGTGCAAGAAATTACATCACACAAGCAGGCTGGTTTCCTCGTCTATTTGCCCTTTGGCCGCTCTGACGAATCCACCATCGTTGAAGATACTGTTCGCGGCTTCGTCTATGCGCCGTTCCGCGCGGGCGACCTGCACCTCGCCGCGCTTTCAAAGCAAGATAGTCGCAAAGTAGAGCTCAAAACGTCTGATGGCGAAGATCCGCTGTTTGAGACCGCAAATTTTGATCCTGAAAATGCAGGCTATACGATCACCCGCGAAGTTGAATTTGCTGGCCGCAATTGGACCATTGAGCTCCACGAAACGCCTGCTTTTTATGACAGCGCTTTTCCGCATCTGAGCTCACTCATTCTGGGCACGCTCTCTGCCATTCTTGCCTTCGCCCTAGCGATCGCCACCGTCGCGCAGCAAAATGCAGTGCGCCAAGCGCATGAAGTAAAACGCGTGGTGGAAGATACGCTCAAGGAAAAAGAAATGCTGCTGCAAGAAATGCGGCACCGGATCAAAAACTCTATCGCGCGTGTTCTGGCTATTTCGCGGCAAACCGCAAATGGCGCAAAAACCATTGAAGAATTTGCCGAAAGCTTCACCGCGCGCCTGCACGCCATGTCCAAATCGCAAGATTTGCTGACCCGGTCCAAATGGCAGCGCGCCGACCTTGAAACGCTCCTAAATGCCGAAATCGAGCAAGTTTTTGGCGACAGCACAGAGCATTATAAACTGGACGGCCCCAAAACAGAGCTGAACGAACAAGCGACCCAAGCAATCGGCCTCGTATGCCACGAGCTCGCCACCAATGCGCTTAAATATGGCGGGGTGACAGAACCGGGCGGCAAGCTGGAAGTAAGCTGGAACGTTACCGGCAAGAAATCGAAAAAACGCCTGCATCTCACTTGGCGCGAAAACGCCACAACCCCATCGAAGCCTTCTGAAAAGAAAGGCTTTGGCACCAAACTTATTGATGCCAATATCCGTGGTGAGTTGGGTGGTTCAATTGATCGCACATTTGATGAAAACGGGCTTTTGGCGGTCATCGAAATTCCCCTAAATCGATAGAGCAGTAGTCGGCGGCGCGACTTCTTCATTTAATTTGGGAACTATTTCCCGCCACCATCGTTAGTCTTCTCAAGTACACTTATTCCAAGTGTTCATTTGGGGAGACTATTCATGGAACAATTGATCAAACAAGCAAACGCTTTGATCTTCAGTCGCACCATTCCATTCCGGAATGGTTTTCGCGAACGTTTTCCGTCATCTCATTAAGATACTTGCGCTTTAAGCAGGCATCCCTCGAATACCATCATCGCTTGTTCAACTGACTTGAACGCAAGCGCAAACAACTATGAACAACGTACCGCCTAATTTCAGCGGTCTTTGCATTGAAAGGAAATAGAATGGGTTTTGAAGTTGGCGGTCTACTTGGCCTTATCATCTTGATTTTGGACATCTGGGCAATCATCAAGGTTGCTCAATCTTCTGGCTCCACCATATCCAAAATTCTTTGGATTTTGATCATCCTGCTACTCCCTGTCGTGGGCTTGATCATCTGGTATTTGCTGGGACCCAAAGGGTAAATATTCAACATCGAACGGGCGCGATCAAAAGCGCCCGTTTGCTTTTGCAGCTAAAGCCAACGCGGCAAAATCATCGTCACGCACATGCCTTCAGATAGAGGTTCAAACTGCAACTCACCACCATGGCCGCGCACCACAGAATTGGCGATGGTCAGGCCAAGCCCGGTGCCTTTGGTCAATTTCGCATTTTCACCCCGCACAAAAGGCTCAACCAACCGTTCCGGCGTTTCAAAGCTCGCATGGGAACCAAAGTCAATTACCTTGATTGTGACTTGATCTGCCGTGGCCAGCAGATGCACTTCGGCCTTTTCACCATATTTAATGGCGTTGTCGATCAAATTCGTCAGCGCCCGGCGCAAGGCATTCGGGCGGCAACGAGACAGTACTCGCTGATGATCTTGCAGCAGCAGCTTGGTGCCCTCGCTGGTTTGCGAAAACACGCTACCGGGCCGATCTAAATTCACCAGCTCCGGCGCGACAAATTGCACAGGTTCGCCAATATCTTGATAGTCATCCACCAATGCCTCAACAAGCGAACGCAGGGAAATCTTCTTCGGCGCTTCCTGATCCATTTCGTGACGCGTATAGCTCAACACGCCATCGATCATATCGGTCATCTGATCAATGTCGCGATCCAACTTCTCCCGCAACACCTCATCTTCAATAAGTGCCGTGCGCAGCTTTAGCCGCGTCGCTGGCGTGCCCAAATCGTGCGAAATGCCGGACATGAGCAATGCCCGCTGCTCCAGACGCTCATGCTCATTTTTGAAAAATTGGTTCACCGCGGCCGTCAATCGACGCACCTCTGTTACCCCTCTTTCTGGAATTTCCTCCAACAAGCCGCTGCGTGCGGCCTTAAAAATTTGACGTGCCAAGCGTTCCAACATCAGTGAAAATCCATTGGCCACGCTAAACAATATGCCGATCACAAGCGTGCCCAGCAGCAGCGCCAGCAACCTATAATCAGGCGGCCGCGCGGTACATGCCCACACATCAGGCGCTTGCGCTTTAAGCCATCGCTCGTCATCCAGCGCCACAAACAATGTCGCATCTGAGCACAGACGCGCGATTTCACGCGAAATTTCCCCAAATTGATAGGCCAGTCCTCTGCTTTGCGGGCTTTGCACCGCGGCAACGGCATATTTAATGTCCGGCGAATAGATCCGCACGCTCAACCGCTCACTGCTGGTCGGGCTACGTTGGCCAGAGGGGCGCAGCGAAAAACTGGTCTCATAAACCGCGCGGCTGGGCAAATTGAAGACAAGTTGCTCCACACCATTTCGAACCTGCCGTTTGGGAGTAACCACCTCAACATTAAAATCTGACCGCGGCAACGGCACATCTACATTGCTGCGCAATTCTGACACCAAACCGTACAGGGCAACGCCGGCGTTAAACCCCCGATCCAAATGGGCGCGCCACGCGCTGTTAGAACTTTCCCACATAATGGCAGCGGCCAAGCCCGCGACAAAGGCAAACACCATCATCACAAATGAAATAGAGGTGGCCGACAAGGCTCGCGAATTACCCGTTGAAGGCGTTGGCTCATTCATGCCGCTGCACCGCGCAACATAATTGATAGCCCGTGCCGCGCATCGTTTTAATCAGTTTAGGTGCCTTGGCGTTTTGCTCAATCTTTTGCCGCAACCTCCCCACCAACACATCAATGGCGCGGCTTTGCTGCGCGTCCAATTTATCCTGTGGCTCGCCTTCCCCCGTCAACACGCTCGAAATCTCTTCGCGCGTGAGCGGGATTTGCGGATTGGCCAAAAAGGCTTTTAGCAGCGCGGTCTCGCGCTTAGACAACATGGTCTCAACCCCATCTTGCCCCACAAGTTCTTCACGATCCCCATGAAAGGTCCATTTGCCAAAAACATAGGTGCCAATATCTCGGCGGTAGTTCAAAGAGCTCGCCCGCTGCGTACGGCGAAACACAGCCCGCACCCGCGCCAAAAGCAAGCCAGGGTTGAACGGCTTGGCAATGTAATCATCTCCACCAACTTGATAGCCCGTTAGCCGATGATGATCCGCTGAAAGTGCGGAAAGGAAAATAATCGGCACCGCATTTTCGGCGCGCAATTTCTGGCATACATCAAAACCTGATTCTTCGCCCAGCATCACATCAAGGAAGATTAAGTCCACACGCTGCTGGCCAACTTTAATCAAAGCGGTGGCAGTATCGTGTGCGATTTCAACGGCATAGCCTTCGCGGGTTAGATATTGTTTGAGCATGATGCCAACATCTGGATCATCATCCACAACCAATATGCGCCGTATTGTCATAATCCCCCCGCTGCAATGCATTTATCCACATCAATGGCCTATGTGGCATATTGTGGGTAACAAATTGTAACAAGCAAAGCCGCCATGTAACAACATGTAACAAAGCAGCGCAGAATCTTCGCCCAATACCCGACAGCAGCTCTGTAGGGTCTTGTATTCAGCGCCACGCCACAGGCAACTAATCACACCCGATCCGCAAAGGGGCGGCAATCGGGTTCAGCAAATTTTTGCGGGAGGAAATAATATGAAAAAGATGCTTATGGTCTCAAGCGCATTAGCGCTCGGCTTGGCAACAACAGCAGCCAAAGCCGAACCTCAAGCAGAAGTGCTACACTGGTGGACCTCTGGCGGCGAGGCCGCTGCGGTTAAAGTGCTCATGGAAGAGTTCAGCGAAAATGGCGGCACATGGACAGATATGCCCGTTGCAGGCGGTGGCGGCGATGCCGCGATGACAGCGCTGCGTGCCCGCGTGCTTTCCGGCAACGCACCAACAGCAGTGCAACTTAAAGGCCCTTCAATTCAAGAATGGTATGAAGAAGGCGCACTAGGCAGCATTCAAGGTGTGGCCGAAGCAGAAAACTGGGACGAATTGCTGCCACAAGCCATCCAATATCACCTCAAATGTGATGGCGAATATTGTGCGGCACCAGTAAACATCCACCGGATCGACTGGATCTGGTCAAACTCAGCAATCTTGGAAGATGCAGGCATTGAACCTCCAAAATCTTGGGACGAGTTCAACGCAGCAGCAGAAAAACTTCAAGGCATGGGCATCTTGCCATTGGCACATGGTGGCCAAGCTTGGCAGGACGCAACCTTGTTTGAAGCCGTTGTTGCTGGCTTGGGTGGACCTGACTTCTACCGCAAAGCCTTGATCGATCTAGATCAAGACGCTTTGACATCTGACACCATGATTGATGTGTTCAACCAAATGCGCACCCTGCGTGGCTATGTGGATGACAATTTCTCTGGCCGCGATTGGAACTTGGCCACCGCCATGGTGATCAACGGCGAAGCCGCCTTCCAAATCATGGGCGACTGGGCCAAAGGTGAATTTATTGCAGCTGGCAAAGAGCCAGGCAAAGACTTCTTCTGTTCGTCACCTTCAGGTGGGTCCTACCTTTACAACGTAGATAGCTTTGCTTTCTTCAATGTTGATGGTGAAGATCGTCAAGCAGGGCAACAACTGCTTGCCAAACTGACAATGGGCAAAAACTTCCAAAAAGTGTTCAACCTTAATAAAGGTTCAATCCCTGCCCGTTTGGACGTGTCTATGGATGATTTTGAGTTCTGCGGTCGCCAATCAAACGCAGACTTGAATACAGCAATCGACAATGGCTTCTTGCTGCCAAGCTATGCCCACGGCATGGCGCTTCGCGGCGCACAAGCTGGCGCGGTGACAGACGTTGTTACAGCTCACTTCAACTCAGATATGAGCGCTGAACAAGCTGTTGAGCAACTGGCACAAGCCGTAGCTGCTTCACAATAGTCACCCTTTATAAAACCACACCCACGCAACAAAAGTTGCGTGGGTGACCTGGAGTTCATCAATGACCGATTGGCTTGAAAAACACGTCCCCAAACTGGTGCTTGCGCCCAGTTTGATCGCCATTTTCGTCTTTGTGTACGGCTTTATCGGGTGGACGGCCTATGTCTCGTTCACCAAATCACGCCTTCTGCCCAAATATGATCTGGTTGGCACCATCCAATATGAAAAATTGTCCAATAGCCCACGCTGGGATGTTGCGCTAACAAACCTTGCGATCTTTGGCATTCTCTTCATTCTGTTCGCCATGGTAATTGGCTTGATCCTTGCTATCCTACTCGACCAGAAAATCCGCACTGAAGGCCCATTGCGCACCATCTATCTTTATCCTATGGCGCTGAGCTTTATCGTGACAGGCACAGCATGGAAATGGATTTTAAACCCTGGTTTGGGCATTGAATCCGTGTTCCGCGATATGGGTTTTGAGAACTTCACCTTTGATTGGCTCGTCAATCCTGACCTCGCGATTTATACCGTAGTTATTGCTGGCGTCTGGCAATCATCAGGCTTTGTGATGGCGCTCTTTTTGGCTGGCCTCCGTTCCGTTGATGGCGAGATTATCCGCGCCGCAATGGTGGACGGCATTTCAACGCCACGTATCTATATGAGCATCATCATTCCTTCCATGGCGCCGATTTTTTTGTCATCCTTTATTGTGCTGTCGCACCTCGCGATCAAAAGTTTCGATTTGGTGATCGCGCTAACTGGTGGCGGCCCCGGTTATGCCACCGATTTGCCCGCGACCTTCATGTACGCCATGGCGTTTTCACGCGGCGATATCGGGCAAGCAGCCTCTAGCGCCACGGTCATGATGATGATCGTCACTGCCATCATCGTGCCTTACCTTTATTCAGAACTGAGGCCCCGCCATGACTGATCTCTCAATGAATGATCACCAACTGGACGAACGGGCCAACCGCAACCGCCTCATGAAGCGGATCGCCTTGCGCCTCGGCCTCTACACCATGCTGATCTTGTTCGCGCTTTATTACTTGATGCCGCTCTTTGTGATGGTGGTCACCTCACTTAAAAGCTTGGATGAAATCCGCACGGGTTCCCTGCTGTCTTTGCCACGGGAGATAGATTTCTCCTCTTGGGCCAAAGCATGGTCTGGCGCGTGTACAGGCATCCAATGTGATGGTTTGCGTCCCTTCTTTTGGAATTCGGTTTTGCTTTCCATCCCGGCCGTTGTCATCTCCACCCTTTTGGGCGCGATCAATGGCTATGTGTTGGCGCAATGGCGGTTTAAAGGCTCCAACATCTTGTTTGCACTGATGTTGTTTGGTTGCTTTATCCCGTTCCAAGTTGTGCTGCTGCCAATGGCAATCACGTTGGGTGCCCTGAAAATTGCCGGTTCCATTCCGGGCCTTATGCTGGTGCACATTGTGTACGGCATCGGCTTCACCACACTGTTTTTCCGCAATTTCTACGTCACCATTCCGGCTGAATTGGTGAAAGCGGCGAAGGTGGATGGTGCCGGGTTCTTCCGCATTTTCTTTGCGATCTTCCTGCCCGTGTCACCCCCGATCATTGTGGTGACCGTGATCTGGCAATTCACCCAAATCTGGAATGACTTCCTGTTTGGCGTGTCCTTCAGCCAGGCAGGCACGCAGCCCATCACCGTTGCTTTGAACAACATCGTCAACGCCACCACAGGCGTGAAGGAATATAATGTCGATATGGCAGCCGCCATCATCGCCGCATTGCCCACCCTTCTCGTTTATGTGGTTGCAGGTAAATACTTTATTCGCGGCCTCACCGCGGGCTCTGTGAAGGGATAATCCCATGTCAAACGCTATGAGAAAAGAAATGACAACGCCGCAACAAGCTGAACACATTTTGGCCGTCGAAAATCTCGATAAGAGCTTTGGCTCCGTCAAAATCCTGAAAGACATCAATGTGGCTATTGAACCAGGTGACTTTCTGGTGCTGGTTGGCCCATCTGGTTGTGGCAAATCCACCCTGCTCAATTGCATTGCCGGGTTGGAAAGCTCCACGGGCGGCGACGTTAAAATCGGCGGACGCTCCATGAATGGCGTGTCGCCAAAGGATCGCGATATCGCCATGGTATTCCAATCCTATGCGCTTTATCCCACCATGACTGTCGGCAAGAACATCACCTTCGGCATGAAGGTACGCGGCGTTGCCGAGGCAGAACAAAAACGTAAACTCGATGAAGTAGCGAAATTGTTGCAGATCGATCATCTACTCAATCGCAAGCCCTCGCAGCTTTCTGGCGGTCAGCGCCAACGCGTGGCCATGGGCCGGGCATTGGTGCGCGATCCACAGCTCTTCTTGTTCGATGAGCCCCTATCGAACCTAGACGCAAAATTACGGGTTGAAATGCGCACCGAAATCAAGCGGCTGCACCAAACATTAGGCGCGTCCATCGTTTATGTGACCCACGACCAGATTGAGGCCATGACCTTGGCCACCAAAATTCTGGTGATGAAGGATGGCATCATCCAGCAAGCGGGCACACCAAACGAGATTTACAATCAACCAGCCAATATGTTTGTGGCCGACTTTATGGGTTCGCCTTCCATGAACCTGATCCCCGCCAGCGTGGAAAAGGTGAATGGCGTCGCCAAAATCTCGATTGAGCGGCCAGATATGGAAGACATTGTGTTGGATTTCGATCGCGAAATCCAAGGTCTCGGCACGGGCAAAAAGTCTGTCATTCTCGGCCTACGGCCAGAAAACATCACAGATGCGGCCAACCAGCACATCACCAAAGGCCAAGTGGCCGAATGTCGGGTGGATGTGGTGGAGCCCGCCGGGTCCGACACCTTTGTTGTGACAAATCTAGCGGGCAAGCAAGTCACCGCCCGCCTCAATGCAGATGCACAAATCCTCGCTGGCGACACCGCAAGCTTTGCCTTTGATCTGTCGAAAGCATCTGTTTTTGAACCTGAATCCGGTGCGCGCATCGCATAAATGCGCTCACCACACTCTTCCTTCCTCGCCGGGTGCTACTTGTTGGCCCCGGCATTTTTTTGTCCACGCGCCACGGCGAAGTTGACAAAGATCGGCAAGATCAAGATCAGAAGAGAGATGCGGAACAAATGGTGCAACGCCACAAATGCGGGATCAAATCCTAGCGCCAGCCCGATGGCCGCCATCGCCTCCACGCCACCAGGGGCGTAAGCCACCCAGATTTGCGCCAGGGGCAAACCAGAAATTGAACTTGTTGCGATGGCGAAAACCGCAGAAACCAATGCCGCCACAGCAACACTGGCGAATGCGGCCCCTAAATTGCGCATCAAATCCGATAGCGCAATATTTGAAAAACGAGCGCCACTCGCCGACCCGACCAAAGCAAAACCAACCACGATCACCATAAACGGGGGTAGCCCATGCACCCAATCAAATATGTGGGCAATCGCGCTCACCGCCATGCCGCCCAATAAAAAGGGGGCTGGAAAATTCAGCCGCCAAAAAACCAATGCAGCGAGCACGCCTGCACCTGCCAGCAAGACCAATACGCCCCAGCCCAGCACAACATCGCTGCTCCCCGCGCCCGCGCCTTCAGCACCCATAAAACTCACCAAGAGCGGCAAAAACGCTGCCAGCATCAACAGGCGCATGGATTGCAAACAGATAACGGTGGTGCTGTCGCCTTTGCCATCCGCAGCCATGGCCAATGCCAAAGACAATGTGCCCGGCGCGCTGGCCAAAAGGGCGGTTGAAGAGGAATGCTTCCAAAACCGACTTAAAATCCAAGAACTTGCTAGCATGGAGGCGACGATTGAGACACTGAGCAAACTTAAACTGAAGGCAAATGTGCCTGCTTGTTCGATCATCGCCGCGTTAAAGCCCGAGCCGAGCGAGAGGCCAATCACCAATAGCCCAACATCGCGCAACCGATCTGGCACCCACAATTTCACGCCACCACCGGCAAGCCCGGCGGTGACCAACATCGCGCCAAGCAAGGGCGCAGCAGGCAAATCCAAAGCGATGGCTATGCTGGTGCCAATGGCACCTGCAAGCAAGGTCCCTATGGCAACGATCAAAGATGATTTCTTGAAATTGGTGCTCAAAACTGCCCCCAAATGATGTGCACATGCTTGCAGATTATTACCGAATTGCAAGCCAATTTGGCTGACTTGTGGCTGACCTCAAGCTGACTCACAGCAAAAACACTTGGCCAACTTCGTTTGCCGCGTATGATGAACCCATGCGCATATTGGTTGTTGAAGATAATCAGGATTTGGCAGAAACCATTGTCGAGCGCCTTCAGGGCGAAGGGCACGTTGTTGACCTTGAAACCAATGGCGAAACCGCTGACCTTTTGTTGAAACATGCCCAATTTGACTTGGTGATCCTGGACGTCAATCTGCCTGATAAATCAGGCTTTGAAATCCTCAAATCTATGCGCGCGGGCAAAGTGGATATCCCGGTTTTGGTCCTGACTGCCCGATCACAAATTGAAGATCGTGTTGTGGGGCTAGATTCTGGGGCGGACGATTTTATGGTCAAACCCTTTGATTTTCGTGAGCTTGGTGCGCGGGTGCGGGTTCTAGGCCGTCGCAGTGCAGGCACCGCAATCAATGCTTTCGTTGCCGAAAATTTCACTTATGACCGCTTGGCACGCCGCGCCTATATCGACGGCGTTGATGTCAATCTCAAAAACAAAGAAGTACAACTCATCGAGATATTTCTCAGCCATTTGGGCAGCGTGCTGAGCAAAGAAGATGTGGCGGACAAACTCTATACCTATGATGAGGCTCCGAGCCTGAACGCGGTGGAACAGCACGTTACCCGTTTGCGCAAAAAACTTGAACCCACGCCGCTAATCATCAAAACTGTCCGTGGGTTGGGCTATATGGTTTATATTGATGAAAACTAAGCAGCGCGGGCATTATTCACTTCGTCGCCGATTGATGACAGCAATGGGCGTCGGCTTTGCGCTCCTTCTGGTCATCATTTCGATCTTCTTAATTGGCTTCACCCGCAACGCAGCGAACAAAAGCTATGATTTGCTTTTGGCCGGGGCCGCCCTCTCCATTTTGGAAAAAGTGTCCTATGCCGATCAAGAAATTACCATCGACCTGCCCCATTCGGCTTTAGACATTCTTAGTCTCGCACCACAAGACCGGGTGTTTTATAGCCTCACCACAGAAGATGGCGAGCTACTGACCGGCGATCCAGCCCTTGCCAATTTGGCCACCCAAGAAAATAGCGCCACGCCACATTTCAGCGATGATGTGTTTCTCAAATCGAGGGTGCGGATGGTGCACCAAAGCCGCAACATCATCACGCCAAGCGAACGTAAATGGGTCACCATCACCATCGCTCAAACCACAATTGCACGCGACAATCACGCCTTCTCGCTGTTTCTGGCAGGTCTGACGGGCGTAGCAATCATCTCGTTAATCGGCATGGGCTTCGTGTGGATGGCAATTGGCAAAGCACTGCAACCGCTGGCAAAAATCGAGGACAATCTGTCCAAGCGCGAGCCGACGGACCTCACCAAATTGCGATTGCAACCGCCACGTGAGGTTGTGGGGCTGATCAATGCCATCAACGGCTTTATGGCGCGGCTAGATCAGGCGCGGCAGCAAAGCGAAGCCTTTATGGCCGATGTTGCGCACCAAACCCGCACCTCGCTTTCTGCCCTGCAAGGCAATTTGACCTTGGCCGCCGATGCAAAAGACCAAACCCAGATGCGTCGACGCCTCAACCGCGCGGCAGACCAAGCAGCCCGCGCAACACGTCTCACCAACCAATTACTGTCCCATGCCATGGTGATCCACCGCGCGGAAAACCAAGCCATGACACCATTTGATTTGAAAAAACTGGTGCGTGATTTGATCACGGATATGCTGCGGGACACCAGCCTTCGACGCATCAATCTTACGTTGGACGACGAGAGCGTGGACAATGAACAGGCCATCGTTTTCGGCGATCAGATTTCGATCAATGAAGCGCTCAAAAACCTCGTTGAAAATGCCATACGCCACGGCCCCGAAACCAATGAAATCACGCTGCGGCTGACGCGGGTGAATGAAAACCACATCTCTGTGGAAGTGGAAGATGAAGGCCCCGGCATTCCAGAACATCAACGGGAGGAAGTTTTGGAGCGATTTAAATCTCTAAATATGCACGCAAATGGATCAGGCTTGGGTCTGGCGATCGTCAAAGAGGTTGCGGACGCCCACAATGCCGATTTACAGCTACGCGAAGGCAAGAATGGCGGCCTGTTGGCTCGCATGGTGTTTGAAGCCCAGCGCATCGCTGCAATTTTGATGTTGGCGCTGCTTGGCTTAACCAGCACGCCCCTCACGGATAAAGCACATGCCGACCCGAGCGTTTTGGAAATCTGGGGCGCCACCGATAAATCAGCATTCCAACCCGTGATCGATGCCTATATGGCCGCAAATCCCGGCGTCACGGTGCAATATACCGAAATTCTCACCGCAGAGCTTTATCGCCGGATACTGGCAAATGATCCAGAAACACCAGATATTGTAATGAGCTCAGCCATGGATCTACAGATTGATCTGGTCAATAAAGGCTATGCGCAGGCGCTGCCAGAACAGGCCTTACCCAATCTTAAATCTTGGGCTGCGTGGCGCTCTGAATTGTTCGGCTATACATTTGAACCCGCGGCTGTGATTTATCACGAGCCGACATTTGCGGGCCAAAAACTGCCTGCCACTCACGCAGACATGGCCAATTTCATCCGCGACAATGAAGATCAATTGCGCGGCCAAATTGGGTATTACGACATCCGAACTTCCGGCGCTGGCTATCTGCTCGCTACGCAAGAGGCACGCCTTTCCCAACAATTCTTCCGGATTGCAGAAAGCTTGGGCCGCGCGGGCGTGCGCGTATTTTGTTGCACCGGCAGCATGATCGACGCAACGGCCAGCGGCGAGTTAAAAATGAGCCTAAATGTAATCGGCTCCTACGCACTCAACGCCACCAAAGACAAGCCCGATATGGGCGTGCATTTCTTTGATGACTTCAACCCTGTAATGTCGCGCACCGTGTTTGTGGCTAAGGCGGCCGACAATCGCGAATGGGCCCGTAGCTTCGTCGCCTTTCTACTGTCAGATGCAGGGCAAGCGGTGATTTCTGAAAAGTCTGGGCTATTGCCCATTTCCGAAACATATTTACGCACCAACGAGGCCAGCGGGGAAAATGTGCTGTCCATCGATTCAGGTCGATTTGTGCCTATTCGCCTTTCAATCGGCTTGTTGACTTATCTCGACCAGATGAAAAGGCAGAAGTTTTTGGAAAGCTGGCAGGAAGCCGTGCAAGAGATCAATTAGCAGCACGCGGCAATAAAGGCATCAAAAACCTTATTGCCGGGATGCGATTGGGTGCAGAATTTCTCCTGATGCCATTGAAGGCCAAGGGCGAACTTTTGCTCAGGCAATTCGATGGCCTCGATGATCCCATCATCCGCCCGGACACTCACCGCCACCTCATCTGGACAAACCACCAATGCCTCGCGATGCAAGCTGTTTACTTCAAATGAAGTTACACCCGTGATTTCAGCCAGCTGCGTTTTGGGTTCGATGAGCACCCGATGACTTAACTCCGCGCCATCATGGCGTTCGACATGTTCAGTTTTCACCAAATCCGGTGTCATCTTCGCCCCGTGCATACAGGCCAAAAGCTGCATCCCTGCGCAAATGCCCAACACAGGCTTATCAGCGGCCAAGAAATCACCAACCAATTGCCGTTCAGTCTCAAACCGATCGCTAGCAGGCGAATTAGACGTCCAATCCCGCGCATAGAAATTATCGGGATAGGCAAATCGCCCACCGGGACACAGCAACCCATCAAATTCGTTTGCCGCATTGGCCAAAAGCGAAGGCGTGAAGAACAGGCCAAAGGGCTGTCCGCCTGCACGCGCAATCGCTTCGACATAGTTTTTGCCCAACTCATACCGTGTCCCACCGTCGCTCGTGTTTTCGTCCATCAAGATCGCGATTTTTGGTGTCATGTTTGGTCCCTATTGTATGGTGCGGCGCAATTATCTTGCATGTGTCCGCCCCCTATGGCACCTGATTGCTTTATGAAAAAATCAAATTTTGCAATTATTGGCGGTGGCCCGGCAGGCTTAGCGGCAGCAGAACTTTTAGGCCAACATGGCCACAAAGTCACGATCTATGAAGCTATGCCCACCCCTGCCCGCAAATTTTTGATGGCGGGTAAATCTGGCCTCAACCTGACCCACAATGAAGATTTTGAACAATTCAAAACCCGCTACGGCACCGCTTTGCCTCATCTTGAGCATGCGCTTGACGATTTAATGCCACTGGACATTCGCCGCTGGGCCAACGAATTGGGCGCGGACACTTTTGTTGGTTCTTCAGGCCGCGTTTTCCCCAAGGTGATGAAAGCCTCGCCCTTGCTTCGAAATTGGCTGAAGCGATTGGAACAGCTTGGCGTAGAGCTAAAAACCCGCCACCGTTGGCAAGGATTTGACGATGATCAACTCTTGTTTCAAACACCAGATGGTCCCACAACAGCAAAGCATGACGCAACAATACTCGCCCTTGGTGGCGTTTCATGGCCCCGTTTAGGCGGCAATGGCGATTGGATAGCGCCAATCAATGCATTGGCCGTGGACATTGCCCCATTTCAGCCTGCCAATTGCGGCTTTGACGTAGAATGGAGCGACCATTTCAAAGAAAGAAATGCAGGTGAACCAATAAAGTCCGTTTGCGCCACCAGCAGCAAAGGCGGCCAAAAGGGTGAATTTGTCATCTCAGCCCATGGCGTTGAAGGCAGCCTAATTTATCATCACAGCGCAGCACTGCGCGAAGAGATAAATGCAAACGGTCACGCGACGCTCGAACTAGACCTAGCACCCGATCAATCGTTGGACAAACTCACCGCAAAACTGGAGAAGCAAAACTGCAAACAGAGTTTTTCGAACCTGCTACGTAAAGGGGCAAAACTAACCGGCGCTAAAGCGGCGCTCATCCGCGAAGTGAAGCGCGATGCAAACAAGTTGGATAGCGCGGCGCTTGCCCAACTGATCAAGGCGTTGCCCTTACGCCTCTCCGCGCCACGGCCCATCAAAGATGCTATCTCAAGTGCGGGCGGCGTAAAATGGACTGAGGTGGATGAGAACTATATGTTGAAAAAACGCCCCGGTCTTTTCGTCGCGGGAGAAATGCTGGATTGGGAAGCCCCAACAGGTGGCTATTTGCTCACTGCATGTTTTGCCACCGGGCGCGCAGCGGCTTATGGCGTTCTAAAATGGTCTATTCAGACATAAATCGCTTTTGCATCTCTGCTTCTTGCAAAGACATCAAGGTTTGCGCTGTGGCCATGTGATCGCCCATAATCTGGTGTGCTGCCTTCGCATCTCCGTCGCGCAGCGCTTGCACCAAATGCACCTGATAATCCCGGCCTTTTTGCCAAAGCTCAACATTCGGCGGGTTGTACAATTTGCGGTACACCGTCAAATCCGCGAGCATATTGGTCATAAAATCAATGAGAAATGCCAACAGCTTATTTCGCGATTGCGTTGCCAACAACGCATGGAAACGCAATGAGGCAATATGCTGCTCTCGTTCTTCATCTGCGGTTTGCGCCGGCTCTGGATAAGAAGCGATGTTCTCCTCCAACTGATCCAAAAACTCATCGGACAATTTGCCAGCCAATGAAGCCGCGAGCTGTGGTTCTAGCGTGCAGCGCAACTCATAAATGTCGGCGATTGTCAGGTCTTTGAAATAGAAATAATTGCCCAAAAGCGCCCGCGCCCGCTGTTTAGACACTTCGTGCACAAAGCTACCACCGCCTGGCCCTGTGCGCGTACGCACCAGCCCTTGCGCTTCTAAAATCCGCATCGCCTCCCGAATGGTGCCCTTGGCCATGCCAAACTGTTCAATCATTTCAGGTTCGCTGGGCAAGCGGTCGCCCGCCTTTAGTCCCTTTTCAACCACCCAATCCTTGATGGCCTCGGCTACACGAACCGGACGGCTTAGCCGTGGTTCATCCTTTGATCGGGTTGTGACAAGCGGCAAAGTGGTCGTCTCCCATTTCAATTAGCGCTGGGTCAGATGTTTCGCAGATGTCAGTAGCATAAATGCACCGCTTGGCAAACGGGCAGCCTTGAGGCGGATTTAACGGATCAGGCAATTCATCCGCTTTTTGCTTCGGCGCTTCCAGCGCACGCCCAACCACTGGCGCACTATCCGCCAGTAATTTGGTGTAGGGATGTTTGGCATGTTTGAAAATCGCATCCGCTGGGCCAACTTCAACAATCGCACCAAAGTAAAGCACCATCACCCGATCACTCACCGCCTCCACAACCGCCAAATCATGGCTGATGAACAAATAGGTGAGGCCAAATTCTTTTTTCAAATCTGCCAGCAAATTAAGCACTTGCGCCTGTACAGATACGTCCAGCGCCGAAACAGGTTCGTCCAAAATCAAAATACGCGCGGCAGCAGCCAACGCCCGGGCAATGCCAATCCGTTGCGCCTGTCCACCCGAAAATTCATGCGGATAACGCGACAGAAATTCTTCGCGCAGATTTACGGAGGCAAAAATCTCGCTGATGCGTTTGTTGCGCTCTGCCTTGCCCATGCCATGCAAACGCTTCAGTGGCGTTTCCATGATCTCGCGAATGGTTTTGCGCGGGTTGAGACTAGAAATAGGATCTTGAAATACATATTGGATCATCTGGCCAAATTCGCGCGGACTGGCCTTATCCTGCACCTTGCCCTCAATCTGAATTTCGCCCTCAGAGGGTGGTAGCAGCCCCACCAGCATCCGTGCCAAAGTAGACTTGCCACAACCGCTTTCGCCCACAATGCCTAGGGTTTCCCCATCGCGCACGTCGAAGCTCATGCGGCGCACGGCTTTTACACCTTGGCCCTGGCTGAACAGGGTCTTGCCCACTTCAAAGGTCTTGGTGAGATCTTTCACTTCCAGCGCATTCATGATGTCACCTCAGTTTGGCTAACCTTGTCGGGGAAAAGGCATCGCACAGCGCGTTCCCCATTCGGATCGAGTTTGATCTCGCCCTGTTTACACACATCCTGCGCAAACGCGCAGCGCGGCGCAAAGGCACAACCTTGGGGCAAGCGATCCACCGCTGGCGGCAAACCGGGTATGGCATGCAACTCGCGCTTGCCACCACCCAGCTCCGGCACGCAGACCATTAGCTTTTTGGTGTAAGGATGTTGTGGATCATCCAGTATAGGCGCTGTCGGCCCCTCTTCTACAATCCGCCCCGCATACATAACGGCCACGCGATCGCACAATTGCGCCACCACACCGAAATCGTGGGTAATAAACACAATCGCCAAATCTCGTTCGCGACGCAAATCATTCAACAAGGAAAGGATTTGTGCTTGAACCGTCACATCTAGCGCCGTGGTTGGCTCGTCAGCGATGATCACATCTGGCTCGTTGGCCAAAGCCATTGCGATAGACACGCGCTGGCGCATACCACCTGACATTTCGTGCGGATAATTATCCACCCGCCGTGCGGCGTTTGGAATACGCACCGCTTCAAGCAGTTCAACCGCCCGTGCCCGCGCCTCTTTTTCCGGCAGTTTCCGATGCGCCTGCATTGCTTCGATCAATTGATCGCCCACTTTATAAAGCGGATGCAAAGTTGAGAGCGGGTCTTGGAAAATATAGGCCACACGATCGCCACGCAATTTGCGCAGCTCATCATAGGTCGCGCCAACAAGGTCGTTGCCTTGAAAGCTCACCGCGCCGCCAACAATTTTACCTGGGGGTGAAGCCACCAATCCCATCACAGATAATGCTGTGACCGATTTGCCAGAACCAGATTCCCCGATAATGCCTAAGCACTCGCCTTTATTAACCTTCAGCGAAACGCCGCCCACAGCCTTATAAACTCGCTCACCCACCTGAAACTCGGTGCGTAGCTCTTGCAGCGCCAGCAAATCATTGCTGGGCGCAGGTGGTGTTGTGTCGCGTTCTACAATCGTTGCCGGCAACGGCCGAGACAGGGCGCCCGACTTCAATCGCGGATCGATCGCATCGCGCACACCATCGCCCAACAGATTGATCGACATAACAATTAAAAAGATCATGATGCCCGGCACAATCGAGGTGTGGGGGGACGTGATCAACGCTGACCGCGCTTCGCCCAACATTGACCCCAAATCGGCCTGTGGCGGTTGAGAACCAAGGCCCAAAAACGAGAGACCTGCGGTTTCCAAAATCATCCAGCCCACCGTGGTGGACATGGCGATCACGATCACCGGCAACACGTTTGGCAATATCTCAAAAAGGATGATTTGCAGATTGCTCATGCCACTCAATCGAGCCGCATCCACAAATTCCTTATTGGCCAGCCCAACCGTCACACCGCGAATATTCCGCGCGAAAAACGGGATATTGACCGCTGCCACCGCAAAGAGCGCATTGATCAATCCCGGCCCCAAGGCGGCCACAATGGCCAACGCCAAAAGAATATAAGGGAAGGCCATCAGCATATCGACCAAACGCATAATGATATTGTCGGTGCGCCCGCCCATAAAGCCAGCCACAATGCCAATGGTAGAGCCAATAAAGGCCGCGATCAGTGCTGCGGCAGCTCCTACCGCCAGCGATAGGCGCGTGCCCCACATCAAACGCGAAAACAAATCACGTCCCAAATGGTCTGTGCCCAAAAAATGACCATCAGAAAATGGTGGCTTAAAGCGATCTGCGGTTGCCGTAATGTCTGGATCTGGCAACGGCAAAAGCGGTGTCAAAACAGCCAACAGCAGAATGATGCTCAGCACCACGGCACCAAGGCCAGCCAAGCGATTGCGGAAAAGGAGTTTAAGAAACTGGATCATGATTTAATCCTCGGATCGAGGAGCGATTGGGCCACATCCACCACAATGTTAAACAGCACATAGCAGGCCGCAACGAACACAACGCCGCCCTGCACCAGCAAGATATCGCGTTTCAAAATCGCGTCGACCAACATGCGGCCGATCCCCGGCCACTGGAACACCATTTCAATGTAAACCGCGCCAGACAGCACAAACCCGGCCTGAATGCCGAGCACGGGAATAATGGTCACCATCGCTGATTTCAGCGCGTGTCCCAAAATAACTTTGCGCTCGTTCACGCCTTTGGCGCGTGCCGTGCGGATATAGTCCTGTCGCAGTACCTCCAACATGGCGGACCGCGACATACGCGCCACCACGCCCGTAGCGACTGCGGCCAAGGCAAGCGCGGGCATCACCAAATGATTGAGCAAATCGGGAATATCGCCGCCGCCATAAATCGCATACATGCCCGACACAGGGAACCAGCGCAGCCGCACAGCGAAAAACAAAATCATCACCATACCCAAAAAGAAGGATGGAATTGAAATGCCGATCAACACGGTAAATGTGATGACTTTATCCGCCCAGCCATATTGACGTGCAGCGGAAACAACGCCTGCCAAAATGCCGAAGACGGCACACAGCACGAAGCTGGTGCCTGCCAGAATAAGCGTTGCGTTAAACCGCTCAAGAATTTCATCAAGAACAGGACGATTGAGAGAATAAGACCGGCCAAAATCACCAGTGAGCATATTGCCCAGCCAGATGAAATAGCGCTGAAACAGGGGAGCATCTAGCCCGAGATCTTTGTTGATCTTCGCCACATTGTCCGGCGTGGCATAGGCGCCCAAAATAGCCGTGGCCGGATCACCCGGAATCATCGCCATGATCAAAAAAACAATCAGCGTGATGCCAAACAAAACCGGAATGGCCGAAATGAGCCTTTTAAGAATATAGGCAGCCATTTTCCTCCCCCCGAGAAAGAAACTGGCGGACCATCAGGCCCGCCAGTTTATTTGATTATTTCTTGGTCACATTCTGCAAGTGAAGCAAGAAAGATGGCTCGAGGTCAAAGTTTTCAACCCGATCATTGGTCACAGCATTCTGTTTCCAGTTCGCTACAAACACCCATGGTGCATCATCTTGAACGATCGCTTGCATTTCGCGATATAGCGCAGCGCGCTCGTCCTGACTTGTGGAAGTCCGTGCTTTTTCAAGCAGCTCATCCACTTTTTCATTGGAGTAATAGCCAGAGTTGAAGCCACCGTTTTCAGGCCATGCTTCAGTGCGCAGCGCAAGATAAGGCAATGTATCTGGATCATTGGTCATCCAAGCCATTTCCGCCATATCCGCCTTGCCTTCAAGACCAGGGTTCACTTCACCCAAGAAGGTGTTCCACTCATAAGTCTCAATTTTCACATCAAGACCAACTGCAGCCAAATCGGCTTGAATGGCTGTGCCCATGGCCACCGGATCAAGCATACCTGAACCACCTTCAGTCACATAGAATGTCAGTTCGGCACCCTCTGCCCCAGCTTCAGCCAAAAGCTCTTTGGCTTTTTCTGGATCATAAGGATATGGGTCCAATTCTTCATTGTAAGCCCATGCAAAGGCCGGTGGTGTTGGGCCAGCTGCAACAGCCGCTGTGCCTTCAAGCACGTCATTCACAAGCGCTTCTTTGTTGATCGCATAGTTGGCCGCTTGGCGCACAAGCTTGTTCGCGAATGGACCTTCTTTTGCGTTCAAAATCAGGAACCAAACGTGTGGACCTGCTTGCTCAACAATTGAGAAATCGTCACCTTGGAACTGTGACAATGCGGTTGGTGGCACTTCCACCATCATGTCGATGCCGCCTGCAAGCATTTCAGCAACACGTGTATTCGCATCTGTAATCGGACGGAACACAACGGCTTGAACACCAGCTTGCTCGCCCCAATAATCAGCATAACGATCAACAACAACACGCTCATTTGACGCCCACTCAACAAATTTGAAGGCCCCTGTGCCTGTTGGATGACGGCCAATATCTTCGCCATGTTGCTTCACTGCTTCAGGCGAAACCAACAAGCCTGTTGGGTATGCCAAGTTAGAGAGGAACGGCGCAAACGGCGCATTCAATTTAAACTTAACAGTCAACTCATCCATTGCTGTTGTTTCTTCAACCGCAGAGAAGAAGAAGGCCAACGGGAATGGGCCAGTATTGTGATAAGGATGATCTTCATTCAACATCCGGTCGAAGTTGAATTTCACAGCTTCGGCATTAAATGGTGTGCCATCATGGAATGTTACCCCTTCGCGTAGCTTGAAGGTGTATTCAGTGCCATCTTCACTGATTTCCCAGCTCTCAGCCAAGGCCGGGGCTACTTCCAATGTGCCAGATTTATAGCGCACCAAACCTTCATAGAGGTTCACCAGAATCCGGAAATCATTCACTGCAGTGACAGCCGCTGGGTCCAACGATTTAGGTTCTGCAATTTGCCCCACCACCAACACTTCAGCTGGCGTTTGCGCATGAGCGCTCGTCAGCGCCGGGAACATCCCCAACGCCGCAATTGATGCCGCGACAAAGGCGCGGCGCGTTAATTTCAATATTTGCATCTTGACCTCCCTTTAGGATCACCTCGTATTTATCATGATAAATTGCAAGCGTCAATTTTTCATGATAAATAGAATGCAAGGAGCTATTATGACATATTCAATTCTTGTGTTCGATCCAGAGACCAAACAACTTGGCGCTGCCGCGGCCACAGGTTCGCTTTGCGTGGGCGGATGGGTCTTGCGCGGTCGCGTAAATGTAGGGCTCAGTGCCAGCCAGGGCGCGGCCCCCAGCACATTTTGGCGCGACGATATTTTAGATCTACTCGACCAAAACATACCTGTTGAAACAGCGATTAAAGCCATAACCGATGCTGATATGGGACGTGAATCCCGCCAACTGGCGGCCCTTGATTCGCACGGCAATGGCGCAGCCTTCACTGGCAACAAAAACATGCCAATTGCACATGCTTCAACTTTTGAAAATGGCATTGTTTCTGGCAATTTGCTGGACAATGAAAATGTGGTGCCCGCCGCCATCGCTGGCTTTAAAGAAGGCAACCGCCATATGGGCGAACGCTTGCTATCTGCACTACATGCAGCGCAGGAGGCTGGCGGAGATTCTCGCGGGCTACTTTCCGGCGCAATGTTGATATTGTCACCAAATGAGGCGCCACTCGATCTAAGAATTGACTATAGCGAAAAGCCACTCACCGATCTGACCGCACTATATGAGCGCGCCATGACAGGCGAATATCGCGACTGGCATCTCACCGTGCCAACGATGAACAATAAGGAGCGCGGCATTGACTGATTGGGGACAATTGGCGGCTGATCGCCTGACCGAAATTGCCAAATTCTCCGAAGCGGGTCCGGGCGTCTCGCGCCTGCCCTTCACCCGTGAACATGCCGATGCCGTGACGATGATTGAAGGCTGGATGCACGATGCCGGTCTTGTATCCCATCTGGACGCCGCAGGCACATTGGTGGGCCGCACTCAATTCACCGGTGCCACCCAGACGCTTTATATGGGCTCCCATCAAGATAGCGTACGCCAGGGTGGCGCTTATGACGGCATAATGGGCATTGCCCTGCCAATTCTCGCGCTGAAAAAGCTGAGCAGCGAGGGTATAACATTACCCTTCAATGTCGAAATCCTCGCATTTGCTGACGAAGAAGGTGTGCGCTTCCCAACCGCCCTTATCGGTTCACGTGCCTTGGCGGGCACCTATGATCCAGCGGTGCTGGAACTACAAGATCGAGAGGGCATCTCAATTGATAAGACCATGCGCGCCTTTGGCCTTTCGCCAGAAAATATCCCAAAGCTCAAACGCAACAACAATCAAGCATTGGGTTTTGTAGAAGTTCACATCGAACAAGGTCCGATCTTGCAGGACGAAGACTTATCCCTCGGCGTGGTCTCCGCCATTTGTGGCATCGAACGCCATAGCGTCACGTTCCATGGCGTCTCCGGCCACGCGGGCACCTTGCCCATGCGCAACCGACAAGACGCACTGGTGGGTGCCAGCAAATTGGTTAGCTTTGTTCACGAATTGGCACTCAACACTGAACATTTGCGTGCCACAGTGGGAGCCTTGGATATCTCACCCAATGTGGTCAATGCCGTGCCAAATGAAGCGCGGCTAACGGTTGAAATGCGATCTGCCGACGATGCAATCCGCAGCGAAGCCGCTCAACGATTTGAGGATGAAGCCAAAGAAATTGCGCAGGCGCATGGCCTCACATTGCGATATGAAAAGACATATGCACAACCCGCACAGCAATGTGCCGACAGTTTAAAATCACCATTGGCGGACGCAATAGAAGCCCATTTGGGTCGCGCTGTTACTTTGCCATCCGGCGCCACGCATGACGCATCGGCCATGGCCGATCTTGGCCCCATGGCGATGATGTTTGTGCGCTGCAAAGATGGCATCAGCCACAATCCAGCAGAATATGCGTCGCCGCAAGATATGGGCGATGCAGTGAATGTTTTGGCGCAATTTATCCAGAATATGGCTGCACGGGTTTAATCAAACGCCTTGAAATCCATTCATGAACGCCGTCAGATTATCGCCCAACTCATCACACAAATAGCCGCCCTCTTGTACCATCACGCACGGCATATCCATGCGGGCAAACCGTTTGCCGATTTCGGCAAAACCCTGCTCACTAACAGATAGCCCGCCAAAGGGGTCGCCTTCAAATGCATCCAGCCCCAGCGCCACAACGATGATATCGGCACCAAAATCCTGCACTCGCTCCAAGCCTCGATCAAGCGCCTCTAGGAAGCCCTCATCACCGGTGCCCATCTTCAACGGCAGATTAAGGTTGGTACCGAGCGCATCGCCCTCGCCGCGCTCATGGGCATGTCCCCAAAAGAACGGGTAATATCGTATTGGATCAGCATGAACAGAAACCGTCAGCACATCAGGGTCGGCATAAAAGATACCTTGAGTGCCGTTGCCGTGATGCAAATCCACATCAACCACAGCCGCTCGCAATCCGTTCTGCTTAAGATGTGCCGCTGCAATCGCTGAATTGTTGAAAAAGCAAAACCCGCCTGCCAAATCAGCAAAAGCATGGTGCCCCGGTGGTCGACACAACGCATAGCTTGCGTGGGCGCCAGCCAACACATCATTGGTGGCGCTGATCGCGGTCTGCGCGCTCCAATAAGCTGAATGAAATGTATGTTCTGAGATCGGACAGGCCGTGTCTGCCATATGAAATCCCGCTTGCCCAACAGCAGACTTTGGATAGCTTACCGTACGCCGATCAGGATGGATATTGGGGATCACCTCGGGCGATGCCCCTTCGATGCGCTGCCAGCGCTTATAAATATGCCGCAAAAAATGCACATATTCGGCACTATGTACTCGGCCGATCGGGCCCATGCCATGATCTTCGGTCGCGCTTTGGGTCAAGCCCGCCGCCTTCGCACCATCCAACAATGCCTGCACACGTCCCGGCTGTTCAGGATTGGGCTGCGCCGCGCCTGAAGAAAGGAAATTCACGGGATTATGTAGCCGCTGGGCTTCGTCAAAAAAGAACTTCATTACAAATATTGTCTTTCCATCGTGTGGTGGTTCGCCTCTGGATCAATGCCCAAAATTTGCCGCGCCTCTGCAGGCGTCGCGACCTGCTTGCCATTGGCCTCGATCAGGGTTTTCACCTTCTCCACTTGCTGGGCATTTGATTTGGCCAACTCGCCCTTGGCGATATAAAGATTGTCTTCCAACCCCACGCGCACATGGCCGCCGAGACCAATCGACAAAGCCGCCATTTGCATTTGCGCGCGCCCAGCCCCAATCACCGAAAAGGCATATTGATCGCCAAACAATTTGTCGGCTGTGTTTTTCAGGAAAGACAACACATCAGGCAGCGGCGGTGCACCACCCAAAACGCCCAGCACAAATTGCAAAAAGAAGGGTGGCTTTAAAATGCCGCGATTGGCCAAATGATCGAGCATGTAAAGATGCGACACATCATAACATTCCAGCTCAAACACTGTGGGCCGCTGGCTCAATTTACCCACAATCTCGCGCACATCGCGCGGCGTGTTTTTAAACACCAGATCATCTGAATTGCGCAAAAACGGCTCTTCCCAATCATGCTTCCATTCTTTGATCCGGTCCGCCAAAGGATAGAGCGCAAAATTCATTGACCCCAAATTCAATGACGCCATTTCCGGCCGCAATTCACCTGACGCCGCAAGCCGATCATCCAAGCTCATCACAGCCGAGCCGCCGGTCGACATATTAAGAATTGCGTCCGTTTCGCTGCTCAAGTGCGGATAAAATCCTTGCCAATGATTGAGCGCAGCACTGGGTTGCCCGGTTTCGGGATGGCGCGCATGTAGATGCAAGATGGACGCGCCCGCTGCACTCGCTGCCTTGCCTTCCCGCACCATATCTTCGCCACTCACCGGCAGGTAGGGCGACATCGATGGGGTATGAATGGACCCCGTAAGTGCACAACTCACAATGATCTTATCGGACATATTACGCCACCTCTTTCAAATAGAGGTCAGCAAATTGGCCCAATGACTTATCCAGAAGCGCAACGAGCTCATCCACTTGCGCTGCGGTGGTGATCAAGGGTGGGCAGACCATAAAATGATCTCCCTCCGCCCCATTGCGGGTGCGGCGCGAATAGATAATCAATCCATTGTCATAGGCAATATTCACAAGCTTCGCATGGGCATGAAGGTCCTTAGGCAACACCTGCTTGGTTTGCGCATCAGCCATCAATTCAAAGGCGAGCAACAAGCTCTTGCCGCGCACATCGCCAATAAAGGGATATTTGGCCTGTAAACCCAGCAAGCGATCATAGAGCATATCGCCAATGCGCGTGGCGCGATCACACAATTGCTCATCTTCAATCACATCTAAAACACCCATGCCTGCCGCCGCTGCCAACGGCATCGCCGCATTGGTGAAGCCATGCAAGAAGCCGCCATGGTCCAGCACATCTTCCACAAGATCATTGCGGGAGATCACCGCGCCAAGAGGAATGTAGCCCCCGCCAAGCCCCTTGGCGCTGATGATCATGTCAGGCACCGCATCAAAATGCGCCGCAGCAAAGTAAGTGCCTGTTCGTCCGCCCCCGGTCATCACTTCATCGTAAATCAGCAAGAGCCCATATTGATTGCAGAGCGCCCGCAAGCCCTCCATATAGCCAGTGGGCGGCACCAGTGCTCCCGTGGATGCGCCACCAATTGGCTCCACCAAAAAGGCCAACAATGTCTCCGGCCCTTCCGCCAAAATCTTGTCTTCAATCTCTTTGAGATAATGGGTCGCTGTGGCCGGATCATTTGGGTCTAGCCCATCCAAATAATGCAGCGGCGCACGCACCTTCGGCATCGTCTTCATCATCGGCGCGAATGGATCAGCAAACGGCGGCGTGCCCGTCACGGCGACAGCCCCCAATGTCGAACCATGATAAGATGGCAACCGTGACATAATTTTATGTCGGCCGGACTCCCCCCGCGCCAACGTCGCCTGTCGGGCGAGCTTAATGGCTGTTTCCACGGCCTCAGATCCGCCAGACACAAAGAAAACCTTGTCCAAACCATCCGGCGCCTTTTTGGCCAACCGTGCTGCGAACTGCTCCACAACATCACTTTGAAAATGCAGTCGATAAGCAAAAGTCGCCTTTTGCATTTGTGCGGACATGCAAGACAATACATGCGGATGCGAATGCCCAATATTTGACACCATTGCACCCGAGGAGCCGTCAATGTAGCGATTGCCATCCTTGTCCCATAGATAGATGCCCTCAGATCGCTCTATAAAAGGACGTGTTTGTCGCGTTTGGTAAAAAAGATGCTCTGACATTTCGCGGGTCTCTAATCGCCAAGAAGTGTGCAATTTTGCGGGTCAAAATGAACCTGAACCGCATCTCCCTGGTTAAACAGCGCTTGGCCAACCGTATTGATTGCCTGTAATTTCTGGTCGCCCACCTGAACGAAATAACGCACGGATTGTCCCAGATAATCGACAGCCTCAACCGCGCCAACGGCAGAAACTTCGCCTGCCTGCGGCGTTGTGCTTTGCGGGCTCAATTGCAGCTTTTCAGCACGCAGCACCAATTTGCCTTTTTGCGATGCGCTGCCTTTTGGCACTTGGGTGGTATCAACCTCAAACTTGCCAAATTGCGGCAATTCCACCGCCACTTTATCGGCGCCGGCACCTTCGGTCGAAACGTCCAAAAGATTGGACGCGCCCAAAAATTGCGCCTCAAATTCAGATGCCGGGCGGTTGTAAACCTCCCAAGGGCTGCCAACCTGTTCAATGCGCCCATCGCGCATCACCACAATATTGTCGGACATGGCCAACGCCTCGCCCTGATCGTGGGTCACAAAAACGGTCGTCACCCCAAGTTTTTCTTGAATATTCTTAAGCTCAACCCGCATATCTTCGCGCAAATTTGCATCCAGCGCGGAAAGCGGTTCGTCCAACAGCAACACGTCTGGCTCAATCACAATTGCACGCGCCAACGCGATACGTTGCTGTTGCCCACCCGAAAGCTGCGAGGGATAGCGATCGCCCATATGCGGCAATTGCACCAGCTCCATCGCGGCTTTTACTTTTTCTTCCACCTGCGCCTTCGGCACATTGCGATATTTCAGGCCAAATGCGACATTTTCGAAAATCGTCTTGTGCGGAAAAAGCGCATAGCTTTGAAAAACAATGCCCAAATTCCGCTTATGAATTGGCACGGTATTGACCCGCTGACCCTTCACCAAAATGTCGCCTTCAGTTGGGTCCAACAACCCAGCAATCATGCGCAATGTTGTGGTTTTGCCGCAGCCAGATGGTCCCAACAGCGTCAAAAAGCTCCCCTGCTCGATTTCCAAATCAAGCGGATGCACGGCTGTGAAGGTGCCAAATCTCTTTACAATTTTGTCTAAAGTTACGGCGGTGCTCATGATGATCTATCCAGTGCAAAAATGGTGGGCAGCGCACCGCCCACCATATTGAAAATTAATAGCCTTTTTGAACGCGTCCAAAGGTTTTGGACCACTCAGCTTCGTTGCCATTCCAGTAATCTGGGTTCGCAAAGGTCAAACCATCCAACTTGCCTGTTGCGTCAAACGCTGGCAGCGTTGGGATTTTTGAACCCAAATCAACTTTTGATGGATCAAGCGCTGGCGGATAGTTTTGCGCTTCCGCAACAGCAATTGATGTTTCAGGTGCCAGCATAAAGTTGAGCAATTCCTCAACTTCCGCCATTGGCGAACCTTTCATCACGAACAAGCATTCCTGCCAACCAAAGCCATTTGGCGGATCGTAATAGCCAATATCATGACCTTGCTCTTGCAACGCATAAATCCGGCCTGACCAACCTTCAGTGACGTAGATTTCCTCTTCCGCCAAAAGGCTCATCAATTCAGCACCTGAACCCCAATATTTCAAAGCCAGATCGCGGTGCTGGCGAATAGCATCCCAAACCGCATCCATATCTTGGATATTGTTCGGGTCTTGGTCTGTTTGCAGCGCGCCATACCAAATGCGGGTACGCCAATCGCTCCAACCGCCAATTTTGCCTTTATATTTCTCGTTGAGGAGAATGCGAGCACCTTGCTCTTTCATCTCCTCGTCAGAAATATATTTACGGTTATAGGCCAAGCCTGTGGTGCCATAATCATACGGCACGCATGACAATTGATCGCCAGAAACTGTACGATAAACATCAACAAGTTTCGGAATAACAATATCCAAGTTTGGGATATTGTCGCGGTTCAATGAAGATGAGAAACCAAGATTGTGGTAGCGGGCATAGTCAAAAACACCAGACAAGTGCGCAATGTTATATTCGCCTTCTTGCGCGGTTTTCACCCGAGCGAGATATTCGTCGCCACTGCCGAAAGTGCCATCGACCACTTCAACACCAGTCTTTTTGGTGTATGGATCAAACGCTTTCGCGCGGAACGCTTCTGAAACAACGCCGCCCCAACCATCAAACCGCACTTGGCTTACATCTTGAGCAAACGCCATGTTACTAAATGGCATCTGCACGCCATAGGCTGCACCAGCAGCACCCAAAAGGCCAAGAAATTTCCGGCGGCCAATATCGCCATTGCCAAATCTCTCTCTTAGCCGTTCATATCTTTTTGTATCGTCCATTCTATCCTCCCTAGGTGGTATTCGATTCAAAAAACGTGACGCTATCTGTTGCGTCGCGCGGCAGACCAGCGGGCCACCGCAATGCCAATCAATGGCAAACCTGTTGTCAGCATGATCATCACAGCCCCCAGCGCATTGATCTCCGGTGAAATGGAGTTGCGCAGCATGGCAAAAATCTGTGTCGGCACGGTCTCAACCCCGCCCGGCTTCCAGAACAATGTGCCAGTGATATCATCAAATGAAATGGTGAAGGCAAAGAGCCCGCCCGCCATCACCGCTGGCATAATCAGCGGCAAGGTGATTTGAAAAAATGCTTGGATTGGTGACGCGCCCAAGCTGCGCGCAGCTTCTTCATAATCCTTCTTCACCGCCACCAAACGCGCCTGCACCACAAGCACCACAAATGGCAGCGTAAAAATTACGTGTCCCATCAACAGCAAAAAGAAGCTTTTTGGAATATTGAGCATTTGCAGGAACAACAGCAGCGAAACCGCCAGCACCACCTCGGGCACCAAAATTGGCGCGATCAACAAAGTGCTGATGCTGTTTTTACCGGGAAAATCATACCGCACCAATGCCAGCGAGGCCAAAACGCCAATGGACGTGGAAATCAGCGCGGTCAATATGCCGAGCGTTAATGAAGTTTGGAATGCCCGGACAATTGCATCATTTTCCCACAAGGCCACGAACCAACGCAAGGAAAGTCCCGTCATCGGAAACGCGCCGAACTGGTTAGCGTTAAAGGCAAGAATAATCACCACCGCCACGGGCAAAAACATGAAGCTATAGACCAGAATGGTCCATGCACGAATAAGGGGCCAACCACGCATTATCCGATCCCCTTTGCAATCTGTCCAAGTCCCATAAAGCGGTTGTAGGTAAGGACCACGGCACCCAACACGACCAGCAGCATCAAGGAAAGAACTGCGCCAAGCGGCCAGTCGAGCTGCGTAATGATGGCTTCAAAGACCAGGTTGGCAAACATGGCATCGGTGGGACCGCCAAGTATAACCGGGGTGATATAGGTGCCTGCGCCAAGCACAAAGCACAACACTGAACCGGCTGCCAAACCTGGAACTGAGAGCGGAAGCGTAACTTCCCAAAATGTTTGCATGGGGTTCGCCCCAAGAGAGTTCGCCGCATCTTCCAACGCGCGATCAATCCCATCGAGGCTCACATATGTGTTAAGGATCATGAAGGGCAGCAAAAAATGCACCAAACCCAAAATGACGGTCGTTTCGTTATAGAGCATTTGGATCGGCTCATCGATCACACCAATTGCCAGCAAAAGCGAATTGAGCGCACCAGACACGCCCAAAATATTTATCCAGCTCATGGTGCGGATAATATAGCTGACCCAGAAAGGCAGCATCAAAAGCAACAGTAGGAACCCACGATTCACACCGCGGGCCCGCGCCACAAAATAGGCAACTGGATAGCCAACAATCGCACACACAATAGTGGTGATGGCGGCGATCCGCACGGTACTGATCAAAATGTCGAGATAAAAGCGATCGGTGAGCGCATCGCGCCAATTTGCAAATGAGAACGCCGCTTCAACGCCCCCAACCGAAGTGCGCAACCAAAATGAATAGACCACGATGAACATGATCGGCACCACCAGCAAAAGAGCAATGGTCACCAGCGCTGGGGAGAGCAGCACCCATGGGGCCCTCTTTTCACTTTGCTCAATTGTTGCCATTAAACTCCTCCGATGGGGTAAGGTTTGGACATACTCAATCATAAATCAAATAGATATTTACAATTCCGATTATTGATTTAATCTATAATGATGGATCGAGACGCCGAAAACCTTGCAAGACACTTGGATTGGAACCTGCTGCGCATGTTCGTGGTGCTGGTCGATGCGCGCTCAATTACACTGGCGGCATCCAAGCTGGGCCTACAACAACCCAGTGTTTCGTCGGCGCTCAAACGGTTGGAAGAAACCTTGGGGCGGCAATTGATCGAACGTGGGCCGGGCAAATTTCGCGTCACCGATGCCGGACAACAGCTATATCGCGAGGCTGTGGATATCAACGGATCAATCCTCCGCCTCTCGACCTTGATGCGCGATATCACTGAAACCGTACAAGGCCATGTCAAAATAGCCATGGCCAGCCATGTTTTGTGCCCGTTTTTCGATGATATCTTGGGGGATTTTCATATCCAACACCCCAAAGCCACAGTGGAAATTATTGTTGGCCCAAGCCATGACGTGATCGAACAGGTGGTCTCGCGTCAAGCCAGCTTCGGCATTTGCCTTGTTTATCACAAGCACCCAAAGCTGCATTACCAACATATGTTCCGCGAACATTTTGGCCTGTATTGCGGCCCCAAACATCCTCTATTTGGCAAACCCGACCTCACCACAAATGATTTGGCGGGCAACAATTGGGTTTCGTTCACCACCGACCAATTGTCCGATGTGCTGCGCCCTGTCACTTTGTTGCGGGCAAAAGCCGCGCCGCAGGATGCAATTGTTGGCTCCTCCGCCAATTTGGAAGAAGTGCGACGCATGATTCTCTCGGGTTTGGGCATTGGCCCCCTGCCCGTTCACGTGGCCAAGCGCGACGTTGAAATGGGTTATTTGCACCGCCTACCGCCCTATCAGGACCCGCCAGAAATCGACGTTTATGTGGTCACCAACCCAGCAACAAAGCTCAATCGTGCCGAGCAACTATTGCTGACTGAGTTGTCCGAACGCATAGAGTCGATCCCGCTCGAAGATCGCATCTTCGGCGGATAGTCTAAACTTATCAACGCCTTAGCCGCTACTCGCCAAAGTGGATTGACAAATTCGGCCTGCTGCTTCTTATTAGAAGACAGATGGTTCCAGGGCGTTCTAACGACAAACTGGATGAAAAGGGAATATGGTGCGATCGACCCAAACAGGGGATCAAGTCCATAGCTGCCCCCGCAACTGTGAGCGGATAGCGATCTGAAGTCACCACTGGCCAAGCGCCGGGAAGGTTCAGACATCGCAACGACCCGCAAGTCAGGAGACCTGCCATCGCATAATGTCAACCATCATCGGGCGGGGTGTCCCGGTAAGGAGTAGCGATGAATATCCTTATGGCCATTGGGCCAATTCAAAATTGCTGTGCCGTACCCACCCTAGGGAGCGGACAATGCAATTTGAAATCTTCCTAGTTAGTGCAAGTTACGTATCAAACCGCAAATTTGCGGCATTAGCAGAAACTTTAAAGGCGGCGAATGATACGCCGTGCGAAGTGGTGCGCCTTGAGCACCAAGGTGACCATATGTTCAATGCGCTGGATCGTGCATTGGCGGACGGCGCGACACGCATCATGCTGCGCCCTATTGGCATTCCGTTTTCGCAAAGTCTGCGCAAATGGGTGCCCAACGCAGCGGCAGACTGGCTCACGCGCCAGCCAGCGGATCAAGTCGAATTGGCCATGGCAGCCGATCTTGATGAAGATCAGGAATTGCTGAAACTGGTGGCCAACCGCCCCTATCGTGCCGATCCCATTGCGCCGAAAATTGATGGCATGAATGGCAAAGGTTGGGATGAGCCGCCTGCCTATGAACATCATTTACTGGTGTGCACTGGCCCACGCTGCCATATGCGTGGCAGTTTTGGGCTGCTCGATCCGCTAAAAGCTGCAGTGCAGCAAGCGGGCCTCAGCTCAAAATGCCTGATTGCCACAACGGGCTGCCTGTTCCCCTGCAACAATGGCCCCGTGGTCGTCCACTATCCCAAGGGAGATTGGTATCAGCTCAACTCGGAACAAGAAGTTGCTCGCTTTGTCGATGATGTGCTGATCCATCAGCGCAACTCACCATTGCGCCTCCCGTTCGCACCGACACCGGCCGAACCGTTGCCCGAGAAAGTAATGCTGCATGCCGACGAGTGAATTCGAGCTCAAAAAATAACAGGCACTTCACACTTGCCGAACAAACAATACGTAATGTAATAACATTACAATAAATCAAATTAAAGACAGAGTTATGATCAAACAAATTGCACTTTCCGCCGTCATCTCCACACTTTTGGCATTGCCAGCATTTGCCGAAACAATTGAATATGAAAGCTGTGGCGTGCCCGTCACTATTGAAAAAGCGCCCACACGTGCCATCACCCTTAACCAGCAGGCCACCGAAGTGATGCTGGCGCTCGGGTTGGAAGATCAAATGGCAGGCACCGCCTATTTGGAAGATGAGATTCCAGCACAATGGCAGGCCGCATATCAAAAAGTACCCGTTATCTCAGACAAATACCCAGCCAAAGAAGTGGTGCTTATTGAAGAACCTGATTTTCTTTTTGCGGGCTTTGTTTCGGCTTTTGCCGAAAAAAATGTCGGCACGCAGGAAGAGTGGAACGAACGCGGCGTCGCCACCTATTTGGTAAATGCCTCCTGCGATCAATATAATCCCAAAAATGTCCCTGTGACGACCGCACCTATCCTCAAAGATATTGAAGTCATCGGCAAAATTTTCGGTGTTGAGGACCGTGCTGCAAAACTTATTGCGGAGACATCAGCCCGCATTGAAAAGGTTCAAACCCTGAATCCAGGCGCGGGTCGTTCGGCATTCTTTTATGACAGTGATGCCGACCCCGTTTACACGGCTGGCTGTTGCGGTGGGCCTGCCCTTTTGATGAGAATTTTGGGGCTAAAAAGCATAACTGAAGACATTGAGGGCCGTTGGGTCAATGTGGGTTGGGAACATGTTGTGCAACATGATCCAGAACTCATTGTGATCAACGATGCCGTATGGTCCACCGCGGCCGAAAAAATAGAGAAGTTGAAAAACGATCCAGTGCTTTCAGATTTGGATGCTGTGAAGAATGAGCGTTTCCTGATCATTCCATTTTCACAAACAGTGCTGGGCATGCGCTTCACTGATGGCGTGGAAAATCTAGCGCAACAAATCGCAGATCTGGACCAGTAAAATGTTTGCGGCGCGTTACCCTCTACTGACCATCGGCGCCAGCATCGCTTTAATCGCGATGCTGATCGCTGGCGTATTTTGGGGCACCGCGCCAATTCCGTGGCAAGAAAAATTAGCCGTGCTGCTGCGCACACCAGACGCGAAATCCAGCCTCACCGCCATCATTTGGGAGTGGCGTATGCCACGCGTACTCGCATGCGCTTTGGTGGGGGCTGCCCTATCTTTGAGCGGCGCGCTTATTCAAACCGCGTTGCGCAATCCCCTCGCCGATCCCTATTTATTGGGCCTATCCTCCGGTGCCTCGGCCGCGGCAGTTGCCGCCATTATCTGGTTGCCTGCAGGTATAGTTGCGGCGTTCGGCCTGCCCCTAATCGCCTTTCTCGGTGCAGCAGCCGCCTTCGGCTTCACCCTTTTGATGGCCTATAACCGTGAACGGCCCATGGATCGCCTGCTGGTGATCTTGGCGGGTGTCGCTGTCTCTTTGCTGTTTCAATCCTTCACCGCGTTCTTGCTGCACATCTCAGAACCCAACGCCACAAAAACAGCTCTAAATTGGCTAATGGGATCAGCCGCAGGCACCAGCTGGAATGAACTGCCGCTGATCGCCATCGCCACCGCCATCATCGCAGCGATAGCGATGACGCAACACAAACAGCTTGATGCCTTGCTTATGGGCGATGCCCGCGCCACTTCCTTGGGCGTGGCCACCTCTCCGCTGAAGCTCGCCATCTTTCTGGCCACGGCACTTTTGACCGGCTTAAGCGTTTCCATCATGGGCATTGTCGGCTTTGTTGGCCTTATCGTGCCGCATTTGGCGCGGCAGCTTTGCGGTTCAGCGCACAAAAAGCTTCTGCCCTTGGCGATGCTGCTAGGGGCGTTTATCCTCACCTTCACAGATTTGCTGTGTCGCACGCTACTCGCGCCGAGTGAATTGCCACTTGCCGTCCTGCTAGCCCTATTCGCCACGCCGCCATTTATCTTTATTCTGAGGCAAACACGTCATGTTGCATAAAGCCAATATCACCGCTGCCACCAATGTACTCTCGCTCAATCGCGTTGGCTTTGAGATCGGCGGCAAACCTTTGGTGGAAGAGTGCACATTTGATGTGCCCACCGGCAGCTTCTTAGGCCTTCTAGGGCCAAACGGGGCGGGCAAATCATCACTATTGCGTTTGCTCTATCGTGAGAAAAAACCGTCAAGCGGCAGCATTTCTGCTTTTGGCGCGCCACTGGAAAGCTGGAGCCGCAGAGCATTTGCCGCAAAGGTGGGCACCGTGCTGCAAGAAAAAGCGCAACTGGCCGGGCTCACCATTGAGCAGGTTGTCGCCCTTGGGCTTTTCCCACTAAATTGCCCCAAATCAGACGAGCGGAAACGCGTTCAAGACGCCCTTGAGTTGGTTGAACTGTGGGACCGTCGTGAAGAGAATGCCGGCTATCTTTCTGGTGGCGAGCAACAGCGACTATTTTTCGCGCAAGTGCTGGCGCTCGATCCTGATATCTATTTGCTAGACGAGCCCAACAACCATTTGGATATCTATTTCCAAATACGTCTGCTGGATCACATTAAGGCCAAAGGCAAAACTGTCATCGCGTCATTTCATGACATCAATCTCGCTGCCCGCTATTGCGACAATGCAGTGTTGATGCATGAAGCAAAAATGGTCGCAACTGGCTCGCTAGCGACAGTGCTTTCGCCCGAACGATTAGAGCGCGTCTACCGCGTCAACGCCCGGTTTGCCGATAGTGCCATCGCAATAAACGCGCCCGTAGTTTAAGCGCAAACTGTTCAGCCTACAAAGAACCGCTAATGCTAGCGCACCACATAAACTGAACAGGTAGAGTGGCGCACTACGCGCGCCGCATTTGGCCCCAACAAAAAGTCGCGGAAATCGGGCTTGTGTGCGCCGATCACGATGAGGTCTGTGCCCGCTTTATTGGCCGTGCGCAAAATCTCTTCATACGCATTGCCAACAGAAACGATATGCCGCACCTCTTTATTGGCTTCCGCCCCCACGACACTCTCAGTGACTTCAATCAAATGATTGTGCACGGCTTCTTTGACCTTCTTGGTGTGGTCAGCATCAAAATAGCTGCCCACAACACTCATGCCATAGTCGGGCACCACTGTAATCACATCAAGGCGCGCATTATCCATCTTTGCCAAACGGAAAGCTTCTTCCAAAATGTGTTTTTCGTCTTTGGGCCGATTTATGTCGACCGCACAAAGGACTGATTTACTCATTATGCATTCGCCTCCCTCAACGATTTTGCACGACGTGATTGCAAGAATGCGACAAACGCCAAGAGAATAAATGTTGGGATAAACATCAATTCTTGCGGCAATTGTTGCACGCGCACTTTCGCTTCCTTAAGCGTCACAGGTTGATCGCCATAGAAATCAAAGTCGCTCATCTTGTCAAAATATGGTGTGCCGGGGAACGGTTCTTCCATCAGCAAATTGTCGCCATCTTCCATGAACGCCAATCCAAGTGCATCAAGGCGCTCATCAGCGGTTGCCCCTTCAGTGAAGGTCAACACCAGCGTGCGTTCTTTCGGCTCGCCCGTATCAAAGTCTGGGCCGCTCACCACAATCCGCATTTCTTTATCCGCATCAACAGAACCCACTGTTTCGCTAAAGGCAGCAGGTGCCACATCGCGATAAGGAGGTTGGATTTGATCCATAATGAAATCGGGGCGGAACAATGCAAAGGCAATCAAGATCAATGCAAGGCTTTCCCAAATCCGGCTCTTAGTGAGGAACCAGCCCATGGTACCCGCGGTGAAGACCAATATGGCTATGGTCGCCACCACAAAGACGATTATGCCCTGCCACCATGTCACATCGATCAACAACAGATCTGTGTTGAAGATGAAGAAGAAGGGCAGTGCCACTGTCCGCAATGAATAGAAGAACGCGATGAAGCCCGTGCGGATGGCATCGCCACCCGAAACAGCCGCAGCTGCAAAACTGGCCAGCCCCACCGGGGGCGTCACGTCCGCCATGATCCCGAAATAGAACACAAATAAGTGGACGGCGATCAAAGGCACAATCAAACCAGATTGCGCACCCAGCTCAACAACTACGCCAGCCATCAAGCTGGACACCACAATATAGTTCGCGGTGGTCGGCAAGCCCATCCCGAGGATAAGCGATAGCAAACCTACAAAGACCAACATCAAGATCAGATTGCCGCCGGAGATCAGCTCAACCAAATCAGCCATCACTTGGCCAATACCGGTCAGCGTCACGGTGCCAACAATGATGCCCGCAGTCGCTGTTGCCAGACCGATGCCGATCATATTGCGCGCGCCTTCGATCAAACCAGCAACCAGGTCCATGACGCCCAATTTGACCTTCTCACCATAATCGCCCGCATTGCGGAACATGGCTTTCAACGGCCGCTGCGTCAGCAAAATAACGAACAATAGTGAGGTTGCCCAAAAGGCAGAAAGGCCCGGTGATTTTTGCTCGATCATCAAGAAGTAAACCAGCACAACAATCGGCAACAGATAATAGAGGCCAGCTTTATAGATCTCCGCAATTTCAGGCAGTTCTACAACTTCTGCATTTGGATCATCTGGTTCCAGATCATCTGTTTTTGACGCCAGCCAAACCAATGCCACATAGGCAAGGAACAGCATAAGAGCCAAAATCCAGCCTGAGTTTTCAGGCACCAAAGCTGTCACCCAGCGCACCGGATATTGCACACCATAACAAAGCGCTGCAAAGCCCGCGAAGAACGCAGCCATGCCACCAATAGTGCGGCCAACAGAAACTACTTTATTGCCCAAAGTCGGCATGTTGCGTTTCACCGCTTCGAGGTGAACGATGTAAACCAACGCAATGTAAGAGATTGCCGCTGGCAAGAAGGCATGGGTAATCACTTCCACATAGGAAATGCCCACATATTCCACCATCAAAAAGGCAGCAGCGCCCATAACCGGAGGCATGATTTGCCCGTTCACTGATGACGCTACTTCAACCGAACCGGCTTGCTCGCTGGAGAAACCAACGCGCTTCATCAAAGGAATGGTGAACGTACCCGTGGTCACCACATTGGCGATGGATGAACCTGAGATCAAACCTGTCGCCGCAGAACCGACAACCGCCGCTTTCGCCGGGCCGCCTTTGAGGTGACCCAATGCGCCAAAGGCCATTTTGATGAAATAATTGCCCGCGCCAGCCTTATCCAATAGCGCGCCGAACAACACAAACAAGAACACGAACTTCGTCGATACGCCCAAGGCAATGCCAAACACACCTTCGGAGGTGATCCACATATGGCTCATTGCTTTTTTCAGCGATGCCCCTTTCCAGCGCATCACTTCGGGCACCCAATCAGATGAGCCGAAGAATACATAAAGCATGAAGATGGTGGCGATAATCGCCATCGCGGGCCCAAGCGCCCGTCGCGTGCCCTCAAACAAGATCAAAATACCAACAAGGGCAACCCACTTGTCCGTATCGTCAGCCAGCCCGCCGGCGGCGACAATCTTGTCGTAGAAAAAGAAACCATAAAGCGCGATCAGCGCCCCTAATATGCCCAAAACCCAGTCCTGCACTGGAATTTTGTGGCGGGGGCTCGATTTAAGCGCCGGATAAGCCATAAAGGCCAAAAACAAAGCAAACGCCAAATGCAATTGGCGTGAGTTATTAATCAAATCACTGGGTAAAATATAGTTGGAAAGCGGAGAAGCCAGCGTCACCTGATAGATCGACCAGACCAATGCAACAGCTGCCAAAAACAAGCCAACCGCACCTTCCGGATTTCGCGACCCTGCGTCGCTCGACGCCACCAAATCCTGCAGCTCGGCTTCGCTCAGCCCGCTGCCATTACCTGAATTTTTGACCATTATCTCCCCCTTCGAAAAACTTAAGGCCAAGCTCGAAAAAAGCTGGGCAAAACGCGCAATCCCCAAGCGCAGCATTTAACTATGCCGCAAAAAAGGACAGGGGCGCAAATTGGCCCCTGCCCGTCTGTTGATAAGTCTGGCTTATTCAATCCAGCCTTGTTCGCGATAATATTTCGCGGCGCCATCATGCAATGGAGCTGAAAGACCTGCTGTTGCCATCTCTTTTGGATCAAGATTTGCAAAGGCAGGGTGCAATTGTTTGAAGTCTTCAAAGTTTTCGAAAACTGAGCTTACAACCGCATAAACAGCGTCTTCAGACACAGCTGTTGATGTTACGAAAGTCGCACCAACACCAAATGTTGAAGTGTCTGCATCGTTGCCACGATACATGCCACCAGGAATGGTTGCTGTACGGTAGAATGAGTTGTCAGCGATCAATTTTTCAACTGCGTCGCCATCAACATTCACCAATACTGAATCACAAGCTGTTGTTGCTTCTTGGATAGAACCAGATGGGTGACCAACGGTGTAAACCATCGCATCAATCTGGTTGTCGCAAAGCGCAGCAGACTGTTCAGCAGCTTTCAACTCTGTTGCCAAAGCGAAATCGCCAGTTGTCCAGCCTTTCGCATCCATCAACACTTCCATCGTGCCGCGTTGGCCAGAACCCGGGTTACCAATGTTAACGCGCTTACCTTTAAGGTCGTCAAAGTTGGTTACGCCTGAATCGGCACGTGCAACAACGGTGAAAGGCTCAGGGTGCACAGAGAATACTGCACGCAACTCTTCAAACGGACCAGCTTCTTCAAAGCGTGATGTGCCGTTATAAGCGTGATATTGCCAGTCAGACTGTGCCACACCAAATTCCAATTCGCCTTCGCGAATGGTGTTGATGTTGTAAACAGAACCGCCAGTAGATTCTACTGAGCAGCGAATGCCGTGATCTTTGCGGCCTTTATTGACCAAACGACAAATCGCACCACCTGTTGGGTAGTAAACGCCGGTAACACCGCCGGTACCAATGGTTACGAACTCCTCAGCTTGAGCAGTCGGCACAACCATTGCACCTGCGATCGCCGCTACGGCAAGAGATTTAAGGTACTTATTCATGTAAGACCTCCCTTTAAGGTTTAGACTAGTTTTAAGCACTCCAGGTTTCCCCGAACTGTTGATTAAGGCATTCGACTTCGAAAATTCGTTGTTTCGCCGCCTTGCCTGATCCCGCCACAAGCATTCCGATGATTGTTTCAATCAACACAATGGTTGCCGCGTAGGATGAGAAAAATTGTGGGCTATCCGTCGCCACAATAAACCCAGTGTCAGCCTCTGCCAGCACCGGGCAAGAATGGGTGTCGGTGATCACAATCACTTTCGCCCCCATCCGCGCTGCTGCTCGCACCCCTTCTATGGTGCGGCGCGCAAATGGTGGTTTTGTGACAACCAACAAAACATCGTTTTTATTTAGCGCAGATATCTCCGCGCCCAGAGACGCCCCGGCGCGTCCGGCAATGCGCCAATGGTCGGTAAAATAATTGGCCAAATAAGCCATATATTCCACAATACCGGTGGAGCTGAGCGACCCGAGCAAAAGCACATTGCGCGCATTGTTCAAATAACGCACCGCCTGCTGCAAACGGTCCTGCGGAATATTTTGCGTCAACTGCCCAATATTGGCCGCGCAAGCCGCAGATTGCCTGTTCAAGAAAGGTGTTTGATCGCCACCAATAGCGTCTTGCTGCAATCGGGTGGCCTTGTCAGTCATGTTGGAAACACTGCGACCAAGCGCACCGCGCAACATTTCCCGCAACTCTTCATAATTGGAAAAGCCCAACGCCCGCGCCAAACGCGAATAGGTCGCAGGGGAAATATCGCTCGCTTCAGAAATCGACCGGAGGGAGCGCGTGGCCGTATCAACTTGATTCTTGACGATATAGTCTGCCGCCGCTTTGAGCTGCTTGCTCAAACCGCCATATTCCGCTGCCAGTCGTTCTTCAAATTGAACCACTTGCCAATCGTCCTCGTTGATCCCTCTTTGCAACAAAAATTTTTCATCTGTTTCAAGGATTGTCAAGCCTCAAAACATATGTTTCAATTTTATTGTCCCTGGTAACTTAACCAAACAACGACAGAAAATCGACCAATGAGTAAAATTTTCCACCGCTCTTCTACCCAAATACCCGTACAAGCCGTCGCTGGTGATGGTGCCTATCTTATTGATCAAAATGGCAAACGCTATTTGGATGGATGCGGCGGTGCTGCTGTTTCTTGCCTTGGCCATTCAGATGAGTTTGTCAAACAGGCCATGCGCGAACAGCTCGAACAGCTCGCTTATGCCCACACAGGTTTCTTCACATCGGAACCGGCTGAAACGCTCGCGGAAAATTTAATTACCCACGCACCGGGGGATTTAGACAACGTCTATTTGGTTTCTGGCGGCTCAGAAGCCATGGAGTCCGCCCTAAAGCTGGCGCGGCAATATTTTATCGACAAAGGCGAACCCCACCGCCACAAAGTGATCGCGCGGCAGCAAAGCTATCATGGCAATACGCTCGGCGCGTTGGCCACTGGCGGCAACAAATTGCGGCGCGCCCCTTATGCCCCAATGCTGTTTGAAACTTTCCATATCTCCCCCTGCTATGAATATCGCAATCGAGCACCAAATGAGAGCTCGGAATATTATGGAAAGCGCGTGGCCAACGAACTGGAAGCGGAAATTCTAAAACTCGGCCCGGAAAGCGTGATGGCATTTGTGGCCGAACCCGTGGTGGGTGCAACCGCAGGCGCAGTGCCAGCCGTCGAAGGCTATTTCAAACGCATTCGCGAAATCTGCGACCAATATGGCATCCTGCTCATCTTGGACGAAGTGATGTGCGGCATGGGCCGCACCGGCACCCTGTTCGCATGTGAACAAGATGGCGTCGCCCCAGATATTATGGGCATCGCCAAAGGTTTGGGCGCGGGCTATCAACCCATCGGGGCCATGCTCTGCACGCGCGAAATCGCCGACACCATCCGTGATGGTGCAGGCTATTTCAAAAACGGCCACACCTATTTGGGCCACCCCATGGCCGCTGCCGCTGCAAACGCTGTATTACATCGCCTAACCCAAGATGGGCTTGTCAGTCGATCCAAGCAAATGGGCGAAAAATTCAAATCAGCATTACAAGACCGTTTCGGAGACCATCCCTTTGTTGGCGACATTCGCGGGCGCGGCCTGTTTATCGGCGTTGAAATTGTTGAAGACCGTGAAACCAAAGAGCCATTTGATCCAGCGCATAAAATCCACGCGCATCTCAAGCAAAAAGCCATGGAAAACGGGCTGATGATCTATCCCGGCAATGGCACAAAAGATGGCATTTCTGGCGACCATATCCTGCTGGCGCCACCCTTTATCATCACCGATGCTCAAATCGGCGAACTGATCGACAAATTGGGCCAAACATTTGATCAGGTCTTTGCCGCATGACCCCGTTGCCGCGCCTGATGGTGGCCCCCAATGGAGCCCGCAAAACCAAGCAAGTTCACCCCGCCCTGCCCGTAACAATCGAAGAAACGGTGCAGACCGCAAGAGCCTGCTTCGACGCCGGAGCGGACGGGCTGCACGCCCATCTGCGCAATGTGGATCAACAGCACATTCTGGACGCGGGTCTTTATAAAGAACTGCTCGCGGAACTACGAATCGCCGTGCCGAAAATGCAGGTACAGATCACCACCGAGGCGGTTGGCCTCTATCAACCGCCCGAGCAAATCGAGCTGGTGAAACAAGTCCAGCCAAAATCTGTTTCAATTTCAACCCGCGAACTACTTTCCACCGGCGACCAAAAACCCGCCGCAGAGCTCTATTTGTGGGCCCAGGAAAACGGCGTCGCAGTGCAACATATTCTTTACGACACCAACGACCTCGCTGCGCTCTATCACATCTGCATTGACCACAATATCCGCCGCGACAACATCCAATTGCTGTTTGTGCTGGGCCGATATACCAACGACCAGCAAAGCGATCCGTCGATGCTGACGCCATTCCTGCACCGCCTAGCCGAAATCGAAATGGCCGCTGATTGGGCTGTTTGCGCCTTTGGCCAAGGTGAAACCGATTGCCTAATCCGCGCCCACCAATTGGGCGGCAAAATGCGCATCGGTTTTGAGAATAATGAAGTTAATCCAGATGGCAGCGTGGCCAAAGACAATGCCGAGCGGGTAACCCTGCTCAATCGCTTGCTTGCAGCCCATTGATCCAATTCTGCACATAGTGATGCGCCTGCCGTACCGCCGCCTCCAGCGCCAGCCCGCCCGCCAAACCGCAGGCAATCGTGGTCGACAAGGTGCACCCCGTGCCACGCGGGGTAAATGCCTGCTTTTGTGCCGTAAACACAATCTCGCGCTGGCCATCCCTCAGCACGTCCCGCAGCACATCGCCCTCGCCATGCCCGCCTTTAAGCAACACGGCACGACATAAATCATGCAGCGACTGAGGTTCCAAAATCTCAGCCTCGAGCAAATTCGGCGTCAACAGCGCAACCAACGGCAACAGGCGTTTTTTCATCGCCGAAATGCCTTTATCCGACAAAAGCTGCGCCCCGGAACTGGCCGCAAGTACCGGATCAAGCACAATCGGCAATTCACGCCCGATAAGGGCATCCACAACCGCTTCAACCACCGCCGCATCGCCCAACATCCCAATTTTGACCGCCGCAGGCGCATTATTTGCAAACGCTGCTTCAATCTGTGCCTTCACCAAGTCAGCATCGACAAGCTCGATGCGTCGTACCGCTTCATTGCTTTGCGCTGTCACAGCGGTGACCGCAGGTTTCACCGCAAAGCCCAATTCGGTCGCCACGGCAATATCCCGCGACAGGCCAGCCCCGCCGCTACTGTCCGTTCCAGCAATCACCAAAATGCTCCGCGGTTTCAACATGCACACGCCGCCATCAGTGCCAATTTCTTATGTCCTTGCGCTTGCAATTGCTTTGCCCCACGCCATGCCCGCAGCCCGGTTTGGCAGGCCAACACCACACGCTGATCGTCAGGAAAGGCAGCCCTCGCCAGCTCATCAATCTGTCCCCGCTGCGCCTGCGCCACAATCATCTCTGGCGCTTCAGTTTCACCGCGCAGGTCGAGCACCAAATCATCACACCGCACGCCATCGCGTCCCAAAAACGGCCAAGCCTCAGACGGTTCTGACGCCCCCAAAAAGCTAAAGCTGGAGAAGCTGAGATTTTGCACATCCATGCGCACCATCTGCCCCATGGGCGACGGGTTTTGCTCCAGCAGCACCGCCAACACCATTTGTGCCTGCATCGCCCCGATCAGGCCCACCACCGGACCAAGCACCCCGGCTGTTGCGCAGTTGGCCGCTTGCGTTGGCAAATCCGGGAACACAGCCCGCAAACTCGGCGCGCCGCCGCAAAAGCCGCCCGCATATCCCGCCTGCCCCAGCACGGAGGCCGAAATCAGCGGTTTGCCCTGCGCCAAACATTGATCCGACAAGATATAAGACACGGCAAAACTATCCGCCGCATCCACCACAGTATCCGCATCCACCACCAGCGAACCCGCATTATCCGGAGTCAAAGCCTCAGCAATCGCCTGCACTACAATATGCGGGTTCCGCGCCAAAATCTGATCCCGCGCCCTCTTGGCTTTGGACGCGCCAATATCTTTGGTTTCAAACAGGGGCTGCCGATGCAGATTGCTTTCCTCAACGCAATCTGGATCAATAATCGTCAAACTGCCCACGCCGGCACCTGCCAGATAGTGCAACACGGGTGACCCAAGGCCACCCGCCCCCACCACCAGCACATGTGCCTGCGCCAGTTTCGCTTGGCCATCCTGTCCCACTTCAGGCAATTGCATTTGCCGTTGATAGCGCGTCATGAACATATCTTGATCCATTCCCGCGTCCGCGCTTCAGGGTCGTCAGCAAACCGAATATCGGTGACCACGGCCAGGCTATCGGCCCCGGCCGCCAAAACGCCCGGTGCCCGTTCCACACTCAGCCCGCCAATGCCCACCAGCGGCACATCGCCCACCATCTGCTTCCAACGCGCAACTCGCTCCAATCCCTGCGGCGCCCATTTCATCTTCTTCAATATCGTAGGATAAACAGGCCCCAATGCAACATAGGCAGGGTTAAACGACAGAGCTCGATCCAACTCGGCTTCATCATGAGTGGAGAGGCCAAAGCGGATATTTGCAGCACGAATGGCCGCAAAATCCGCTTCATCCATATCCTCCTGCCCCAAATGCACAAAATCGCAGTTTTCTTCGATCGCGATCTGCCAATAATCATTCACAATCAACTGGCAGTCATGGGCATCACAGATCTGCTTGGCTCGCCGGATTTGCGCCCGCACTTCATCTGTCAGCGTGTCTTTAATCCGCAATTGGACCAGCTTCACACCCAGCGGCACCAAGCGCGCGATCCAATCCACATGGCCGACGATCAAATAGAATTTTTCCATCAGTCAAACACCGCCAGACCCAGAATGGGGGTGGAGGGCACAGCCATATCGCGCCGCTCCATCATTTGCGCCGCAAAGCCCTGCCGCCCCGCCTCAATCGCCTGCACCATCGCCGCGCCCATGATGGCCGGGTCGCCCGCCTTGGCCACCGCCGTGTTCAACAACACCGCATCCATGCCCAATTCCATCGCCATGCACGCATCAGAGGGACGTCCAATGCCGGCATCCACAATAAGCGGCACATTCAGAAAATGCGCCCGCATCGCGCGCAACGCATCCGGATTGCGCAAACCCTGCCCAGAGCCGATGGGTGCGCCCCACGGCATCAATACCTCACATCCGGCTTCCAACAATCTCTCGCCCACCACCAGATCATCGGTGGTGTAAGGAAACACCTGAAAGCCCTCTTCACTTAGGATACGCGCTGCCTCAACCAGGCCAAACACATCCGGTTGCAGATTGTCGCTATGGCCAATCACCTCCAGCTTGATCCAGTTGGTGCCAAACACCTCCCTCGCCATCTGCGCCGTGGTCACGGCTTCCTTCGCCGTATGGCACCCCGCTGTATTCGGCAGCACCTTGACGCCAAGCTCTTTGATCAATTGCCAAAAGCCAGTGCCCGCCCCATCCACGCCTTCGCGGCGCAGGGACACGGTGATGATCTCTGTGCCAGACGCTTTCACCGCCGCCGCCAAAATCTGCGGCGACGGATATTGCGCTGTGCCCAGCAAAAGCCGTGAACCGATCTCTTCGCCATAAAGCTGCATGATCAGCCTCCCTGCATCGGGGCTAAGATTTCGAGCTGATCCCCCGCCTGCAACGGAGTTGCCTGCCGCTGCTCCCGCGCCACAAACTGACCGTTTAACGCCGTGGCCAGCGCCTCACCTTCATAGGACAATTCGTCCAACGCCGCCGCAATATTGGCCGCACTGACCTCTGTCGCTTCGCCATTGACTAGGATGCGCATTTCATTTGCTCCTGCTCAAACTGATCGGCCAATTGCTGCGCCATCGCGGGCGCCAGCAAATAGCCATGTCGGTAAAATCCATTCAGATGATATTTGTCGTCCCGCTTGATGATGCGCGGCAGATTGTCGGGAAAGGCCGGGCGCAGACCGACGCCGGTTTCTATCACGCTGGCTTCGCCAAAGCCGGGATGCAGCGCAAAGGCCGCGCCCAACAATTCCAGTGCGGACCGCAAGCTGATCGCCCGCCATGAAGCGCTCTCCACCATCGTCGCCCCCAGCATGTAAATGCCGTTGCCACGCGGCACCAAATAGATCGGAATACGCGGATGCAGCAGCCGCACTGTGCGGGTGATCGTAACGTCTGGACACTCCAGCATCACCATTTCACCCCGCACCATGCGCAGTTCCGGCAAATCTACAGCGCCGCCGCGACAATCAATATCCACCTGCTCGGGCGCTGGTTCACCAAACCGCACTTCACTGCCCAGTTTTTCTATCTGCAGCACCAGTTCCTGCCGCGCCTGCCGCGGGTCCAAATGACATTCCTGATCGAAAAACAACGCCTTGGAGAAGCGGCCCGCAAGGTCCGGCTCCAGATCAGCAATCCGGTTGTCCCCAAGCTGCTCATATTGTTCGGTGCGACTGGCAAACTGGCGCAATTCGGCTTGATCCCGCGGCGGGGCCACCACCAATGTGCCTGAGCGCTGCACCTCGGTCACCTTGGCCCACCAATCGGCAGCCCCCGCACCAAGCCGTACCACATCTTCCGGCGCGCTCACCTTTTCGCACCAGGGGGCCAACATGCCCCCGGCCAAATGCGAGCTCTGATTGAGTTCAAGGCTTTCTCCCTGTTCAAAAACGGTCACCGGATGCCCGCGCCGCGCCAATTCCAGCGCGACGCAAAGGCCGGCAACCCCGGCCCCGGCAATCGTGATCATTCGCCCGGCTCCTTGATCGGCATATAGAGATCGCCGCCTTCACGGAATTTCTCCGCCATAGCTTCCATGCCTTCCTTCTGCGCCTCGGCGCGAATATCATGGCTGATCCGCATAGAGCAGAATTTCGGCCCGCACATGGAGCAGAAATGCGCCACCTTATGCGCCTCTTTCGGCAAGGTCTGGTCGTGGAAATCGCGCGCCGTATCCGGGTCGAGCGACAGGTTGAACTGATCTTCCCACCGGAATTCAAACCGCGCCCGGCTCAGCGCATCATCGCGCCGCTGCGCCCCGGGCAACCCCTTGGCCAAATCCGCCGCATGCGCCGCAATCTTATAGGTGATCACGCCGGTTTTTACATCATCCCGATTGGGCAGGCCCAAATGCTCTTTTGGCGTCACATAGCAAAGCATCGCACAGCCAAACCAGCCGATCATCGCCGCGCCGATGCCAGAGGTGATATGGTCATAGCCCGGCGCAATATCGGTGGTCAGCGGCCCAAGCGTATAGAACGGCGCCTCGTGGCAACATTCCAGCTGCTTGTCCATATTTTCCTTGATCTTGTGCATGGCCACATGGCCCGGCCCTTCAATCATCACCTGACAATCTTTCGCCCAGGCGATTTTGGTCAATTCGCCCAGCGTTTCCAACTCGGCAAACTGCGCCTCATCATTGGCATCCGCAATCGAGCCGGGCCGCAACCCGTCGCCCAGCGAAAAGCTCACATCATAGGCGCGGCAAATGTCGCAAATTTCGTCAAAATGCTCATAGAGGAAACTCTCTTTGTGATGGTGCAGGCACCATTTGGCCATGATCGATCCGCCGCGTGAAACGATCCCGGTCACCCGTTCCACCGTCATCGGCACCATATGCAAGCGCACGCCCGCATGGATGGTGAAATAATCCACCCCCTGCTCGGCCTGCTCGATCAAGGTGTCGCGGAACACTTCCCACGTGAGGTCTTCGGCAATGCCATTCACCTTCTCCAGCGCCTGATAAATCGGCACCGTACCGATCGGCACGGGTGAATTGCGGATAATCCATTCCCGCGTATTGTGAATATTGCGGCCCGTCGAGAGGTCCATCACCGTATCCGCGCCCCAGCGGATCGCCCAGACCATCTTATCCACCTCTTCTTCCATCGACGAGGTAACCGCAGAGGTGCCCATATTGGCGTTGATTTTCACCAGAAAATTGCGGCCAATGATCATCGGCTCACATTCGGGGTGGTTGATATTGGCCGGAATGATGGCGCGGCCAGCGGCCACTTCATCCCGCACAAATTCAGCGGTCACATAATCAGGGATGTTTGCGCCCCAATCCTCGCCATCGCGTTCCTCTTTGATCGCTTCGCGCAGCTGATTTTCGCGAATGGCAATAAATTCCATTTCCGGCGTCACAATGCCCTGCCGCGCATAGGCAAGCTGGGTCACCGCTTTGCCATCCTTCGCCCGCAACGGCTGCGGCTTCACCGGAAATTCAGGCGTCAGCCGATCCCCTTCCACAAAGCCATTGTCAGCCGGTTGAATGTCGCGTCCATCATATGCTTCCACATCACCCCGCGTTTCAATCCATTTGCGCCTCACTTGCGGCAGCCCGGCTTGAATATCCGCTGTGAAATTCGGGTCCGTATATGGCCCCGAACTGTCATAAACCGGCAAGGGCGGCTCGCCCGCTGTCGGGTGCACAGAAATTTCGCGCATGGGCACACGCACATCATCAAAGCGTGCGCTCTCAACATAAATTTTGCGAGATGCGGGCAATTGATCTTCGGTAATCTTGGGATTAGGCAAATCCATTTTGGCGCTCCTTAAGTTCTAAACTCAAAAAGACACCAGAAGAATTATGGCTGGAAACGAAGGGACTTATCCCCTCAACAAAAGAAAGACGACCCCTGTTCGGTGCCGCAAATTTTCGCTTCCTACGCCAGTATCAACTGGGTCAGGTTCAAAGGGTCGCGTCACCGAATATTGCTATTCTGTCAGCCTCTCAGTCCCCTAGGCGGGACCCCCCTGCAGTTCTTTTGGGGTAGCGCTGTTCTGAATTTCTGTCAAGCGGGTGCATTTTCCGCAGCGGGTTCAAAACGCAAAATCGCACAAGCATCCACATTGCCAGTTGCCCGTTTCAACACTGGATAAACGCGCCCACACGCCGCGGCAAAACTGGCAGCAACAGCTGCCTCTTCGCCATAGCGCTGCACGATTTCATCCCGTAAATCCAATATATCTGGCCCACCAACAATAGCATTTTGCGCAAACAAAAACCCAAGGCCACTGTCCGTATCGGTGCGGGCATTGCCCATGGCACACGCTTCCAACTCCTTCGAGTTTACGCCCAATTCAATCGCTTGATCGACAATCAATTGCGCGCAGGAACCGCAATCGCCATCCATGGTGGAGGCAAGCGCCGCCCCGGCCCAAATATCTTTCGCTTCTTTCGGGCCGCGATATTGGCTGAGCAATGGCAACAGCCCAAGCCGCAGCCCGGCGCCATTTGAGGCGTTGATAATCTGGTGCATATAGCCGCCATCATAGCCATATTGATCTTCAAATTTGCTGGTGCTGCCATGTAAAATGGATTTAAGCATATTGAGCACTCCGTGTTGGATGTTTGAAAGCGAGAAACAGCGCGGTCCAGGCGGGCAGTTGAATGCCAAACAGATTGCTGAACGCAATCAGGTCGAACGGCACACCGCGTTGAAACCAAATGAAAATATGAAAAATCGCATGTAAAACGGGCCAAAACGCCCCGCACACAATCGCGGTTTTATCTTGTCGAAACAGGCCATACGCCATGGCCGCGGCGCTGGCGAAAAACACCAATCCAATATCCATCACAAAATGCATATTGAACGGCCCCATTTCTTTCACTCCGGGGGTAATTTGATACCAAGTCATTGGGTTTAAAAACATCCAGACCGCGAGCATCAAAAACCAGCCCACAAGCACCCATTGGATAATACGTGTCATCTTTATCTCCTGCATTTTGAAGACCAGACGAAACAGCACTTGGAAATGTGACCAAGATCGGTCACATTTTTTAAAGCCCAACCGTCTAGTCAGTAGCAAAGGAGGGCCGGATGCAGGACCGAGACAGAACGAATATTTTTGAACAAGAGCGCAAACGCTTGTTTGCTTTGGCCTATCGTATGCTTGGTTCCGTGGCTGATGCGGAAGATATGGTGCAGGATAGTTTTGTGCGTTGGTCCAATGCCGATCTCAAAACAATCGACAATCCGCAGGCTTTCCTCACAACAATTGTCACGCGCCTTTCGCTAGACCATCTCCGGTCGGCCAAAACCAAACGCACCAGCTATGTCGGCTCATGGTTGCCCGAGCCATTGCTAACAGAAAGCGCTGAGTCTCCCGATGATATTGCGCAAAAAGCTGACGATATTTCCTTCGCCCTGATGGCCACTTTAGAAAAACTCACCGCTTCCGAACGCGCAGCTTTTCTACTTCATGACGTGTTTGACTTGCCATTTGATCAAATCGCCAAAACATTGGACCGTACCGAAGCCTCATGTCGCAAATTGGCGTCGCGCGCCCGTCAAAAAGTGCGTACGGATGGCAATGAAACCCTGCCCATGCCCACAAATGAGCCTCCTGTCGCGTCATTCCTGAACACATTGCAAACGGGCGACTTGGACAGCTTTGTCAATTTCATCGCTGAAGATGCGATTTTGGTGACCGATGGCGGCGGAATCAAATCAGCAACCTTGCGCCCCATTTATGGCCGCGAAAAAATCTCTCGCTTCTTTATCGGCGTGGCCAACAAATTTGGTCGCCCCGGCCCGGATGACATTAAGCTGATACAGTTAAATGGTGCACCCAGCCTCCTGATCCGCGATGAAGATGGAGCTTTACAGGTGTGGTCATTCAGTTGGACCTCAGAAGGTAAAATCGCAGAATTTTACATGCTGCGAAATCCTAAAAAGCTTAGCCATCTGGCGTTTGACTAAAGGTCAATTGCGACCTTTCCCCGCTGCGTCAGAACGCGCTGCGGCAACTTAGCGGCTTGCGGCATTTTGCTTATCCACCTACGCTGAGGCCATCCTTGCAAAACATAGAGGTGCACCATGTTTGGCGGCTTCTCGGCAGAAATCTTGGCGCGTATACAATTCGCGTTCACTGTTTCTTTTCACATCATCTTTCCGGCCTTTTCCATTGGCCTTGCCTCCTATTTGGCCGTGCTCAACGCCATCTGGCTAAAAACCGGGCAAAAGGAATATTTGCAGCTTTTCGACTATTGGAAAAAAATCTTCGCCGTCGCCTTCGGCATGGGCGTCGTGTCCGGCATTGTGATGTCATATCAATTCGGCACCAACTGGTCAGTCTTTTCTGATCGCGCTGGCCCTGTGATCGGGCCGCTTATGGCTTATGAAGTGCTCTCCGCCTTCTTCTTGGAAGCTGGCTTTTTAGGCATCATGCTGTTTGGTCGGGAACGGGTGGGCAATGGCTTGCATATGTTCGCCACGGCCATGGTCGCCTTCGGCACGCTCATGTCCGCCACATGGATTTTATCGGTCAACTCATGGATGCAAACGCCAGCAGGTTTTTCCATAAATGAAGTCGGCCAATTTGTGCCAGAAAATTGGTGGGAGATTGTGTTCAACCCTTCCTTCCCCTACCGCTTGGTGCATATGGTGCTGGCTGCTTATCTCACCACCGCTTTGGTGGTTGGTGCTGCGGGCGCATGGCATCTGCTGCGCAAAAAGGAAAATCTCGCGACGCGTCGCATGTTCTCCATGGCCATGTGGATGCTAGTGGCCGTCACCCCATTGCAAATTTTGGCGGGTGACGAACATGGCCTGAACACGCTTGAGCATCAGCCGCAAAAGGTAATGGCCATGGAGGGCCATTATGACAGCCACGAAGATGGGGCGCCTTTAATCTTGTTTGGCATTCCCAACCCAGATGAAAAGCGCATCGATTATGCCATCGAAATCCCAAAACTCTCCAGCTTGATCCTCAAACGCGATCTTAATGCGCCATTGCCCGGGCTGGACACTATTCCCGATGAAGACGAACCGCCAGTTGCCATTGTTTTCTGGAGCTTTAGAGTGATGGTGGGACTTGGTTTTGCCATGCTCGGTTTGGGCTTTTGGGCTTTGCTGCAACGCAAGCGCCGCAAACTTTACACAGATCCATGGCTGCACCGCGCGGCCCTTTTGATGGGCCCAATGGGTTTTGTCGCCGTGCTCGCGGGGTGGATCACCACCGAGGTCGGCCGCCAACCCTTCACCGTCTATGGCCTGATGCGCACGTCCGAAAGCCTCGCACCCGTTTCAGCGCCTGCTGTTGGCACATCCTTGCTGATTTTCATTGTGGTCTATTTCTTCGTGTTCGGCGCAGGCACATTCTATTTGCTGCGGCTGATGGGCAAACGCCCCGGCAAGGAGCCACATGAACTTGAAAAAGGTCCACTGCGCGCCGCGGGCACCACGCCCGGACCAGAGCAGAAAGATAATTTCAAAGCCCCGATAGAGGAGGCATAACATGTTTGATCTTGCATTTATCTGGGCAGGCATCATCGCATTTGCCGTACTGGTTTATGTGGTGCTCGATGGCTTTGACCTCGGCATCGGCATCCTTTTTCCATTCGGCAAATCAGAAAAAGACCAAGATGTGATGATGAATTCCATCGCTCCCGTGTGGGATGGAAATGAAACATGGTTGGTGCTTGGCGGCGGCGGCCTATTCGCCGTATTCCCCCTCGCCTATGCAGTGGTGATGCCCGCGCTATATATGCCCATCATTCTTATGCTTATCGCCTTGATTTTCCGGGGCGTTGCATTTGAATATCGCTGGCGCACCAAACGCTGGAAAAAGGTTTGGGACGTCGCTTTCTTTGGCGGATCGTTCATTGCCACCTTCATGCAGGGCATCGCGCTCGGCGCATTGGTGCAAGGCATTGAAATGGAAAACCGTGCCTATGCTGGCGGCTGGTGGGATTGGCTCACACCATTCTCCATCCTCACTGGTTTCGCGTTGATCGCCGGCTATGCCTTGCTCGGAGCAACCTTTCTCATTCTGAAAACCGAGCATGACTTGCAGGCACAAATGCGCAATTATGCTTGGAAACTTGGCATCGCCACATTGGGCTTTATTGGCGTGGTAAGCCTGCTCACACCGTTCCAAGACAGTGTTTACTTCGAGCGTTGGTTCAACTTCCCGGGCAGCCTTTATTCAATATTTGTGCCCGCTCTTGTCGCTCTCGCCGCCTTTATGCTGTTCACCAGCCTAAAAGCAGAGAAAGAAGCGACGCCATTCTTGGCGGCACTATCTTTGTTCGTGCTCAGCTTTGTCGGCCTTGGCATATCTTTTTATCCACATATGGTGCCGCCAAGCCTCACCATTTGGCAAGCTGCCGCGCCTGAAAGCAGCCTGTGGTTTACGCTGGTTGGCACCATCGTGCTGATCCCGTTGATCTTGGGATACACCGCCTATGCCTATTGGGTGTTCCGCGGCAAAACCGATCCTGATGCGGGCTATCACTAATGGCAGAAAAATCACTGATAAAACGCTTGGGATGGTTTTCGCTGATCTGGGTCGCTAGCGTCCTTGCGCTCGGCGTGGTCGCGTACATTATTCGCCTGTTCATTACCTAAAACGAAAAAGGCCGTGCAGACATTGGTCCGCACGGCCTTTGATTTGCATGGCTAAAGCTGCTTAGGCAGCAAAACCTTCGTCTAGATCACGCTCAGATACGGTGCGTTCGGTTTTGAACACATCGACAATGCGGTCCAACTCGCTCGCTTGCGCTTCAGTTTGCTCAATCGCTGCGTTTGTTTCTTCCACCAACGCCGCGTTGTGCTGGGTCATGGTGTCCATATCACGCACCGCGATATTCACCTCTTCGATAGCAGAAGCTTGCTCTTTGCTGTCTTGGGCAATGCCCTCAATCAGCACGTCATTTTCCTTCACCGCATCCAACATATGCTGCAAACGTTCCGCTGCAGATGCAACCAATGATGAACCATTCTCAACTTCAGATGCACTTTGCTCAATCAGCACCTTCACCTCATTGGAGGCCTCGGCAGCCGATTGCGCCAACCGCCGCACTTCAACCGCAACCACAGCAAAGCCCTTACCCGCTTCACCAGCACGGGCCGCTTCTACAGAAGCATTCAGCGCCAGCAAATTGGTTTGGAAAGCGATGTCGTCAATCATGCCAATGATGTTTGAAATCTTGCTTGAAGAGGCCTTGATCTGTTCCATCGCGCTGGTCGCTTCGGTCATCACTTCGCCACCAGATTGCGCTTCTTGACGCACATGACGTGACTTAGAAGATGCATCATTCGCCCGACGCGAGTTTTCAATCACCGTGCTGGACAATTGCTCAATCGCCGCTGACGTCTCTTCAATTGTAGCCGCTTGTTTAGTGGTCCGCTCGCTCAAATCATTCGCACCGGCCAAAATTTCTCCAGTGGCCTGCTTCACGCCCCGAGAAGTGGTGCGCAGGCGCGCAACGATTTCGCTCAATTTGTCAGCAACCGCGTTGGTGTCCATTTTCAGCTTGTCGAACGCGCCTTCGTAGTGGCCGTCAACTCGCTTGGACAAATCAGTATGCGCCAACGCTGAAAGCACCTCGCCAGTTTCATCAAGGCCAGCTTCAACAGTAGCCACCAAAGAGTTGACGGACTGTGCCAACTGGTTGAGATCTTCGTGCTCAAAATGGCCTTCAATACGCTGAGAAAAGTCACCAGCCACTGCAGCAGAAACCACCCGCCGCACTTCGTCTTGCAACGCATTGCGCACTTCTTGCTCGCTGCGTTCACGCGCGCGTGTTTTTTCTTTCTCTTCGTCCAACTGACGCATTTCTAGGCCGTTAGACCGGAAGGTTTCGAGCGCCCGTGCCATCAAACCAAGTTCGTTTGATTGTGGCGCATTGCTCAAATCCACATCGAATTCGCCTTTGGCCAAACGTTCCATATTGGCAGACATGTTCGAAATGGTGCGGGTCAACCAATTGCCCGTGGCGAACGCCAGAACGGCGCCCAAAAGCGTGGCCAAAACGCCAACGGCCAAAACAATGATCGTCGCATTCTGTGCTGTTGCCTGTGCAACCGGGCCAAGCGCATCTTGGTTGGCACGCACCGCACCGGTAAGCTGCTCATAGCTTACTGCCAGTTCTTGCGCATAAATCTGCATATCCTGCTGTGAAAGCTCACCAATGGACATGATCAAGTCATGGCTTTGTGATACCAAATCTGAATAGGCTGAAAGGCTATCGCGCACCGCGATCAGCTGATCGCCCAAGCGACCAGAACGATCGGCTTTTACAAGCTTGTCGAACTGCTGAACAGTAGCTGCTGCCTTGGTTTCAAACTGGGCATATTGCTCGTTCGTCGGCGTCTGGAAATATTGGTAACCCAGCATTTGAACCTGGCTGGTTTCATTGGCAGCGCGGCCAACAGCAGCGGCGGTTGATGGGGTAAACACCAGATCCACCTTATCCAACAAATCGATTTGTGCAGTCGCCAAATTGCCTTTTGCCGCGGCAAGTTCAGTGGCAATGCCAGCGCGTTGTTCTTCTAAGATGATGATCGTATCAAAAGTGTCGCGCAAATTTGCTGCAGACACTTCGATTTTCTTGATCTCTTCCATTGCAATTGGGAAGTCAGCAAACTTCGCGACACCATCAGGGTCGTTCGTTGCCACATCATCAATCCAAATCCGCGCATCTTGCGCTTGCTCTGCAGTAGGGGCCGCAGAATATTTCTGCAGTGACAAAACCATTTGATTATAGTCAGCAAGATAATCGCTAATCTCACCAGCCTGTGAAATGGTGTGCTGGTAGCGTTCTGTTACACTCGAGAGCGTTTGCAAGCCAAAAAAGCCAGCCACACTCACCACAACAAGAAACGCAACAATAGCACCGAAACCGCCAATTATGCGGGCTCTTATCCCCAAATTCGCAAACATTTTTTTGATATCCTTAGATAAATATAATGTGCCCAATATCGCGGCGACTGGTTAAGGATGGTTAAAAGATAGGCCTATCCATCAAAATTTTTTTACTAAATTCAGAATCTCTAATTTTGTTAAATAACAGATTGAAATAATTAACATTTTTAAAAATTAAACAAAGTGACACCTGCAAATCAGGCATAACACACCAGAAAAATCGTCTATTTTTCGGCCTCCGCGATTAACCCGCGCACCCATTTTGTGCAAAGCCAAGTGGCGGGCACAGCAAAAGGCAATGCAAACAACATGGCTTGATAAGGCGACAGCACCGACAAGCCGACAATTTGCCACCCCAAACTCAGCATAAACAAATTGATCGCTACCGCGCCCCACACAAAGGGGTAAAGCACAAATGCAAGCGGATCGATTTTTGAAATTTGGCCGTCCATAGAGATCTCCTTTTTTCTCCAACATAGCCAAGGGCAACCTTCCGCTTCTTTGCGCAGACGCAAAGAAGAAATCGAGTGAATCGCTAATTTGCCTCCATCTGCACGTTTCTAAAAGGAGGTAAGCATGCGGGAAGTTCTCACGAAGAACGCAGCACGCAATATTTTTTATGGCGGGTCGCTGTTCTTCATCCTGATATTTGTGGGTCTTTCTGCCCACTCTCATTGGTATATCCAAAATGTTTCAACTGACCATGCAGGGCTGAATGAAAGCGTGGCCAAGGGCAAACGCATTTGGGAAGTTAAAGCCTGCATCAACTGCCACTCGATTTTGGGTGAAGGCGCTTACTTCGCGCCGGAACTCGGCAATGTGATGCGGCGCTGGGGTGTACAGGAAGATCCTGAAACCGCCTTTGAAGTGTTCAAAGGCTGGATGGAAGCTCAACCCACAGGCATCGAAGGCCGTCGCCAAATGCCGCAATTCAATTTGACCGATGAAGAATTAAAGCACCTGACAGACTTTCTGCTCTGGACAGGCACAATCGACACTCAGGGCTGGCCGCCCAACGATGCCGGTTAGAAAGGGCTGAACAATGAAATTTGAAACTCAAAAAATCGCATTTGCGTATTTCACCTTCGCGCTGATCCTATTCGCCGTGCAGGTGACGGGCGGTCTGCTGGCGGGCTTGGTTTATGTTATTCCCAATTTTCTGTCGGACATTTTGCCCTTCAACATCATCCGCATGCTACACACCAACAGCTTGATTGTGTGGCTCATCACCAGCTTCTTCGGCGCTGCTTATTTTCTCGTGCCGGAAGAAGCAGAACGCGAAATCCATTCGCCGCTTCTGGCCTATATTCAATTGGCCATTTTGGTGCTGGGCACCGTCGGCGTGGTTATCACCTATGTGTTCAATATTTTTGAAGGCAACTGGCTGCTCGGCAAAGATGGCCGCGAATTCCTAGAGCAACCCGGCTGGGTCAAACTGGGCATCGTCGCTGCCGCACTGATCTTTTTGTACAACATCTCGATGACCGTGCTTAAAGGCCGCAAAACAGCCATCTCCAACATCTTGATCGTGGGCCTCTGGGGCTTGGCTTTGCTGTTCCTTTTCGCCTTCGTCAATCCAGAAAACTTGGCGTTGGATAAGCAATATTGGTGGTATGTCGTGCACCTTTGGGTGGAAGGCGTTTGGGAATTGATCATGGCGTCAATCCTCGCCTATCTGATGCTGAAGCTCACCGGCGTTGACCGGGAGATCGTGGAAAAATGGCTCTACGTCATCGTCGCCACAGCTTTGTTTTCCGGCATTTTGGGCACAGGTCACCACTATTATTGGATCGGCACACCCGGCTATTGGCAGTGGATCGGCTCCATCTTCTCTTCACTCGAAGTGGTTCCCTTCTTCGGCATGATGGCTTTTGCCTTTGTCATGGTGTGGAAAGGACGCCGCGATCACCCCAACAAAGCAGCTTTGCTCTGGTCCTTGGGCTGTGCCACCCTCGCCTTCTTCGGCGCTGGCGTGTGGGGCTTCCTCCACACATTGCACGGGGTGAACTATTACACCCACGGCACCCAAATCACCGCAGCGCACGGTCACTTGGCCTTCTTCGGCGCCTATGTAGCCCTCAGCTTGGCGATCATGACCTACGCAATGCCAATCCTGCGCAACCGTGATCCTTACAATCAGGTGCTCAACATGGCCTCTTTCTGGCTCATGTCTGGCGGCATGGTGTTCATGACCTTCGTGCTCACCTTCGCTGGCACAGTGCAAACCCACCTGCAACGGGTGCGCGGCGAAGACTATATGAGCGTTCAGGACGATCTGAGCTTATTTATGTGGATGCGTTTCGGTGCTGGCGTTGCTGTTGTGCTTGGCGTGTTGCTGTTCCTTTATGCGATCTTTGTACCGAAAAAGGAGATCATCCAACCGGGCAAACAAGTCGCTGATGCAACAGCACCTGCGGAGTAAGCGCCATGGATAGAACATTCGAAAACACTAATAGAAAGGACGGGGTACAAACCCCGTTCTACCTGCCACAAGCAGACGAATGCGCTCTGTTTGAAGCTGCCTATGCCAACAACCTGCCGTTACTTTTGAAAGGGCCAACAGGCTGCGGCAAAACCCGTTTCGTGTCCCACATGGCTGCGAAACTTGGCAAAAAGCTCTATACCGTCGCCTGCCATGACGATCTGTCGGCCGCCGATTTGATTGGGCGCTATTTGCTCAAAGGCGGTGAAACCGTCTGGGTAGACGGTCCTCTCACCCGCGCCGTGCGGGAAGGTGCAATCTGCTATCTCGACGAAGTGGTAGAAGCCCGTAAAGACGTGACCGTGGTGCTGCACCCGCTCACCGATGATCGGCGCATTCTGCCCATCGATCGCACTGGTGAGGAACTGGAAGCGGCACCCGGCTTTATGCTCGTGGCCTCTTACAATCCGGGCTATCAGAACATTCTGAAAACCCTAAAGCCATCCACCCGCCAGCGATTTCTCGCGATGGAGTTTGGCTTCCCCGCCTTTGATCAGGAAGTAGAGATTGTTATGCGCGAAAGCGGCTTAACTCAATCACGCACCGAACTGCTGGTTCGGCTGGCCGGTAAGTTGCGAGCCCTTAAGGGTCAAGATTTGGAAGAAGGCATTTCCACCCGCCTGATCGTTTATGCCGCCACCATGATTGAAAAAGGCATGCCTGTGGAACGGGCCGTACAATCTGCCATGATTGAGCCTTTGACTGACGATGATGACGTGAAACTAGGCCTTAATGACCTCGTGACCGCCGTGATTGGATAAGATGATGAACAAGACCTTTGATCCCCGCCATATTGAGCCTTGGGAACCAGAAGAAACCATCGGCAAAATCTGGCATGATTTCGCCGCACAAGCCGCCGCGCCCGTTCAATTTGAAGAGGCAACGGTGGAGTTGGGCGACCTATCAAAACGCCTGGCTGTGTTCTTTAGAGGTTTAGGCGGGCATCATAGTGTCGACATCCGCCCGGTGGCAGCCGAAGTTAGCCATCAGCGCTTGTCCTTTCGACAAAAGCTGGGGCATGAGCAATTGGCCATTGCCCGCGCCTCCTTTGATGGGGAAGTGCTGCGCCTGCCCGAAAAGCTGGCGCTCTTCCCCGATCAAAATGCAAATGCTGCGCTCTATGTCTGGTTGACCGCAAGCGCGGCCTTTGCCGAAGCTTTTGAACCACAAGACGACCCACTGATTGCCGATCTGCTGACGATCAAACGTGCGGGCGAAATCACACAGCAAGTCATTGAAGAGTGCCCGGGCCTAGCTGGACTTCAAACTGAACTTGCAACCATAAGCCTCTATCTTCGCCCAAACCATAAATTGCCGCGCTTTGAAGCAGCAGTGGAAGAATTAATCCAACAAGCGCTAGGCGATAAATCGCCTCTTGGTGTACAGGCCCAACTGCTGCAAAACCATATCCGGTCTGGCGACTTTGACGGCCTGGTCGCCCCCAATAATTATTGCCCTTTTGCCCCGGTGCCCATGTGGTGCGAAAACCGCGACCTCCTGTTCAGCGCCCCATCTGACGTTGCGACCATGGACGCAGAGCGCACCAAGGAAGTGAACAAGAAGGGCCTGTTCCGCGCCCGGCGACGCAAATCCGATCAGGCCGAGCGCAAGGACAGCCTGATCCTGCATAAGTTTGAGGCCATTCTGTCCTGGGCAGAATTTATGAACCTCAATCGCCGCATTGACGATGACGACAATGATGATGCGAAAAAGGCGGCTGACGATCAGGATGAGATCGGCCTAGGCCAAATCTCCAAAGCCCCCGCCACAAGGCTGAAACTACATTTGGATTTGGCTCCCGAGGATGTGGACCGCGAACGCCTTGCAGGCAAAGTGCTGTATCCCGAGTGGGACACCCGCACCAACGCCTACCTCCCTGACCATTGTCAGGTTTTCGAAAGCAAAGGCGAAATCAAGGACGACATTCCCTCTTTCCGCGCCGATGCTCAGTCCGCCCGCCGCATCAACGCAGTGAAACGCCAGTTTGAAGCCCTGCGTCCCGGTCGGGTGAACATCCCTGCCCAACGCGAAGGCGAAGAGTTGGATATGGACGCCGCTGTGCGCGCCCAGGCAGATTTGCGTGCCTGTGGTGAAAGCAACGATAATATCTGGCGGCAATCGCGCCCCGAAGCGCGCGACCTTGCTGTCTCGATCTTGCTGGATGTATCCCGCTCCACCGAAAGCGCTGTGGGCGACCGCTCGGTAATCGAAGTCGAACGAGAAGCACTCGCTGCACTCGCTTGGGGGTTAGACGCCTGTGGTGATAATTTCGCGATCAACGCCTTTTCATCACTTAAGCGAGATCGGGTCTACATCACTAAGTGCAAAGATTTTAATGATAAAATGTCCGCTCAGGTTGAGCAAAAAATCGGCGCACTCAATCCCGGTTTTTACACGCGCTTAGGTGCCGCCATTCGCCACAGCTCGGTAGATTTGGCCAAGCAAGCCAACAACAAGCGCCTGCTGCTGGTGATCACCGATGGCAAACCGAACGATCTTGACCATTATGAAGGCCGCCACGGCATTGAAGATACGCGTATGGCCATCAACGAAGCCCGCCGTTTGGGCCACGCTGTTTATGGCATCACCATCGATGCAAAAGGCCAAAGTTGGTTTGCCCGTATGTTCGGACCTGGTCGTTTTTCAATTATTCCACAGCCTGAAAAACTAACCCAAGCCCTGCCACAAATCTATCGGCAGTTGGTGATTGGCTAAGTATTTACGGGGCTTTTTGCTCCCTTCAATTGCGCAAGATCTAAAACGATTTCAATTTTTTCCATCCAGTCAAATGTGACAAAATTGATAATTTCTTGACAGCATGCAACAAACTGAATGAATATCTTCAAACTGTCACAAAAGTGCTAAGGTAGTTGAATAGGTGTCACACCATCGCTCAACCTCGGCGCGATAATAATAAGGGCGCACGCAATTGGGGGAACCGGTCCGCGTTGTGCTTAATTCAAGTGGAGAGAAATCATGAAAAAGATTCTGACATCAGGCATCGCACTGCTCGCTGCAGGCGTTATGGACGCAACTTCTGCCCAAGCGGAAACATTGCGCTTGTTGACATGGGGCGGCTACGCACCTGAAAACGTAATCGAAATGTTTGAAAAAGAAACTGGCCACACTGTTGAAGTGACCAAATCAAACAACGAAGAAATGGTTGCTAAACTGCGCGCCACAAATGGCGGCGGCTTTGATTTGGCGCAGCCAAGCCAAGACCGCATTGCAGGCGCACAGGCAGAATTTGACATTTATAAGCCAATCGATTTGTCAAAAATCGACGAGAGCTTGTTCATCCCGTCTATGTTGGAAGCCACCAAAGGCAACACAACTTACAACGACGAAGTTTACGGCGTTCCACACGTTTGGGGCACATCTGGCTTGGTGGTGAACACTGCTGAAGCTGGCGACGTGAAAGACTATCTTGACCTTTGCGACGCGTCCGTTGCTGGCAAAGTGTCTTACCGCTTGAAGCGCCCAACATTGATCGGTTTTGCCTTCTCAATGGGCCTTGATCCATTCGCAGCTTATAATGACGAAGAAGCCTACAAAGACATCTTGTCTAAAGTTGAAGCCAAACTCATCGAATGTAAGCCAAATGTGAAAACATATTGGGATGGTGGCGACGAAATCAAAAACTTGCTCCGCTCAGGCGAAGTTGTTGCGTCAATGGCTTGGGATACAGGCGGTTGGTCTTTGAATGAAGACAATGCAGACATCACATTCGTGGCGCCAGAAGCCGGTGCTTTGGGCTGGATCGATACTTTCGTATTGCCTAAGCGTGGCCGTGCTGATGAAGCTGCTTATGCTTGGATCAACTTCGTCATGCAGCCTGAAATCGCGGCGATGATCACAACATCAGCGGGTAACTTCACCGCATCTCAAGGCGGTGACGCTGGTGTAGACGAAGCTTTGAAAGCACGTTACCAAGCCAGCTTCCCACAAGCAGCAATCGACAACATCAAGTGGTACCCAACAGTACCAGCGAACCTTGAAACTCTCGAAGGCGCTGTACTTGATCGTGTAAAAGCAGCAAACTAAGCTTTGCTTGCACTTCAATTGTAAAGAGAGAGGCGCGTTATTCGCGCCTCTTTTGCATATCGCCGGAGCCTTTAATGAGCCAGCCAACTGCCTCAGCAGCAACCCCATCTACAGCCGCCGCGTTCGATTTGGAATGTCGCGACATCACCAAAAATTTTGACCAGTTTACCGCCGTCAATAATGTAAGTTTTAATGTGCCCACCGGCACATTTTTCTCCATTTTGGGGCCATCAGGTTGCGGCAAAACCACCCTTTTGCGCATGATTGCCGGGTTTCAAACCCCAACCAGCGGTGACTTGCTGATCAAAGGCAAATCCATGATCGGCGTGCCGCCAAACAAGCGCCCCGTTTCCATGGTGTTCCAACATCTGGCGCTGTTCCCCATGATGGACATTGCAGCCAATGTGGGCTTCGGCTTGCGCCAGCGCGGCGTACCGCGTGAAGATATTGCAAAGCGGGTAGAAACCGTTTTGGAACGTGTGGGCCTTCCCGGCGTTGGCTCACGCCACATCAACCAGCTTTCAGGCGGCCAGAAACAGCGCGTGGCAATTGCCCGCTGCATGGTTCTTGAACCCGATGTGCTGCTGCTCGACGAACCGCTCGGCGCGCTTGATCTAAAGCTGCGCGAGCACATGAAAATTGAGCTGAAAAAGCTCCAATCAGAATTTGGCACCACCTTCGTTTACATCACCCACGACCAATCAGAAGCGCTAGTGATGAGCGACAAGATCGCAGTGATGAACCATGGTCAGTTCGAGCAAGTGGGCGCCGCGCGTGAGCTTTATCACGAGCCTAAAACCGCCTTTGTTGCCGGATTTGTAGGCGAGGCAAACAGCTTCACCGCAAAGGTCGAAGCCATCAATGGCGATGCGGCCACGCTTGTCAGTCCGGAAGGCTTGCAGATTAAAGGCCAAGACGCCTCAGGCAATCTTAAGCAAGGTGATCAGGCCAAAGTGTTTGTACGGCCAGAATCGATCCGCTTGGCAACAGAGGCCAACGAGCTCGACAAGGTTGAAAACCTCAATCAGGGCATCATTGAAAACATCTTGTTCAACGGCGCCAACAGCCACATTTTGCTGCGGGAAGAAAAATCTGGCGGCGAGTTAAATGTCGCCATTCCGCAAACAGGCCAATTCCGCGACCTCGCCAAAGGCGACAAGGTCTATATTGGCTGGGAAGCGGCGCAAACACGCTGCTACCAGACGGAGGGTTAAGCGATGAACAGCGCCCAATCTCGTCTTAGCCTGTTGCTGCTGTTCACCCCCTTTGTGCTGTGGTTGGCCCTGCTGATCATCATTCCGCACATATTCATGTTCCTCGTTTCCATCAGCGTCAAAACTGGCGTACGCGAATATGTGACCGGACTTGGCAACTATATGGTGTTTTTCACCGAGCCGCTCTATTGGAACACCTTCGCCCGCACAGCCTTCATGTCCATTTCAGCAACATTGCTGACGCTACTCATCGGCTTTCCCGTTGCCTATTACATCGCCAAACTCACCCGCGGCCGCACCAAAACCACCTTGTTTCTGATGTGCTTGATTCCGTTCTGGGTCAGCGAGCTGGTGCGCACTTTTGGCTGGATGATCTTGCTGCGTGAAACAGGCGTCTTTTCCTCTGCTCTGCAATATTTCGGCATTGTTTCCGAGCCGATTGAGTTTTTGTATAATGACGCCGCAATCATGATCGGCTTGGTCTACACTTCAATGCTGTTCATGGTGGTGCCACTGGTCACCACGTTGGACAGCTTGGACGACAGCTTGATCGAAGCCGGATATGATCTAGGCGGCAACGGCATCACCGTGTTGCGCGAGATCATTATCCCCCACGCCATGCCCGGCATTGTGTCCGGTTGTATCGTGGTGTTTATGCTCTCGCTCGGCAACTATCTCACCCCAATCCTTCTAGGCGGCAAAGATAGTTTGTGGTTCACAGGTCTGATTTATGATCAGTTTATCACGCGGTTTAACTGGGAATTGGGCTCCGCCTTTGGCTTCTTGCTCTTGATCCTATCATCAACCATCGTGTGGGCGGGCCTAAAACTTTCTGGCCAATCTCTCACCAACACTGTGGGGCGGTAAAATGATCAGAACACTTCCCCAATCCAACACCTTTAAATGGACCTACCGCGCCTATGTAACGCTGTTTTTCGTCTATCTTGCCCTGCCCCTAACCGTGGTATGCTTGATGGCCTTCAATGATAGCGTTTTCCCTTCTCTCCCCTGGGAAGGGTTCACTTGGGACTGGTTCTTTGGTGATGAGGCGCCCTATATCGGCGTATTCAACGATCGCTCAATTTTGCGCTCCATCGGCACCTCAATGTTTGTGGCATTCTGGGTCTCCCTACTCTCTATTGTTGTAGGCACCACGAACGCCTTTTTGTTTGTGCGGCACGATTTCAAGTTCAAAGAATTCTTCTATATCTTGATGCTGCTGCCCCTGATCATTCCGGGCATCATATTGGGCATTTCGATTTTGGTGTTCTCCAACGCCGTAGCCAACAATTTGGAAAACGCCACAGGCTTATGGTTCGACGGATTGCGTCCGGGCTTGCCGCTCGTGATCCTCGGCCAGTTCAGCTTCATCGCAACTTTTGCCACGCTGGTGATTTCGGCACGGCTGGAAAAGTTCGACCGTTCATTAGAAGAAGCAGCACTCAATCTAGGCGCAACGCGCATGGGTGCGATCCGTCAGATCACACTGCCCTTCTTGTTCCCTGCCATCGCGGGCGCAGCGGTCGTGGCCATTCTGATGAGCTTTGAAAACTTCAACACCACCTTAATGCTGGTCGGCTCAGACGCGCCACTCACCATCAACATGTTTGACCGCCTCAAGCTGGGTTCAACCCCAGTACTCAACGCGGTTTCGCTGCTATTGATCGTTGTCTCGGCGCTGCTCGGCCTCGCGAGCCTGCTTTTTCAAGGGCGCGAAAAGTCAAACTAAACAGACATAAAAAGGCTGGCCCCTCGGCCAGCCTTTTTATTCTATTTGATCTTTTCGACGTCCTCTTCAGCATTCGCAATTTCCGCTTCATGCCCAGCGATAGCCTTGTTGAGTTCAGCACGTTTCGCTTTGTCTTTATCAGTATCGCCAGTTACGCCTTTCAGTTCGCGGCGTAATTTTCTCAGCTTGGCCTTGATGTTTGCTTTCACGATTTTCCATGCTTTGACGTGATCACTTTTCGCCATAGCTCCATTCAACTGATCAACTTCTCGTTCAATTGCTTTCTTGCGTTCTTTCGCTGCGCCAACGGCATATCTCGCATCAGTGACATCTCGATGGTCCGGATCGTTTGGATGATTTTTCTTCGCGTCTTTTAAATGCGATTCCGCGTTTTTAATTTCACGCTCCGCCCGATCTAACCGATCTTGCAATTCCCGTTGTTTGAAAAACACTTCTAATGCGAAATGCGAGCGCACATCGCCCCATTTTTTGGGCCATTTCGCCCATTTGATTTCAAAGAAAACACCAAATGTGATCGCTGATGGCATTCCCCGCACAACTGAAATCGTCGACGAAACATTCATAAAGAATGGATGACGCGCTTCGTCAAATGCAACGCTGAAGAATTTAGGATGCGCGGCGCGCACCTCTTCAATTTGCGTCATCGACCAAATCGCACCATCTTCTTCGCGCGCGGCAAGAAGCTTCTCAGCTGTCGCCATTGCATTTTTCTTTTCCTGCAAGCCAAGCTGGCAAACTAAATCATGTGCGCTATCCACATCATTGATGAGTGCTAACAGATGATCAACCTGCCGTTCCGAGTATGATTTTTGCATTTTATCCTCCCTAAAAACGGAGGAATGATGCCACGTGCTGGAGAATTTGCCAAAAATCACAAAAAACGGCCGACCGCAAAGCGGCCGGCCAAGTCGTCGTCTACAGGGAACGACTGAGGGTCAGAAGCAAGATTTCAACAAATCCAGCGTATTCTCATAAGTCATCTCAATTGGGTTGCCGCCCGTGCTCGGGTCTTGCAATGCCGACATGGTCAGCTTGTCCAAATCAGGATTTTCAACACCCAATTCAGTGAGATTTTTCGGGATACCCAATTCGGCATTCAGGTCGCCAACATAGGCGTAAAACCCATCAAACCCGCCTGATATGCCCAGATAACTCGCGGCCATAGCCAACCGTTCTTCCACCGCCGGGCGATTAAATTGCAGCACAGGCTGCATCACCACCGCATTGGTGGTGCCATGGTGGGTGTTGTGCACCGCACCAATCGGGTGCGACAGCGCATGAATAGCGCCCAAGCCCTTTTGAAACGCCGTTGACCCCATCGCCGCAGCGGACATCATGTGCGCGCGCGCTTCAATGTCAGCCCCGTCCTTATAGGCCTTTGGCAAATTCTCTTTCACCAACCGCAGCCCTTCAAGCGCTATGCCTTGGCTCATCGGGTGATAATGCGGCGAGCAGAACGCCTCAAGACAGTGTGCAAACGCATCCATGCCCGTGCCCGCCGTGATAAAGGGCGGCATACCGACGCTCAATTCCGGGTCACAAATCACCATCGCAGGCAGAATTTTCGGATGGAAGATGATCTTCTTCTCATGGGTCACCGAATTGGTGATCACGGAAGCACGGCCCACTTCAGAGCCGGTACCCGCTGTTGTTGGCACCGCCACAATCGGCGCGATCGCATCCGCATCGGCGCGGGTCCACCAGTCGCCAATATCCTCAAAGTCCCAAATCGGGCGCGTTTGACCCGCCATAAAGGCAATTACTTTGCCCAAATCCAGCGCTGAGCCGCCACCAAAGGCGATCACCCCATCATGGCCACCTTCGCGATATTGCGTCAGGCCTGCCTCAAGATTCATCTCGTTCGGGTTGGGATCAACTTCGGAAAACATGGCGCGGCCAAGCCCAGCCTTGTCCAGCAGGTCGAGTGTTTTGGTGGTGATCTCCAGATTGGCCAAGCCCTTATCGCTCACCAGCAAAGGCTTTTTAATGCCTGCCGCTGCACAAGCATCCGCGATTTCAACAATACGCCCGGCCCCGAACCGGATCGGTGTTGGATAATTCCAATTGCCAACTAAATTCATACTCTAGGCTTTCTTCAAATGATAGGATTTCGGACGGGTCAGATTGTGATAGCCGATCTCGGAAAGGCCACCGCCGCGTCCGGTGTTTTTGCAGCCGGTCCAGCACAAGGCCGGGTCCAGATAATCGGCCCGGTTCATAAACACGGTGCCGGTTTCAATCTGGTCGCCAATGCGTTTGGCCCGCTCAATATCTTTGGTCCAAAGCGCTGCGGTCAGGCCAAACTCGCTGTCATTCATCAGCTTGATGGCTTCCGCATCATCCTTGACCTTCATGATGCCCACAACCGGCCCAAAGCTCTCGTCGCGCATCACCCGCATGGAATGATCCACATTCACCAGAATTTGCGGCATCAGATAAGCACCGCCATCATCTTCCGGGAACAGTGCCGGATCAATCAACGGCTTGGCCCCTGCCGCAATGGCTTCGTTGGTTTGCGCCCGCACTTCTTCGGCAAAGCGCTTATGCGCCATCGGTCCAATGGTCGTCGCGCTGTCGAGCGGGTTGCCCAACTTGTAGCTCGACACCAGCTTCACAGACTTTTCGACAAATTCATCGAAAAGGCTCTCCGCCACATAAATCCGCTCAATGCCGCAACAGCACTGGCCAGAATTGAACATGGCGCCATCGATCAATGTGGCAACGGCCGCGTCAACGTCTGCATCTTCCATTACATAGCCAGGATCTTTACCGCCCAATTCAGTGCCCACGCCCGTGAACGTGCCTGCCGCCGCTTTTTCCATCGCTTGGCCACCGCCAACGGAACCTGTGAAATTCACAAAGCCGAAGGAACCTGCCGCGATCAGAGCAGACGTCGTGTCATGATCCAAAAACATATTCTGGAACACCTCTTCCGGCACGCCAGCCGCATGGAAAGCTTCTGCCAAACGCTCGCCCACCAGCAAAGTTTGCGAGGCATGTTTCAGCATCACGCTGTTGCCTGCGATCAAAGCAGGCGCCACCGAGTTAATGGCTGTCATATATGGATAGTTCCACGGCGCCACGACCAGCACGACCCCGTGCGGGATGCGCTCAATATAGCGCGAGAACTGACTACTCTCTTCAATCTCAATCGGGGCCAACGCCTTTTCGGCGATATTGGCCATATGCAGGCCACGCTCTTCAAAGCCGCCAAACTCACCGCCAAAGCGCACCGGGCGGCCCATTTGCCACGCCAGTTCTTCTACGATCTGGTCATTCATCTCGCCCACTTTGGCGATGCCCGCGCGCACCAGTGCAATGCGCTCGTCCAATGGGCGCTTGGCCCAGGCCTTTTGCGCCTCCGCCGCCTTGGCCACAGCCGCCTTCGCATCAGTTTCGCTCAACACAGGACGTTCGGCATAAACCGACCCGTCAATCGGCGAGATACATGTCACTTTATTGGTCATTTATTACGCTCTTTCAAACCCACGGGCGATTTCATAATCCGTCACCACCCGATCAAATTCTTCCTGTTCCCATTCTGCGGCACGCACATAATGGTCAACCACCGCATCACCAAACGCCGCGCGCAACATGTCGGACTTGTCCAACGTCACCATTGCCGCCCGCAAGGTCTGCGGAATTTCATCAGCCTTTTGCGCCTCATAGACATCGCCAGATGTTTGCGGTGCAAGCTCCATTTTCTCTTCGATGCCCTTAATGCCTGCAGCCAATTGTGCCGCCACGGCGAGATAAGGGTTCAAGTCCGATCCGCCAATGCGACATTCCACCCGGATGGCCTTGGAGCCATCACCACAAAGCCGGAAACCCGCCGTGCGGTTGTCGACCGACCACACAGTTTTGGTCGGGGCAAAAGTGCCTTTTTGGAAGCGCTTATAGCTGTTGATATAAGGCGCCAGAAAATAGGAGTAGTCCGGGGCATATTTGATCAGCCCGGCCATATAATTGCGCATCAGCTCAGACATGCCCAAATCCGCATTCGGGTCAAAAAAGGCATTGCTGCCATCTTTCCAAAGCGACTGGTGCACGTGAGAAGAGCTGCCCACACGGTCATGATGCCATTTGGGCAAAAAGCTCACCGCCCGCCCCTGCTGCCAGCCAATTTCCTTGGCCGCATGTTTGGCGACAGTATGATCATCGGCACAATCCAGCGCCGCGCCATAGCGAATGTTCAATTCTTCCTGCCCCGCTTCGGCTTCCCCTTTTGAGTTTTCAATCGGGATACCCGCCGCATAGAGATGGTTGCGCAAGGGGCGCATCACCGACTCTTCTTTAGTGGTTTGTAGGATATGATAATCTTCATTATAGCCGCTGATCGGCTCCAGTTCGGTAAAGCCGGATTTGCGCACCTCATCATAGCTCTTTTCAAAAATAAAGAACTCCAGCTCGGTCGCCGTCATGGCTTCAAAGCCCAACTCTTTCAACCGGGCGATCTGCTTTTTCAGCACCGCCCGCGGCGAATGGGGAATTTCGTCATGGGTATGGTGATCGAGCACATCACACAACACCATCGCTGTGCCCTCTAGCCAAGGCACGAGGCGCAAGGTGGTCATATCCGGCTGCATAACATAATCGCCATAACCAGATTGCCAGCTCGTGGCCTTATAGCCTTCCACTGTGTGCATTTCTAAATCAGTTGCCAAAAGATAGTTGCAGCAATGGGTTTCTTCCCATGCGCTTTCAACAAAATGAACTGCGTGAAACCGCTTGCCCATTAACCGCCCCTGCATGTCGGGCAGCGCTGCGATAACGGTGTCCACTTCACCGTTTTTGACCAGTTCTTTCAGTCTTTCAAATGATAAATTACCCGGCATATTTCTGGTCCGTCATCCCTCAAATTGGCAATATATCCCGGAGCAGCAAAATGCACACCCCGGGACCAGTTGTATTAGCTGTTGTAGCGATACGGACGACCTGCTTTTTGCATGTCCGCATTGTACTTTTTGAAGATTTCAACCACCTTCGCCTTGGTCTCAGATTCTGCAGCAATCTCATCCCAGAACGTTAGCGCGGCCTTTTCAACCTGATCCCATTCCTGATCCGGAATAGAGGTCAGTTGCATCTTCGTGCCATTAACCCGAAGTGAGGCTTCGCCACCCCAATACCACCATTGACGATAATAGTGAGAGCTGTCCATGGTAATTTTAAGCAGCTCTTTCAGGTGATCAGGAAGCTCTTGATAACGGTCCATATTGGCAAAGAATGATCCTGCCCACGCACCAGAAATATTGTTGGTGAGGAAGTAGTTGGTCACATCGGCCCAGCCCACCGTGTAGTCTTCTGTGATGCCTGACCAAGCAACGCCATCCAACTCACCAGTTTGCACCGCAACCTCAATATCTTCCCAAGGCAATGTCACCGGCACCACACCAAATTGGCTCAAGAAACGGCCCGCTGTTGGGAAGGTGAAGACGCGTTTGCCTTTCAAATCTTCCAAGCTGCGGATCGGGTCTTTCGTGGCGAAGTGACATGGGTCCCATGCGCCTGCTGAAAGGTGCTTCACGCCAACTTTAGAATATTCTTCGTCCCAGATTTCGTTCAAACCATATTGGTTGAACAGCACGGGCACGTCCAAAGAATAGCGGCTAGCGAACGGGAAGTAACCGCCGAAAACAGTCACTTCTGTTGGTGAAGCCATGGAGTCATCGTCTGACTGCACGGCATCGATGGTGCCTTTTTGCATGGCACGGAACAATTCGCCTGTGGGCACAAGCTGGTCAGCGAAGAACAATTCGATTTCCATCTCGTCGCCAGCAATTTTATTAAAGCTGTCGATGGCAGGTTTAATCACATGCTCAGCCAAAGCCGGGCCAGCATATGTTTGCATCCGCCAGCGGATCTTGTTTTGCGCAATGGCCGGGGTGGCCAATGCAGCCGCTGGTGCCATCGCGGCACCGGCAAGAAACTTACGTCTGTTGGTCATTTCCTTCTCCTTGTTTGAAGCGTTTAGTGCCCATTTTCTGGGTCTTATTATTGAATTATTTTCCGTAGACTGTTTCTGGCAGCCAAAGTGCCAATTGCGGGAATGCCATGATCAACCCAAGCGCCAGCAGCATCACCAACACAAATGGCAAGATCGAGCCATAAATGTCCTTGAGCGTGATCTCTGGCGGCGCCATGGCCCGCATCAGAAAGAGGTTGTAGCCAAAGGGCGGCGTCATATAAGCGATCTGCGTGGTGATGGTGTACAAAACGCCATACCAGACCAGATCGAAGCCAAGTGCGGCCACCAGCGGCACATAAAGCGGCGCCACGATCACCAGCATCGCCGTGTCATCCAAAAAGGTGCCCATCAGCAAAAATGAAAGCTGCATGATGATCAGGATCACCCAAGGATTTAAGCCCAATTGCTCGGTGAACAGGTTCTCAATAGCGCGCACTGCGCCCAACCCATCAAACACCGCGCCAAAGCCCAAAGCGGCCAAAATGATCCACATAAACATGCATGAAATCAGCAAGGTCTGACGTACCGAAGTTTCAAACACCTCTAGCGTCATGCGCCGTTTCACGACCGCCGCCAAGAAAGCAGTCATCGCACCAATAGCAGAACTTTCGACCAAGCTGGTCCAGCCATTGATAAATGGCACCATCATCGCCGCGAAGATAACAATTGGCAGCACACCTGCGCCCAACAGCCGATATTTTTCGGCCGTGGTCACATCGCGATCTTCTTCTTTCAGCGCAGGGCCAAGCTCTGGCTGAATGCGACAGCGAATATAGATATAGAGGATGAATAGGGCCGCCATAATCAAGCCCGGCACCACGCCCGCCAACCACAGCTGGCCAACAGGTGCCCGCGCAATCATCGCATAAAGCACCAACACTACAGAAGGCGGAACCAAAATGCCCAGCGACGACCCAGCTTGAATAACGCCCGTCACCATCTTCTTATCATAGCCGCGACGCAACAATTCTGGCAGCGCAATGGTCGCGCCAATTGCCATACCGGCAACGGACAAGCCATTCATCGCTGAAACCAACACCATCAAACCGATGGTGCCGATGGCCAGCCCGCCATTGATCGGCCCCATCCACACATGGAACATGCGGTAAAGATCGTCAGCAATTTTGGATTCTGAAAGAACATAGCCCATAAAGATGAACATGGGCAGGGTCAAAAGCGGATACCATTTCATCAGCTTCATGGCCGATGCGAACGGAATATCTGACCCGCCTGTCCCCCACAGGAAAAGCGCTGCAACTGCCGCCACCGCGCCAATCGCCCCAAAAACGCGTTGCCCGGTCATCAGCATCAGCATCATCGAGGCAAACATAAAGATGGCAATCAACTCATAAGGCATTAGAGCTTCACTCCTTTAAGGGTGGCAATGTCTTTGAACAGCTCCGAAATGGACTGCAGCAACATCATGAAAATGCCAAAACACATCACAACTTTGATTGGCCAAAGATAAGGGCGCCAAGCGGTTGGGCTTCGTTCGCCATATTGGAAGGAATAGCTGGTGCTGTCATAAGCGCCATAGAGCATGACACCGAGATAGAAGATCAAAAACAAAACGGTAATCGCATCCACCTGCGCTTTCCGCTTGTCCGACCAAGTGCCATAGAACAAATCCATGCGCACATTTGCCCCTTTTTGCAGGGCATAAGGCCCACCCAAGATATAATAGGCAACCATCGCGAACTGGGCCATTTCCAAGGTCCAAAGCGAAGGCAAAAAGAAGGTTTTTGAAATTGAGGACCACAACAAAATGGCCACCATCACAAAGATAAAATACATCATGATGCGACCCATTCGATAATTGATCGCATCAATAATGCGGACATATTTGCCCATAAATGACATCATTAGCTCGCCTCCCCCGCGCTAATTTCATCAAGGGTATTCAAAGCCCGTTGCACCATATCCGAAAGCAGTTGCGCCATGTCATCTTGCTGCGCTTCAGTTTTAATCAAATCATTGCGCACTTCGATCATCACGTTCAAAAGCTTATGCTCAATGCCGTGGCGCTGCAGTGTATAAGTCACCCCATCCTCCGGGCCGTAAGGCTCGTTCCGCTCAATCTTCATCGCTGACATTTGCTCAGCATGGGCCAGCATCGCGTCCGCAAGGCGGGAATCTTCATCGTGCAAAATGCCAATTTCGGTGGCCCGTTGTTCGCCAAAATACACCGGGGTGAAGCTGTGAATGGTCACCAGCACAGGCGGCACCTTGGCCCAGCTAATGGCTTGAGCAACCTGCTTATGAAACGGCGTATAGCATTGCGACACGCGCGCCATATAGGCATCAACGCTTAGCTCGCGATTGCCCGGCACATCATAAATCTCGCTTTTTACTGGCACCGCATCCACGGCCTCTGGCGGGCGATTACAATCGTAGATTAAACGAGAAACGCCGCCAGAAATCATTTTGGCATCAAGAATTTCGCCCATCCGCTGCATCACAGCGTAAGCACCCGGGTCCCATGCCACATGGCTTTCTTGAACCTTCTGGCTCAGGCCCAACCCGTTAAACTGAGGTGGGAAATGGTTTGAAGCATGTTCACAAATTAAAAGCACAGGCGATGTGCCGTCTGGGTTCTCCAGCCGCACAGCCTCAAAATCAGTATTCATGTTTTTCGATTTTTCTGAAGAAATATTCACACCCACCCCTCTTCTGTACATTTTTCTTCAAAACTCAATCGCCTGTCAATATCTTTTCTGAAATCTTTTCTTCATATTCATTTCGATTGTTGATAAACCAAGAGAAACGGAGAATTTGTCGTGTCAAAAAGCACCAGCACAGTCGCCGAATTGTTGCAAAACAATGCCGACAATCTGACGCGCGCAGAGCGCCAGCTTTCCCAATCTATTTTGGTGAACTATCCTGTTTCAGGCCTTGGCTCGATCACGGCTGTAGCGAAAAATGCTGGGGTCTCCACCCCAACAGTCGCCCGCTTGGTAAAGAAAATCGGCTTCTCAGGTTTTCCAGAATTTCAAGCCGCGTTGCGCAACGAGGTGGAAGCAACCATCTCCGACCCGATTGCCAAGCACGACACTTGGGCAGGTCAAGCGCCGAACGAGCATATCGTCAACAAATTCACCGATGCGGTGATTGAAAATATCCGCCATTCCCTTGGCCAATTGGATATTGAAACATTCGACCAAACCTGCGCCCTGCTGGCCGACACAAAGCGATCCTTGTTTATCGTTGGCGGCCGCATCACCCGGTCCTTGGCTGACTATTTCTTTTTGCACATGCAGGTTCTGCGCGAGGATGTCACCCACATCCAAGCCATTTCAAACGCGTGGCCGCACTATCTTCTCGATATGAAGAAGGATGATGTGATCGTCATTTTTGACGTGCGCCGCTATGAAACCAGCACCCTGCGCCTCGCCGAAATGGCGGCCGAAGCCGGCGCGAAAATCATCCTGTTCACGGATCAGTGGCACTCTCCCATCGCCAAATTGGCAGACCACACTTTCAGCGTGAAAATCGTTGTGCCTTCAGCATGGGACAGTTCAGTGACCACAATGCTGGTGGTGGAAACCATTATTGCCGATGTGCAAACCCGTACCTGGCCCAAAACCCGCCAGCGGATGGAAGAGTTAGAGGTCATGTTTGACCGCACTAAATTTTTCCGGAAATTTACATAGAGTTTTCTAAAACTCTAAAGCTCATCCAAATAGAGCCGAACGGCATCTTTCACATGGCGAAACCGATCGCCACCCAAATGTTTGCCGCCATACCAGCGCGTCACCACAATGATGTGGTTGTGCAATTCTTCCCGCGCCAGCATTTGCAGAATGATCATGCCCGCGCCGCTCTCGCCGTCATCATTCTTAATCTCTTCCTCACCGCAGATCACCGCCCACGTGTTGTGCGTGGCCTTGGCGAACTTCTTCTTGCGTTTCAGCTCTTTGATGAAAGCTTTTGCCTCCTCTGCCGAGCGGCAAGGGCCACCAGAAACCGCATATTTTGACCCGCGATCCGAAATGATGTTGTCGAGAATAATCATGGCACAACTGGTACGCAGATCAGCGGCAATAATCAACTCCGGCGAAGTTTAATAATCTTTCTCGTAAAAGATGCCCGCCTCAGTGTTGCCATCACCCGAAGTTTCACCACGCGCTTTCAAACTGTCGGTGATTTCCAAATCAATCGTCACCTTATCGTCGGCAGCCTTGGTGCCCTTTTCAACATTTACATAGGTGCGGTCATTGAGATATCCGCCAATGCCAACTGTGGTTTCGCCCTGCTCGTTGCTCTTAATATCGATATTGTCGACACCTGCCAAAGTGCGCAGGCGATCCAGCAGTCCGGGGCCAGAATTGGAGCCATTCAGCGTGGCCACCGCATTGGCCAATTGCGCCAATTGCAACGGCGAAAGCTCACCCAAGCTTTTGCCAAAAAACAAATTGGCCACCACCTCATCCTGCGGCAAGCTCGGTGAGGACTGGAATGAAAATTCAGGCGAAGAAGCGTAACCCTGCACCACGATCGAATAAACATAGCCATCGCTGCGGGTGCTGGCGCTGAAGTTCAATGAAGGATCCAACGTACCGCGGAACAAGACCTGCCCCGTGTCAAAGTCGAAGCGCTTTGTCAGCAGATCCACGCGCCCGCGCATTAGACTGATTTGCCCGGAAGGCGAAGGGTTGCCTGTTGTGCCCAATATGCGCAATTGACCGCCCAACTCGGCATCTACACCGCGGCCGCGAATATAGATACGCCGTGGCGCATTTACCTGAATATCCAAATTCATGCCGCCACCGCTGCCACCACTCGCGGCAGGCTTTGGCGCCAACTCAGCCGCCTGTTGCTGCACCGCGCCAGAAGCGCCTTTGTGCTGAATATCAACAGGCGACACGCCGCCACCCAATTGCTCAGGGATAAGGATATTTGCTTGATCAATATTGGCAACACCGCCAATTGACCCACCTGTGGCCAGCGGGCCTGTCAGCCGCAAATCCGCATTAAACTGCGTCGACAATGTGCCATCTTCATAGGACCCGTTACGCACACGAATATCATAATTGCTTTGCAGGTTTTCAGCTGGCCTAAGCGAAGTCTCCCCAGTCACAGACAATTGGCCACCACCACCAATAACGCCGTTTAACCGCACCACCTGTGCCCGATCATTGTTGAGCGCAATATTTGCTTCAATGTTCGAAACCGAAACTTTAGACGCAACATCCAACAACCGCGCACCACTGGTGCTCACTTGCCCCTGATAACGTGGCACCGATGTGCTGCCCGTAATCTTTGCATCGATCGACGCTGCACCCGTCAATCGAATACCCGCCCGCGAAAGCGGTTGCGCCAAATATTCAAATGGCAACTGCCCGGCCACATCAATGTTCAAAGTATTTGATGCAAGATTGATTGTGCCATTGGCGCGGGCCGATGCCCCGCCACCTTGAATGTCATTTTGCATCGACAATTGATTGTTGGCGAAAGTGCCAGAACCCGAAAGGCTAAGCGACGACAATTGATTGCTGCGGCTCAGCGCAACAGAAAATCCATTGGCCTGATAGCGATAATCCACTTTCGGTTCCGAGGCACTGCCGGTGATTGTCGCGCGAGCCGTTAAATTGCCATCAATCGCTTGTCCCGTGCTTGCGAAGTTCTCAATCAAGCCCAGCGGAAAACCATCTAACTGCGCATCAATGTTAAGCTGATCGCCAATCTGACCATTCGCTGAAACCCGACCAGAACCCACATTCAAGCCCGGCAACGTCAGATCAAACCCATTTTCTGCGGGCGTTAACGTCGCGGCCTGCGCCAACTCCAAAGGCACATTCTGATAGCGCCCTGAAAACTCGGCCAAAGTTAGTGCAAAACCGTCATCGCCTAACGCGCCATTGCCCGACGCACGCAACTGATCCCCTTTATAGTCGGCTTGCAACACAAATGGGTAACTTTGCCCTTCGCTGCGCACATCGAACCGCACATCTGATAGCCGCTCATTCGCAGCACGCACTGTCTCAACCCGTACGCCACCATTCAAAATAGGCGTACCAAATAGGTCGCTCGCCTGCGCGCCGATTTGCACATTTTGTGCTCGTGTTGTGGCCATAGACAGTTCATCTGATGCAGCTTCAAACTGCATATTTTGCTGCCCGTCACTCGCATCCAACACCAGCTTACCGTTCAGATTGCCTGCTAACCCCTCCTGCAACAGCAGCGGTGCCAGCTCCTTCAAATCTGCAACATCAAGGGCAAAACTACCCTCCAGCAAACCATCATTCGCAATCACCAAAGCACCTTCCGCGCGACCTCCCGGCACATTGGCCTTCACGTCCCGAAGCAATTGCCGGCCATCTTCGTCCTGAATATATTCAGCCTGAAGCTCAACAGGCGACTGCCGATAAGTGGCGTTCAATGCCAGTTTAATGCCCTCTACCAAACTGCCTTCAATCGTGCCGCTCAAATCTTCCAGCGGTTCACCTTCAAGCCGCACGCCCTGACCGGCCAATTGTAACTTCACTTGCGGATTGTTCAGCGCGCCGCTCGCTTCAAGATCAAACTTGGCTTGTCCCTCAAGGCGCGGATCAAACGCAGAAAGCTTGGCAAAGCCAACATTGCCCTTTGCGCCAAGGCCGTCGGCGGTTAACTCTGCGGCCAATTCAGCATTCAAATTGCCGCTGCCCACAATAAGCCGCTCGGCGGCAAGCTTTTGCCCATCGCGCACCAGCCGCACTTCAATTTGCCCCGTTCCGTTGGCAAACAACTGGCCATAAATCCCATCCTGCTGCGGCGCAATGTCAGCATTAAGTTCGGCGATTAGATTTTGTGTTTCAGGCTCAAAACTGCCCTTACCTCGCGCCGCAATAGCAGCGCTTTCAAGCCTCAAGTTCTCAAACTGATATTGATTTGGCGAAACCGCTAAGGTCGCTGCCAAACTGATAGGCCCCGCCAGCAGCGGATCAATCTGCGGGTTCTGCAATTGGGCAGACGCCATTTTGGCCGTAACATCCAAATTGCCTTGCCGCTCGTTCAAGTCGAAAGCCGAAGCGCGGACATTAAACCGTGCATCTTCAAAGCTTGTGTCAGCGCTATTCAATTGCGCCACACGCCCATTCAACACCAAATCCGCTGCCGACAACGCTCCGCTTAATTGACCGTTCAAATTCACAGCACCCAAGCGCATTTCAGTCTCGCCATCGGGGGAGAACGCAACCTCAGTTTCCTCATCACCAAATTGCCCAGTCAGCGACAAATCAACTGCATCCGCTGCATAGGTGCCGCGCGCCTCAATTTGCGTTAGGGCTGAGCGGAACCGAGCGCTACGCACATCAAATTCATTGTCACCACTGCGTACCGCATCAATATTGAGTTGCGATTGCCCTGCCACAAATGGCACCAGCATGTCCGGCATAAACGGCGCCAATTGCCCTACCAACTCAGCTTGGAGCCCCTGTTGTTCGCCAGTTAGCGACACAACAAGCGCACCTTTAACCGCTTCGCGCCCATCCAAAGACGCGTTTAAATCTGCCTTGAGTTTCGATAAGGGACCGCTGGTCGCAATAGTCGCCTCAAATGCGGGGCGCCCAGGAATATCGATCAAATCGGCAAACAAGCCTTCACCCTGCTCATCAATGGCCAGCCGAAGCCCAAAGCCATCTTCGTTGGGCGCAATTGTCCAATCTGCATTCATGATCGGCGTGTTGCGATCAAGCGAAATCAATTGCAATTCACCATGGGTGTTCAGTGGTACATTTTGCGCGTCTACATTGCCGCTTATGGCCAATCGCCGCGCCGTGCCGAGCACCGGTTCGTCCAACACGATTTCATCAATTGAAATCTGGTCAATATCAGCGGCCCGCAGGGGGTCAGGCAAAAATTGCTCTGGAAAAGCGAGGGCAGACGCTTGCGCATCTTGGTTTTCCGGCGTAACCGGCAACCGATAAATCTGTACTTTAGAGACCGCCAAGCGGTCCAACATCAAGCGCCGCGAAAAGAGCTGGCCCAATTGATAATCCAATTGCACATCGTTGAGTTCAGCCCAAACGCCATCCACATCGCTCAAACGGACTTGGTCGATCCGCAATTGGTCGCCCAACACTTGCTTAAGGCCGGTGATCTCGACCTGTTGCGCATCATTGCTAACGCTGTTGGCGATATAATCTCCGGTAAAGTCACGCCCCGCCGAGGTTAGGAGCAAAAATGAAACTGCGCCAAGCGCCAATGCCAGCGCCACAACAAGCGGCAGCGTGATCCGCCAAATCCATTTTTTCGCTGCAATCATAAAGGGGCTTTCGACTATACCTTGCTGTGAGACGGCTTTAGGTTAAAAAGCCTGTCCTATACCAAGATATAGGCCATAATTTGGTTCCCCAGAAATATTTTTCAATGGGATCGCAATGTCAGCGCGAATTGGTCCGAGAGGCGTCAAATAACGCACCCCGACGCCGACACCAGTATAGAGTTCGCCACCTTGCCCAGGAATATTTGAGGTAAACGCCCCGCCTACATCTACAAAGCCAACCACGCCAATTTGCTCAGTGGCCTTGTACCGGACTTCGGCAGATGTTTCGAGATAGGATAACCCACCTGTCGGCACGCCTGCGCCTGTTCTCGGCCCTGCAGCCTGGAACGCATATCCGCGAATGGAGCCCGCACCGCCAGCAAAGAACCGCCGGTCTGTTGGCACATCGGCAAGGTCAGCGCCAACAATGGAACCGGCCGCAACCCGACCAGCCAAAACCAGCTTGGCTTCATCGTCAAATGCATAATAGGTGCTGGCCTTCACCGATGTTTTCACAAAGGTCGCACCATTGGAAATGGCATAAGTCGGTTCGGCATAAGCCACCGCAAATATACCTTCGGTCGGGTTCAGGCTATTGTCTCGCGTGTCATAGGTCAGCTCGAATGGCGCCGAGATGATTGATTGGTTGGTGGTCACGCCATCGACCGTCAATACGGCATATTCGCCTGTTAGGCCGCCGCGCACGCTTAACTCATCCGTGATATCGTGGGTCAGACTGGTCTCAATTTTGCCGCCACGCTTGGTGAAAGCTTTTGGGTTCTCAATATCAAAAGAGATTTTGCCCTCAAAACTGGTTTTCGGGCCAAACGCATTCGGTTTGAAATAGACCAGTGCGGTATGGAAATCCATCTTATCCAAACCACCTTGACCAATGCGATTGACCGAACCTTCAACCCGCACTTTTTCTGCACCGCCAAACAAATTCCGGTGTACCCAGAAGCCTTCAACGCCGAGCCCATCTGTGTTGCCAATGGTCGCGCCAACGCCAATGGTCCGCGGCTTGCGTTCGCTTACTCCGATATTGAGGTCAACCAAATCAGGTCGATCTGCGCGCCGTTCGCGCTTGATCACCACACTATTGAACACGCCCAACTCTTGCAGATTGCGTGTTGCCCGTTTGGTGATTTGCGGTCGATAAATTTCACCCCGCGGCAAATCAGCAATTTCGATAATGGTTTGCTCGCGCACATCTTTTGCGCCCGAAACCCGCACATTACCAATATGAGCCAATTGGCCCGTTTCAATGCGCAAGGTCACATCAAGCTGGTTGGTGCGATGGTCCGCCTCAATAGTGCGATCCACCACTTCTGCAAAGGCATAGCCTTTATCTCGCCACTCAGCCAAAATCGCGTTTTGAGCGTTCAAAATAGCGTCAGACCGAGCCACATCGCCCACGCGTAAACCATAATCAGCAACCACAATCGGCTGCCCATTTGTGCGCACATCTGGCGTAGCAAAAACAAATTGCGGCCCCGCTTCAACCTGAATGGTCACTTGTGCAACCTGACCACGCAAATCGAGGTCCAGCGGCACCTGATCCAGCGGCGTGCCATTGATCAAAACTGTCAGCACTGCGCCATAGTGGGCTTCGCCATACATGGCAGCAACAATGCGCTTCTGATCAAGTCGCGCCCGCGTTAACAGGCTTACCGTATCTTCCGGCGGATCATCCTGATCGCCAACGAGCAAAGATGCATTGGCAATCACATCTTCAAGCTCGGATTTATCGACCTGAATTTGCGTGGCATAGCGCACTTCGCCCGCAACAGGCTCAATGCTTGCGGCATCTGACACGCGCGCATCACCGCCAAAAGGCCATAATTGAGAAAAATCGAATGCATATGCGGGTGCCGCAGCGATGCTAAGCGCAGCCACAACAGAAACCCCGATAAAACCCTTACGCACCAAATTGGACAATTTGCTGCTACTCCAAACACTTAACTTAAGCTCGATTTTAATGGCCAAACCCTACCATAGTGCTAAGCCCGTTTCAAAAACCCTTTTCAACCCAATGCGCAAAAAGTGCAATGGTTCATTTCCCAAATCTCACCTGTCACCGAAGTGACATTCAAATCTCCTAAAAGGCCGCCTGTTTAACATGATTTGGCTTAGGTGAATGAAATGGGCAAAAAGGTTGGGTTTAGCGTAGGAAATTACGGTCAACAAGGCGACCTTGATGCCCTAGGCAAGCGTATCGCACAGCATGTGGATATGGGTGCAAATTTTTGTGAACTGAACGCTTCAAACCTCGATGTGGTGGCCGCCTGTCGGTTGATGCCGGATCGACTCGCCAAACTGAAAAACATTCTATCGCGTCAAAAAATTGCCTATTCTCTCCATGCGCCTATTGCCATCAATTTAATGGACCGCCCGCATATTGAACATCATTTGCGCGCCGCCATGGCCAGCCTTGAATTGGCGGCCGAATGCGACGCGGAAATTATGGTCATGCATCCGGGCCGCGTGCATCCCGGCCATTGGGTCGACAATGCCAGTAACTTGTTAGCACTAGAGGCAGAAGATTTGCATGTATTGGCCGACCGGGCCCAAAATCTAGGCGTCACCATTGCCTATGAAAACCTCAACCCCAATCGCCATAATATTGCGGGCACCGAAACATCATACGCCTTGAACTTGAGCGCCCTTGCCAACCAGCTTTCCCGCATCAATCATCCACACCTTGTGGCTTGCTTTGATGTGAGCCATGCCCAGCAAGGCGCAACACTGCAGGGCTATGATGTACTGGACAAACTGCCAGATTTGGCGCCGCATATCAGGCATATCCATTTCTCGGATTCTACAGGCGCCCCCGCCACCATCAAATGGGATAGTGATGGCGAACGGTTGTTTTTCGGCATTGGCGACATGCATGCTGCCCCCGGCTTTGGCACCATCGATTTCGAGGCAATTGCCGATGCACTCAAGCTAGAAAAGCCCGCTGGAATCATCATCGAGCTAAAAAGCAATCACTACGCCCATTCCGGCCGCCAAACCTTAGCTGCCGCGCAAAACTTTGCCGCTCAGCTAAGCTAGAAAGTAAACGATCCCGCCCACCAACAACGGGATGGGCCAAGTCACGGCAAAGCGCAGCATAAAGTTCCGTCCACCCAACAATGGCAACTCATAAGCGAGGATCTTGCTGGTCGAAAACAGCGCCCACGCTGTGGTGTAGGCCATAACGGGCGCAATAGCTGCCCCGGCTTTCAGCGCGCCTGCGCCAATTGCAAAGCAAACAAAGGCCCCACCCGGCGTGATCGGGCCGAGAAAACTGGCCAGCACGATAGCGCCAAAGCCCGCCTCTTTCCCCAATACCGACCGTACCTGATCTTGCGGTAACAGCTCCGCAAACAGGCCTGCGCCCAACAATGCGATGCCAATGCGTGGCAAAGTGAATTTTAACAATTCAACCGCCGCGCTCAGCGCTTCACCTCGCTGACCAGTGTGCCCGAGCCGCTGCCACGCATAGAAAACGCCAGCCCAAATCACAATCGTGCCGATCAAAATATTCATGCTCGCGCCTCCGCAAACATCTTCCGTGCGGCGAGGCCGCACAAAATGGGCAAGATGACTGATATGGATAAGCGCAGCAAAACAAAGTCTGCATGCAAGAAAGACATTTCCCAGATCATAGTGCGATTAAGATTCAACAGGCTCCACCCGGTCACAAAAGCAACAAGCGCACCAGCATCAACGCCAGCCACAACAAAGCCCGCCGCCAGCGGATAAACCATCATGGGACCACCCGGCATCAGCGCACCTAGAAATGCCGCCAGCCCAAGCCCCCAAATGCCGCGTTCCCCGCCGACCATATTGGCAATTTTATCATTAGAAACCAGCAACGGGATCGCCGCTGCGATAAACACACCGCCGAGAATTTTCGGTGACAGGGTGACCGCGAACACTATGGTTTCGCCGAATATTTCGACCACACGCCAAAGGCCCTTTTGGGCGATAACACCGATCGCTGCAAACAGCGTCATCGCCACAAGAACCAGAATTCCACCATCGAAGATTTTGCGCTTTTTGGGTTTAGGCGCAGCCGATAAGGCTTGATCTTCAGCGATATTTTTCAATGAATGCGTCAATATCTAATGCTCTAATATCCGGAATAGCGGCCTTATATTTGTCGCGCGGCCAGTCCCAAACTGCGATTTGCTCAAGCGCTTCCGCCTGCGCTTCGGTGAAGCGGCGCTTAATCAGTTTGGCAGGCACGCCACCAACAACACTATAGGGCGCGACATCTTTCGTCACCACCGCCCCGGCACCAACCACTGCGCCGTTACCAATCGTCACCCCAGCGGTCACGGTCACCCCGTGACCAATCCAAACATCATGACCGATATTCACCCAATGATCTTTGCGCCAGTCAAAAAACTCTTGGTCGTCGTCGCCCAGATCATATTGCTCGGCGCGATAGACTGAATGATGCTGCAAGGCCCGCCAGGTTGGATGGTTGCCCGGGTTAATCCGCACCGAATTTGCAATGGAGCAAAATTTGCCAATGCTGGTCCACACCACATGGCAATCTTGGGTGATATAGGAATAATCACCCATTTCACATTCGCGCATCATAGTGCCTTTGCCCACATCGGTCCATGCCCCTAGAGTGCAGTCCTTCAGATCAGCTTCCGGGTGTATTGTTGGCGCTTCACTCAATTGCTTCATTTTTCATCCCTTAATTGAAAGTGGGGCGCCGGTCGCGCCCCAGTTAGAACAGTGTCGCATGGCATTTTGCGTTATTTTGTGTCGCCAAACTCACCAATAATCTTCTTGCGAATTTTCGCGCTTAACCAGTCAATGATGTAAACCATGATGATGATCAAAAAGATGATCGACCATGCCTCATCCCATTTGTAAGCCGAAATCCGATCCGACAGCAAAAAGCCGATGCCGCCTGCGCCCACAATGCCCAAAATTGTACCGGACCGTACATTGGACTCAAAATTGTAAAGCAGGATGGAAATAATAACCGGGCTTACTTGCGGCATCACCCCAAAACGCACCGTTTGGAACCGCGAGCCGCCAGAGGCTTTCACCCCATCAACGGGCTTTTCTGACGTATTCTCAATCGCCTCGGAAAACAGTTTTGCGAATGTGCCAATTTCAGAAACAGCCATCGCCAAAATCCCCGGCAGCGGCCCCAAGCCAAATGCACGGATAAAGATCAGTGCCAGGATAAGTGTTTCAAACGCTCTGATCACATCATAACCACGACGCGTTGTATGCCGCAGAAATGGAATGCGATTGATGTTTTTCGCACCCAAAAATGACAGCGGAAACGCGATGACCGCGCCAAGTACAGTGCCCAAAAAGGCAATGGCCAATGTTTCCAAAAGGCCCTCTAAGATCGGCGCAAACTCGAACCAGCTTGTCCAAACATAGGGCGGGAACATAAAGCCAAGTACTCGTCCAAAACGCTCCACACCTGTCATAATCCGTGCAGGCGAAAAATCGAACACGATCAGGCAGTAGATAAACAGGCCGACAATGCCAATCCAAACCGCAGCCCGCTGTAAACGCACCCGCAATGGTTCGCTGTATAAATGCGGCACCTGTGCGCGATAATGAGCGATTTCTTTTTCTGTCACATTCATGTGCGCTCTCCCATGCCAATAATGCGGTGACGCAGTTTTTCCGATAGAAAATCAATCACCATCACGGTGACGAAAATGATGATAAAGAGGGCCGACAAGTCGGTATATTCTTGAAAGCTCATCGCCGTGCGGAACTCTTGGCCCAAGCCGCCCGCGCCCACATAGCCAATGATGGAGGAGGCCCGCACATTGATCTCAAAGCGCAGCAAGGTGTAGCTGATGATGTTCGGCATCACCTGCGGCACAGCGCCATAGCGGATTTGATCGAACCAACTGCCCCCGGCAGCTTTCACGCCCTCAAGTGGACGCATATCGATGTTCTCATTGACTTCAGAATAGAGCTTGCCCAGAGAACCCGTCGCATGCAGCGCAATCGCCAGCACGCCAGCCATTGGCCCAACTGAAAAGCAAAACACAAAGATCAGCGCCCAAACCAATTCAGGTACGGTGCGCGCGATTTCCAAATAGCGACGACACACCCAAAGCACATATTTGTTAGGCGTCAAATTTCGTGCCGCCGGGAACGACAGGACAAAACCGCCAATCACCCCAAGCACGGTCGCCATAAAGGCAATCAAAATCGTCTCGAGCAATAGCTGCATCCATACGGGCCAGCGCCAAAACCAATTAGCCAAATCTACACCCAGATTTTCCCACGTCAAAGTGGGGATGGTCTGCACAATAAATTCGCCCAACCGGGGCAATCCGGCTGAAATAATCCATTGCCATTCGCGGGCACCATCAATGGTGGTCACTTGGGTCACTTTGAAAAAGTCACCAATCCAAGCCGTCACCACAAACAGGACAAAAAAGACCAAACTGCCAATTGCCCAATTGACGCGCATGCTGCGTCGGTGGGCATTAAAATCTTGTTCAAACTGTTCCATCGCCGAGCTGCTTGGCGGCAAATCATTTATGCTGGTCGCCTGCAAGGTCATATGCTCTTCCTTCAATAAAAGAACGGACTATGCCCAAAGACATAGCCCGCCCCATCTTGTCAGTTCTTAGCCGCCACGACGCTGTTGGCGCAGCCATTCACGCATATCAACGATCCATTGATAACGCTCATGATCAACCTTTACTGAGCCTTTATCTGGATTTGGATCTGCAGGGTCGAACGATGAATAAACCTTCCAGCCCTCAGGATCAGCTGCTGGGAATGATTGAATAGCGTCCGAAATGTCGGCAATCATCTCTTCAGGCAGATTGGCGCGAGCAGTCCAAGGGCCAGATGTAATTTCTGGGCTTTCCCAGATTTTACACACCACACCTTCATCGATCATGCCCTTGTTTTCCATGCGCTGATAAACGCCATCTTCGTCATTGTTCTGATAAGTTGATGCCGTGTTGAAGGTGCCATTCACAACACCTTGCACACCAGCTTCATGCGAACCGGAGAATGGAACGGCGGAGAAATAATCTTCCGGCTTAAAGCCTTCTTTTTCAACAAAGTTGAAGTAAGGCACTGCATAGCCAGAAGTTGAATCTGGGTCGGCAAAAGCGTGCACTTTGCCTTTTGCATCAGCAAGGCTTTCAATGCCGCTATCGCAGCGGGTTACAACGATGGAACGATACCCGGTGTTACCATTCATTTTTTCTGTCGTAAGGAACGGCACCACACCGCCATTTGTAGCTGTATAAGCAGCGGCGTAGGAAGATGAACCGAAACGGGCGATCTCGATCTGATCAGCGGCGATGGCTTGCACCACACCGTCATAGTTGCCGGCTGTGAAAATCTCGACTTTCACGCCCAGTTCTTTTTCCAAATATTCGCGCAAAGGCTCGTTGCGCTCCAAACGGTCTTGCTCGTTTTCGCCAGAAAGAATACCAAATTTCACAACTTGATAATCGTCTTTCCAACCTTCTGCCGCAGCCGGGGCAACAAAGGCAGGGGTCATCATCAACGCCAAAAGCGCAGTACTTGTCAGCAACTTCATGGGGGTTCTCCTGATAGATATGCTGGTTAGGTGTTGGAAATTACGCTGCAACGCGTGGCCGATTGCCGACCGATGTTGAGGTTACAGCTTCGTTGAAATCGTCTAGGCCATCTGCGCCATAAATATCGCGCACAACCGCATCGGTGAGCTCATGGGCTGGGCCGTCAAACATCACTTGGCCTTGGCGCATGGCGATGATCCGCCCGCAATATTCGCGCGCGGTATCCAGCGTGTGCAAATTGACCAAAACAGTAAGTTTATCTTCTTCATTAATGGTGCGCAGCGCATCCATCACGCGGGTTGCGTTGCCCGGATCGAGCGAGGCAATTGGCTCATCCGCCAACATAATGCGTGGGTTTTGAACCAACGCGCGGGCAATGGCGACGCGTTGCTGTTGACCGCCAGATAAGGTGCCTGCTCGCTGCAAGGCAAACGGCACCATATCCAACCGATCAAGCGCTTTTGCCGCCATGGTGCGCTCTTCATCAGAAAAACGCATTGCAGTGGACGACAGAACGCCATGCTCGGCCACCCGGCCAATCAACACATTGGTGATCACATCCAACCGGTCCACCAAGTTGAATTGTTGAAAGATCATCGCGCAATCGCGCCGCCACTGGCGCAGGGCCTTGCCTTTTAGCTTGGTGATGTCGACGCCATCGAACGAAACAGAACCTTCTGTCGGTTCGATCAAGCGGTTGATCAACCGCAGCAGTGTGGATTTGCCTGCACCGGAGCGGCCAATCACGCCCACAAACTGCCCAGCTTCAATGTCGAGCGTTGCGCTATCCACCGCCTTGGTGGTGCCAAAATGCTTTGAAAGTCCAGAAATATTAAGAGCGGTCATTTCACCCTCCCCTTTTCATTCGGATGATTTAGGGAAGTGATACCGCGCCTAAATGACGCTCTATGTGCAGAAATGTAAAACTTGTGTCACAAGTCCGGATGAATTGGTTGAGACCCAATTCATCCGATATTTATTCAGCCTTTCAGGCCGCTTTGTTGAGGCCAACAACCCCATCAGAATAGATCACACGGCCATTGCGCATGCTGGTCACAATGTGCCCCATGCCATCCGTCTCCGCGATCACCAGATCAGCTTTTTGCCCCACTTCGATGCGGCCCCGATCAATCAGACCCAGCGCTTTGGCCGGGTTGGCTGTCGCCAAGCGCACCGCACCGGGCAATCCGTTCGGATCAGTTTGCGCCAAAATCAAAATCGCAGGCAAAATTGAACTTGGGTGATAGTCAGATGCCAAAATGTCCAACACGCCAGCTTCATGTGCCTGACGCGCCGACAAATTGCCGGAATAAGACTGGCCACGCAGCGCATTCGGCGCACCCATCGCATTAGCCAAGCCACAAGCATGGGCTTCTTTCGCCGCGATCATGTCCACCGGAAATTCGGAAATCGCCACGCCGAACGCGTTCATCAACGCGACTTTTTCAACCGTATCGTCATCATGGCTGGCCATGATCACCTTGTGCGCTTTGCACAAATCTGAAATTTCGCGCAATGTCGCGGTCAACACATCTTCCGGGCGCGTGCGATCTGCAATCTTGCGCTCCACCAGCGCCTGTGCCTCAGTGCGGGAAATGCCGCGCATATGCGCCACATGTTCAATATGTCGCTCAATATCGCGATACTGGCCTTGGCCCGGCGTATGATCCATCAGCGACACCAAATCCAGCGCGTCATCTTCAATCAAACCGCGAATAACGCTCAACGCATTTTCCAGCGTGATGTCAAAACGCGCATGAATGCGGTGGTCCACATTCAACTTGTCACGCACGGCACATAAGTCGCGGATCACTTGGCCCGTATGTTCAAACGAGCGCATTTCACCAGCGGCAGCACCTGTGGTGAAAGAAACGGCAGCATAAGCAGTGACAACACCAGCACCCGCCAAGCGACGATCCAACTCGCGGAATGCAATTTCAGCAGGCATATTGACTCGTGGGCGCGGCTCCAGCTCGCGCTCAATCATGTCCCCATGCATATCAATAAAGCCCGGCATAAGCGCCAGGCCATCGCCAGCAATACCGCCAGCTACAGGTTCTTCGCGGATTTCAGCAATCATGCCATTATCAATCCGCACCGCGCCGCGCTCAATCACGCGATCATGTTGCACAATTCTCAGATCAGACAGCCACATCAGCCGGTCTCCGTTCTTCGCTTACAATTGTCAATTCAATGGTGCGATCCACCAAATCAGCCACATCACCGGGGTGGTGAAAAACGCCAATCATGGCCACACCTTCTTTTTTCAATTCGTCCAAACGCTGGGTTAGCGCCGCGCGGGCCCCTGCATCAAGCGAGGCTGTAGGTTCGTCCAGCAGAAGCAATCGCCGCGGCAAAATTAAGGCGCGGGCCAAATTCACTTTTTGCTGCTCGCCACCAGAAAAGGTGGTTGGATAGGCTTTCCAAAGCTTCTCCTTCACACCAAACACATTGAGCCAATGGCGCGCTTGATCCAGCGCATCTTCAGGCGCAACTCCAGCCAACCGCAAGGGTTCCGCCACAATTTCTTCTGCCGCCACCCGTGGACGTGCCACCAAAAACTGGGTCACGAACCCAATCTCTTCCGCCCGCAACAGGGCCACGTCAATATCCGCCGCATTCGCCAGATCGATATCGCCACGGGCAGAATGGAACATCACCTTGCCGTCAACAGGCAAATAGGTGCGATAAATGGTGCGCAACAAGGTGGATTTGCCCACCCCGTTTGGCCCTTTGAGCAGCACAAATTCACCCTGCTTCAGGCTAAAGTTCACATCACGAAATGCATGCAGCGTATTGTCCAAATGATGCATTTGGAAGCTTTTGGTTAGCCCGCTTACATTCAAAACAGCTTCAGTCATTATGTGCCTCACAATTTCGCATGGACCAGTTGTTGGGTATAGGCATGTTGCGGATCTTGGAACACTTGGTCCACCAAGCCCTGCTCAACCACCTGCCCGCGCCGCATCACCATAACCCGGTCTGCCATCGTGCGTATGACACCCAAATCATGGCTCACAATCACCATGGTGATCTTGCGATCCTGCTGCAAACGCTTAAGCGTATCGAGCACCAGTGCCTGAACTGACACGTCCAAACCGGTGGTCGGTTCATCCAGCAACAACAAGGCTGGCTCAAGCGCAATCGCCTTGGCCAATTGTACCCGCTGTTGCATCCCGCCAGAAAGTTCAATCGGCGGCGCATCCATCCGCTCCAACGGAAACTCACTCGCATCCAGCGCATCGCTGGCCTTTGCCCGCAAATTCGCAAAGCTGCGTTCCCCAGCGATCAGCAGACGTTCCGCCACATTGCCTGAACTTGTGTGCTTCATCAAAAGCCCTTGGTGCGGGTTTTGATACACAATGCCAATGTGCCGCGACCGCAATTGCAAGCGCGCATAACGATCCATATCAAAAAGGTTCGGCTTTTCGGTTTCAATATCGAGATGGTAGGTGCCTTGATCGGGCAATTCCTGCAAATTCATCATCCGCAGTAAGGTGGATTTGCCCGAGCCACTTTCACCTACTATGCCCAACACTTCGCCGGGATACACCTTGGCGCCCACTTGATCCAACGCCACCACATCGCCATAGCGTTTGGAGATGTTGGTCATGTGCAGCAGGGGTTCATGCGTGATAAATTGTGGCGCGCTGCGCTCTAATTTCATGTCGACACTCATTGCGCCCACTCCCCATCTTGATACCACGTCTCGCCTATCTTTGGCGACGCATCCTCCGGCGCATTCAGCGCTTTAATGCCCAAATTACTGTCCGACACTTCATAGCTCGAGGTGCCATCATCATTCGGAATTTCGTTCATAAAGAAGCCCTTGAGCGCCGAGCGGGTGCAGGTGATGTCGCCATGCTCTTCCACCTTGTAGGGCACATCAGAGAACACCAATGGCTCCACCCGCGTGTGCGGCGGCACCGCAAAAATACGTTTTTCCCGCCCAGCTGAAAGAATGGTCAAATGCTCAGCCATATGCAGTTTCGGCACGTCCCAACGCGGGATCGGCGACGGCGTCATCACGTGCCGCCCATTCACCATCGACGGATAAGACGCACCCTGCATCACCCGGCCAGAGCGCACAATCTGCTCATAAAGCTGCAACCACATGCGGCTATAATCCGCATCTGCATGCATTTGCCGCGCGATGGACATGTTCGGCTCGACCGACCGCAACGGCTCTGGGTTTGGCACCTGAAGTACCAAAATCTGATCCTTGGTCAGCTTTTCCTCTGGCACTCGGTGACGCGACTGGATCAGCGTTGCATCCAACGTGTCCCATGTGGCTTCTGCCCCGGTTACCCGCGTCAAAAACTTGCGGATCGATGCAGCGTTCACGCTGTCATCTGCCCCTTGGTCGATCACTTTCACGACCGTTTTTGGATTCATCAAAGTCAGCGACACTTGCAACCCGCCCGTGCCCCAGCCCCGCGCCATCGGCACTTCGCGGCTGGCATAAGGCATCTGGCACCCCGGCACGGCCACAGCTTTCAGCATTTTGCGGCGCAATTCGCGCTTGGCAGAAGCGTCCAAAAAGCCATAGCTCACCGCTTCCCACTCTTTGCTCAGCGATTTTAAATTCATTCTGCCGCCTCCATTTGCGGGGTTTGCTTTTTCGCCTTCGCATCGCGCATGGCATCTAGGCTGGATTGGAACGTCACATAGTGCGGCAGCTTGAAGTGAATGCAGAAGCCTGAGCTTTCCACACCCTCTGTGTGGTAAAGGAAGAACTCCTCCTCAACGGCTGAGTTTTTCTCAGCCCCATCCGCATTCAAATCCAAGGTGGCGGCTGAAATGCACTTCACTTCATTCCACCCAAAGGTGGCGGCAAAGCCGCGTTCAAGCCGCTCGCCCTTGGCTTTCGACACAACTTCCGCTTGGCTCACCTTCACGCGACCCGCGCTGAAGTTGGTGCCGCACGGATGCTGGACTTCAATCTCGGCTTCGGTCAGCCGTAATTCGCTCACTGTCGGGTGCGCTTGGCCATAGCCGCGCATGGCCGAATAACCCAGTGCCAACACCCCGCCTGAATCCGCCCGGGCCAAACTTTGCAGCCGATGGGCCCGCTTGGCAGGAAACAGCAAAGGTTCACGGGTCAAATCCGGAATATCGTCCGGCGCGGTGTCATCATGGTCCGCATCGTCCACCAAACCTTGGCTCGACAACCACGCACTCACACTCGGCTGGTGAGATGGTGCCGCTTTCTCTGCTTCTTCAACAGGCTCTGGCGTATAGTCTTCGCCAGACAAAACTTCAGTCGCCAGCAAGCGGTGGGCATAATCCAAAGATGGTCCCAAAAGCTGGCCGCCCGGAATATCCTTAAACGCCGCCGAAATGCGCCGAAACACATGCAGCTCATCCTGCTCCAAAGGTTTTGCCACCGTGATACGCGGTTGCGTTGTGCGCCATGCGCGCAACAACAGCACTGCCTCGCTCAACTCGCCGCCCGTTTGCGCCAGCGCAAGCGCCGCCACATCACGATCATAAAGCGAGGCTTCGCCCATCACCCGGTCTACCAAGTAAGGCATGGTTTCGCGCACTTGCTTCACTTTTTCTGGTGTAATGCTGCCCAGCTCTTGCTTGAACAAACGCTCAGATTGCTCGATGGCCCGTTCGCCACCCCGTGTTGCCACATAGGCCATTTACAAAACCTCCGCCTTGGTGGACCGCGGCAACGCAATTAGCTGCGCCCCATCCACAATCAACATGTCAAAACCTGTCGGATATCGAATTTGCTTGGTCCGCTGGTCCCAAATCGCGCGTTCAAAACCGGCAATCGCCACATCTTCATGGCCCTTAATGCCGGGACCGCTCAGGCGCAGCTTGTCACCCTTGGCAAGGCCCGCAGCCACAATCAATGTCGCGCCATCGTCCGGGTATAGATCAGAGCCAATTTTCACCTTTGGCAGCAGCGCCGCCAATTCATCAGCCCGGCAAAACACAAAGTCAGCCTCACCAGCCGCAGCAAAGCGCGCGCCCGTTTCGCTCAATTGCTGAATGAGGACTTCATCACTTGCGAAGAAGGTGCATTCACGATCGATTAACGCAGCAATGACGGGACCAAAATCGCTGTCTGGCAGCGTTTCAATTTGGCCCGGCCGTGCGGTTGCACTCAACATCGCGTCAAACGCGGCATTGGCAAATGCTTCTTCATGGTTACGTTGAGGAGCCGCCATAATTAAAATGTCTCCATATTAACGCGCGTGGCTTCCACCGCCCGCATGCGTTGATTGTCATTTGCCGCAATGGCATCAGCCTGCGCCGCCACAAAAGCATTGATGGCTGAAAGTTCATGGCCCGCTTGCCATGCAACATCGATTACCGCGATGGCCATCGCCGCTTCCAAATCACGTCCGGTTTTCATGCCATAGCCTTCTTGGCCCAGCGCCCTAATATGTGCTTCAGCAACCAGCACTTCGCCCAAATGAAAGGCCGTGCCATCCACCGTGTCGCGCATGGGCAGCATCACCAGCCCAGTGCGGTTTTTGATCACTTCAACTTCATCAATGTCTGCCAGCAATTGCTCAGCAAACTGTTTGATTTCGGCATCATTGCCACGGGCCAGTGTTGCAAGCACAAAGGCATGGCGGCTTTCTTGGTCAGCCATTTTGGCGCTCCATTTCTAACGGGATCGGAAAATCTTCTGGTTCAACTTCAAGTGAAAAACGCACGCGCGCGCTGGCCCATGCCACCTGCGAATAGCTGATAGGCGTGCCATCAAGCAGCGCATCGATGGAGCTCACCACCATAACTGGCATTTGCGGATGCTGCGCTAGGGCATGGGCCTCCGCTGTGCGCGGCTGGCGAGTGTAGACAGTCGTGTCGGCCCGCACATAATCTTCAATGCCATAGCTTTTATAAGTGTCGGTCACAGACTTATGCTGCGTACGGCGATGGATATAATCGGGGAAACGATCATAAGGCTTGTAGGCCGTGCCATAAGCGATGGGCACATTGTCCGCCGTGGTCAGCCGTTCAATGCGGATCACCTGATCGCCCGGCTTGATGCCAAGTGCCTGCGCAACTTTTTCATCGGCCTTGCCCACACTATGGCCCAGCATTTTGCCGCCCGGTGCCAACCCTTGCTCTCGTAGGTTCTGCCGAAAGCGTGTGCGCCGACCGATCACATATTTGATCAGTTCAGGCGTTTCCACATATGTGCCACTGCCTTGCTGCGTGCGCACCTTGCCTTCAATCGACAAAGCCGCAATCGCCCGCCTCACTGAATGGCGACCCGCGTCAAACTTGGCACAAAGGTCTGGCTCCGTTGGTAAACGCGCACCCGGCTTCAGCTGCCCAGCTTTGATCTCGGCATCAATGGCGTTGCGCACCAATATCCATTTTGAATCGGCCATAGCTCACCACAATTCGTTCGAATGAATCGAAATCTATGGTGGCCGCACTACATTATTGTGACGCTTCTTCGACGTCTAAATGACAATGGCAGATGAATTTGATTTGGGAGCGTTAGGTGGCTTTTTGCCCTTTGCCTTTAATGGGTGTCACTTTTTCCTCCGGCACTTCCGACCCATCGTAAAGCCCAAGGAAAATGCCCTTATCCAGCGCTTTCCCCCGCATCATTTTAATGCGGTCATCAGAAATGGCCGTCCGCTGCGACATGCGCCGCGCCCATGTGCCCAAATGCCGATACATCTGCTCACGCACAGGATAATGCGCCGCGCTATCGCCAAGGTCGTAATATTCTTCCGGGTCGTCGTTCAGGTTGAACAACATCGGACGCATATCCCCTTCAGCATGCACCATTTTCCAAACCTTATCCGCGACCATAAACAGGCGACAATCCGCAGGCTCCAGACCCAATTTTTCGGCCGCTAATGTGGTGGAATAATCATATTCGGAGATCACAAAGTCTCGCCAATCTTCCACCTGTTCGCCGCGTAAAAACGGCATCAAAGATCGCCCTTCGACAATATGGTTTGGAATGTCCTGCCCGAACCATTCCAAAAAGGTCGGAACCAAATCGATAGCTTCAACCAGCTCATCACACACCGTCCCGCGTGTCGCATCAGCATCGGCGCTCGGATCATAAATGATCAACGGCACCTTGACGGAACATTCATGGAAAAGGTCTTTTTCACCCAACCAATGATCGCCCAAATAATCCCCATGATCAGATGTGATCACGATCATGGTATCGTCCATTTGCCCAGTTTCTTCCAAATAGGCAAACAGCCGCCCCATCTGATCATCACATTGTTTGATCAGCCCCATATAGGCGGGGATCACCTTCTCGCGCACCTCATCCTTGGAGAAGCTCTGCGCCACCAAATTTTCCATATAAGCGCCATAGACCGGATGCGGATGCGCTTTCTCTTGGTCACTGCGCTTCACAGGTAAAATATGTTCAGGCCCGTACATGTCATGATAAGGCGCAGGCACAATGTAAGGCCAATGCGGCTTGATGTAGGACAGGTGACAAAGCCAAGACTTATCCGCCTCTCGCCGCTCTTCCATAAACTGGATCGCTTGACTGGTCAGCCAGGGAGTTTCGGAATCTTCTTCCTTGATATTGGCAGGCTGATCCGCATTTTGCATCAACCAGCCAGAGGCAATATCGCCCTCTTCATTTAGCGCGGCGTTGGCATTGTCATGCCACGGATTTTGCGCCACATAGCCTTTATCTTTCAGATATTCATTATAGGGCGAGCGCTTGCTGTCATAAAGACCACCGACGCCCTCAGCCCACAAGCCATCATCACGAATATATGCATCAAACCCGCACTCTGATTGCCGCGCGCCGATCACGCTATCGGGCATAATGCCCAGCCGCTTCAACCCAGCCTCATCTGCTTGCATGTGGGTTTTGCCGATCAAATAGCAATCAATGTCCCCATTCCGCAGATGATCGCCGAGTGTAAACTCGCCCACCTTCAACGGAAAATTGTTCCGCTGTGCCCCATGGCTATGCACATAACGGCCTGTGTAATAACTCATGCGCGACGAACCGCAGATCGGCGACTGCACATATGTGCGGGTAAAGCGCACGCCCTTTTCCGCCAAACGGTCCATATGCGGCGTCTGCAAATGCGGATGGCCCTGACAGCTCAAATAATCAAACCGAAGCTGATCAAACATGATGAAAAGAACATTTTTCTTCTGGGTCATAAAAACCTCTATAATTCTTTTTGGCGATCAGCCCAGATCATCCAAACCATGGTGATCAGCGCGATCGCAAACAGGGCCAAAGCAATGGGGTAGTTGATCAAGGCCAAAACATTGCCATCCAACAAGACAAGACTTTGCGACAGGGCAATTTCAAACCGCCCACCAAGGAAAAAGGCGATGATGAAAATCACAGGTGAGAAGCCGAAGCTAGTCATCACATAGCCAAGCGCCGCGGCCATCAACATAATGATCACCCCGAACAAGCCGCCCGTCGCCAAATAGACCCCAGCAATACACAGCAAAATGGCAGTGGAAAAGATCAGGGATTCCGGCGCCCGGATAACAAAGGACCACAAGCGCAATCCCAACTGCCCCACAAACAGATTAGCGAAATTCGCCATAATCATCGCGCCAAATAGGCCATAGACTAGCCGCCCCTGCTCTTCAAACAGCAACGGCCCCGGCTGAATTCCATGGATCACAAAAGCCGAAATAATCAGCGCCGCACCCACACTGCCGGGTATCCCCAACGTCAAAAGCGGGATCAGGTTCGCTCCCATCACCGCAGAGTTCGCGCTTTCTGCCGCAGCGATCCCCTGCAAATTGCCTTTGCCAAAACTCTCCGGATCTTTGGACGATTTTTTGGTCGCCGCATAAGACATAAAGGCTGCCGCCGTTGAGCCAACCCCGGGCAATGCCCCCAGAATTGTGCCAATAAACGCACCGCGCAGCATTGTAAAACGGCACGCCCAATATTCGGCAAAGCTCACCCGCCGATCCGCCGGCACCATATCCTTTTGCTGCGCAATCGCCGCAGTGGAACCTTTTTTGCTGCTGGCCAACCGCCGCAATATCTCAGCAACAGCCAACATACCGATGGCCACCGCCGCCAAGGGCAAGCCATCGTAAAGCTCAAAATAACCGAAATAATAGCGCGGAGTTGCATGTTCCGGGTCCAGCCCCACCGTCGCAGCCAACATGCCGAGCGCCGCCGCGATAATCCCTTTTGAAATGCTCTTGCCCACGAGACCAGCAATCACGGAGAATGCAAAAACCATCAGCGCCAGAATTTCAACTGGCCCCATTTTCAGCGCCACCAGCGCCAGCGGCGCGGAAATGGTCACCAACACGATGTCAGAAAATGTGTCACCTGTGACAGAGGAATAAAGCGCCATCTTGGTGGCTTTTTCCGGCTTGCCCTGCTGCGCCAACGGATGCCCATCCATCGCAGTGGCCGCTGCATCGGGCGTGCCCGGCGTATTGATCAAAATCGCAGGCACCGCGCCGCCCACGAGGCCGCCCTTGTTAATGCCAACCAAAAAGGCGATGGCTGGCAGCGGGTCAATCACAAAGGTGAAGGGAATGGCAATAGCCATCGCCATTACGGGGCCAATGCCGGGCATTGCGCCCACAAATTGGCCAAGCATCACGCCGCACACCACAAACAGCAGATTAATGGGCGTAAAGGCGTCAGCAAACCCAGCTAAAATGACGGAAAGATCGACCATAAATTATCCAGTTAGAGCAAAGGGCGTTCCAGCACATATTCAATCAAAAAACTGATGGTCAGGGGCAGCAACAGTGCACCCACCATCAACCAAGACCAGCGACGTTCTCCCACCAGCAGCATCAACACCAGCGCCAAGATGGGCGCAACAAACAGATATCGCCACTGCGCCATGGCCCATAGGCCAATTGCTATCACCAACAAAAAGCCGGCGGCGCGCGCCATTTTTGGAAAGTCGATTTGCTGAACTTGCGGTGTTGCAAGCGCCAGCGTGGTGCCAGCCAATATCATGATCACTGCCATAACATTCGGCACCGTGTTTGGCCGTAACCAGCCATACCCTACCGTTTCCGTCGCACCAGGTGTGATCAGGAAATAAAGCGCCGTACCATACAAAATGACGGCCACACCAGTCAATCGATCAGTCATGAATGCTGTCCTGAAAAAGGGAAAGGCTGCCCCAAATTAGGGGCAGCCAATTCATGCTTAGTTGAACAGATCGCCAACACTGTTCAGTCCATCTTCCATCATTTTCTTTGTGCCCTCAGGGCCCAAATTGTTAGTGCTGTTTTGCATCACATTGGTGACCACATCCTGCACTTTTTCAGACTTGATGGCATTGTCCAATGCCGCTGCCAACGCTTCTTTTGCATCATCAGAAAGCCCATTTGGCGCTGCAAAATAGAAATATGGGTCTGTGTAAAGGTCGTAGCCTTGCTCTTGCAAAGTTGGCACGTCTTCAGCATAGGCATGACGGTCCGCATTGGCACTGGCCAACATTTTCACGTCGCCCTTTTCCAAATACTGAATGTGCGTGCCCGCATTGAAAGAGGCTTGGACCTGCCCACCCAAAACAAACTGCACCATCTCAGCAGAGCTTTTGGTTGAAACCAGCTTGAAACCAGCGCCAGTTTGCTCATTCAGCGCCATCAGCATCAATTCTTGCGGCTTGGCATCAAACGCAACGGGCACACCGCCCTGCTCTTTTGAATATTCAACAAGGCTCGCCATGTCATCAAACGGAGCGTCCGCTTTGGCAATAATTGCCAATTGCGCGCGGGTCACCGTGCCGAGATAATCAAAGCTGTCCAAATCAAATGGCAACTGGTCACCGCGCAAAGTGAGGTTGATCAACACAGGCATGGAAACGCCCATAGCGATAACCGAGCCATCATTTTTGGCGTTCAATAGGCCCGTAAACATTGCGATACCGCCGCCGCCAGGCTTGTTTTGTGGCACAACGTTCCAGCCAGTTTGCTCTTCCATCGTCGCGGCGATCACGCGGCCGAGCGTATCAGTTTCGCCCCCGGCACCAAAGCCGATTTGCAACTCAACTGATCCTGATGGTGACCAATCTTGCGCCATAGCTGACCCAGTCATTGTCATCATCGCCGCACATGCAACTGCAATAAACTTTTTCATTTTGTCCTCCCAATCGCTTCAGCCGAAGCCGTTCATGTTCAGCGCGCGCCGACCCTTCGGTTAGCCCGCTTGTTGTGCTTCATCATTGCTGGCCAATTGCGCCGCCTTGGCCACGCGTTCAACCATGTCGAGGAATTGTGCTTTCTCCGCCTCGCTCAAAACACTATCAATTTGCTGGTGATAGGTCGCAATCACTGGCTCCACCCGTTCGAAGTAAGATTGTCCAGTTTCACTTAGGCTAAATATCCGAACCCGACGATCATGGTCAGATTGTTTGGATTGAATGATGCCCTTTTGCTCAAGCTTCATCAGCGCGCGGCTGACTTGTGCTTGTTCAATACCCGCAAAATCAACAAGGTCTTTTTGCGATGGATTTTCGCTTTGTGAAATGCCAAGACAGATCCGCCATTCAACCAGCCCCAACTCGCCATTTGCTGCCAGCAACATCGAAATCTGCCCACGCAAAAGCCGGGCCAAACGCTGTGTCGCAACCGACAAGTCACTGGCGGTGTCTGGAATATGATCCAACCGTAAAACGGATGTCGTCTTCTTGTTCATTTCACTCATCCCCCAAAGATGAAATTACATGACTTATCATTTAATGACAAGTCATATTAAATTTCGTCATTCAAGCGCGCAAAAAAAGCACGACAGGATTTCACCTGTCGTGCTTACCATCTCACCAAAAAATTGGACTCTAGGATCGTTTGATCCCCACCACTTTGGCCGGCGCAACCTGCGACGGCGAACTCGCTTCATGTCGCTCCGGTTTGCCATAATAATAGCCCTGAACCAGCTGACATCCATGCTCAAGCAGGAAGGCAAGCTGTTCTTTATTCTCCACGCCCTCCGCCAAAATCGGCACAGAAAGAGCATCGCCAAGCGAGAGAACCGCGCGGAACATCCCTTTGGATTTTTGATTATTGTCAATATCGTCAATCAAGGATTTATCGAGCTTGATCTTATCAAACGGGAATGACCGCAACATCGCCAGTGACGAATAGCCCGTACCGAAATCGTCAACGGAAATGGAAATTCCCGTTGCCTTGAGCGCCTCCAAAACCGCAATCGCTTTCTTCTGGTCCGTAATGAAGCTTGTCTCGGTCACTTCCAATTCAAGCTTCTCTGGCGACAGGCCCGTTTCAAGCAAAATATCTTGGACCTGCTCCACAAAATTTGTGGAGGTTAGCTGCGCCGGTGACAGATTAACCGACACAGGCAGTCCGCTTTCCCAGTTTGCGGCTTCGTGGCAAGCGGTGCGCAGCACCCATTCACCCAACATGGTGATAAGGCCTGTTTGCTCCGCCAGCGGAATAAACACATTTGGCGGCAGCAATCCTTTTTCAGGGTGCCGCCAACGCACCAGCGCTTCATATCCAGCAACTGTTTCATCCGGCACATTCATCTGCACTTGATAGTGCAACTCAAGCTGATCACTTTGAATGGCCAACCGCAATTCATCCACCAACTGACGCCGTTTGCGGATCGTGTCATCCATTCCTTTGTCATATAGGCAAATCTGCTGATCATCCGAAGATTTAGCGCGATACATGGCCAAATCAGCATTGTTCAGCAATGTGTTGATCTGCTGCCCATCATCTGGATAAAGCGCAATGCCAAAGCTGGCTGGGCAGCTCAAAACTGCACCGTCATGCTCAATATCTTGCCCCAGCTCGCGCTCCAAAACTTCGGCCAAATGAATAGCATCATCTTTGGATTTGATTTCTGAAAACACCACAAATTCGTCGCCACCAATACGAGCTGCAAATTGGTGCGATGCCAAAACCTCTTTTAGCCGTTTGCCGGTACAGCCCAAAACACGGTCACCCGCCACATGGCCATGCATATCATTGACTTCTTTAAAGCGATCTAGATCGATGGCGATCACCGCATAGGCGCTGTCATTGCCACCCCATTCCAAGATGTTTTGCGTATTTTCCAAAAATGTTGCGCGGTTGCGCAGACCTGTGAGGCTGTCATATTGCGCCAGAAACGAAATTTTCTCTTCCTGCGCCAAACGTTGACTAATATCGCGCAGCGCCAAAACCGTCAAAGGCTGACCATCTTCGCTCACCTGCTCAGTTTGCACCGCCAGTTCAACGGGCAGGCCAGATCCATCTTCGCGCTTCAATTCCGTCGCGCTCAACTTGCCTTCTTGATATTGCGCCACATTTTCAATGAATTTGGCCACGGGTTTCCCAACAATATCGGCCTTGCTCATTTTCACCATCCGCGCAAATTCGCTGTTGGCGCCAATCACATGTTGGTCGCGCACAACGGCCATGCCATCCACTGCGCTCTCCGCCAAATGCCGCAAACGGATGGTTGCAAATGCGCGTGCTTGATTATCCAAAAAGAACGCCACCGCACCAGTGCCCAAAACCAAAAGACATACCCCGGCAACAGCAACAGCAATCATATTTCGAGCTTCCGCTACAGTCGCGTCTGCAGCATCAGGTGCCAATGGGCTAATTTCCAACGCAGCCATACCGGTGAAATGTAGGCTGACAATCGCCAGCACCATCACACCGGAGCCGATGGCAATGCTCTTCGCGCCGCGCAATTTGTCCATAAAGGTGAATGTTAGTGCACCAAGCACAACTGCAAGCAATACGGAGGCAACCACATAATTCATGTCCCATGCCAGCAGCGCCCGCGCCGAAAAGGCCGTCATGCCCATATAGTGCATGGCAGAGATGGCCAAACCGAACACTGTGCCGCCGATAGGCGCGGCAAAGGCAAAACGTTCGCTCGCCAAGCCATAAGCAGCAATGCATCCGAGAATGGCAACAATCAAAGAAACAAGTGTCGGACCAAAGTCATAAGATACCGGCACGCCCGGTTCAAATGCCAGCATAGCTACATAATGGGTGCACCAAATGGTTGACCCTGCGGCGATGGCACCAATAAATCCCCACGCAAATCGCGCCCGCGATGTGGTAGCGAAAACCTTCTTGAGCAAATGTACGGACACGAAGGCACCAACGGCGCAGATCACTGCTGCCAAAGCCACCAAAGCAAGGTCGTGTGCGTACGCAATACAATTGATCACACGCAACATAATATCTCTCCTAGGCGGACGTTACCCCAATAACCCTTACGAAATATTGAATATGTTCCTTATTTAATGCACATTAAAATCAACATTTTCAGCACCAATGGAGCCTAAAACGCGCTTTTTTGACCAAGGTCAATGCAGCCAATTCATTTTGCGTCATTCTGATGCCGCAAAGGAGATATGTGATGCCTGCTGCAACAACTAAGCACGACCTCATTGAGGTTACCGACAAAGAGTTTGCCAAGCTGGACAAGCTGATCGACACGATTGATGCCGAATTTGCCCTCCAATTGGATGAAGATGACACGTCCATCAAAGACGTTATCGGCCATCGCGCACACTGGATTGAATTGTTCCTTGGTTGGTACCATGACGGCATGGCGGGAAAAGAAGTATATTTCCCGGCCAAAGGCTATAAATGGTCAGAACTCAAACGCTACAATAGCGAATTGCGCAAGCAACAGGCCCAGTTGAGTTGGGCAGATGCGGTGGCACTTCTCCGGACCAATCACGAAAAAATTCGCCAGTTTATGGCAGCACATAGTGACAAAGAGCTCTATGGCGGCCCGATGAAGGGCGCCAATAATGATTGGACACCCGGCCGTTGGGCAGAAGCTGCCGGGCCAAGTCATTATCGTTCAGCCGCAAAATATCTGCGTGCCCGCATTCGTGCAGCAAAAAGCTGATTTGCGCCTAGAGTGTCCGCGCAAAAATTGGTGCACCATCATCTGCAATCTGTTCAAAGCCCATGGCTTTATAAAATCCGATCGCCCGGTGATTTTCACGATTGACGCCCAAATGGATGCCGCTCACACCGTCTGCACGTAAACGGTCGAGTGCAGTACGCATGAGCTTTCCGCCAAACCCACCACCTTGCGCCTGCGGCAGCAAGTTTATGTGTAAATGAGCGGGATATTCATCGGCATAGTCGGGTGCTGGCTTTTGGTTCTGCGCCAAAGCCTCAAGAAAATTGTGGTCGCCTTCCGTCTGCGGCTCGAACTCAGCCAAAAACGCATCCACCCGCGGCCACCAATTTGTTTTCTGCCATGCCTCGTAGGTTCGGGTATTGGCCGCAGTGACAATATAGCCAATGGCCGTCCCCTTCCCATCATCAACCACAAAGCAATGGTCTGGATTATGGTGCACATAAGGCACAGCCCAAATCATGCCAGGTAAATCACGTCGAGAATAATTTTCCCGCGCATCTTCACCACTGGCAGCCGTGCGCACGCAGATATCACTGATGGCTGCCTCATCCTCTATATGCGCAGGACGCACACAAAACTGAGAAATATTTGCCATCAGCTTACCTCCATCAACATGCAAATGCGGTTTTATGCAGCGCGCACAAAACGTCCAGTTGCAATCTCTTCCAATCCGCCTGTGCTGGCTGCTGTTTCCGCGCGCACTTTATCGGCAAACTTAGAAAAGTCACGTGCATGTTCAAAATCGGCGTTAATCCGCGTGTGCGCGTTCGGCACGGATGACAAAAGCAATTGCGAATATGCATGTTGAGGGTCGCGTACAATCGCGTCAGATGGCCCATATTCCACAATGCGCCCGCCAAACATCACAGCCGTATTTTCCGTCAAATAGTGAGCTGTGGCCAAATCATGTGTAATGTACAAAAACGTGATGCCGCGATCTTTTTTCAATCGGTTCATCAAGTTCAAAATTGACCGGCGAATAGACACATCAAGCATTGATGTAGGTTCATCTGCGATAATCAATTCTGCGCCAACGGCCAAAGCCCGCGCCAAATTGATCCGCTGGCGCTGACCGCCAGAAAGCTCATGCGGAAACTTGTCCAACATCACGCCGGGCTCCAATTCCACATCTTCAAGCGTACGCACCAATTCCTTTTCCAAGGTCGAACCTTCCGGCACACGGCTGTGCAGCAAAAGCGGGCGCGCCAAATGATGACGCACGGTGTGGGTCGGATTGAGTGACGCAAAGGGGTCCTGAAACACCATTTGCACCTTGCGCGCATTCTCTCGCTTCTCTTTCGAATTCCGGGCGCTGGTACGGAAGCGGCCGTTCGCCAATGTGCAGCATTTGGGTGTCAGGGGCTCAAAACCGTCATTTGGAGCCTGAGTCTTGTCTATTGCGCAACAATCCCAATAGCGGATGGTGTGGATGGCTCCTACACACCGGCGTTAAATGCGCCATAATGGCAGGTGTTATCACTGCTAGTATAGGAGCCACAAATGCAGATTATCACAATTGGCGTTGATCTTGCCAAGAATGTTATTCAGGTCCACGGCGTTTATGAAGATGGATCGGTCGCTTTCAACAAACCCTTACGTCGCGCCCAAATGCTGCCCTTCTTCGCAAAATTAGCCCCCTGCTTGATTGGTATAGAGGCTTGTGCATCGAGCCATTATTGGGCGCGTGAGCTGACGACGCTGGGTCATGAAGTAAAATTGATGCCAGCCACTTACGTAAAAGCCTATGTTAAACGCGGCAAATCGGATGCGGCAGACGCTGCTGCTATCTGCGAGGCTGTCACACGTCCCAGCATGCGGTTTGTGGCCATCAAGACAGAAGACCAGCAAGCTATATTAAGCCAACATAGTGTTCGTCAGGCACTGATCAATCAACGCACCCAGCTGGTAAACATGATCCGTGGTTTGCTCGCCGAGTTTGGGATTATTATTCCCAGAGGCATTGATCATTTGCGCCGCCTTGCGCGCGAGATGCAGGTTGGCGAACTTTTGGAAATTCCCGAGAGTGCTGAAGATGTCATTGCGCTGCTGTGCGATCAATTGATTGATCTTGATTTGCGCATCGCCAGGCTGGACAAGACCATCTCTGAGCAGGCCAAGCAGGATGAACGCATTGAACTACTACGAACCATACCCGGCATCGGGCCCCTAACAGCCTCCGCCATCGTTGCGACCATCGGCAATGGAAGGCAGTTTCGAAGTGCTCGCGACTTTGCTGCCTGGATCGGCCTGACGCCACTCAACAAATCGAGTGGTGGTAAACAAGTGTTGGGGCGCATAAGTCGCATGGGCAATCAATATCTACGCAAGCTTTTGGTCAACGGCATGGCAAGTCGCGTGCGCGCTGCCAAAACCAAACCTGAAAGAGCTGATCCATGGATGCTCAGCCTGCTCGAGCGCAAGCCCGTAAAGCTCGCGGCCGTTGCTATGGCAAACAAAACAGCTCGCATAGCATGGGCGGTGCTCACCAATGGCGAACCGTACAGGGAGATGAGTACAACCTAAAAAGAGAATAAGTTTGCAAGAACGTATGATGTGATGAATATCCGGGCCAGCCGGAGAGCCAAGACACCCCGCCAATGTCCGGGGACATAAATAGTCCGCCAAGCGGAATGGGACTTGGTTCGCGGAAATCATCAGGGCCAGCAGCATAAACCTGCATCAATAGGCCGGACACAGGACTGTATCTGATCTCGGAAATAAGTCACAAAAAGTACTTGCAATTACGGAGCCATCCACACAGGACATTGG